>CAJJCT010000001.1 GCA_905182735.1 Candidatus Marivariicella framensis
TTCGCGGCTCAACGGTTTTTAATCAAGATATAGGGAGTTGGGATACTTCTAGTGTTACTACTATGTATGCTATGTTTGAGAAGGCAACTGCATTTAATCAAGATATAGGAAGTTGGGATACTTCTAGTGTTACGGATATGAATGGGATGTTTCAAGAAGCAACTGTTTTTAATCAAGATATAGGGAGTTGGAATACTTCTAATGTGACTAATATGGCTAGTATGTTTTTTCTCAACGCCAATTTTAACCAAGACATAGGAAATTGGAATACTTCTAATGTTATCAAAATGCAGAATATGTTTAATCTGGCAACAGCATTCAACCAGGATATAGGGAGTTGGAATACTTCTAATGTTACTTTTATGGGGAATATGTTTTATGAAGCAACTGCATTCAATCAAGATCTAACAGGATGGTGTGTTACGAATATTACTAGTGAGCCTGTTAGTTTTGCAAATAATTCAGCATTAACAGATGCTAACAAACCAATCTGGGGAACGTGTCCAGATTAGGCATATCTTCTTCAGTAAGTTCAGGTATTTTTAATTTCCTTACATTTAAGTAAAATCCATCACTGTGAAAAAGCTACTTCTTGTTTTACTGTTTGTTTCGCTTGTTTCTTTTGGGCAAACAGAAACAATCAAAGAACCGCTTATTCACACAGTGCTCTTTTGGTTGAATAATCCCGAAAGCCAGAAAGATCGTGTTGCATTTGAAACGGCAATACAAAAATTAATGGCAACCAATCCGCAAGGAGTGCAGTCTCATCTAGGAAAACCTGCAAAAAAAAGTGAACGCGAAGTGGTTGACAGTAGTTATACATATTTGTATTTAATTACTTTCTCTTCTATTGAAGCAGAAGCGGCTTATCAAACCGATCTAACCCATCTTAAGTTTATAGAAGAAGCGAAACACCTTTGGAAGAAGGTGGTGGTTTACGACTCGAATGCTTTAGAGTAGCTATCACATATAGAAAATCAGTAATTCAATAAAACTTCACACAAGGAAATGTAGATAATTAAAGTTTTAGAATTGGGAGACATAATTCTGTTGATCCTCAGGTTTAAAGGTAAAATTGACGAAGTATTGTTATTTGATATAGCCCTTAGGGCCTCATAAGTCCTTGACCTTTATGGTACTGAGTAGTTAGAATTCTCAATATACTTGTCTTATAAAACTAATTGATTTTAAATTGTTTAACTTAGCAATATGCGTAATATTCTTCTTACTGTTTTTATAAAAAGTTATACCTAATTTCGAAACATAGAATAAAAAAATGAAAACACTACTTACCTTATTAGCTCTTTTAACCTTTAATCAGGATTTTGATCCAAATAAATATCTAAATGGAAAATGGTGTGAAGGAAAAAATAAAGAATGTTTTTACTTTACTTATTCTAATGGTTTAATGTTTTATGAAATACCCGATGGTGGCTTTAAATCTGGGGTTGAATCAATTAAATATGATATAAAACAAAATCGAGTATATTGGAGAATTGTTGGAACAACTAAAAAAACACAATATTTTCAAATTTTAAAAGATAAAAAGTATGTAGAGTATTTTGATGGAAATAAAACTAAAAGAATTAGAAAGTATCCTAAAGAATAATCTTCTAAAGAAACATAAATAAACAAAAAACCTTCTAGTTACTAGAAGGTTTTTTGTTTGGTAAGTAAATTTAAGTGTTAAAATTATATAACTTTAATTATTTATTTTAAATCATGAATAGAATATTCATATTTCTTTTATTTTTTTCATCTTTTTCTTTTGGACAGGATTTAATTTGGGAATCATATGTTGGTCATGATGGAGATAGAACTTTTGAAATTGCATTTTATTCAGATGGTTCAATATGGACCCAAGGAGTAGAGTTTAACTATATTCGAAATGGAAAAAAATCAACAGTTCTGAAAAGCATCGATGGAATAAAAGCTCTTTGCGATGACATGTTTTATGTTTTAAAAACTAAGCAAACTGTGATAAATGAAATGTATGAAATTAAAAGTGGTAAATATTCGCCAGTTGAATTACGAATTGATGGAGAGCCTAAAACATATTTTTTTACAAAATTTGCAATTAAGGAGTTTGGAAAAGCATTAGATAAATACACTAAAATTCAAGAATAATGAAAAGAATAGTTTTTGTTTTTATAATAATGATTCACTATCAATCTTATGGTCAAAAACCAAGAGCAAGAGATTTGGGAGTTCCTTTTAGTGGAATAACTGGGGTAAACAATTCCATAACTGATGTAAAAGGTGTTGAAGTAGGGTATAGCACTATTATCTCTAATAGTGGAACAAATATTATTGGAAAAGGACCTGTAAGAACTGGAGTTACTGCTATATTCCCTAGGGGTAGATCAAAGAAGTTTAGTCCAGTATACGCTAATTGGTATAGTTTAAATGGTAATGGCGAAATGACAGGGACAACTTGGGTAACAGAATCAGGTTTTCTTGAAACTCCAATTATGATAACTAACACAAATAGTGTGGGTGTTGTTAGAGATGCAGTTTTAAAATGGTATGTAGATACCGATTGGTATAATGGTGAAAGTTGGTGGTATACCTATCCAGTTGTTGGTGAAACTTATGATGGATTTTTAAATGATATATATGGTTTTCATGTTAAAGAAGAAAATGTTAGAGAAGCTATAAATAATGCTTCGGGAGGTAAAATTGATGAGGGAAATGTCGGTGGAGGAACTGGAATGAGGTGTTTAGGATTTAAAGGGGGGACAGGAACTTCTTCAAGAATCATAAAAATTAAAGATTCAAAGTACACTTTGGGTGTAATTGTTCAATCAAATTTTGGAAGTAAAAAAAATTTAACAATCTCTGGAGTGCCAGTAGGTCTCGAGTTAATAGATACTCTAAATTTTGTCTACAAAGGACCCCCAAAGTCAAGAATTACTGAAGGAGATGGATCTATCATTGTTATATTAGCAACTGATGCCCCATTTCTTCCACATCAATTAAAAAGAATCTCACAAAGAATTCCTCTGGGAATAGGACTAGTTGGAGGAAGGGGAAGTAATGGTTCTGGAGATATTTTCTTAGCTTTTTCAACTGCAAATGAAAATGCTTTTAATCGAGATGAAACAACAACAGTAAAAACTTTTTCAAATGATTTAATTACTCCATTTTTTGAAGCAACAGTTCAAGTTGTAGAAGAGGCGATTATAAACGCTATGATTGCAGCTGAAACTATGGAGGGAATTAATGGAAATAAAGCATATGCTCTTCCTCATGATTTACTTATTGATGTTTTGAAAAAATACAATCGTGTCAAATAAATTTGATCAAAACTCATGTGTATTTATTTTTTATAAAAAAGCAACTATGAAAAAATCATTAATGTCAGTCATTTTATTATTGGTTCAGTCTTTAAAAAATAACTAAATCAGATTGAAAGTATTGATTCTACTAGTCTAAAAACTTAGCAACATTTTATTAACTTTTAAAATAGAAACTCTAAACTTAATTAGAGGGTCTTCCTAGTAAAATAATGCAGCAATATTAAACATCTACAATAAACAATACTTTATACTAGAGCTTAAACCCGCTAAATATTGGACCTGGATAACCCAACCATTTTTAGCCAAGAAATTAAAATTAATAACTTTAATGGAATGTAAAAAGTTTTTATTCTTTTGGAGGCGGAGGCGGAGGGTAGACTTTTTGAAGTGAAGCAAGTAGGCCACCAGCGTCAAAATAATCACCTCCTGAAATTATAAGACCATCTTTAAAATCCCATGTGTGATATGAGGTTAGCTCCCAACTTTTGCCCGTTTCAGAGTGAATTCCAGTCCACTTTCCGTAAGACCTTACACTCCCATCTGGCAGACCACTTTCGGCCAAAACACCAGGTAAATAATTTGTAGGATTATAAACAACACCTTCCATTGTATCGTGCCAACCTTTAAGATATTCACCAAATTCTTCTTTTCCAATTTGGGGAGAACCATGAAAAGCAGGCTGCCACATAAGATCTTCATGAACTAGATCAAGTTGAGCTTGGAGGTCAGTTTCTGTCCCTTGTAGTTCTAGAAATGTTTTAACAGACTCTACATTGGTATCATAATCTGGGTGTATTCCTTGTGAGCAAGAAATAAAAAGAGCTGTTAAAGTAATAAATAGTAGTTTTTTCATAATTTATCTTTTTATTTAAATATAACCTATTCTATTAATATTAGCAAATCTTCACTTATTTCTGATGCGTGTTTTGATCTAGGAATTAGGTACTGAACTTGAATTACTTTCTTTAACTAATTTTATAAAATCTTGCTATTTACTGATAAATAAGTGTTTATAAATGTTATGTAAAGTGTCTACTCCAAGTACACCAACTTTTTAACTTTCACACCTTATGTTCTAGATACAATTTATAGATGTTTTATTTATTAGGATTATCTAATTTTAGTTCATTGGTGTTAGTTTTTCTTACCTGAACTTACTGAAGAAGATTTACCAATTATTGAATAGTAATCGTTCCTACCCTTTAATTAGGTTTAATTTTTGAACTTACCTTATAAAGTAATAACAGTTCTAACAATTCTAAAGGCAGTAAAGTAATTATACCAATTACAGATAGAAAAACAGTTGCAAAACAAATTCCTGTTATAATCTCTAAAATTCCTGTTACCTTAGACAAGTTCCCTAATGTTTTTAGCCTTGAAATTCCAACTCCGAAAATAATCATAATAATTCCAAATGTAAAAGCTTTAGCTATTAAAACAAAAGAGAATAAACTATCATCAAAATTGATAGATACTATTTCTGAAGTTTCAAAAATTATATTAATAACTATCATCAAAAAAGCCATTATCTCGACTAAATAATTTTTATAATAACTTCCCATTAATACAAATCCTCGCATAAAAAAACTAAATGATATAACTGATATTATTTTTATGAGAGTGTAAGTCGTATTGCTTGAATAACTTTCATAGGTATTCATTGGTAAATCAGACCAATTAGTTTCAGAAGATAAATGAGAAAAAGATATTGCGTAATATACGGTCTCTGCAAAACCAAAAATAAAGTAAACTATTCCAGCTATAAATGAAGTTATTAAGACTTGCTTCAAATTACTTGGAAATATTCTAAGTATTTTATCAAACTTCCCTGCCTTATATTCCTTTCCAAATACTTTTTCATATTCAAAATCCATAGCATTTAGTAACGTTTTTATTGTGTAGGTTCTTGGTGTAGTTTCACCTGCCTCTATTCTTTGAATTGTTCTAACAGTAATATTGCATTTTTCAACCAACTCTTCCTGAGTCAATCCTTTTTGTTTTCTTAATTCAATAATTGTTTTACCTAATTCAGGCTGTTTCATTATAAATGTTTTAAAATACACAACAATGTTAATTAAATATTTTTAGTTTATAAGTGTAATAAATTGTCATTCACCCGACATTTTTGGCATGCCTTGGTAAGCATTAATTTTACTGCTAATCAGTTACTTACCGATACAGTAAATATTAATTTTATTTAACTTACTGATAAATAAGTGTTTATAAATGTTATGTGTAGTGTTTACACCAAGTTTACACCAAGTACACCAACTTTTTCAACTTTCACACCTTATGTTCTAGATACAATTTATATCTGTTTTATTTATTTTTTAGGATTATCTAATTTTAGTTCATTGGTGTTAGTTTTTCTTACCTGATTTAAAAGAAGAAGATATGCCTGTGTGTAATTTCTTAAATTAGTATAAATTAAAATAAATGGATTATAATTTTATTCCGGTTGAGTCTGTACAAGAAAGAGATATCGATTTATTAATCGTTGAAGAACTTAATGTTAGTTTAGACTTTTGTAAATGGTTCATAAATAAACTCAACTTGGAAAAACCCACTACAAAAATAAAGGCATATAGAAGTATTTCTGATTACGGACTCGGTGAAACAGATATTTTGGTGTCTTATTCTATAGAAACTAAAACAAACTTTATTTTAGTTGAAAACAAAATCGACGCTTCTTTCCAAGACAGCCAATTTGAAAGGTATAAAGAGAGAGGAGAAAATTATATTCAAAAGAAAGAATGCGATATGTATTATATTGTATTAATCGCCCCGAAATCTTATTGTGAGAATCAATCTAACTTTTCTAATTGCATCAGCTACGAAAGTATCAAGAAATACTTTATCGACAAAAAGGAGATAAGAGCGGATTATAAAGCGGAAATATTATCAATAGCAATTGAAAAAGAGCGAAGAGGATATAAAGCGGTAAACTCCATTCCTGTCCAAGCATTTTGGAAGTCTTATTATGAATATAAAAACTCCAATCATAAAACTTTTCGAATGAACAAACCAGATATTGTTCCCTTTAACAGTGATTGGATTCAATTGTTTAGTGAAAG
>CAJJCT010000002.1 GCA_905182735.1 Candidatus Marivariicella framensis
ACTTCTTGTTTTAAGGGTGATGGAAATAGTAATTCAAATGAGTGTAAGGAAAATGAAAATATAAAAGAAATAGCTTGTACAAAAGATTATAATCCTGTTTGTGGATGTAATAATAAAACGTATTCAAATCAATGTATGGCTGGTGCTTGGGGCATAGAAACCTATACAATGGGCGAATGTAAATAAGGCATTTCTTCTTCGGTAAGTTCAGGTATTTTTAATTTCTTATATTTATTATATTTCAGAAATATTAATTATAAATCAATTAAGATGAGACTCACCCGACTATTTCTTATAATAATTTCTTTTTGCTTTTTAAGTTGCAAAAATTCAAATGATGATAATAAAATTAAAATCATAGATAAATCTATTAGAAGCATAATTGATCAAGAAGCAGAAATTGAAGTCATAGCAGATTCATTTTTTGTTTCTGAGGGACCATTATGGGATGAAAAAATAAAATCTTTATTGTTTACTGATGTTGCCCAGAATAAAATTTTCAAATGGAACAAGGACACTGGAGTTGAAGAGTATATAGTTCCAAGTGGCTATACTGCTTATGCTCCAAATTTTGAAGAAGGATTAATTGGTGCAAACGGAATTACTTTTAATGATAATGGAAGATTAGTAGTTTGTCAACACGGAGATAGAAGATTAGCCGTAATAGAAAATATAGGCACAAAAACACCTTCATTTACAACTTTAGTAGATAACTATATGGGGATGAGGTTTAATAGTCCAAATGATCTAGCTATAAGTCAAAATGGAGATGTGTATTTTACAGATCCTCCTTACGGTTTTTTTGATATTGCAAGTCAAAGTTTTAATAACAAGTACAAGGAATTGGACTATAGTGGGGTTTATAAACTTAGTTCTACTGGAGACTTAAGTTTGATTTCAAATGAAATGACTTTGCCAAACGGAATTGCACTAACCCTTGATGAAAAATTTTTATTTGTTAATAATTCAGATGCTGATAATCCGGTAATTATGCGATTCAATGTTGCCACTAATAAAGGTGAATTATTTTTTGATGGCACGGAGTTAAGTAAACAATTCGAAGGAGGGTTCGATGGTTTAAAAGTACATTCTTCTGGTAATATTTTCACTTCTGGACCCAATGGAATTCTTATTATATCACCAAAGGGGGAGTTAAAGGCAACTATCGATTTGGGTGGAGGAGTGACAAACTGTGCCTTTGATACAAATGAAGAAAATCTTTTTGTAACTGGTTTTTCAAAAGTTTATAAAATTCAACTTAATTAAGGTTAAATAACAGGCATATCCCCTTCAGTAAGTTCAGGTATTTTTAATTTTCTTACATTTAAGAATATGAAAAAGCTACTTCTTCTTTTACTGTTTGTTCCTTTAGCTGCTGTTTCTCAAAAAATATTTTCAGTAGAATATTCTTCCCAGGCAGATATAAAAGTTTATGTAGTTGATTATAAATCTCAAGCTGACCTTAATGTTTTTAAGGTAGATTACTCTTCACAATCAAAAGGAAATGAAGGCTTATGGTATTTTATTGAATATCAGTCTCAAGCTGATAAAAATATATATTTTGTTGATTATGCATCACAAAGTGATTTGAAAATTTTCTTTGTTGATTACAAGTCTCAAAGTGGATGGAATACTAACTCTAAAAAATTCTTAGTTTATTAGGAAGGGTATAACTTTTTCTTAGCCTGCTGTTTTTTCTTACATTTATGAATAACTAACACAATTAAAAAACTATATTATTTATGAATAATCCATCGGACATTTTATTTACAGTTACTGGAATAACTTTTATATTACTATCATTATATGGCTCAATTAAATTAAAAAGAACTCCTTTCTTATTAGGTATATGTTTATTTAGTTTTTTGCCAATTATAGGAGAATCAATTGCCTATTCGGATGATCAATCTTTATTTCATTTACCCATTATAATGGCTTTTATCGCTCAAGCTATTCTAACCATTCCTACTAAACCTAATTATGGGTCTGATAATTTAGCCGCAACTTCAATTGCTAAAAAAATTGGTCTTGCTATTTTGTTTACTAATGCTTTTCAGGCTTATATGATTTTGTCATTAGATCTTGGTGTGCCAGACTTATATGGATATTTCCATATAGCAATTGCCCTTATAATATTATATACAATCACAAGATCAATAAAAGAAAAAGCACAATGGGAATAATCAATGTTTATAGGGTATTCGGAGTTAATTTTTATACATTTTAGATGTATACCAATTAGCTCTTCCCAACGCATACGACTGATTGATTTGCCAAGTGTAACTGATATGTCTTATATGTTTAATGAAAGTTCATAATTTGTAAATAAAACTAATCAATGATGAAATCAATAAATCAATTAAAATATTATATAATTTTTTGTTTATTAATTGGTTGTATTTCAGCGCCTAAAGTTGTTTTTAAGGAATATGTTGATACAAAAACTAGATCAATTAGTTTTCAGAAAAAGAGAATCTTCTCATTTGATGAATCAGGAGTATATTTTTCAAATGATTTTGAAGGTGCTCGTTTAAATAATATTAATCAGTTAAATGACAGCACCTATGTTTTATCAATTCTGCCAGAGAATAAGCCAATTAATCCTAGTCCTTTTTATGCCTTTAAGATTTGGAGCTCCTCATCTAAAAAAGTTTTATTGAGGTTTAAATACCCTGAGGGATACAAACATCGTTATATTCCTAAAATCAAATCTAATGGTAACTGGAAAATAGTCGATTCTTTAAATTTCAAATTTGATCAAAATATTAGCTCATTAATTCTTACGATAAATGAAACACCTAAAATTATTTCTGGACAAGAATTGCACACCAGTAGTATTATATATAATTGGGTAAATGATTTAGTTAAGGGTAAAGAAAACTATGTGAGATTTAAAAAAATAGGTAAAACTAAATTAAATCGACCTTTTAAAGTTTTAGATATTTATAAAGGTTTGCCAAAGAATAAACCAGTTATTGTTTTATTAACTCGTCAACATCCTCCAGAGGTAACAGGGTATTTTGCTTTTAAAGCATTTTTGGAAACCATACTTAAAGAAAATGAATTATCATCAAGTTTTTTGGATAACTATAGAATTTTAGCTTTTCCACTTATGAATCCAGATGGAGTTGATCTTGGTCATTGGAGACATAATGCTGGGGGTGTAGATACAAATAGAGATTGGTCTTTTTATCATCAATCTGAAATAAAAACTACAGTTGATTACATTACAAAGGTCCTTAATAAAAATAATTCAAAACTTTTATTGGGACTTGATTTTCACTCTACATACTATGATGTTTTCTATACTAATATAGAAAGAAAGTTAACTGCATTACCAGAATTTTTACCTAAATGGTTTTCTTCTTTAGAAGAAAGAATCCCTGAATATAAAGTAAATGAAAAGCCAAGTAATAGTAGACAACCCACTTCCAAAGGCTGGTTTCTTTATGCACATAAAGCCGTAGGTGTCACCTATGAAATAGGCGATGATACTCCAAGAGATCGGATTAAATTAATTGGCAAAGAGTCTGCTCAAGCAATGATGAGGATTTTGATAAACAGTGGGGAATAAATACAAACCCATAATTATGGGCAACTAAATGCATATCTTCTTCAGTAAGTTCAGGTATTTTTAATTTTCTTACATTTAAGAATAATGAAAAAGCTACTTCTCCTTTTACTGTTTGTTCCACTTGTTTCTTTTGGGCAGAAAATGGCGCTTTATTTCTTGAAACTGAAGATGTAGGTGGAGAGATGGTTAGTGAAATTGATTTTTGATTTTTTTTAAAAAACTTCTTGCATTTGAAGTTATTAAATTCCAATTTTTAGATTTAATTAATTCTTTTGGCGCTATCCAACTACTTCCAATAGCTAATACAAAATCATTGTTAATGTAATTTAAACAATTAGATAAGTTAACTCCTCCGGTGGGTATAAATTTTAAATTTAAATGATTATATGGTTTATAAATATTTTTTAAATAAGTTAAGCCTCCATTGCTTTCGGAATGAAAATATTTTAAAATATTACAGCCATTATCATAAGCAATTTCTATTTCTGTTGGTGTTGAAATACCTGGAATAAATAATAGATTTTCTTTTATACTTAAATTAATTATTTTAGGATTACAGCCAGGTGAAAAAGCAAAATCAACTCCAATATCAATTGCAGAAGTCACTTGATCAGCACTTATAAGAGTTCCAACACCAACGCTAATACTTTTAACATTTTTTATAATTTCCTCTGCACATTTGATTGCCTTAGACGAACGAAGTGTTATTTCAACTATATTAATACCTCCTTCTAATAATGCGTTAGCTAAAGGAATTGCATCTTCAACCGAATCAATTTCAATAACAGGAATTACCGCTGCTTTTTTTATTTTTTTTACTATTTCGGTACTCATAAAAAATTATCTAGTAAGATGACCTTGGTTTTCATGTGAAGAAATTTTAAAAATTTCATTCTCTTTCATAATATTAATATCTCCTAAAAAAGTTTGTGTAATTGAATATGCATTTGCTGCAAAATTTATAATTTTATTACCTTTCCATTGATTTATTATACCATGTAAGGCTCCAGCAACAAAAGCATCTCCCCCTCCAATTCTATCTATGATTCTTGTTTTGATGGGCTTACTTAAGAAAACACCATCAGAAGTTTTAATGAGTCCTCCAAGAACATTTTCATTTGCATTAATTTGATTCCTTATCGTCATTCCTATTTGCTCAAAATTTCCAAGATCAGACAGAGCTTTCGATGCAGATAAAGTTGCCTTCTCTAGTTGAATATAATCTTTAATTGAATTTGTTTTAAAATCGTACAAATCAACCATAACACCCAAATTACCAAAAACAATATCAACATCCTGTATTATTTTATTAATGAATTTCGATGCCTGATCTTTTGTCCATAAAGTTCTTCTATAATTAAAATCAAAAACTATTTTAATTTTTAATTTTTTAGCAATCTTAATTGAATTTAATATGTTAGTCATACAAAATTCTGAAAGTGCAGGAGTTATTCCTGATAAAATTAGATGACTAGAGTGTTTTAAAACATCAACCCATTCATCTTCTGTAATTAATTTATTTGAAAAGCATGAGTTTTTTCTATCATAAATTACTTCGGCACCTCTGTTTGAAACACCATGTTGAA
This sequence comes from Candidatus Marivariicella framensis, assembly GCA_905182735.1. Classification (GTDB taxonomy): domain Bacteria; phylum Bacteroidota; class Bacteroidia; order Flavobacteriales; family Flavobacteriaceae; genus Marivariicella; species Marivariicella framensis. The sequence continues at coordinate 5,161 of CAJJCT010000002.1, forward strand.
AGTAATACGTACCCATTCTCCCATTTTCAAAGAAAATATTACTTGTATTAACGCCAAATTGTTGCATGTTCTTTTTTGCAGCAATACCTAGTTGATTATTTGGTAAAACTGAAATAATTTTTGTTGAATGCCCTAAAAGAGATAAACTACAAGATACATTTACCTCTGATCCGCCAAAAAAAGTTCTGAATAAATTAGTTTGTTCAATTAAATCATAATGATTTTGAGGACTTATTCTTAAAAGTATCTCTCCGTAGGATGCAATCAATTTTTTCATCTAAACAAGGTTTAATAACCAAAGCTATATTGTTATAGGCCTAGTAAATATAATCATTTGATTTAAAGACTTGAAGTCTAACTAGCTTTTGAACTTAATTTTATTAAATTTAAATTTATATTGAAACTTAAACATAAAACATAATATTTATGCCCCTTTTTATTGTCGTTTGTGGAATTTTGTTGCTCTTTACTCTAATAGTTTTCGGAAGATTAAATGCATTTATTTCTTTCATTTTAGTTTCTTTAGTGATTGGAATAGCTAATGGAATGCCAATCAATCAAGTCATTGAATCGATTGAGGATGGGTTTGGAAATACACTTGGATCGTTAGTTATGATTTTAGGACTTGGAGCTATGTTTGGAAAAATAATTGCAGACAGCGGAGCAGCCCAGCAAATATCATTCAAGCTAATAGATTTCTTTGGAATAAACAACATACAATTAGCCGTCATGCTTTCTGGCTTCATTATCGGTCTTACTATGTTTTACGAAGTAGGGTTTGTTATTTTAGTTCCCCTTGTTTTTACCATCGCTTCTTCTTCTCGACTTCCTTTAATGTATGTGGGACTCCCTTTATTGGCTTCATTATCGGTTGCCCACGGATATTTACCTCCTCACCCTGGACCAACTGCTGTTGCAATTCTTTTTAACGCAAGTATTGGCAAAACATTAATTTACGGGATTATAATTGCCATTCCGGCTATTGTCATTTCGGGGCCAATATTATCTAGAGTTATAAAAAAGGTTGATGCTAAACCTTTAAAATCTTTTGCTCCTCCTGAAGTTTTTGATAAAAAAAAATTACCAAGTTTTTTCATCAGTATTTTCTCAGCTTTATTTCCTGTTTTTTTAATAAGTATTTCAACGATCTTAACAGCTTTTATTTCTGAGAAAAGCAACTTCTTTACTTATATAGAGTTTTTCGGAAATCCTTCTATTGCTTTATTGATTTCATTAATGTTTTCTATTTATACTCTTGGTATTTTTAAAGGAAGGAGTATGGATGAAATTATGAAAAAATGCTCTGACTCAATTAAGGGAGTTACTATGGTTTTATTAATTATAGCTGGATCTGGAGCTTTAAAAGAAGTTTTGATTGATAGTGGCGTCAGTGTTTACATCGGGAGTTTATTAAAAACCTCAAGCTTGTCTCCACTTTTGCTAGGATGGGCTATTGCCACTTTAATAAGAGTTTGTGTTGGGTCAGCTACTGTTGCAGGACTAACGACTGCAGGGATATTAGTTCCTGTAATTACAAATACTAATGTAAATCCAGAATTAATGGTTCTAGCAATTGGTTCTGGAAGTCTTATGCTTTCTCATGTTAATGACGGAGGGTTCTGGTTATTTAAAGAGTATTTTAATGTTTCTGTAAAAGATACGCTTGCAACTTGGACTGTCATGGAAACTTCTATAGGTATTATAGGTCTTATTGGAGTATTAGTATTAGATTTATTTATTTAAAAAACATGATTACACTTCCCTCCCAAAGAATAGAAAAACTTCAATTAATTCTACCATCACCTCCTAAACCTGCAGGACTATATAAACCTATTATTGTTTCTGGAAACTTATTGTTTGTTTCAGGCCAGGGTCCATTAAAAGAAGATGGAACCCTAATGAAAGGTAAGGTTGGCAAAGATCTTTCATCCTCTGAAGCAAAAATTGTAGCGAGACAGGTTGGCTTAACCATGTTAGCCACAATTAAAGAACATTTTAAAGATATAGATAGAATTAAAAAAATAGTTAAAGTTTTAGGGATGGTAAACTGCACTTTAGAGTTCGAGGAACATCCATTTGTGATTAACGGATTTAGTGAGCTAATGAGAGATGTTTTCGGAGAAGACCTTGGTGTAGGAGCGAGAAGTGCTGTAGGCAATATTCTCCCAGGAAATATTCCTGTAGAAATAGAAGCAATTTTCGAATTACATTCTTAGGCATATGAAAAAAGGTATATATCAAAAGGATTGGTTTAACGTTATTGATTCTGAAAAACTGATAAGTCCAGGCCTAATAATTTTCCCAGAAATAATTAATAGGAATATTAAAAATATGGTTTCAATTGCTGGTTCTGAAAGTAGACTTTGGCCACATGTGAAAACACATAAACTAGAAGAAGTAGTCAATCTTCAAAAACAGTTTGGTATAAAAAAATTTAAATGTGCTACGATTTGTGAGGCTAATATGCTTGCTAGCTGTGAAGTTGAAAATATTTTACTTGCTATTCAACCCTCAATACAGAATTTGAAGCTTTTGATTGAATTACAAAGTTCTTTTCCAAAAATTGAATTTTCTACTATTGTGGACAATCAAAATACGTTAAAATTAATGACTCAAATAGCTCAAGAAACAAATATTAAATTAGCACTCTGGTTAGATATTAATAACGGAATGAATAGAACTGGTGTGTTTTCAAAAGATTCAGGGACTGAATTAATCAAAACTATTTTTAAAAATAAAAATTTAATTTTTAAAGGGTTACACGTTTACGACGGTCACATCAGACATAACAATTATAAAAAAAGAAAAGAAGAGTGTGATAAAGCATATTCATTTGTTGATGATATAAAAAATGAAATAGAAAAAGAAGGAGTTCAAGTTCCCAATATAATAACCGGAGGCTCTCCAACTTTTAATATACATTCAAAAAGAAAAGGCAATTTTTTGAGCCCTGGAACCACTCTTTTATGGGACGCAGGTTATGAAAGTCTCTTTCCTGAAATGAATTTTGAAATAGGAGCCCTTGTCGTTTCAAGAGTAATTAGTAAGCCACAAGAAAATCTTCTTTGCTTTGATTTAGGACACAAATCTGTTGCATCTGAAATGCCATTACCTAGAGTTATAATTCATGGACTTGAAAAGGCAAAACACATAAGTCAAAGCGAGGAACATCTAATTGTGGAAACATCTGCAGCAAATGAATATGAAGTAGGTGATATTGTTTATGCAACTCCATATCATATATGTCCTACAGTCGCAAAATATGAGTATGTTCAAACCATTGAAAAAGAAAGAGTCTCTTCAATTTGGCAAGTAAAATCAAGAACTTACAATTTAAATAATGTCTTTAATTTTTGATGCACATTTAGACCTAGCTATGAATGCTCTTGAATGGAATAGAAATCTTATTCTTTCAGTTAATGAAATACGAGATAAAGAGCAGTTTCTCACTGATAAACCTGACCGTGGAAAAGGAACTGTTTCTTTAGAAGCAATGAGAAATGGTAATATAGGTTTATGTGTTGCAACACAAATTGCCAGATATGTAAAGCCTAAAAATAATTTACCAGGCTGGAATTCTCCTGAGCAGGCTTGGGCTCAAACTCAAGGTCAATTAGCTTGGTATAGGGCTATGGAAAGTCTTGAGGAAATGATACAAGTAAAGTCTAAAGAAGATCTTGAGAATCATATAATAAATTGGGATAATAATTCGAAAAAGCCTATTGGATATATCTTGTCTTTAGAAGGCGCAGATTCGATTATATCAATGGAACATCTTAATAAATCATATGAAGATGGTTTGCGTGCGATCGGTCCTGCTCATTATGGCCCTGGAACTTATGCATATGGAACTGACTCATCAGGAAGTATTGGTGTTAGAGGAAGGGAATTGTTAAATGAAATCGAAAAGCTTAATTTAATTCTTGACGCAACACACTTGTGTGATATAAGCTTCTGGGAAACAATGGAAAGATTCTCAGGACCTGTCTGGGCAAGCCATAACAATTGTAGAAGCCTTGTTCCAAATGAAAGACAGTTTAATGATAAACAACTTAAGGAGTTAATTAAAAGAAAAGCAGTCATAGGAGTTTGTCTAGATGCATGGATGATTATTCCAGAATGGAAAAGAGGAGTTTCAACTCCTAAAGAAAGAAATCTTTCATTAGAAAAAATAGTAGATCATATTGATCATATTTGCCAATTATCAGGAAATTGTGACTATGTAGGTATTGGATCAGATCTAGATGGGGCTTTTGGAAAGGAGCAATGTCCATTTGATCTAAATACAATTGCTGATCTCCAAAAAATAAAACCTATTCTAAAAAATAGAGGTTATTCAGAGTTAGATATTGATAAAATATTTCATAAAAATTTTATTAATTTCTTGCTAAATACCTGGAGTTAATCTGATAAGTAAAATTTAATGATTAAAAATATTTATATTATGGTAAAATTGATTTAGTTATGAAAAAAAATTTTCAAAAAATAACCTTAATTTTATTTTCCTTAATAATTATAATTTTATTCTTAACTGAATTAAAGAAAGATTCTGTTCCAACTATCCCAAAAATTGCTATTGCTGGTCTTGGTATTGAATCTAGCACTTTTTCTCCTGCTGTAACCCTTGAAGATGCTTTTCATCCAAAAATTGGTAATGAAATTTTTGAGCGCTATCCATTTTTATCTTCAGATTCTAATAATAGAAAAAGAGCAGATTGGTTCCCTACTTTGGTTGGTAAGTCCTTGCCTGGAGGTATAGTAACTAAAGAAGCATACGAATCATTAGTAAATCAAACCTTAAACCTTCTTAAACAGAACCTTCCCTATGATGGATTATTTTTAGATTTACATGGTGCTATGAGTGTTCAAGGGCTAAATGATGCTGAAGGAGATTACATAAAAAGAATACGAGAAGTTGTTGGTTATGATACTGTTATTTCAACTTCAATGGACTTACATGGAAATGTATCTGAGAGACTTGCTGAAGAGTCAGATTTAATTACCTGCTACAGAATGGCTCCACATGAAGACGCCATAGAGTCCAAACAAAGAGCATTAGAGAATTTATTGACAAGAATTGAAAATGGAAAAGGAAAGCCTTTGTTTAAAGCATGGATACCAGTTCCAATCCTACTCCCAGGAGAACAAACTAGTACTAGAATCAACCCCGGGAAAAAGCTTTATTCACAAGTTGAGCCAACTTCAAAAATTAAAGGAGTCTTAGATGCAGCGATTTGGATTGGATATGCTTGGGCTGATGAACCAAGGAATCACGCTGTTGTTGTTGTAACTGGAGATAATGAAAAAAACGTGAAATCCTCTGCTGAGAAATTAGCAAATAGTTTTTGGGAATACAGAAATGAATTTGATTTTGTTGCACCTACCACTACTCTAAAAGAAAGCCTTAAACTGGCACTTAATAGTGATAAAACTCCTTTTTTCATAAGTGATATGGGAGATAACCCAACTGCTGGAGGGGCTGGAGATGTTACTTGGACTCTAAAAAAACTTTTAGAAAAAGAAGAATTTAAATCTATCGATGGACCTTCATTAATATATGCTTCCATACCAGGACCTGAACTTATAGAAAAAGCATTAAAAATTGGAGAAGGAAAGGAAATCGAAGCTTATGTTGGAGCTCAAGTTGATAATAGATATTCCCCTCCAATTTTATTAAAAGGAATTATAAATAAAATAAAAATAGGAGATCTTTATGCTGAAACAGAAGTTGTTGTTCAAGTTGGAAGTATAAATGTTATAGTAACAAACAAAAGAAAACCCTATCATAAAGAAAAGGATTTTAGTGACTTAAATTTAATTTTAAAAAAAGCTGATATAGTAGTCGTAAAAATTGGGTATTTAGTTCCAGAACTCTATGAAATTCAAAAAGACTGGGTTATGGCTTTAACTCCTGGTGGAGTTGATCAAGATTTGATTCGTTTGGGTTATAAAAACATTAAACGACCTATGTTTCCTCTAGACAAGGATATGAAAGATCCAAATCTAAAAGCCCGGTTAATCCCTTTATCTGGCAGCTCAAAAAAATTATAAATATAATGTCATTTGGAGCTCAAGAGCCAAAACTTCTAATTATTCATGCTGATGATGCAGGATTATCTCACTCTCAAAATAGGGCTATTATTGAAAGTCTAAGAAATGGATTAGTTAATTCATATAGTATTATGACTCCATGTCCTTGTTTTGAAGAAATAGGTGATTTTGCAAAATCAAATCCTCAATATGATTATGGCATTCATCTTACTCTTACTTGTGAGTGGGAGAATTATAAGTTTGGGCCAGTTTCGCCTGTTGAAAGTGTAAAAAGCTTAGTCAATGAAGATGGAGATTTCTATAAAACTAGAAATGAACTTAAAACATTCGCTGATATAAAAGAAATAAAAAAAGAATTAAATGCACAAGTTCAAAAAGCTTTTGATTACGGTTTAAATCCTACGCATATTGATTCTCATATGTACAGTGTTGGAATAAATAAAGAGTGTTTTAACCTTTATAAAGAATTAGAAAAAGTTTATAATATCCCTATCCTTATTAATAATGAATTATTAGAAATGGTTGGATTAAATGCAAAAGAAAATATTAATAAAAATGATTTTGTGTTTGATAATATCTGCATCGCTAATTACAAACACTTCTCAAATAATAGATTAAAAGATTATTATTTAGACTTTATTGAAAATATAAAAAGCGGATTAAATATTATTTTAATTCACCCTGCTTTTAATGATCCTGAAATGAAAGCTATAACCATTAACCATCCTAATTTTGGCTCTGAATGGAGGCAAATAGATTTTGAAATATTCACGAGTCAAGAAATTAAATCCAAAATTGAGAAAAACAATATCCAATTAATCTCATGGAAAGAACTCCAATAAGAACTGAAAAAAGAAAGGAATAATCAATCATATTGTTGCCATTGAGTGTGAAAATATTGATCTAAAGGCTTGTCAACTCTTTGGTAGCTATGAGCGCCAAAGAAATCACGTTGTGCCTGGATGAGATTTGCTGGCAGTGTTTCTGTACATAGCGCAATCCAATAATTATAAGCACTTGAATAACAATCTAAAGCAATTTTTTGATCTACAGCATGATGAATTAAAACGGCAGCATCAGACTCGGCATTACTGATTAAACCAATGAAGTTCGTGTTTTGAAGCAACTTTTTTTCTTTTGAAAAAACCTTTATAAGACGCTCCATTAAATTAGACCGGATGATACACCCTTGCGTCCAAACACGTGCAATTTCTGCAGGCTTATACTCCCATCCGTAGGTTTTAGCCGCGTGTTCAATTAGGTTAAATCCTTGTATATGATTGATTTTTCGGGCAAATCCATATGCTTTTTTAAGCACAGATAGATCAAGGGTGTTGGACTTAAAGATTCGGGGGTTGCTCTGAGACAACAAAGTTCGTTGTGCTTTCATCAATGAAAGGTAGCGGGAAAAAACAGCGGAAGACATCATCGTATTAACTTCTCCCAGCTCTAAGGCAGCAGAACTTGACCACATACCTGTTCCTTTGCTACTCGACTGATCTAGAATTAAATCAATTAAGAAGTAATTGCCTTCTTTTTTCTGAAGAATTTTAGCGGTAATTTCTAATAGATAACTCGCCTCCGAACCCGTGTTCCATTCGTTAAAAACAGAAGCTATTTCTGTGTGATTCATTTGACGAGACAATACCGCAAAGGTTTCTGCTAGGAGTTGCATTTCGGCATATTCAATACCGTTATGTACCATCTTTACAAAATGTCCAGCTCCTTCGGAACCCAAATAAGCATGACAGGGATTCCCCAAGGCATCTTTAGCGGCGATAAGGTTTAAAATAGGCCTTAACAGGCCATAGGCTCTGGGACTTCCTCCAAACATAAGCGAAGCGCCATAACGAGCTCCAAGGGCTCCTCCAGAAACCCCACAACCAGCAAAAACAATCTTTCTTTTTTCTAGTACTTGGACTCTTCTTTGAGTATCTAAATAATGCGAATTACCACCATCAACAATAACATCACCTTCGTTAAGTAACGGTAATAGTTCATCAATCAGTTTGTCAACAGCAGAACCGCTTTTGATCATTAACCAGATTTTACGTGGCCGTTCAAGGGCATCAATGAAATGGCTTAATTCGGTGAAACCCAATACGTTTTTAAATTGAGAATTGTTTGAAATAAAAACATCTATAACCCTTTCTTCTCCAGGAGCTAATCGGTTATAGACGGCCGTATAAAAATTATTTTCAGCGCAATTTAATGCAATTCCTTGCCCCATTACCCCCATTCCAACAACTCCAATAGTTGGAGGATTTGAAGGGTTTATCTTTTCTAAAAGAGACGCACTCAACTCTGGTAAAGGCTTGTCAACGTTAAGGAAAATTCCATAAGAGGGAAGTTCTAGGGTACTAAACTGTGAGCGAAGTAATTGGGGATCAAAAAAATGATTTTCACGATTTTTTAGACGTGCTTGAATCAATTCAAATGAACCATTCAGCACCACCCAGGTAATCCCGCTATTTTGATCTGAGAGAATACTTCGATAATTTTCTTTTAGCGCTGAGCAAGCTAAAATAGCTTGGCCTTTTTTGGACCATTCTTTAATTTTTTCAGCCAAAAGGAAGAGCCATGGTTTTCGATCGGAATCCTCTAAACCAAGTCCCAACTTCATTTTGTCTTTGTTTGATTTCGAATGAAAATCATCTGCATCATAAAAAGGCCATGTTGTTTGTTGCGAAAGCTGTTTTCCAAGGCTTGTTTTTCCAGCTCCACTAACACCCATTATTACTATCATATCATTTTTAGTTATTTTTTCAAAGATAAAAAATCAATCTACTTTCTAATAACATCTAATAAAAGGTAAGATTAGATAATTTAAATTCCTTGGTTATACGTTAATTAAACAATACATTGTATATAAAAATTCTTATGAAGAAATTAATTAGAAAAATAATTATCATATTTATTTTTATTGCTTGTAAATTAAGCTTTTCACAACCTTATATACCAATAAATAAATGGCAAGAAAAAACCATACTTCTTATTGGAGCTCATCCCGATGATGATTATATGTCTCATGCAACATTAGCTCTCTTAAATGATCATCAAAACAATATTTATATACTAACACTTACAACTGGAAATGTTGGAACAAAAGATTTAAGTATCAGTAAAAATGATTTATCAAAAATAAGAAGACAAGAACAGATAAACGCGATGAAGGTTCTTGGTCTTTCGGAAAATAAATATATTAATTTAGGTTATGATGATGGTCGACTAGAGTTTGCAGATAGGGAGGAGATTATTGGAAAAATAGTTCACCATATTAGAAAGATAAAACCTGATGTTTTAATGTCGTTTGATCCCGGCTATAATTATCAGGTTTGGCACAAAAGTGATCATAGAGCTGCCGCATATTTAACTGCTGATGCTGTTAGGGCAGCAGAATGGCACCTGATGTATGAAGGTGACATAATTCACAATAAATTGGAAGCATATGCTGTCCCAGAATTTCTTTTTTACGGAGGTAATATTAGTGACACAAACACCAGTGTAAATATTCAAAAATATGTTGAAAAAAAAATACTATCAGGATCAAAATATTTGAGTCAATGGTCGAGTGGATGGAATAAGTATTTAGGGTCAGATATTAATAACTATCCGGAAGGAGAAAAAGATAGAGTAAATAAAAGACTGAGGGAAAGAATAAGATTTATAAATGATATACCAGTAGAGCAATTTAGGTATTATAAAGGTATTCCTGATGGAATGGGTCGAAGCCCAAAAGACTAGCTTGGAAATACAATTGACAAAATTTTAATATATAATTATCAGTCGGTTTGTACTTATATAAAGATATTGCTTTTCATTGGATTATGTCTTAGTTAAGATTTAGCCAATAGTTTAACTTAAGATTAATACTCCAGGATTTTATTTCTTCTGGAATCATAACTTCATTACTATTGAAAACTAAAAACAAGTCTGATGCAGGTTTGTATCTCCATTGAAATCTTGAATTAAAATTCCATAAATCAAACTGTTTATTGTATTGGTATAGGCTTGAAAAAAACAATTTATTGGTTAATGTTATATCTAATTTAGATCCAATAAGCCAAAAATCAGATTTATTCCAAGGACTTTCAAGATTTATAGAATTGTAGTTTATAATTGAATTTATACTAAAGTATGGCTGAAATCGATACCCTAATTCAGCTGATAAACTTCTTCGTTTCCCTTCTTGATAATATCCTCCAATCAAGCCATTAATTTTATATGTAAAATTATTTTGAGGTTTAGATGTAAATTCAAAGCCAAAAGATGTCCATTCATGTTCAGAGCCTTTAATCAGAGAACCAACATTAGATCTTAATGGATCAAAATCTTGTAATAAATTAATATAGTTTTTGATAAAAACAACATTTAGCTTACTCCTGTTAGCAAAATTAATCACATATGAAAATTGATCTAAAAGATCAGTTCTATTATATGATTGGTCAAAAAAATATGTTCTTGAAAAATTAGGACCATAGGAAACAATATTAGAATCATTTTTATAAAATAAATAACCTAAAGAAGAGTTGAATTTATAATATCCCTTTCGAGGAACATAGCCCACTTCTGCATTAAAATTCTCACCTACGTATTCTTGTTGAATTCTTGCTTTCCAATTGGTTGAATTATATTCTAAATGAGAAGCAAAAGAATGATCATTTTTAATTTGGTTACTACTATAGGTGTTTAAAAAAAATGCTTTTCCATTCCATAAATTATTTGCTGACCCATAGTTGTATTCTACTCCAATATTTCTATTATATTTTGTATAATTTGAATCAGAAATAATTTTATTTTTTTCATCAAAAAAAGATTCTTTATTTATTAAAATTAGACCGATACTAGACCTTTCAAAAACTCTTTTTTGAATTGTAAAAACTCCAAAGTTTTGTTTCGGCAAACCAATCCTGTCAATGTTTTGAGTTTGAATATCCATTAAACCTATTCTCCATTTTTCATTAATATTTCCACTTAATCTAAGACCTGCATTTATGGGAACACCTAATCCAATTCTTCTAGAGAAAAAAGGTCTCAAAGTTTTGTAACCAAAATTGGCGAATAAGTCAGCATTTTCTAAAAAAAACTGTCTTCTCTCAGGATAAAAAAGTTCAAACCTATCCAGGTTTGTTACTTGTTGATCTACCTCTGCTTGTGAAAAATTTGGGTTAATAGTAAAATCTAAATTTAAAGCACTTGAAACACTAACCTTTATATCTCCCCCTATCTTGTTACTTTTTGTTTTATAGTCGTTAGTTTTTGAAATATTTGAAAGTGAGTAGGGTATTATTGAGATATTTCGCCCCTGTTTTGGAGGAGAAGAATCCCAAACTAACACTCCAGTATGCGCTAGGGAAACTGATGGAAATTGTCTTGGAACTGGAGCCCAGCTTGACTTTTCACCTGCCTTAAGGTCTAGTCTTCCAAAATTTATTCCCCACTCTTTAACTCCTTCTTTATATCGAATTGATTTTAATGGTATTGAAATTTCACAGGTCCATTTATCTTTATCAAAAGATATCTCTGACACCCATTTAGAATCCCAATTTAAGTCTACTTTACCACCATTATACATTGTTCCGTCCCATTGTGCTCCGTATGCATTTAAGCCAAATGAAAAACCCGTTGTTAAATTATTAAAAGGATCTATTGAAATTAGTAGGTTGTCATTTTTTCCAAAAGAAAAATCTCTTTTTAAAGATTCTACCGTATAATCTCCTTGCACACTGTTATTAAAAAAAACAACTCCAAAATAAATATTATTTTCATCATAAAGTATTTTAACTTCAGACTCTTGACTTGCTTGTTTTCCGTCTGTTGGAAGGATCATGAAAAAATTATTTGCTACCTCAGCATTATTCCATATTTTCTCTTCTAAAACACCATCAATATTGATTATTTGATCTGTTTTTGTTGGATGAATTCTATAGCTTTCATTTATTTTTTGAGAATGAACTTTCAGTGTTATTAAAACAAATAGGCTGAAAATTCGAATTGTATAATTTAACCTTGGATTATACATTAAACTAAACGAATTATCGCTATTAGACAATATCGTTTCGAGCTGTTTTTTCATATTTGTTTTCACAATAATAGATCTAAAATATGATTATTTTTACATGTTTATCAATGTTGTGCAATTATTGATTAAATTAGGTAAAAGCTAATAACTTATGGACTTAAAATTCAGTGGAAAAACAGCCTTTATATCTGGATCTAAATCTGAGATTGGATTTGCAATGGCAAAAGAACTTGCAAAATAAGGGGCTCTTTATTTTCATCTAACATTGGCTCTGCTAAACCTATTTTTAGTAGAAATTCTTATACTTCTTCAAGCCTATCATTCATAAGGTAAAAATCTATGGAGTTTGTTAGCCTTTAAATATTTAGATATTTTATAAATTAATTATAAAAAAATGTTGTTCAAAAAGTTTTACGTGTATTAAAACAATAAATTTTATATTTGAAAAATAAAGGAAATCATTAAGTGTAAATGAAAAAATTAATTTTAGTATTAGTAGTATTAATTTTCTCATGCTCTAACAATGAGAGTTTAAATAGTCAACAACCTATTATACCCTCTGATAATAGTGTAATTGGAGATGGTGAAATAAAATTAATTTGGTCTGATGAATTTGAAGTTGATGGTCCGCCTTCTCCTCAAAACTGGTTTTTAGAAACTATCCCGCCAAACAATGGGAGCTGGTGGAATGAAGAGGATCAGTATTATACCAATAGAAGAAAGAATTCAATTATTGAAGATGGTGTATTAAAAATTATTGCTCTTAGAGAAGATTATGAAAACAAAAAATACACTTCTGCTAGAATGACTACACAAAACTTGTTTGATTTTACCTATGGTGAAGTCCATGTTAGAGCAAAACTACCTCAAGGACAAGGAACTTGGCCTGCAATATGGATGCTAGGAAATGATATTGACACATTAGGCTGGCCTCAATGTGGTGAAATTGATATTATGGAACACGGGAATAAGGAGCCTGGATTTGTTTCTTCTGCAGTTCATTTAGCTAACGAAAATGGTGATCACTATTATTTGAGTGGAGAACAAAAAATTGAAAACGAATCTAGCAGCTTTCATGTTTACAAAGTAAAATGGTCATCTACACAGATAGATTTTTTTGTTGATGATGTTAAGCATCATACATTTATTACTAACTACGATATGCCATTTTGGAAACCTTTCTTTTTGCTGCTTAATGTTGCAATGGGAGGTCAATTTACAAACAACGACATAGATTCTGATTTTGTTTCAGCTACGATGGAAGTTGATTATGTAAGAGTTTATCAATAAACAAATCATTGTCACATATAAGGAGTTAGCAACAATTAGATTAGCTCACTTTGAAAATCAGTATATCAACAATATGAAATCATTTATTTTAATGCTAATTCTATTCTTTACTGTTAACTCCGTATCGAGCCAAAACCAACCCTATATATCAACGGAAAAGGCAATAGCAGATATTGAGTATATGATTCATACGATAGAAGAAGTTCATTACAACCCATACTTTTCAATCAAAAATGCACAATTCAAAAAGAATAAGGAGGCTTTATTAAGTGAGTTTGAGCCAGACTCTATTTTGCTGAAAAAGTTTGTAGCTACTGGAATGAAACTAGCCGCACAATTGAGTGGAGGTCACACCGCTATGGATTGGAAAAATCCCTCTATCATCCCGGAGATAAAAGCAAGTCAATATATTCCGTTCACTGGGCAATTAACAGACAACAATCAACAGTTTATAGTAATAAGATCGGCTAGCTCAGAAATACTAAAAGGCGCTGTTATAGAATCTATAAATGGAGTTAGTATGGTTGAAATTTATAAAGAATGTATGTCGTACATAGGCGGGATAGAATCCTTTAAAAATTCCACTTGCGAAAGGTTATTACCGATCTATTTGTTTTATACTGAAAAAATTTCAACTCCTTTCTCCATAAAAATAAGTGGAGTGGACGGCACGTTTAATACCCCAGGGATTGATTTTGAGGGGTTGCAGGAATTTCTGAATGGAAAACAACGGAAAGAAAACTATACGTTCCAAATCATAAAAAAAGATGTTGGTCTTATTTCCTATAATAGTTGTCAAGATTATTCGGGTTTTAAAAAGTTCTTAAAACAAACATTTAAGGAAATTGAAGATAAAAACATTACTAAACTGATTATCGATATTAGAGAAAATGGAGGAGGTGATTCCGGATTAAATGACTTATTACTGGCTTACATTACCGAAACCTCTTATCGGCAATCAAGTGGCAGGTTTTGGAAAGTGAGTGAAGAAGCCAAAGCAGCTTATCAAGCGAACCCTTTATATGAAAAAAATCTGGGCCAAGACTTCATGAAAGAGTACGTGGAATCAGAGAACCAATCAATCATTGAAAATGTACAAGAGGAGCTAATAAAACCTCAAAAACCAAAAAACTATTTTAACCAAAAAACGTGTTTTTTGATTGGACCCAATACATTCTCAAGTGCTAATTTTTTAGCCGATGCGGTAAAAACATATAACCTAAGTACTTTGATTGGATTAGCAACAGGGGAGTACACCAATGACTTTGGCGAACTATTAGAGTTTACACTTCCAAATTCTGGTAATTCCATTTTCGTAAGTTCAGCCTATGACATTGGTGCGAATGGAAACCCTAATCTTTTTGAACCTGTTTATCCAGATATTCAGACTACAGAAGATGCGCTGCTATATGCCTTGGATTGGATAAAATAAAAGATGCTAACAAGGTGTATAGTGTATACCCTGAGGGATACACACCATACACAAAACGTTACCCAACATTATAAAAATGACGAAAAACACAATATTATTAATCCTTTTGAGTTGGTTTTAATTAAAAACAAAATTATAAGTCAATGATATAATAGCGCTGTTTATTATTGATAAATCATAAGCCCCGAAAGGACTGCTTCCAAAAAGTAATCCATTGTCTGAAGTTCCATCTCTTGGAGCATAATAGATGTTGAATGGGTTTTTTCTTCCATATAAATTATAGAGTGTGAAGATCCAATCTCCTTTTAAGCGTGTATTTCTAACTTTACTATATGATATTTTCCACGAAAAATCTAATCGATGATAAGTAGGAAAAACGGCATTATTTCTCTCTAAATATATTGGAACCTTCAAATCCCCTAATTCAAAAACACCATTTGCAATAGTGTATGGTCTTCCAGACTGTGCCGTGAAGTTGAAACTATACTCATTATAAAGATCACTTTCATAAGAAAGTGTGGCATTAAAAGTATGAGGTCTATCAAATTCTGAAGGATACCACTTGTTACTATTAATTTTATTTTTTGTTTGTTGTTCATCTGTTTTTAACAAACTTCTAGCCCATGTATAATTTATAAATCCACTGAGTTTTCCAGATGGTTTTTTTAGAGTTATTTCAAGTCCATAATTACGTCCCTTTCCTTGAATTAATTCTCTTTCTATAAACTCTGCAAGAAAAAAATCTGCACCTGGTTTGTATGTGAGCGTATTATTTGTACTTCTATAATAACTTTCTGCAGAAAACTCAAGGCCTAATGAATTGAAATTTTGAAAAAAACCAAAGCCAAAAGTATCACTTAATTGAGGTTTTATGTAAAAATCTGAAGTTTTCCATCTTGAGGTTGGTAAGGGTGTTGATGTGTTATATATGTTTTGAATATATTGATTTATTCTTGCATAACTTGCCTTTAGAGAACTGTTTTCTCCAATTTTAATACTAGCTCCTAGTCTAGGTTCAAGATTTTTGTATGTGATTACAGACTTATTCTTATCAAAAGAAGTAATACTTGTTTGATAACCACTATCATTATATTGAGCTAAATCATAAGGGCCTAAAAAATTAAAAATTGTATGCCTTAAACCTGCAGAAATAGATAAATTTGGCTGAGGATTCCAATTTAAATTAAAATAAGTTGAAAAATCTATACTAACCTCTTCGTTTAAGGTAATTGGTGTAATAGAATTTCCTTTACCAGGAAATAATGAGCCTGGTTCAATGATGTAATTTTTTGTTTGAAGCCCTATAGAGTAATCTAGCTTTTCATTTCTAATGTCCACAAACTCAGTCTGGGCACTTATATATTTTACATTAGACTTAAAGGTAATTACATTATCCGAATCATTTTCAGGAAATAGATTCATAGGTGAGTAAATACTATGAATAATTGATGACTTCAAGCTAGTATTGTTTTTAAAATTATATATCCAACTTAGTGTGTGATTTGAAGTTCCAAAATCGTATTGATTTGATTTCGCATTAATATTTTCTATGGTGGAAATTAAATCCAACTGATAAAAGTCATTAGATTTGAAATAAGTATAAGATAACTGATTGTCTTCATTTAAAAGATAAAGTAGTTTTACTGTTCCGTCTGAAAAATTTGCTTTTGTATTCTCTAATCTTTTAACAAAGATTGGGAAAAGAATATCTGTAAAGCCAGCTCTAGCTCCTGCTAATAGAAATAATTTGTCCTTTATTAATGGGGTGGTTAAATTTATTCTGCTTGACAATAAGCCTATGCCACCACTAATTTTTAGTTTATTCACATAAGGGTTTTTAACTTTAATATCCATTACAGAAGAAATTCTTCCTCCATATTTTGAAGGAATATTTGCTTGATACATACTTACATTTGAGATTACATCTGGAGTAAATACAGAGAGTAAACCAAAAAGATGAGTTGGGTTAAAAACAGGTGCAGAATCATATAACATAAGGTTTTGATCTAGAGAACCGCCTCTTACAGAAATTCCATTACTTACATCTCCTGCATTATTTACACCTGCCATCAATGTAATACTTTTAAGCACATCAAATTCTCCAAATGCTGATGGGATTTTCACCAGTTCTTTAGCTGTGATATTAAAAACTCCCATTTGCGGTGTTTCAACATTTTCATTCATTTTTTTTGCTAGGACTACAACTTCAGATAATTGTTCTTCAAAAACATTCATTTTAACTGAAATTAATGTGTCTTTATTTAAATCAATTATTAGTTGCTTATTCTTGTATCCTGTATACTCTAGTGAAAGTGTATACTCTTTTTCTGGAAGAGAAGTTGAGAAAACTCCTTCTGAACTTGTAATACCGCTCCCGCTCGAAGAATTGATTAAAACTGTTAAACTACTTAGAGGCTTTCCCGTTTCAAAATCTGTTACGTAAAGTGTAAGGTCATATTCTTGAGCCTTTAAAGGCAAGGTTAATATTAGTATACACACAAAGAAATAATTAAAAATTTCTTTCATTAATTATTAATTAATAAACCCTCTATCCATATTTGAATTCCAGCCTTCTGGTTTTATTGATGTTCTGTATAGACCTTCTTCACAGGGTGCATAAATTGGATAACAAGTCGCACATAAAGGCTGAGGAAGATTATTTCCAAAAGTTTCATAACGATTTTGTTCGTATTCTGAAACTGCATTACCTGCTAAATTATTTCTACGGATGTATATTGATTTACTTGATCCCGACGCCACTGTAAATCTTCCCATAATAATTTCATCTTCATCATTTGGATTATATAAATTACCAATCAATACCGAAGGAAGTGGAGCGTTTAATCCGCTATTGTTTCCAATAGCATCTTTTAAAGATTTTAAATATCTATGAGCTTCATAAGACACGTTAAACTTTTGAACTTTTACTAAAATATTCCTTTTTGAATATAATGGTATCTCAACAGCCACTAAATTATTTACAGGTTTTCCATTTGTAAATTCATCACTAAAAATTGAAATACTTTCATTGTTAAATCTAATATTCCAACAATCTGAAAAACATGCATAAGTAAAATATTGAGGACCATAAGTACTGATGTAACCACTTGTACTTATACATTCTCCATCTCTTAAAACACCTTTATAACAATAATCACAATATGGAGCATCTTCATAAGTTTTATAATCATAGTAATAAAAATTTTCTTTTTCAATAGGATCATCAAATGAAATCAAAATCTTATGACCTGGGATATACCTATTGGTCCTATTATCATATGATAGTTGTAAATCATACTCAGATTTAATGTCTTTAATTAAAACTTCATCAGGCATAGTTTCTGGGTAAGATCTATACTCAGTCCCATCAGGAAAAATAATTTTTAATTCCCATGATTCTCCTTGTAAAACTTTAAAACCTAAAGGTGCATAATACCTGTCAAGACCCTCTATTAGCTTCACAACCCTATTATCACTAATTAACTCAACTAAGCAGTTAGAGAAAAAGCCTGTTTTGTAATAACCAGATTCATTTGAACCTATTCTGACTTTAACATATGACGCTCCTTCAATTGAAGACGCCATACCTTCAATAAATAATAAATCTTCTAAAAAATCAAATTCAGGAGCTATCGGTTCAATACAAGTAGTAAAAAGAAAAGAAAAGATTACAATTAATATACGCTTAATCAAATTAGATGTTTTTAAATATAATCTATTAAATGTATGAGTTTTAAAGACATTAACAAGCAAATGTCTGGTCTTATGCAGGAGACTATATTTCACGGGTTTGGATCCTGGTGGAACCACCAGTAAAATCATGCTCTCACTTAAAGTGAGGGCTTTTTTTATTATAGTTAAATTTATTATTTTTGACACAAACTAAGATTATGAAAAAAATTAAAAGAAGAGAGTTTTTAAACAATACCTGTCCAAGGGTTGCCATGGCAATTTTAGGTGTGAGTTTTTTGAATGCATGTTCAAAAGAATCGGAAGAAGTTATTATGCCTGAGGGAGATAGTGGATATGCTGTTAATGGAAAAATAATTGAAATTGATCTTTCTCATCCTACTTTTGATTTATTAGCAAATCAAGGATGGATGAACTTTACTGCTCAAAAAATACTTTTACTAAAAACAGAATCTTCTTATTTGGCATTTAATAATCTTTGTCCTCATCAAGGAGCAAGGGATGCCTGGTCCTATAGCCCATCTGAAAGTATTTTCGTTTGTGGTCGCCACAACAACTCCTATCCAACCGATTGTGTTAGCGAAGGAACTAATAGTGGACCATTACAATGTTATTCTGTCAACAAAATTGGCAATACTCTAACCGTTACAAAGTCATAAATTAAATTGAAAAAAGTAAAATTTTACATAAAACCTGATTTTTTTATTATTCTTATTGCTCTTTTGTTTTCCTTTCAAATAAAAGCTCAATCTGAAGATGACTTATTCAGTATGATTGTAAAAAAAGATAAAAGTGAGCTGCCTTTACTTCCTGAAAGAATGATTTTCACCCAAAGATTTTTATGGGGAAATAAAGGTGTTTTCAGAAAAACTCGAATAGTTCCTTTAACATTAGAAATGAGAGCAAAAGAACTTAAGGTTAGAAGAGTAATGTTGAAAACACATCAAGTTATTGGGTATACAACACTTTTAGCAATGATAGCTCAAGGAGTTATTGGAGGAAAATTATATAATGGCGATTATAGCCTATACGATACACACAAAACTATGGGAAAAATTGTAAACATTGGATATTTTACTGGCGCTGGACTTTCTTTATTTTCACCCCCTCCGCTTATTAGCAAAAAAGTAAGAGGATTAAATTCCATCAAAGCTCATAAAATTTTAGCAACAATACATTTTTCAGCAATGCTTTCAACGAATTACTTTTCCGATAGAGATAGGGGTGCCCATAAGGCATCTGCCTATACATTATTTGGAAGCTTTGCAACAGCAGTTTTAGTTTTTAAATTTTAATGCATGAATAGATTTATTACAGTTTTTTTATTGACTTCATTATATGTTAATTGTCAACAAGCACCTCAAGAAAAGTGGATACTTAGTAAAGATCAATCTTACATTTCTTATGAAGGAAAACACATTTTACACGAGTGGTCTGGAACCAGTAAAAATGTTAAAGGCGTTTTGATTATGGAAAAAAATCAACCTATAAAAACAGCAATAATTTCTGCAATTAAAGATTTTGATAGTGGAAACTCATCAAGGGATTCCCACGCAATGGAAATTTTAGAAACTTTATTATTTCCCGATGTAAGTTTTTTTGGAGAATCGTTTACTTTAAATAATGACAAATTTATGATACTTGGAAAAATAAAATTCCACAGTATAGATAAAGAAATTAACGTGTCAGGAGATTGGAATCAAACAAATGAAAAGATAATGCTAAAAGGAAACTTTAAAATAAAACCTTCAGACTTTGAAATAAAACTTCCGGACTTTATGCTTGTTAAAATGGAAAACAATCTAGATATAGAGTATGAACTTATTTTTATTCAAGAATAAATTTATGTAAAAAAAAACCCTCACAATTGCGAGGGTTTTTTTATGATTTATAAAATTTATTATTTAGAATCTACAGCTAATTGATAAACAACTAAACCAAATCCAATTTTATTGATAGCATCACCAACGTTATAAATAACGTCCATGTCTAGTCCACCAAAAATTCCACTGTACCATCCTTCAGTACCAGCCATATAGCCAATTGGGTAAATTGCCCAACCAACTAACACAAACCAGCATAAAGTTTTGTGTGCAGCTTGTACAGCACCTCCTGCAGAAGCAGCAAGTTTAGCAGCACCACCCAACCAGATTTCATATACAATAGCAAAGTATGCGATTCCTGAAATAAGACCCCACAACCAAGCTTGGCCATCATCATTGTGCAATCCTTCACCAATGTAACCAGTTATGAGCATAATTGTAGAAAGAAGTATCAATTTCCACATTAAAGATTTTTGAGCTCCAGCAGCTTTAAGTATTAAATAAAATTCAACACACATTAAAGGTACCGTAAGTATCCAGTCTACATATCTAAAAAAAGTTGGAGAAGAACCCGTATCCATGTAATACTCTCTCATGTACCAGTAGTGAACTGCAGCGATGAAAGTAATTAACCCAGAAACTAGAATAGAAGTTCTCCATTTTTCACCAAAAGAGTTCATTGACAGGAAGAAAAATACAGATGCAGCCATCATAGCCATGCAACCAATAAAGAAAGTAAAAGTTATTAAATTCTCTATTGGAGCACCCTCAATCATTAAATTTAAAATGTTCATATAATTATTTTTTAATAGTTTTGAACCCTAAAATTAATTGAATATTTAACAAATCCTACTATAAATTGCTATTTATGCTTTCTAAAATTAAAATTATATCATCAATATTTATCATATGGATATCACTTTATTCCTTTTCAAATATTGATATAATTGTTGCAAGTATATTTATACTATCAATAGGATTAGGCCACGGCGCTTGCGATATTACCTTAATAACAACCAAATTAAATACTTCATCCTTTAAAATCAAGGCAGTTATTATCTTTTTATATATTCTTACTGCTTTTACTGCTTTTTTGGTAGTGTATAACCTACCGTTAATAGGGTTTATAACCTTTTTACTGATCAGTAGTTACCATTTCGGAGAACAACATTTTCACAATAAATTGTCAAATTCTAAAATGAAGTTTTGGCATTTTTCATTATATGGGATGGTAATATTCTTGCTTATGATAGAAACCAATAAAGAATCAGTAATCGACATACTGAATCCTTTGATAGAGAGTGAAATAAACCAATTTCCAATTCAGACTATTTTATTTGTTTTTATGGGATTGACAGCTTTATTATGGATTGTAGATTATAAGAATTTAAGGTTTTCTATTCCAAAAGAATTATTTTATTTACTTGTAATATATGTCTTGTTTTACAATACCAACTTAATCGTTTCTTTTGCCTCCTACTTTGTAATATGGCATTCTATTCCGTCAATACATGATCAGATTCATTATCTATATAAAGATGTTTCTAAAAAAACTATTTTATTGTATTTGAAAAAAAGTGGATATTATTGGGCGGTCTCAATTGCAGGTTTAATTTTTTTGGTTTCGTATGGAGAAATAATGGGAGAGAATTTTTATAGAATACTTTATTCTTTTGTAGTTTCAGTAACAATTCCTCATATTTTTCTGATCAATAATATTCTATCAGAATCTAACCAATAAAATATTTCACATCATATTTTGAAATAAAAATCCCTAGCCTTATGCTTGTTAAAATGGAAAATAAGCTAGATATAGATTACGAACTTATTTTTACTCAAGAATTAAAGTTTATGTAAAAAAAACCTTCACGTTTGTGAAGGTTTTTTATAGTTTTAAACTAATTAATGAAAAATTATTCTCTCATAACTTTTACTTTAATCACAAGCTTTTAATAGTTTTTGTAATCAACTTGTTTTGATTGGAAGAGATGGATTTTTTATCCACCTAGACAAAGAACTCAAAAGTCCATAAAGGAAATTATAAATAGCTAGAGAAACATATAATTTTGCTAATACAATTGCAACTTGAACATATTCCCATCCAACAGCTACAAGTCCTCCTATGTTATAACCAGAAGCGTCTGAACCAGTAACATCCCAAGCACTAAAGTCCTTCAATACTCCTCCTACAAAATCCAAGCGAATCATTGATAAAAATTCAGCAGCAGCATTAATAGGTAGGCTAACAGAATATGCTACTCCAGCAAAAAATTCAGGAGCAATAGAAATATTTGGGTCTGTACCCATTAACAACCATCCCAATGTAGCGCAAAATGCTCCAAATAAAGCAACTAAAGCTCCAGCATGGCCAAAAAGTTTGATATTGGCTACAATAAGATCTCTAAAAAAGAAATCTACGATTCCACTTTTGGAACCAGCTAAACTATCTCCGGCTGATCTTACAGTTTGAGCAATTGGAAACGCTGCGTATATTAAAATAAGCATACAAACAACAGCGGTGCCTTTTCCAATACCATCTGCAGAGTTAATAGCGTCTATTCCACCAGTAATTGCAGTGAGTAACATCCCAAGAAGAAGAACTAAAGCGCCAATCTTATAAAAAGTTCCTGCCCAGCCTCCAAAGGAGCCTTCTGAACCTTCCACCATAGCATTAAAATTATTTTTTGGAAGTTTTTGATTCACCATGTGAGGTAAATCCAAAATTTGATTTAGTATTTTTTCCATAATATATTTATTGGTTACGTTAATAAACTTACAAAATTTTTTTTATATGGAAAGGTTAACACTTTTAATACCAGTTTATTAGAAAAAAAATCTAAAATAAATTCATCAGAGTCTAATTAATCAAACCGTTTATATCATATTTTGATAAAAATTCCCAAATCAGTGATGGAGCGTCTATGTCATATGAGCCATAATCACTAGGAGCATTAACCCTCGGCCATTCATGACCCATTTCGTCTAATAAATAAAATTCAACAGAAACGTTATTTTCTCCATTTTCATATACTTTATGAATACCACCATATTCATCTCCATTAAGATCAGTTATAATTTGACTTGCGGGGGAGCTATTACAGCGGTTGTAATTAACCCAGAAGTTAATTACATCATCCATCGGCTCACAGAGGGCTTCATATCCTAGATAGGGCACAACATAATCATCAAGTCCATGAATTTGCATCACGGGAGTAGGGTGATCAGGAGTACACTCTGAAAAAGTTTTAGGCGACATGGATCCAGTAACTGATGCAATTGCTGCAATTTTTGAGCCTAAATTACAAGCTAAATGATAGCTCATAAACCCACCATTTGACATCCCAGTAGAATACACCCGATTAGTATTAACATTATAATTATCTGAAGACCACTCTATCAAATCATCAATAAATCCAATATCATCAGATGTACTTCTTTCATCTAATTCAGTTGTCCAACCAACATTCCAATGAGTATTTCCTTCAGAGGAGAATCCAGTTTTCTCACTTGGAAGAGTTTTCCATAGCGATCCTTGAGGATAAATTACAATGAACCCATTTTCATCTGCTAAAGATCGAAATCCAGTATACTGAATATTCCATTTAGCGTAGCTTGTAAAACCATGTAGGCTAAATAAAAGAGGAACAGCTAGATTTTGAGAGAAGTAAGATTCGGGAACATATACAATGAACTCTCTAGCCAGCCCATTCTTGATCATTGAACAATTATAAGTGTTATTTCCTCCTAATGAACAGGTTGTCCCGTCTAAAAGCATCTCATTAGACTCCGAGTTGTCTTTATTACAAGAAAACAGAATTAATAAATTAAAAATTAAAAAGAATAGGTTCTTCAAATTATAAAACAAATGTTAAATGCAATTATAATAAAAACATAAATATAAAATGCTATAACATTTTTTTAATATAATCGAGTAAGTTTTTAATGACATTAAAACCTCTATTAAATAGATTTTTTTTACCACTTGTTATAGGTAAAATTGATATATTGACAATATGATTAAAATTGCAACTCCGGGAAGAATTTGTTTTTTTGGAGATCATCAGGACTATCTTGGACTTCCTGTTATTGCAGGTACAATTAACAGATATATACATATAAAGGCCAAACCAATTCAATCCTCTTTTTTTGAAGTCAATCTTCTCGATTTCAAAAAATCAATTAAAGTTGAATTTACGAATGATCCAAAAACAATAAAACCTGGAGATTATTTCAGATCAGGACTTTATGTCTTAGGCAAAGAAGGAATTATTCCCAATCAAGGATATAGTATTGATGTTTCTGGAGATCTACCTATAAATGCAGGATTATCTAGCTCATCTTCTTTAGTAATTGGCTGGATAAGATTCTTGGTTCAAGCATTTGCCAAGAAAAAACCCATAACAGATTTACAAATTGCAAAATGGGCTGTTTCAACAGAAGTAGATTTTTTCAATCAACCTGGCGGAATTATGGATCAATACACTATATCTATTGGAGGATTATTGGCAATTGATACTTCCAAAAAAACATATATCAACCTCAAAGGTAATTTGGGATCACTTTTAGTCATAGATTCGGGTATTCCCAAAAACACATTAGGAGTTTTAAAAGACGCGAGATTAAATGCTCAAAAAGCTCTTGAAGTTATTCAAAAACTAGACAAAAGCTTCATTCTTTTGGATGCTAAAGAATCAGATTATATAAAGTACAAAGACAATCTCTCCAGAGATCTTCGTCCTTATTGGAAGGCGACAATTCTAAATTATATGATTACAAAAAAAGCAATAAAAATATTAGAACAAAACAATAGCTCACAAAATGAATTATCAGAATTAATGAATTCTCATCAAGCACTATTATCTAATGAAATTCAAAATACTCCTGAAGCAATAACAAATCAAATTAAGCAAGGAATTAAAGCAGGAGCTTACGGGTCAAAAATTGTTGGTTCGGGAGGAGGAGGATGTATGGTTGCAATGGTTAATCCTATTAATATTCTTAATATTAAGAATGCGTTTTTAAAAGCAGGAGCTAAAGATGTCTTTGAAGTCAACCTAACAAACTAATAATTAAAACATGAAAAATATAATTATAATGGCTGCTGGGGCATCCTCTAGAATGAAAAAAACTTTAGATGAAGTGGATTTATCAACCAAGGTTAAGGAGGTCGCTTCATTAGAACACAAAACACTAATTCCATTAGATGGCAAAGGTAAAAGCTTGCTTTTTTATCTTTGCTCTAATGTAAAACAAGCAGGTTATGAAAATGTATATATATTAACATCTCTTGAAAACAAAGCTTTTCACCAATGGATAGATTTTAATAAGTCTGATCCTGAAATAAAAGGACTCAAATTCTTTTTGTCAATCCAAAATATTCCTCAAGGAAGGCAAAAACCGATGGGTACAGCTGATGGGATTCAACAAGCGTTAGATCAATTTCCTGAACTTTTAAAACAGAGGTTTACAGTTTGTAACGCGGATAATCTTTATTCTATAAATGTATTAAAATCACTTTTGCATCATGATACTTCACCCCACTCTATCATAGCTTACGATCGTTCATATTTGAAATTTCCTGAAGAAAGAATTACAAAGTTTGCTCTTATTAAATTAGATAATAAAAATTTTTTAAAGGAAATAGTTGAAAAACCTCCTATTGAAACACATAATTCATATAGAAATAGCTCGAATCAACTTCTGGTTAGCATGAATATATTTAGCTTTAGTGGACTTGAAATTTATCCATATTTAAAAGATTGTATCATGAATCATGAAAGAAATGAAAAGGAGCTCCCAGAGGCATTAAGGACATTAATAAAACATGAAGAAAAATCTGTATTGGCATATATAGCAAAAGAACATTTAAAAGATCTAACTTCAGCACATGATATAGAGAAGTTTTAAAACTGATTTATTTTATTATCCATCCATAAAAGCCTGTCATTCAGATAAGTTTTAATATCGTTAATAGCTCCAGGATAGTCAACAGGTATTCCACTCCATTTATTATAATTTCTTTCAACAGCTCCATTTACAATTAGATACTGGCTAGTTTCTTCCACAAGGTCTAAAACTGTATTAACTGAAAGAGTATTAGCTCTTAGTTCTTGCCACCTTGTCTTAAGGGATGTTTTAAAAACAGGGTCCTGTAAAAATTTTTGCCACCAAAAAGGTACAAGCCATGCATCATTAGGAACATAAGTATTGTAGTTTGCAATCCAATCATCAAAAGGCAATCTGTCTGAGTTGCCGTAACCTATATTTAAATCCCATATAGGTCCCATTTTTAATTTTTCACCTCTATCTTTATGAAGGTAGGTACTCAATCGATAACCATCAATATTACCAGTTAGTTCGTTGATAATAAAAAAATCAACAAAACTATCGATATCAATATAATTTAAATACTCTCTGTGGTCGGAACTAAAATTCTCATTTGCAAGAGCAGTCTCAAAATCATTAATATAATTTTGGATATATGCTTTTTGATCTAAACTAATTTCATCTGCTTTGGGATACTCATATAAAAAGTAAGTTTCTAAGTATTGAAATGGATGATAAGGAGGTCCAAATGGGTCCAAAGATTGAAGACTGTCTCCGTTAATATCATAATTAGACCTAAAACTAATATCCTCATTATAACTAGCATCATCCTGCCAATTACTCTCATAATATTCTAAAGATTGATTTTCAAGCGCAACATCAGATCCTGAAGTTTTATCAATCTTAAGGATGTACCCTCCAGTAATTGATTCGGTATCATTATCGTCAATCTTCAGCTTTGCTATATTTATTCTATTTGAATCTCTTTTAAGCTTTTCCATAAACACATAAACACCTTGATAATTAGCTGCTCCTGTATTATTTCCAATTTCAAGTTCAACAAACTTTGATCTGCTTGAATAATTCCCCATGTTTCTGTATAGTTCATATCCTATATAATGACGCATTAATGATGGATCAAAAATAGTTTCAGGACTTCGAAAAACATGCCCCATTAATATCCAGTCTTCTTCTTTTGGAAAATCAAATATCTCTAAATTAATATCATTTCCTGACTCATCCCAGGTTTCAACACCATATGATTTTTTATTGGACATTCTAAAAGAACTTGCACCTCTATATTCAATTCCAATTGGACTTGAAAAAGTTTTTTCACCTTTTTCAAAAATTTCCATATTTGCCATCACCTTTGGTTCATTCAAAATCAAGTTTTGAGTTGTAATTTTTATATAAGGCAAATCGGACCCTGTCTGGTTTACTGAAAATGAATCAATAGAAGAAGAGCTATTAAAGTCTTTTTTAGAACATGATATAAACACAACCGTAAGTACAAAAAAATTAATTATAAAAATTTTAAACATCGACTTATTCATTCTAAAGAATCTTTAATCTAGCTAATATTAGTAAATTGTTTGACAAACTATAGTTTTAAAGTTATAATTTTAACTTGAAAAATTAATATTATGAATGAATTAGCTTTAATGAATAATGAGTGGGCTCAAATGCTTTTTAGATTTCTATTTAATCTTTTTTTTATTGGAATACTCATAAAAATAATAAATCATCACAGTAAAGAAATCAGCAGACACATTTCTACCTTTTTTATCATAAGCGTAATTGTCTTCTTTTTATGTTTTACACTAAAGCAAGTTGATCTTAATTTTGGAATGGCCCTTGGACTTTTCGCTATTTTTGGAATTATAAGGTACAGAACTGAAGCTGTTCTTCCTGAAGAAATAACGTACTTGTTTGTTACCATAGGGCTATCCGTAATTAACGCATTGACCATTGGTGGCTTTGGATGGCTTACGCTAATAATAATAAATGTTGCTGTATGTTTATCTGTTTTATTTGCAGAAAAATATTTATTACATGCAGATGATATATATACAAGAAATAAAATAATTGTTAACCTTCCTTTAGATGAAAAAAATATGTGTGATAATGTTAATAATGCAATAAATAATATTACTAAAGAACATAATATTTCTGTTCAAAATCATAATATATTTAAGATAGATTATGAATCTAAAATTATTCAAGTTCACTTGTTTTATAATAAAAATACTGAATAAGTCAGCCTACCTAATACTGTTTTTTTATTCAAGTTTTGCTTTGAGTCAGGATCTTAATGAGTCAAGATTTTGGTCTTCAGTGTCATACATTTATCAACCAAAAGAGGAGGTTTCATTTAGTATTTCTCAGCTTTATCGATTAAAAGAAGATCTTAATGTTGTAGACAGCTATATCACAGAAATTAGCACAGATTATAATATTTCCAAAAACTTAAACTTTGAAATAGAGTTAAGGTATTATTCAAAAAATGATAACAAGGGTAAAGCTCAAGGGTTTGAAAATTTATGGAGATATAGGGTTGCAGTTGAAAAAGAACTAAATCTTAAACCAATAAAAGTTTTTATAAGATTAGCGTTTCAAAAAAGAACTTCATTAGATAAACAAAATGACTTTAAAGAGTATCTAAGAATTAGATCAGCATTTGAATATTCAATTAAGAAGTGGGACTGGGATCCATATTTTTCTGTTGAGTTTATAGAAAAAACCTCAGGAGATAATTTACAGAAGATAAGATATGGTTTTGGAAGCAGCAATAAAGTTAAAGGAAGTAAGTGGACGGTTAGATACTTTTATCAGATTGACCGGTTTAAGCCAAAACAAAAGTATCATATTTTCATGTTGAAATATCGCTATAAGCAAAAAGCAGAAAGCTTAAAAAAGGAAAAAATTAAATTAAAAACATAAATAATTTTTGTTTAGAAATTATTCAAAAGAATCAAAAATAATCTGATTTACTAGATCAGCGTGTTTTTCAATATGCTCGTGATCAAATGTGCTTATGTCGTATTGATGCTCTATTAGCCTGGTTAGCATGAAAAAACTACAACATGCACCAAAAATTATACTAACAAAATTTGGTTGAGGAATTGCTATAAAATTTGGACTGGTAGACGCTTTATTAAGGGCGCTTTGACCGATTAGAGTTAACGGCTCAACGATTGAACTTATTAGATAATCTGACCTCCAACTGTTTTTACCCATCTCCATGAATGTTAATTTATAAAAAGGAGGGTTTTTTGCTGAAAAGTAAATCAGTTGTCTTGTATATGACCTTAGCATAGGAACTCCCTCTGTATCTTTAAGTTCAGATCGCATTGCCTCAAATTTTTCAACAATTGATTTGGCTAAATGGTCTACAGATTTTTTCCACAATTCTTCTTTGTTTTTAAAGTGATAACTAATTAATGAATTAGTTATTCCTACTTTTTCTGCAATTATTTTTAATTGAGCTCCTTCAAATCCATAGTTAGAAAAATGTTCAAGTGCAATAGTTAGTAGTCGATCAATATCAAGCTCTTGAGCTAAGCTAGGTCGACCTCTTTTTCTTTTAGGTTTTGATGATTCCAAATAAATTATTTTTGAGTACAATAAATTTTACGTGTATAAATATAGGAAAATCATATTTAAAGGTAGACAAAATCACTCTAGGAAGTGTATTCTTAATATAATATTAAATTTAAATTTAATATTATTTGTTGTAAATTTGATAATAATTAAATTAGCATAAAATGAATATTTTAGTTTGCATAAGTAATGTTCCTGATACCACTTCAAAGATTAATTTTGTCGAAAACGATAAGATTTTTGACACTAACGGCGTTCAGTTTATTATAAATCCAAATGATGAATTTGGCTTAACAAGAGCTATTTGGTTTCAACAAAAAAATCAAGCAACAGTAACTGTTGTAACCGTTGGAGAAATTAGCTGTGAGCCTATTCTTAGAAAGTGTCTAGCTATTGGGGCCAACAAAGCTGTTAGAATTGATTCAAAAGCCTTAGACGGCTTTAGTGTTGCAGAACAATTGAAGTCATTATGTGAAAAAGAAAGTTTTGATATAATTATTTGTGGACGAGAATCAATAGATTATAATGGTGGAATGGTTCCGGGAATGTTAGCTCAAATGCTGGAAATGCCTTTTGTAACAAACTGTATTTCAATGGATGTTAATGGAAACGAAGTAATCGCAAAAAGAGAGATTGACGGAGGCGTAGAAACACTTAGCTGCTCATTACCAATAGTTATAGGAGCTCAAAAAGGATTAGTTGAAGAATCAGATCTTATTATACCAAACATGAGGGGAATAATGCAGGCAAGACAGAAACCATTAGATGTTGTTGCTCCTGCAAATAGTTTTTCTAAATCTAGTGTTGATAAATTTGAAAAACCACCCGCTAAAGGAAGTGTTAAATTAGTAGATCCAGATAACATAGATGAATTAATAAGCCTTTTACATAACGAGGCAAAAGTTATTTAAATTATAAAATATGGCAATTATAGTATATGCAGAAAGTCAAAACGGAAAATTTAAAAAAAGTGCATTTGAAGCAGTATCATATGGCCGTGCTTTAGCAAATGAATCGAATAAGAACCTAGTGGTAATCTCAATTAACGCAGACGACCCAAATGAATTAGCAAATTATGGACCAGATAAGGTTTTATCAGTAAAAGATTCTTCAATGAATGATTATACGGCTCAAGTATATGCAGACACTATTTCAGAGCTCTCAAAAAAAGAGGGAGTGTCTATTTTAGTCCTCAGCTCTTCAGCGGACTCAAAATATATGTCGCCTTTATTGGCAGTTCAACTTGGAGCTGGCCTAGCGTCAAATGTTGTCTCTACTCCAATAAGCATTTCTCCTTTGGTCGTTAAACGATCTTGTTTTACAAACAAAGCTTTTAATCATACTACGTTAAAAGGATCTATAAATATTATTTGCGTATCTAATAATTCATATGGTATTCACGAAAAAGAGTCACGTCCTGAAGTAGTTGATGTAAAGATTTCTAAAAACAATCCTAAAATTAAAGTTGAATCTTTGGATAAAGCAACTGGGTCTGTGAGTATTGCTGATGCAGATATTGTCATTTCTGGAGGAAGAGGATTGAAAGGGCCAGAAAACTGGCACCTTATAGAAGACCTAGCATCAACATTAGGCGCTGCAACAGCTTGCTCTAAGCCAGTCTCTGACATGGGATGGAGACCTCATAGTGAACATGTTGGTCAAACTGGAAAACCGGTAGCTTCTAATTTATATATTGCAATTGGAGTTTCAGGAGCAATTCAACATTTAGCTGGGATCAACGCCTCTAAAGTTAAAGTAGTGATTAACAATGACCCTGAAGCCCCCTTCTTTAAAGCAGCTGATTATGGAATAGTAGCTGATGCATTTGATGTAGTTCCAAAACTAATAGAAAAGCTCAAAGCTTTTAAAAGTCATCAATAAAAAAAATTAAATAAAGTAGGCTCATTGACCTGCTAAATTAGAGTTACTTAAAGTCGAGTTGAGCTAATGGTTGCCTGCTGTGCTTTTGTCCTTAAATAATTATAATAAAACATAAGACACTTCCTTTCAATTTTAAGTTACACAAAAGTGTTGTGACAGTATCATTTCTCTTATCAATATTATAAATTTCTAGTTAAAACTAAAACTACTTAACTATCTTTTTAAGAGTCAATCCTTGAACTAAAATAGTAAACAAAACTACCATATAAGTTAGAAATAATATAAGATTTTTCCCTTCACCTATTTCATTAGGGAGGTTTAGAGCTAAAGCAATGCTTAGGCCACCTCTGAGTCCTCCCCAAGTAATGATCATTGCAGTATTTTTCTCAAAACTTTTAAAATATGAAAGAAATTTAATTGGTGTCCAAACACCAATACCACGAGAAACAACTACGATAGCTATAGTTAATATAGAAATCATAAAATAGCTTGAATCAAAATTTTGAAATATTGGAATTATTTCAAGTCCAATTAAAATAAATAAAATTGCATTAAGGGTTTCATCCAACAAGTGCCAAAATTTATAGACGTATCCACCCATTGCTTTCTGAACTCCAGCTTCTTTTTTATCAGTATCAACATTTCTGTTTAAGAATAGCCCCATAACAACAACCCCTAGGACACCTGAAACATGAAATTGTTGAGATACAATTGAAACCAACAACACAAGGGAAAGGGTAATTAACACTTCAAGTTCAACATGTTCGTTCTCAATATATTTAACAAGCTTAAGACCTAAGTAACCAATTAAAGCTCCTAAAGCAACCCCACCAATAACCTCAGTTGCAAATAATTCACTTACAGATCCTATTGATATATTATCAATCCCTTGTTTCCTTATTTTAAAGAGCGTAAGAAAAATAACGACACCAATGCCATCATTAAAAAGGGACTCACCAGCAATACGTGTTTCTGTAGTTAACGATAAGTTCATTTTCTTTACCATTGCTAGAACAGCAATTGGATCTGTAGGGGCTATTAATGCTCCAAACAATAAACAGTCAATATAGCTTAAGCCCAATTCGTTTAGTCCAAAAAAAGGCTGTTCTACAAGCCAGAAAACACCTGAACCCACAGCAAATGTTGAAAAAATAACACCAAAAGTTGCAAGTAAAAGTATAGTTACTTTATCTTTTAATAATTCATGAACATCAACACTAATAGCTCCAGCAAAAAGTAAAAAAGGAAGCATTACATCAATTAAGAGTATTTCAAAATCATAACTTTTAATCAAAGTTGTTACAGTTTCTAAAAAACTAGGAGAAATAAGGCCAATTGCTAACACGCTAATTGATAGTCCGATCGCAAGAATCATTAAGCCTATTGTTTGCGGAAGCTTTAGAAGTCTTAGATTAATAATTGAAAAAATTGATGCTAGTAAAAGAAGAATTGTGGTGAGCTCAAGAATATTCATAATATATTAGATTAGTTAACGGATATTTTTATTTATTCAAATCAAGTATTTTCGCAATATACTTGCCTAAAACATCAAACTCTAAGTTAACAATTTCTCCTTTAACTAGCTTATGAAAGTTTGTGTTTTGATAAGTATATGGAATAATTGCAACTGAAAAACTGTTTTTATTAGAATTTATAACCGTTAAACTAACACCATTGACCGTTATAGATCCTTTTTCAATTGTAATATTTTTTTGATCAGAATCAAATTCAAAACTAAAGACCCAACTTCCATCATGATTTTCTATTGAAGTGCAGGTACCAGTCTGATCAACATGCCCTTGAACAATGTGTCCATCAAGCCTACCGTTCATTTTCATTGAACGTTCAAGATTTACAAAGTCTCCTGCTTTTAAGTTTTTCAAATTAGTTTTAAGTATCGTTTCATTTATAGCAGTAACGGAATAACTATTTTCAGAAACGTTAACTATCGTTAAACACACTCCATTATGGGAAAGACTTTGATCAATTTTTAATTCATTTGCTAATGAGCTTTTAACATTAAAATTAATATTTGTTTCACTTTTGTTAACTGATTTTATCTCACCAAGACTCTCTATAATCCCTGTAAACATGACGATTAAATTTATTTACCTTTGAGGGTAAAAATAGTTAATTCAAAGAGAACTAATAACAGTCAATGGATAAAATAAAAACAGGTTTATCAATTGGAGATCCAAACGGAGTTGGGCTGGAGATAATTCTTTCAGTATTTGAAGACAAAAGTTTGTATGAATTTA
This sequence comes from Candidatus Marivariicella framensis, assembly GCA_905182735.1. Classification (GTDB taxonomy): domain Bacteria; phylum Bacteroidota; class Bacteroidia; order Flavobacteriales; family Flavobacteriaceae; genus Marivariicella; species Marivariicella framensis. The sequence continues at coordinate 39,034 of CAJJCT010000002.1, forward strand.
TAATCCCGATTCTTTATGCACCTAGAAGCATAGTTGACTTTCAAATTGAACATTTTAATAAAGAAATCAAATTAAATTATATTAATAATACTCAAGACATAAAAGAAGAAGTTCTAAACGTAGTTGAAACTTCTCAATATGATTATAAGGTTAATTTTGGATTTCAATGTAAAAAAGCTGGCGCTGTTTCAGTTGAGTCTTTAACTAGATGTATAAAAGCAATTAAAGTGGGAGTTATAGACACCCTAGTTACTGCCCCCATAAATAAAAAATCTATCCAGTCAGAAAATTTTAAATTTCCTGGTCATACTGATTATTTAAATGAAAATTTTAAAGGAAATTCATTAATGTTCATGGTTGCTAATGATCTAAGAGTTGCACTTGTCACCGATCATATTCCAATAAATAAAGTTTCTGCAATGATTTCGAGAGAACATCTAATTTCTAAAACTAATCAAGTTTTATTAAGTTTAAAAGATGATTTTGGAATTCTAAAACCTAAAATCGCATTTTTAGGCTTGAACCCTCATAGTGGAGATGGGGGAGTTATTGGCAATGAAGATGATTGCATCATCAAACCCACTATTTCTGAAATTAATAAAAATCAAACCAAAGCATATGGGCCATTTGCCTCAGACAGCTTCTTTGCCTCTGAAAAACATAAAGAATATGACGCTATTATTGCAATGTATCATGACCAAGGCCTTATCCCTTTCAAAATGTTATCCTTTGGAAATGGAGTGAATTTTACAGCAGGTCTAAATTTAATTCGAACATCTCCAGACCATGGAACAGCGTTTGATATTGCCGGAAAAGGAATTGCAAACCCAAACTCTTTTAAAGCAGCAATATTAGAATCCATTAGAATTTTTAAATATAGACACCAATTAAAGTGATTTAATCTAATAAATAAAACAAAAGTCAAGTTTGTAAAAAAAAAATTCTAAATTTGCGAGCTTAAATGTTAATATAATGGGTGGTTTAAATCCTTTTGTAATTAAATTTGCGGGTTTAAAAGAAGGAAGTCACAAATTTAATTTTAAGATTGACACTAAGTTCTTTGAAGGTTTTGATTATTTTGATTTTAAAAGCGCTGAGTTAGAAACTAAACTTGAACTTGAAAAACAAGAAACAATTCTAAACTTGATGTTTAAAACAAAAGGTGACATTTTAGTTCCATGTGATTTATCCATGGAAAATTTTAAAATGCCTGTTTTAACTAATTTTAGTTTAACTATTAAATTTGGAGAAATATATTGTGATGAAAGTGATGAAATTTTAATTTTACCTCATGGCAGTCATCAAATAGACATCTCTCAATACATATATGAAATGGTTGTTCTTTCAGTTCCACTTAAAAAAATCCATCCTGGAATAAAAGATGGATCGTTAAATTCAGATATCTTAGAAAGATTAAAGTTATTACAGCCCAAAGAAAAAGAGACACCATCGGAATATGATTCTCGATGGGACAAATTGAAAGATTTATTATAAAAACTAGCATAAAATGGCGCATCCTAAAAGAAAAATATCAAAAACAAGAAGAGACAAACGACGCACACACTACAAAGCTTCAGACAAGCAAATAGCCACCTGTAAAACCACAGGAGAAAATCATCTGTACCATCGTGCTCACTGGCATGAAGGAAAACTATATTATAGAGGAAAGGTATTAGTAGACAATACTGAATCTGCAGAAGCTTAGAAGTTTTTTCCATAATTATTATCTTTATCACTAGAGTTTTTTCGATATTTTTTTAATAAAAAAAATCATACCTTCACTCAATACTCAAGCTAGAATAGCCGCCGAATGACGAAATCAAACACAACCATAAGTGCTTCTATAACAGCTATAGGAGGATATGTTCCAGAGGATCGACTTACAAATAAAGATCTGGAGTTAATTGTTGAAACAAACGATGACTGGATTCAAAGCAGAACAGGAATAAAAGAAAGAAGAATTCTTAAAGACCCTAAAAAAGCAACCTCCTTTCTAGCGATTCAGGCCTCTAAAAACCTTATTTTAAAAAATAATATTGACCCTTTAACCATTGACATGGTTATAGTTGCTACCACAACTCCTGATATGCAAATTGCTGCTACCGCAGCATATGTTGCAACTCAAATAGGGAGTAATAATGCGTTTGGGTACGATCTTCAAGCTGCTTGTTCCGGATTTTTATACGCAATGTCAATGGCTGCAGGTAAAGTAGAATCAGGACGATACAAAAAGGTTCTTGTGATTGGTGCAGACAAGATGTCTTCTGTGATTGACTATAAGGATAGAAGTACTTGCATCTTATTTGGGGACGGAGCTGGAGCTGTTTTATTTGAGCCAAACAATGAAGGATTAGGTTGGCAAGATGAGTATTTCAAAAGTGATGGTGCTGGAAGAGATGCGCTATGTGTTAAAGCTGGCGGGTCCTTATTTCCAGCAAGTTCAACAACAATTTTGAATGGAGATCATTATCTTCGTCAAGATGGAGGTAAAGTATTTAAATCAGCAGTGTCTGCTATGTCAGAGGCAAGTAACACAATATTAGAAAGAAATAATATGACAGGAGATGAAGTTGATTACCTGTTAGCACACCAAGCAAATGAGAGAATTATAGAGGCAATCTCAAAAATAATGAAATTAAACTCAAACAAAGTACTTAAAAATATTGCCAAATATGGCAACACAACTGCTGCAACTATTCCTCTTTTACTATATGATTTTCAAAACCAATTTAAAAAAGGAGACAAAATTATTTTTGCCGCCTTTGGTGGCGGATATACTTGGGGAGCAGCATACTATAAATGGAATAAATTAGTAAAATAATAAATTTAAATATGGATATTAAAGAAATTCAGAATCTAATCAAATTTGTAGCGAAGTCAGGAGCTTATGAAGTTGAAATTGAGAAGAAAGATTTTAAGATCACAATAAAAACTTCTAGTAATTCATCAACTACAATTAAATCATTACCTGTTGCACAAACTCTTTCAAATGAGCAAAATAGTCATGTTATTTCTAATCAAGAGGACAATAACGATTACCAAACAGAAAATGAAGATGATAAATACACTGTTATAAAATCTCCAATTATTGGAACTTTTTTCAGAAAATCAGGACCAGACAAGCCAGTTTTTCTTGACGTTGGAAGCGAGGTTAAAAAGGGAGAAACGATGTGTGTGATTGAGGCAATGAAGCTTTTCAATGAAATTGAATCAGAGATGAATTGTAAAATCATTAAAATTTTAGTAGAAGATGAAACTCCTGTAGAATTTGACCAACCACTTTTTTTAGTTGACCCTTCTTAACATTTAATAGAATGTTTAAAAAAATACTCATAGCGAATAGAGGAGAAATTGCAATGCGAATTATCCGAACCTGTAAAGAGATGGGGATAAAAACTGTAGCCGTTTACTCAACAGCAGATAAAGAAAGTTTACACGTTCGTTTTGCTGACGAAGCCGTATGTATTGGTCCGGCACAAAGCGCAGAATCTTATTTAAAACCCGCTAATATTATTGCAGCTGCAGAAATAACTAATGCAGATGCAATTCACCCTGGTTATGGTTTTTTGTCTGAAAATGCAAAATTTTCAAAAATTTGTGAAGAGCATAATATTAAATTTATTGGAGCATCAGCTGAGATGATTGATCAAATGGGAGACAAGGCCTCTGCTAAGGAAACAATGAAAAAGGCTAAAGTTCCAACAATACCAGGCTCTGAGGGTTTATTAGATTCATTAGAAGAAGCAAAAGCTCTTGCGAAAAAAATGGGCTATCCAGTTATGTTGAAAGCAACTGCAGGAGGAGGGGGTAAAGGAATGAGAGCAGTTTGGTCTTCTGATGAAATAGAAAAATCATGGGAAAGTGCAAGAACAGAGTCTCTAGCTGCTTTTGGAAATGATTTTATGTATCTGGAAAAACTTATTGAGGATCCTCGGCATATAGAAATACAAATTATAGGAGATTCATTCGGAAAGGCGTGTCATTTATCTGAGAGAGACTGTTCAATTCAAAGGAGGCATCAAAAATTAACAGAAGAGACTCCATCTCCATTTATGACTGAAAAACTCAGAAATTTAATGGGAAAAGCTGCAATTAAAGCAGCAGAGTTTATTAAATATGAAGGAGCAGGAACAGTTGAGTTTCTTGTAGATAAGAACAGAAATTTTTATTTTATGGAAATGAACACTCGGATTCAAGTTGAGCATCCAATAACGGAACAAGTAATTGATTTTGACTTAATCCGAGAACAAATAAAGGTTGCTTATGGAATTCCTATTTCTGGAAAAAACTATATTCCTAAAATGCATTCAATTGAATGTAGGATAAATGCTGAAGATCCAGAAAATGATTTTAGACCATGTCCTGGTAAAATAGAAACACTTCACTTTCCTGGTGGTCACGGAGTTAGAATTGACACTCATGTATATAGCGGTTACACAATACCTTCCTATTATGACTCAATGATTGCTAAATTAATTACAACAGCTCAGACTCGAGAAGAAGCGATTAATAAAATGAAAAGAGCGTTGGATGAATTTTTAATCGAAGGAATTAAAACTACCATTCCTTTCCACAGAAAATTAATGGATCATCCTGATTTTGTTTCAGGAAATTATACAACAAAGTTTATGGAAAATTATTTAGACTAGTTCTTTTTCAATTAAAAATTCTGCTATTTGTATAGAGTTTGTTGCAGCTCCCTTTCTTAAATTATCTGATACTATCCATAAATTAAATGAATTTGGTTTAGAAAAATCTTTTCGGATTCTTCCAACATAAACATTATCACTTCCTTCTGAGTTAATAGGCATTGGATAAGAATTATTTTCAGGACTATCTTTAATTACAAGCCCCTCACTATTATTCAGAACATTTTTAATTTCATCAACAGAAGCATTTTTTTTTAATGTAATATTAACTGACTCACTATGTCCACCAATAACAGGAATTCTAACGGCAGTTGCGGTAATACCTATTTTGTAATCATTTAATATTTTATGAGTTTCATTAACTAATTTCATTTCTTCTTTAGTGTATCCGTTCTCTTGAAAACTATCACAATGTGGAATAGCATTTTTATGAATGGGATGTGGATAAGCCATTTCTCCTTTTTTTCCATTGAGCTCATTTTCTAATTGCCGAACTGCCTTAACTCCAGTTCCTGTAATAGATTGGTATGTAGAAATAACCAACCTTTTAATGCCATAGTTGACATGAAGAGGAGCGATAGTTATAAGTAACTGAATTGTTGAACAGTTTGGATTTGATATTATTTTATCTTTAGAAGCAAGAATATTAGCATTTATTTCTGGAATAATTAGTTTTTTTGAAGGGTCCATTCTCCATGTTGAAGAATTATCAATAACAGTACATCCTTTTTCTGCAAACATAGGTGCCCATTTAAGAGAAGTTTCTCTACCAGCAGAAAATAACGCTATATTTGGAGCCAGATCAAGTGCTGATTTTAAAGAAATAACACTATGAGATTTATTATTATATATAATTTTTTTGCCTAAAGATTTTTCAGAGGCTACTAAAATTAAATCACTGTGGGGAAATTTTCTTTCTGATAAAACCTGGAGCATGACTTTTCCAACTAATCCTGTTGCTCCAACTATAGCTAGCTTCATATAAAAAATTATAACTTCGAAATTACGTCAAAATAGTCTACATTAAAAATTACTTTATAGACGTAACAATTTAGTTGCCTGCAAGCATGAAAATAACAAACTGAATAATTGGATTTACAAATGAGATTAAAACTATTAATAGGTTTCTATGGTGGAAGAATTACTTTGATGTTAAAGGAAGACATATTGAAGGTTATCAAGCCCAAGGAAATGGAGGTCAAATGGTATTCGTATTACCAGATTTTGATATGATAGTCTTTTTTACAGCAGAAAATTATAGCAATCCTAGAATGATAAATGCATTTAAAATATTGAAACAAGATATTTTGCCCTCTTTATTCTAAAAAACATAAAGCCAATTTTGTTGTTAAAAAGCCAGCAGGCAAAACCGTGTATAATTAATTGCTGGAAGATATTTAATGATCACCACGGAAAATCTGCCGAATTTCCTTTATGCTATTTCTTTTTGCTGTCTTAGTACCTACAGCAAATAACCATAAACGAATACGTTATAAATAATTACGAATTATTCTGTTGCCAATACTGGATAACAATTCATACGAAATTGAACCTCCTGATTCAGCAAATTCATTGGCAGGATGAAACGCATTAAAAATTACAACTTCATCCCCCTCTGAACAATCTATATCTGATATATTTACCATGAACATATCCATACATATATTACCAATAATTGGAGCTCTTTTATTTTTAATCCAAACACAAGTATTAGTATTTCCAAAATACCTACCTATTCCATCTGCATGACCAATAGGTATTGTTGCAATTGTAGTTTTTTCTTTTGCAACCCACCCATTATTATAACCTACTATTTGATTTTTTTTTAATTGATGAATTTGAATAATTTTTGTTTTAAGTTCAGCTGCAGGCAAAAGATTTTTGTCCCATTCTAAATTATTTGTATATCCATATAAAGAAATACCCGCTCTTACCCAATCATATTTACACTCAGGATAGTTCTGAATACCAGAACTGTTTAGAAGATGATATTTTATATCAGGATTAATTTTCCCAAATTCATTTTTAACCTTCTCAAAAGCTGCGATTTGATTATTTGTAAAATCATTATCCCTACTCTCTTCACTTGAAGATAAGTGGGAGTATACCGATTCTATTTTAAAACAAGATTTTATCATCTCATTTTTAACCCAGCTTATTTCTTCAAAATCAAAACCTAACCTGTTTAACCCGGTATTAAACTTAAGATGAATAGAGAAATTATTAAGTTTTTGTTTTTTTAAACTGAAAGATAAATTTTGCCAAATTTTTTTTGAATAAACGGCTGGTTCTAAGTTATATTTTATAATATCAGTAAGGTCAAATGGATCAGGATAGAAAACAATAATATTAGATTTAACACCACTTTCACGAAGTATTTTTCCTTCATTTGATGAGGCAACAGCAAGTTTTTTAACGCCCAAACTATTTAAATGTTTAGATACTTTAATAGCTCCATGACCATAAGCATTTGCTTTTACAACAGCAATTAATTCAACTTTAGGAGAGATCTTGGATCTTAAAAATTTTAAATTATGAGATATTCTTTCAAGATATATATTTAGAGTTGTCAATCTTTAGTTTTTTTATTAGTTCTTTCTTTCATTGTATTAAAAAAAACCCTCCTACTTAATGCTTCATATTTTTCTTTCTCACCAATAACAATTAAGTCATCATCTTCTTTTTCTTCTTCTTTTCTGAAGGTATATTGAGCAATATTTCCTGATTTACAGCAAATCGCATGTAATTTTGTTACATATTCAGCAATTGCCATTAAATTAGGCATTGATCCAAAAGGATTACCCTTGAAATCCATATCTAAACCAGCAATAATAATTCTAAAACCTTTGTTTGCAAGTTTATTACAAACTTCAACTATTCCTTTGTCAAAAAATTGAGCTTCATCAATTGCTATAACATTAAAACCTTTAGTATAGTTTTTAATTTGATGAGATGATTTAACCACAACCGCTTTTAATTGATTTTTATTATGAGAAACAATCATATTATTATCATATCGATTATCAGTAAAAGGCTTAAAAACTATTACTTTTAATTTTGCAGCATGAGCTCTTTTTATTCTTCGAATTAATTCCTCAGTTTTCCCTGAAAACATAGATCCACAGATAACCTCAATACTTCCAAATTGTTCAGATGAGTTTGCAGTGTTTTCTAAAAACATTTTGTAATTTTCAAATTAGGAGAATTTAACTTCTTATTAAAAAAACAAAGGTATTAAAAAACAAGACTGATGAAAGAATCATTACATGCAGAAATCACTTCCCTGGCAAATCAAATCTCCAAAATGGAGATTAATTCTTCATCAGATGAATATTTTAATTTAGTAATTCAACTTTTTGAAAAAATCATTTTATTTAAGAATATAAATCAAAAATCAAAGCTTGAGGATCAATTAGAAAAAAACAATCTTCATTTAATATCAGAGGAGGCCAATGAAAATAATGATTACAAGGACCATACGGTTGAGCCACTAATTGAAACAATTAAAGAAATGATTCCAGAAATGCCTGAGAATAATTTAACCTCAAACATTCTAAATGATCAATCAAATGATTTTTTATTTGAAAAAAAAACTTCTATCAATAGAATTGATAATCAAATATCACCTAAATTAAATGATAGGTTTGCTAAAATATTTAAAGTTGATGTAAATGATCGCTCAGCATTTATTCAAAAATTATTTGATGAAAAATCAGATGAGTATGAAAAAGTAATGAAAAAAATATCTAGTATCCAAGATTGGAAATCAATTCATGAATTTATACAAAATGGGGTTAAGCCTAATTATAATTCTTGGAAAGACAATTTACTTGTTGAAAAAAGATTTTTTACGATTTTAAAAAAACAATTCAACTAAAACAAATTTTATAAATGCCATTATATATTGTGCCTACACCGATTGGAAACTTAAAAGATATTACATATCGAGCAGTTGAAGTATTAAATAATGCAGATATAATTTTAGCCGAAGACACCAGAACGAGTTCAAAGCTTTTAAATCACTATTTGATTGATGGAAAACTTCAAAGTTTCCACATGCACAATGAACATAAAAAGCTAGTGAGCATTTTAAAACATTTAGAATCAGGAAGTTTAATTGCTATGATTTCAGATGCTGGAACTCCTGGAATTTCAGATCCAGGATTTCTGTTAGTAAGGGAATCAATAGCAAAAGGGATAGATGTTTTTTGCTTGCCAGGAGCTACTGCTTTAATCCCAGCACTTATTCAAAGCGGTTTTCCTTCGGATAGGTTTGTCTTTGAGGGATTCCTTCCAAATAAAAAAGGAAGACTTGCTAGACTAGAAATTTTAGCCAATGAAAAAAGAACAATAGTTTTATATGAATCTCCTCATAGAATTTTAAAAACTCTTAATCAGTTTCTTCTATATTTTAAAGAAGAAAGAAAAATCAGTGTAGTAAGAGAACTTTCCAAAAAGTTTGAAACACAATTTAGAGGTACAATTAGAGAGGCAATAGATTATTTTAGCGAAAACAAACCAAAAGGAGAGTTTGTGATTTCAATTTCCTCAGAATCAGATAAATAATTAATGGAAAAATTATGGAAATTATCAAATAACTCAGATCCCAAAATCATAAACACTTTAGGGCGTGAGCTAAATGTTTCTAATATTATAGCTGAACTTCTAGTTAAAAGAAATATTCACACATTCTTAGAAGCTAAAAAATTTTTTCGCCCAAAGCTAGAAGACTTAATAGATCCATTTTTAATGAAAGGCATGTATGAGGCGACTAATAAGATAAATGAAAGTTTAAAAAACGGTGAAAAAATTATGATTTATGGAGATTATGATGTTGACGGGACTACTTCTGTAGCATTACTTTACTCCTACTTAACAAAACAAAATTCTAACGCAATATACTACATACCAGACAGGTACAAAGAAGGTTATGGGCTATCTATTGCAGGGATTGAAAAGGCTAAAGAAGAAAAAGTTTCTTTAATTATAATTATTGATTGTGGAATCAAAGCTATTGATCAAATTGAATTAGCCAATTCATATCAAATAGATACAATTATTTGTGATCACCATAAGCCAGGAAAAATTTTACCAAAGGCAAAAGCAATATTAAATCCTAAACAGATTGATTGCAACTATCCCTATAAGGAATTATGTGGTTGCGGAATAGGGTTTAAATTAATTCAGGCAATTGAGCTACAAAAAAATCAAAAACTAGACTCTATATTAGAATATTTGGATTTAGTTGCAATAGCAATTTGTGCAGATATAGTTCCTATAACAGGAGAAAATAGGCTACTTACTTTTTTAGGGTTACAATTAATAAATAAAAATTTAAGACCTGGATTTTCCCGGTTCTTAAAAAACAAAAAAAAGAATATTAATGTATCAGATTTAATTTTCACTATCGCACCCAGAATCAATGCTGCAGGTAGAATGAATCACGGAAAACATGCAGTTGAATTACTAATATGTAAAGAGGAGAATGATATATCTTCAAAAGCACGAGCAATTGAACTATTAAATACGGAAAGAAAACTACTTGATGAAAAAATAACTAAAGAAGCAATAGAGCAAGTTGAGACCTTGTCAGAATTAAATAATTCAACAACTGTAGTTTTTAGACCAGACTGGCATAAGGGAGTAATTGGAATTGTAGCTTCAAGACTAATAGATCATTATTATAGACCCACTGTTGTCTTAACAAAATCAGGTGACGTCTATGCTGGTTCAGTAAGATCAGTGAGAGGTTTTGATGTTTATGAAGCGTTATTAGCGTGTTCTGACTCTATGATTCAATTTGGTGGACATAAATATGCAGCTGGTCTCACTCTTAGTCCATCTAAATACTCTGATTTCAAAATAGCTTTTGAAAGAGAAGTTTCAGACAGAATAGGGCCTGATCAAACTACTCCAAGTGTAATTTATGACATTGAAACCACTCTAGATAATTTTGATTTCTCTCTATATAGAATCATTAATCAAATGGGACCATTTGGCCCTTTAAACAGACAACCTCTTTTTTATATAAAGAACTGTATTGATAATGGCTTTACAAAATTAGTTGGAGCTGAAAAAAATCACCTAAGTATAGGTATCAAAGATGAAACAGAAACTAATTTTTATGGAATTGGTTTTGAAATGGAAAAATATATTTCTAAAATTAAAATGAAGAATAAATTTTCAATCCTTGCACATCTTCAAAACAATGAATTTAGAGGAAATTCAAAGCTTCAATTATTAGTTAAAGATATTTATTTTGAATAATTCTCCACTATTATAAATCCTTATAAAGCTTAATTAATTGATTTGTAGATTTATCGTGGGTGTTATTTGTATTAGACTCAAAGTCTTCTAAAACTTTGTCAGCAAGTTTTTTACCTAGTTCAACACCCCATTGATCATAACTGTATATGTTCCATAAAACTCCTAGTGTAAATATTTTATGCTCATATATTGCTATTAGAGCTCCAAGATTATATGGATTTAGCTTTTCAATTAATATAGTATTACTAGGCTTATTTCCCTCAAAAGTTTTAAATGGAATTAGTTCATCAATCACATTTTCTTTATTTAAATCATTTTTACTTTTTCCAACCATTAAAGCTTCAGTTTGCGCAAAAAAGTTTGAAATTAATTTATCTTGATGATCAGTCTCACCATATAATGAGGTTTTAAAACCTATGAAATCAGCAGGAATAAGCTTAGTGCCTTGATGAATTAATTGGAAAAATGCATGTTGAGCATTAGTTCCAGTTGCTCCCCATATTAATGTACCGGTCTGATAAGTTATTAGATCTCCATTTCTATCAATGGACTTACCGTTACTTTCCATAGATGCTTGTTGAAGATAGGAAGGAAAGCTTTTCAAATATTCAGAATAAGGAATTATGGCCTCGCTTTCAGATTTATAAAAATTATTATACCAAATACTTATAAAGCTTAAAATAATAGGAATATTGTCCTCAATTGGTGCGTTTTTAAAATGCAAATCCATACTACCCGCTCCCTTAAGTAGTGCTTCAAAATTCTCATAACCAATAGACAGGCTAATTGAAAGTCCGACTGCGCTCCACAAAGAAAATCTTCCACCTACCCAATCTTTTATGGGAAAAACATTTTGTTGATCAATACCAAATTCTGATACTTCATCGAGATTAGTCGAAATAGCTATAAAATGTTTAGAAATTGAGCCTTGAGAAGTAGATTCTAAAAACCATTTTTTTACTGTATTAGCATTTGAAATAGTTTCCTGAGTTTTGAAAGTTTTTGAAACTATAACAAATAGCGTACTTTCAATAGGACATTTTTTTAAAACCTCTCTAACATGATCTCCCTCTATGTTTGAAATAAAGTAGGTATTAATATGATTTTTATAAAAACTAAGCGCTTCGACAACCATTGAAGGTCCAAGATCTGATCCTCCAATTCCAATGTTAACTACATGAGTTATAGGTTTTCCTGAAAAGCCCTTCCATTCACCACTAATAATTTTGTCTGAAAACTCTTTCATTTTATCCCTAACAACGCGAATGTCATGCATTATGTCCTTTCCGTCAAGTATAAAGGGTTCATTAGAAAAACTTCTTAATGCTGTATGTAAAACGGCTCTTTTCTCAGTTTTATTAATTTTTTCACCGCTAAAGTATGCTTTGATTTCTTCAGATAGATTAGCTTCAATAGCTAAATCTTTTAAAAGCATTAGACTTTTTTGATCAATTTTATTTTTCGAATAATCTATAAAAAAGTCTTCCCAAGAGCAACTCATTTCTTTGGCTCGAAGAATGTTTTTTTTAAAGTATTCATCAATACGAATATTTTTAGTGACTTTAAAATGTTCCTCCAGTTTTTTCCAGGCCTTTAACTTCAATGGATTTTTATTCGCTAACTTCATTGTTTTGAATTTCTTCGTTTTGATTGACTAAGTTTTTTAAAAATTCTGGCTCAAAAGGAACACAATCTAGATCAGTTTTAATAGGCCCCATGAGTGAGAAGTATTCTACTTTTAATTTTTTAGAAATAGGTTTAGCTTGAGGCAGTTTTTGTCTAAAAGGATCAACCTGCTTTCCTTTTTTCCAAAATCTATAACAAACGTGTGGCCCTGATGTATTTCCAGTCATTCCAACCCATCCTATTATATCACCTTGTTTTACGCTTTGCCCTTTTCGAACCTTTTTTTTCTTCATGTGTAAATATTGAGTAGTATATGTGTTATTGTGTTTTAAAGTAATATAATTACCATTACCTCTTGTATAGGATGCTTTAATTACTCTCCCAGATGCTGTTGCCATTATCGGAGTACCGACACCTGCTGCAAAATCAGTTCCTTTATGAGGGCGAATTCTATTTCCATAATATGCAATTCTTCTTTTAAGATTGTACCTAGAGGAAATTCTACTGAACTTAACTGGCGATTTTAAAAAGGCTCGTCTTAAGTTTTTGGCATTCTCATCAAAATAATCTATTATTCCTTTTTCACTATCTGATTCAAATTCAAAAGCATATAAACCTTTCCCTTTATGTACAAAATAAGCTGCTTTTATCTGACTTACTCCTAATGAAATTGAATCATCAACAAATCGTTCTGTATAAATCACTTTGAACTTATCCCCCTTTTGTAATCGAAAAAAATCAATAGTCCACGCATAAATATCGGACAAAAAATAGGTTAACTGATCATTAAGTCCGCTTTCTAACATTGTCTCATAAAGAGAGCTATTAATTACTCCGGAGCCTTGAAGAGTTACTATTTTTATGGGCTTTTTTATTGTTTCTCCGAAAATACTATCTCGTAATTGAATCTTCCAATATGATGCTACATCAGGCTCATATATAATAGCAATTGGAGACAATATGCTGTCCTTTGTGAAAAGTAACTTATATGGCTTTCCAATAACAAGTTTACGAGTATTTACTTGTTTTTTCGTTTTTTCTAATATTTTATAAACATCAGGATAATCAATGGAATTATTTTCTAAAATACTCCCAAATGTATCCCCTCTCTTTATTTTTTTCCCCACAACCTTAAATTTATTAAGATCATATCCAAAGCGAATATTTGAAGAGTATTTAATTTGAGTCAAATTTTGAACAAGAACTTTGTTTTTATTTGATTCACATCCTTGAGATAAAAGACTAATCGCTAAAGCAATAACTAATTTATTGAATTTCAAAAAGGTATTTTTATTAAAGGTCTTAAAAATGGAATAAAAAAGAAGAGTGTTAAACTTAAAGTTATCAAATTTTTGTCAATCAACTCTAATTTTAAATGGATGTTTAATATTTTTAAAGTTTTCCAAATCACATTTGATAGAACCAATCGCTATATCAGCCTGAACACGAATAGGTATTTTATTCAAGTCATTAGAAACCCATAATATTATGCTTTCCTTTTCTTTAAAGACCCTTCCTATTTGGACAACAGGAATAAACTTAAGACATTCAATTTCACCAAACTTAGTTTTAATATTTTCAATTCCTAAATATTTTAGCTTGAATTCAAAAGGCTCGTCATCAAAAAAAATATTGACTTTGAAGCTTTCGTTGGGGATAAGTTTTTCTGAAGGGATATGGTTTCTCAGATAATAGAAAGTTGAGACTACATCCTGAGTATTTAACTTTATATCATGTTTTGATTGCTTTTTGTTTTTTATATCATCAACATAAGCAAAACCATTTTTTTGATCAAAATCAATTACCTTATTCTTTGTGTAACCGCCTTCATCTATATTTCTAATAAAACGCAAGGGCTGAGTTTTTTCTTCATTGAAATAACTTTCATAATGATCTTCAACGCGGAAAAATAAACGAGCTAAACCTGAAGTTCTTCCATATCCCTTAGCATGAATTACAGGCTCTCCATTTATAGTATCACTACTAAGTGTTAATGAGGCATGACTCGCGCTAAACAAACCATAATGCAGCCTAAACTGAAGCCATTCACCATTTTTAAAAGCAGAACTATTCGATACTTTTTCTTCTTTTTGATTGATTTGACCCTTAATTTTAAGAGGGGCTATTATCAAACCAAAAAACATGATAAGTAAATATGTTTTTCTTAAAATCAAATAAATACTTTTTTAAACAAGTGTAAAAATAAACACATAATATTAAATTATATTATTTATTATTAACAGAATGTAAATTTTCATAAATATCTTTTGCTCTTGAAAGTCCTATTACCTTATTAAGTTCATCTTTTGAAGCCTTTTTTATATTCTTGAAGGACTTAAAAGTTTTAATAAGCTTTATTTGAGTTTTAGGTCCAACACCTTTAATATTGTCTAAAGATGTGCTTAGAGCTTTTTTACTTCTTTTATTCCTATGAAGCTTTATTCCAAATCTATGGGCTTCATTTCTTAACTGTTGAATAATCCTTAAAGTCTCTGATTTTTTATCCATATAAAGAGGCACTGGATCATCAGGGTAGAAAATTTCTTCTAATCTTTTAGCAATACCAATAACAGCTACTTTTCCTCTTAAGTTTAATTTATCAAGACTTTTTATTGCTGATGATAGTTGGCCTTTTCCTCCGTCTACAATTATTAATTGTGGTAAAGATGTTTTTTCTTTTTTTAGACGATCATACCTCCTAAATACTACTTCTTCCATGGAAGCAAAATCATCAGGTCCAGATACAGTTTTAATATTATAATGTCTATAATCTTTTTTTGAAGGTTTGCAATTTTTAAACACCACACAAGAAGCAACTGGATTAGTCCCTTGTAAGTTAGAATTATCAAAACATTCTATATGAACTGGACTTTCTTTTAATCTTAAATCTGATTTCATTTGTGAAAGTATTCTATTAGCATGTCTTTCAGGATCTAAGATTTTAATTTGTTTAAACCTTTCCATTCGGAATGATTTGGCATTTTTAAGAGACAGCTCTAGAAGCTTTTTTTTATCTCCTACTTTTGGTATAATACATTTTATTTTAGAACCCAAATTAAGATCAAACGGCAAAATTACTTCAATAGAATTTGACTTAAATCTTTGGCGTAATTCTATTAATGAAATTCTTAATATTTCATTATCAGACTCATTTAAGCTTTTTTTAATTTCAATTGTATAAGAGCTAATTATGGCCCCAAATGATATTTGCATAAAGTTAACATAAGCAAAACTATCATCAGAGTATATAGAGAAAACATCAACTTCTGATATGTTCGGATTTACAATTGTTGATTTAACTTGATAGTTATATAAAATTTCAAGTTTTTCTTTAATTTTTTGAGCCTTTTCAAATTTAGTTAAAACTGAAAGGCTATCCATTTCATTTTTAAAACGATCAATAGATGCTTTAAAGTTTCCTTTAATCATTAATTTTATATCGAATAATTTTTTTTCAATTTCACTGGAACTAATTTCTTCATTTTCCTTTTTTAATAAATGAATCAGTTCATGGTTTAAAAAAGGGTACACATCCTTAATTAGTTTTATTAAAAACTTCACACTTCTAACATTTGTAAATGGACCAAAATACTGTCCTTTATTTTTTTCAACTCTTCTAGTATAAAATATTTTTGGACTTGGATTTCTTTGAACACATATCCAGGGGTATGTTTTATCATCTTTTAAAAGAACATTGTATTTAGGCTTAAACTTTTTAATTAAATTATTCTCCAACAATAATGCATCCATCTCTGTCTCAACAACAATATTTTCAACTTTTATAATTTGCTTTACAAGGAGTTTTGTCCTGAAATGTGTATGGTTTTTCTTAAAATAAGACCCTACTCTTTTTTTTAAGTTTATCGCTTTTCCAATATAAATCACCTGACTTTCGTTGTTAAAGAACTTATAAATCCCTGGACTTTCCGGTAAAGTTTTTACTTGCAACTCTAGATTAGTAATCTTCATTACACTAAATTAATTCTTTTCTTTTTTAAAGTTATTATTTGTAACTCAATAAACCCTTAAATTTATACTGTTTACTTATTATGAAAAAAAAAAAACAATTAAGATCTCTATACCAAAATAAAAGAGAAAATTTTTCTAACAATGAAATACAAGACCTAAGTGTTTTAATATCTAATAAATGTCTGGAAATCCCAATTTGGCATTTGGAAAATTTTCATATTTTCTTGAGTATATTAATTAAAAAAGAAATAGACACATCCCCGCTACTTTCAGTTATAATGGCAAAAGATAAGCAAGTAGTTGTTCCAAAAATCATGGTATCAAAAAAGCTAGAACACGTATTATTGACTGATCAAACAATTTTAAAAAACAACTCATTAGGGATTCCAGAACCCCAAAATGGAATTATTATTTCTCCAAGAATAATTGATGTAGTTTTTATTCCACTTTATGTTTTTGACCTGAAAGGAAACAGGGTGGGATATGGAGGAGGCTATTATGATAGATTTTTAAAAAAATGCAAAAAAGACACAGTCAAAGTTGGGTTATCTCTATTTGAGCCAGTAAAAAAAATAAAAGATATTTCAGATTTTGATGTGAAATTAGATTATGCAGTTACGCCAGAATCTATTTTTTCATTTTGATTAAAAACAGTTTTATTAAAAAAGATTAAAATCGTAACTCCGATTGAAATAGAAGTATCAGCAATGTTAAAAATATATTGAAAAAATAAGTAATCTTCTCCACCAATAAAAGGAATCCATCTTGGCCACGTCCATTCTACTAATGGAAATTGAATCATATCTACAACATTACCAAAAAATATTGGGGCATAACCTTGATCTGGAAGAAAAGACGCAATTTGCCCATAACTATTGCTAAAGATTAAACCATAAAAAACAGAATCAATAATATTTCCTAGAGCTCCTGCAAAAATTAAACATAACGACCATTTTAAGTATATAGAGCTTTTATTTTTATAAAGACTTTGAAGCCAATATCCAATCCCACCAATTGCTATTAATCTAAAAAATGTAAGTAGTAGTTTGGATATGTTTTCTGGTAAAAAAGGAATAATGTCATTAAGTTTTGTTCCCATTGCCATTCCTTTATTTTCAACAAAAAGTATTTTAAAAAATCCCCAATCAACAATAGATTCATTACTATAAACTGTAATCGGATAATTAAGCTTGATATAGAATTTTGAAAATTGATCTAAAGCTAGAATTATTATAATTATTATAATTCCATGATAAATCGTATTATTTTTTATGAATTTTTTTTTCATTTCAATTTCAAAAGTATACATTTAAAATGTAATACAGTCAATTATTCCGGACACCGTAGCTACCTCTAAAAGATTATTCGATTCAAAATTATCACAATTTAATTGTTTTTTTAAATTTGTTAAAATTTTAACGTTGGGATTGCTAAAAAATATATTAGCAGAAATTGTTTTTAATATTCCCGGACTATTCCAATCATTAAGATATATTTCACCACTATTTTGAGAAATATTTATTCTTGACACATTTCCATTAATTTTTGTAATAGCATCTTTAATATTTAATTTAAGATTTATATGTTCTGGGACCGATATATTTAAACTTGTGGAATGATTTTTATGAATACTTAATTTATCATTAAAGTTTATTGAATTTAAAATTAACTTTTCTTCAATATAAACTCTGTCTTTATTTACTTTTGATGATATAAATGTTGAATTTTTATACTCTCCTCTAGCTGTGTAATTAAGTTCAATAAATTCAGTATCACTATTAGATATGCTTATAGAACTTGTTAATGAAAGGCTTAATTCAACAAGATATATGTTTTTTGAATCAAACTTTTTATGTAATATATTTTGACCATTTATAATAAATGGAAAAAAAAATAGCAGAAAAAATAAAGATTTTATTTTTGCATGTTTTTAGCCTCAATACTCAAAGTTGCATGTGGAACAAGAGATAAGCGTTTTTTATTAATTAGCTTTCCGGTGATACGACAAATTCCATATGTCTTATTATTTATTCTCATTAATGCATTTTTTAAATCTCGAACAAATTTTTCTTGCCTTAAAGCAAGTTGAGCATTTGCCTCTTTAGACATTGTTTCAGAACCTTCTTCAAAAGCCTTAAAAGTTGGAGAGGTATCCTCGGTTCCATTATTTCCATTATTCATATAGGCCCTTTTAAGCAAATCTAAATCTACATTGGCCTTAATTATTTTTTCTTCAATTATTTTTTTAAATTTTCCTAAATCTTTATCGCTATATCGGTTTGTGGTTTGCATTTAATGTATTTTTTTAATCAAAAGAGAAATATTTATTTTATCAAATTCTAACTTTATACCATCTTGAATTGTGTCAACTATATTTATCGATTTTGCAAGAGTTTCATCTTCAATGTACTTTTTGAAAGAATCAATTGCTTTATTTAAAACGGAATCTTTGGTAATAAATATCTCAATCATATCGGTTACTTCTAAACTCTGATCTTTACGATAATTTTGAATTCTATTTATAAATTCTCTTGCAATTCCTTCATTAATTAATTCATCGTTAAGAGATATATCAAGAGCAACTGTGATACCATTACCATTTGCTACCAAACAACCCTCAATATCTTTAGAGCTAATTTCTACGTCACTTTCTACTAATTTAACCTTTTTTTCATTAACCATTAAATGAATTTCTCCGTTTTGCTCTAATTCTATAATTTCTTCTGAATTCATTTGGCTAATTAATGAAGCAATAACCTTTATATCTTTACCAAAACGAGGCCCTAATAATTTAAAATTTGGTTTTATTTGCTTTACCAATATTCCACTGCTATCATCAATAAGCTCGATTTTTTTTACATTAATTTCTGACTTTAATTGATTTTCAATTAAAAAAACATCTTGACGTTCCTTTTCAGAATTAACAGGAATCATTATTCTTTGAAGTGGCTGACGTACTTTTATCTGTTCTTTTTTTCTTAAAGACAAAGCAAGAGATGTGATAACCCTAGCTTTATTGATTCTATCCTGTAGATCTAGATTAATTTTAGACTTATCTGCAGACGGAAAATTAGATAGATGAACAGATGTAGCGTTAAATCCAATTGTCATTTTAGTCAAATCCTGATAAAGATGATCCATATAGAATGGAGCAATGGGGGCTGAAAGCTTTGATATTGTTATTAAACATTCGTAAAGTGTTTGGTAAGCTATGATTTTATCTTCCCCGTATGTTCCTTTCCAAAACCTTCTTCTACTTAGGCGGACATACCAGTTACTTAATTTTTCTTGAACAAAATCTGAAATAGACCTACAAACTCTTGTTGGCTCATATTGTTCGTAATAACTTTCTACTTCTAAAATCAAACTGTTCAATTCAGATAAAATCCAATTGTCAAGTTCATCTCTTTTGTGATCACTAATCATCTCTTTACTTGGAACAAAACCATCAATATTGGCATATAAGCTAAAGAAAGAATAAGTATTATAAAGTGTTCCAAAAAATTTACGTTGAACTTCTAATATGCCCTCCAGATTAAATTTTAGATTATCCCACGGATTTGCATTTGCTATCATGTACCACCTAGTCGCATCTGGGCCATAATCATCCAGAGTTTTAAATGGATCTATACTGTTTCCTAGTCTTTTTGACATTTTTTGACCTTCTTTATCTAAAACTAAACCATTTGAAATAACATTTTTATAAGAAATTTTATTAAAAACAAGAGCTCCAATAGCATGTAATGTATAAAACCAACCTCTTGTTTGATCTACGCCTTCAGCAATAAAATCAGCAGGAAAAGCTATTGCATTATCAATTTTATCTTTATTTTCAAAAGGATAGTGCCACTGAGCATATGGCATTGATCCTGAATCAAACCAAACATCAATTAAATCATTTTCACGAAATAATGGTAGGGTTCCATCTTTGTTTGTCAATACAATTGAATCTACTATATTTTTGTGGAGGTCAATTTTTCTATAATTTTCATTTGACATATCACCTTTAACGAAACTTTTAAAAGGGTTGTCCTTTAGAAACCCGAATGATATAGACTTATCTATTTCATTTATTAGCTCCTCAACAGATCCAATTACTTTTATAACAGATTTATCCTCAGAGCACCATACAGGCAGTGGAATTCCCCAAAAACGAGATCGTGAAAGATTCCAGTCATTAGCACTTGCAAGCCAATTTCCAAAACGCCCTTCACCGGTCGATTTAGGCTTCCAATTTATAGTTTTATTTAGAGCCACCATTTGATCTCTAGCTCCATCTACCTTAATAAACCATGAATCAAGGGGGTAATATAATATAGGCTTATCTGTTCTCCAGCAATTTGGATAGGAGTGTTTATACTTTTCAACCTTGAAAGCAAGATTTTCTTTTTTTAGATGAATTGCTATTTCTACATCCACAGAATATTCAGGAATGTTTTTTTCAGAATAATATTCGTTTTTAACATATTTTCCAGCAAGCGAACCAAGCTCTTTTCTAAATTTTCCTTGTAAATCTACTAAAGGGACAGGATTGTTGTTTTCGTCAAGAACAAGTAGGGCAGGGACCTCAGGAATAGACTCTTTTGCGACCTTTGCATCGTCTGCTCCAAATGTTGGGGCAGTGTGAACAATACCAGTGCCCTCATCTGTGGTAACAAAATCTCCTTCAATTACTCGAAAAGCATTTTCCGGATTATTTAAAGGGAGGGGAGAAGAATCCCAAAGCTTCTCATACTTAACACCTACTAGATCTTTTCCCAGACAACTATTTTCAATCCAATAAGGAATTTTTTTATCTTTTGCGTTGTAATTACTAAGCAAAGAAACCTCATCGACGGCTAAATAGGTATTACCAAATTGTTTTTTTATGAGGAGTCTTGCAATTAAAACCTTGATTGGTAAAAAAGTGTATTGATTAAATGTTTTAATAACAACATATTCGATTTTAGACCCAACTGTTAAAGCTGTATTGGAAGGAAGTGTCCAAGGCGTTGTTGTCCATGCTAGTATATAAAGGCCTTCAGTATCTTTTAAAGTCTTGGGAAGACTTGATTTTATAGTCTTAAACATTGCAGTCACAGAAGTGTCAGTTACATCACGATACGTTCCTGGTTGATTTAATTCATGGGAACTAATACCTGTTCCAGCTTTTGGTGAATATGGCTGAATACTGTAACCTTTATACAACAACCCCTTATCATTAATTTGTTTTATTAACCACCAAACACTTTCCATATATTTTGAGTCAAAAGTCACATATGGATCATCCATATCAACCCAATAACCCATTTTTTCAGTAAGTTTATTCCATAAACTTGTATAGCGCATAACAGCTTTTTTACAGGCATTGTTATAGTCTTCTATACTTATTGTTTTTCCAATTGCATCTTTAGTAATTCCTAATTCTTTTTCTACTCCTAATTCTACAGGAAGACCATGCGTATCCCACCCAGCTTTTCTTTCAACTAAAAAACCTTTTTGAGTTTTGAATCGACAAAAAATATCTTTGATTGTTCTTGCCATTACATGATGAATGCCGGGAACTCCATTGGCCGAAGGAGGTCCTTCATAAAAAACAAACGGTTTATTCCCCTTTCTGTTTATTACACTTTTATTAAATACAGATTCTTTTTCCCAGAAATCTAAAACTTCTTGAGAAATTGAAGGAAGGTCTAATTTTTTGTATTCTTTGAATGCCATCAAAACTTTATTTTGCTGAAGTAGCGAAAGTAGTCAATTTATAAAATATAAATACTTAAACAAAACATAAAAAGTAACTTAAAAATCCAGACTAACTCCTATCTGTAAGCTTCTTCCTGGCTGAGAAATACCAGATGCAAAGGTTCTGTAGTGAGTATCAAAAATATTATTTATTCCACATTTAAATACAACTTTTTCATTGTATTCGTAATTTGTAGATATTGAAAATGTTTTCCATGCTGGAGCTCCCGCATATTGATCCTCATTTATCAAAGGAGTTTCATCTAAACCATCTTCACCTCCATAACTGTAGTTATTGGGGTTTTTGGCATTGCTAAAATTCCACTCTAGCTGAGCGTCAATTTTAGACCCAGAATAATAAACTCCATATTGTCCAAATAAGGGAGGGATTGAAGGTATGGGACCATTTTTAAAACTTTTATCACCATGAGTATATGTGATATTTGCCCTTGTATAGAATTTATCACTAAATCGAATAAGGCCTTCAAATGAACCACCATAAATATATCTATTTCCGAGATTTTTATTTGCTAAAGTAGGAAGCTCTTCTCCGTCATAAATTATAGTGTTTGGGTCATTTGTACTTTCATCAGAGTAGATTGTATAGTCAGAACGAACAATATGTCTTGAGATTAATGAACCAAAACCTCTTACTGAAAATCGATTAAAACCATTTTCAGATTCAAAAGATAGTCCTACATCTAAATTATATGCATATTCAGGTTTAAGAAATGGATTAGGAACTATGAGTGAACCTCCACTTTCTCTTATTTTTCCAATATCATCAATATTAGGATTTCTAAAGCCGCTTGAGAGCAAAACGTTTAATTGTATCTTCTCTATAGGTGTATATATCATTGCAACGGTACTTGTAAGAGCCCAGTTATTAACTGAAACTTTTGATAATAATGTATTAACTAGAGCCTCTTCATTCCAGGAGCCCCCCAAATCTGTGTAGGTAAGCCTAGACCCTGCATTTAAAGATAAAAAATCATTAAACTCCCAAACAAAATTAAGATATAAGGCAGCGCTATCATAATAACTTCCGTTACTTGGATACCTTGTTGGAATTACAATAGGGCTACTTAGTGATATTATTTCGTTATTTGAAACACTTAAAGATTTTGAAAATGCATCTGAGGATATTATATTATTCAAAATTTCTAAACCATATGAGGAGGTTAAATTCTCAGCAGGTCTTGCACTAAAATCTGCATTAAAACTCATAACTGAAACTTCTTCAAATTGATAACTCCTATTAAAGCTATTAAATTTTCTATCTACTCGAGATTCTTTAATATTTTGATATGCAAGTGTAAGAGAACCTTTTCTTAATAAAGGGCTTCCGTTAAAAAATTCAAACTTGGGTGAAAATAAAAATCTTTTTTGAGGACCATAATACCACTCCGCATATCTCAAATTTTCATTTCTTATTTCATTTAGTTTATCATATCGATTAATATTAGAGGAGTTAGAGAGTTGAACGTTTAGAGATAAATAACTTTGATTATTTAATTTAAAACGAAATTTTTGAAACAAGTCAAACTGCTTGTATCCGGTTTTTTTTTGGATTAACGGATTAGGGTTTAGTGATGGTGTTGCTTTGAAGAATGAATTAGTGTTTTCAGAGAAAAAATTGGTCAATCCCCAATTATTAAATCCGTGTGAGTTTTTTTTACCCATTCTAATATCTCCAAAATTAGAAAAGCTAATACTGGTTATTGCTCCCCATTTTTCAAAACTCCAATTAGAAGTAATATTATTTACGCTTGATAAATTAGCAGAATTAAAATCTGAGTGAAATTCATTTTTGTTTTTTATATCACTATTAATATCTGGAGTTTTTGTGTAATAGTGAATAACTCCACCGAGAGCATCAGAGCCATAACCCACTGAGGAGGGGCCAAAAATTATCTCAACTCTTTCAAGGTTATGTGGGGCTATTGTAATAGCATTTTGTATGTGTCCAGAACGATAAATTGCATTATTCATTCTTACGCCATCAATAACTAATAAAACTCTATTTGCTTCAAAACCTCTTAAAACTGGACTTCCTCCTCCACCTTGAGATTTTTGAACTCGAACACCTGGACTTAGTTCTAAAATATCAGCACTAGTTTGAATTATGCTTTTCTGAATTTTTTCTGAATTAATAATATTTACTTTTTCAGCAATTTTATTTTTTTTAGACATGGACCTTGCGACTGACAAAATAACGCCATCAAGGTTTTGAACTTTTGGGTCTAGTTGAATAATGTAAGACTTTTTAGTGACAGATAATTTTGTAGTTAAATTAAAATACCCATTAATTTGAAAAATTAAAGAATTGGTTAAATTAAATTCATCAACACTTGCTTTTCCATTATAGTCCGTAATGACACTTTTAGTTTTATCAATTGAAAAAATGGCAACATTTTCAATTGATTCTCCTGAATTTGAATCTACAACATGAATAATTTGTGCACTAAGAAATGATCCAAAAGAAAAAAAGAATACTAAGACATTTAATTTTTTTTCACTTAAAAATTTCATGTAGAACAGATAAAGATTTAGGTGTTTTAAAACGTTGTAAATGTAAACTATAATAGCGTATGATTTCATTTAACAAACTATTTCGAATACTATTATTCCACTTTAATAACTTAATTTCATCAAAATTCATGCCTAAAATTTCTTTAAAGCTATTTAAGTTTTTGCCGGAGAGTATATTTTTTGAGTTGTTATTGTTCGTGAAGCAACCAGTTAGCATATCGAAATACTCATAATTATTATTAGATATATTTGGATAAAATCCCATATAACGAGTAAGCTCGATTAGAAATTTAATATGAAAATTGGCATTAGAATTATTACTATCTAACCAGAGAGTCATTGTTTCAAGAAAATCATACAGACTTTCGTTTTCACCACCCTCTTCTTGAAGAACACTTTTTAATACATCAGAAAGAAAAAGAGTAATAGTTGTTTTTGATATTGAATTATGAATAGAGCCTAGATGCTTGTTTATGCTAACTTCTTTTATGTAATTCAATCCTTCTTTTCTTCTATGGTCTGATATAATATTAATTAAATTAAAAGGTTGGAAAAGAGCTTTTTTAATTCCTGTTTTTTTTGATTTTAAAACTCCATTTAGCATATAACTTTTGAGCCCATCTTTCTTAGTGTAACAATTAGCAATTAGACTAGAATCACCATATTTTAAAGTCCATATAACTATAGCGGGAGTTTTGATCAAAATAAAAAAATTACACTACGCCTTGAGCTAACATAGCGTCTGCAACTTTCACAAAACCTGCAATATTAGCCCCTTTAACATAGTCTATTTTACCATTCTCTAGCCCATATTCAAGGCATGAGTTGTGAATATCTTCCATTATATTTTTTAGTTTAGAGTCTACTTCTTCTCTAGACCAATTATAACGCAGCGAATTTTGAGCCATTTCGAGTCCTGAAACAGCAACTCCTCCTGCATTTGAGGCTTTACCAGGAGCAAATAAAACATTGGCTTCTTTAAAAAAATGAATTGCCTTGGGAGTAGTTGGCATATTAGCACCCTCACAAACACACATACAATTATTTTCTTTTAATAATTCAGCATCTTTTATATCTAATTCATTTTGAGTTGCACAAGGAAGGGCAATGGAACATTTAACTCCCCATGGTTTTTGTTTTGAATGAAAACTAGCTTTGGGATATTTATTTAAATATTCACTTATCCTTTCTCGCTTTGTGTTTTTAATGTACATGATATGGGCTAATTTTTCTGAATCAAGACCATCCTTATCATAAATATAGCCTGATGAATCAGAAAGAGTATGCACCTTTGCGCCTAAATGAATGCATTTTTCTGCTGCAAATTGTGCAACATTTCCAGAGCCTGAAATCACAACTGATTTTCCTTCAATAGATTCATTAATGTGACTCAGCATTTGAGAGGTAAAATAAACAACACCATATCCAGTAGCTTCAGGACGTATAAGGGATCCACCCCATGAGACACCTTTTCCAGTTAAAACTCCCGAAAACTCATTTTTTAAACGCTTATATTGCCCAAAAAGATAACCTACTTCGCGACCTCCAACACCAATATCGCCAGCTGGAACATCATTATTAGGTCCGATGTGTCTAAATAACTCAGACATAAAGCTTTGACAAAACCTCATGACCTCAGTATCTGATTTTCCTTTTGGGTTGAAATCTGCTCCTCCTTTTCCTCCTCCCATCGGTAAAGTAGTAAGACTGTTTTTGAAAATTTGCTCAAAAGCTAAAAACTTTAAGATACTTAGGTTTACGCTTGGATGAAACCGCAAACCTCCTTTGTAGGGACCAATGGCTGAATTCATTTGAACACGGTAACCTCTATTGACCTGTATTTGTTCATTGTCATCAATCCAGGCCACTCTAAAAGAAACTACTCTTTCAGGCTCAGCCATTCTTAATAATACATTTTGTCCGTAGTAAATATCTTTTGTGATTATATAAGGAATAACAGTTTCAGCAACTTCTGTTACTGCTTGCATAAATTCAGGTTCGTTTTTATTCCTTTCATTCACCTCATTTAGAAACTGTTTAATAATTTTTTCCATAACTCAAATTTGACTATTAAATTTATATTTTTCTATTAATTCGAAACATGTTTTTCATCTTTATTTAAAAAGTGTTGATATTATTTCTTCAATTTTTTCCATATAAATGATCTTAATCTTAATTTCGTTTAGATCAATTTTATTGAATTTAGATATTAAAATAGACTTGAAACCTAATTTTGCAGCTTCTTTTATTCTCAAATTTATTTTAGATACTGGCCTAAGTTCACCTGAAAGGCCTATTTCTGCAGCAAAACACATATTTTTATTAATAGTTATGTCATAGTAGCTAGATAGAATAGAAATTACAACGGCTAAATCTAGCGCCGGATCATCCACGGAAATCCCCCCTGTAAAATTTATAAATACATCTTTTGTTCCTAAGGTAAATCCCGCTCTTTTTTCTAAAACTGCTAAAAGCATATTTAAGCGTTTTGCATTAAACCCAGTGCTACTTCTTTGTGGAGTACCATATACAGCCGAGCTAACTAGAGCTTGAATTTCAAGTAAAAGCGGTCTTATTCCTTCAACTGTGACGCCAATAGCTTGGCCGCTCAAGGCGGTTTCGTTTAGATTAATTAAAAGTTGACTTGGATTAGAAATAGGAATTATTCCTTTTGAAACCATTTCATAAATACCTATTTCATCAGTCGCTCCAAATCTATTTTTTTGAGACCTTAATATTCTGTAAACATGGTTTCTGTCTCCTTCAAAATTCAAGACGGTATCCACCATGTGTTCTAATATTTTAGGTCCAGCAATTTGACCATCTTTAGTTATGTGACCAACTAATATAACAGGGATTCCACTATCTTTTGCAAACTCTATAAGTTCAGCAGTTGTTTGCTTTATCTGAGAAACACTACCTGCAGCGCTATCAATAAGGTCACTTTGAAGCGTTTGAATGGAATCAATAATTACTAATTCAGGATTTAAATCATCTATTTCATGGAAAACATTTTTAATTTTAGTTTCACTTAAAATATAGCTTTTATCATTGCTGAGATTCATTCTGGTTGCTCTTAGCTTTATTTGCTTTTGACTCTCTTCTCCAGAGATATAAAGTGTTTTGAAATTTAAGGTTATAGCTATTTGAAGAAGAAGTGTTGATTTCCCTACACCTGGCTCTCCCCCTAGTAATATTAAAGAGCCAGGAACTATACCTCCTCCTAAAACTCGATTAAGCTCCCTGTCAGATGTTAAGATTCTTGATTCATTATCTACATTAATTTTCTCTAATTGAATAGATTTATTTGTTTTTGAATTACTTGAATTTCGATTCCAATTCTTTTCTTTTTTCTTTTCAATTACTTCTTCAAACAAGGTATTCCACTCTTTACAAGAATTACACTGGCCTTGCCATTTTGAATGCTGAGCTCCACATGTTTTACAAATAAAAGAAGTTTTATTAGCCATATTATTTAAAGATAATGTTTTCGATTAATCAAAGGAAGAGTAATAAATGCAAATGCACCACTTATCAAAATCAAAACAGTTTGAGAACTCCACATTATCCAACCAAATGCTAAACCAACCTCTTTGTTAATCCCAAATGAAGCTAAAACTAAAGCTACGCTTAGAGGATATATTCCGATTCCACTGTTTGTAGTTGCAATTGATAAACCACCAGCTACAAAAGCAGGAATTATCATTTTAAAAGTAAGAAGATGAGTGCCAGGTATAGTCCATTTAACAACATAAAACATCAATAAATACATTGCCCAAATAAAAACTGTATGAAAAATAAAAGGTAATTTTTTGTCCATTTTTCTTATTGAATTTAATCCTTCCCAAAAACCATTAATAAAAAAATTTATTTTAATAAAAAATTTATTTTTTGATCTTTTTAATGTTAAAATTAACAGTAAAACTGAGCCAACAAACAAGGCGATAAACAAGGCTAATTGTAAAAAATCGATATCTTTTTTTATAATAAACCTCCATATTGCTTCATACTGAAGAATTAAGGCAATTAAAATTAATAAAAGTAGTATTACCATATCGACAACTCTTTCAATTACAACTGACCCAAAAGCCTTTTCGAAAGGAATTTTTTCATAATTTGATAAAAAACTAGCTCTAATGACCTCTCCAGACCTTGGGACACCTAAATTTGCTAAATAAGCAATAAAAACACATAAAACGGTATTTATTAATCTGGGATTATAGCCCATAGGTGAGAGTAAGAATCTCCAACGATAAGCCCTTGACAAATGGCTTAAAATAGCAAAAAACAAACCAAGCACAACAAACCTTAGATCAGCATTTTTAATTGATTGAATTATCATCTCTCTATCTCTATCAGTTGTTATACTGATTGACAGATAGATAAAAAATGCACCTAAAAGAAGAGGTAATACAACTTTTAAGAATGATTTAAAATTCATAAAGCGGTAAGTTATCTATAAGTCTTATTTTTCCAAGTTTAACTGCAATAAATGCTCTGACTTTATTTTCAGATTTATTTTCAGCATTTAATAGGTTTTTTTCATATCGAATATCAAAATAGTCTAATTTAAAATCATGATTGTTTGAAAATGAATTTTTTATTTTTTTTATTATGAATTTTGAACTTTCAACACCCCAAAGAGATTTAGCTATTTTTAATTGTTCGAATATAAATGAAGCTTTTTTTGTTTCATTTTTGGTTAAAAAGCTATTCCTAGAACTTAAAGCAAGTCCATTATTGTTTCTACAAGTTGAACAACCTACAATAGTTGAAGAGAGATTTTTTTGACCTACTAGTGATCTTATAATTTGTAACTGTTGAAAGTCTTTTTCTCCAAAATAGGCGTTTGTGGGTAAAAAAATAGTTAATAATTTTTCTACCACAGTCGCTACTCCTTGAAAATGTCCAACTCTAATTTTTCCTTCCATAACATTTTCAATACTCCCAAAACTATATGACGATGATTTAATAGACTTAGAATATAAGTCACTAGATTCTGGCGCATAAACTATAATTTTTTGAGATATATTTCTAATCATTTTAATATCACTGTCTAGAGTTTTAGGGTATTTTTTTAAATCATCAGAATGCTCAAATTGAGTTGGGTTTATAAAAATGGTAACAATTACTTGATCGTTTTCAGCTAACGCCCTTTCTATTAAAGAAGTATGACCCTGGTGTAAAGCTCCCATCGTGGGGACTAGTCCAAGGGTTGAATTTTGATCGATAAAAGCATTCAATGTTGAATACTGACGAAAAACATTCATTTTAGGAAAATAATAACGTCGCAAAATAGTAATATTTTCATTCATTCATTAGATTTTTTGTAATTTCGCAAGACTTATAAATCATCGGCCTATACTTTTTTTATGAAAGACAAGCGCGTACTTATTATTTCACCTGAAGTTGTTCCTTATTTACCTCAATCAGAGCAAGCAATAAATTCATTCAAAATCCCAAAGAGTATAAATGACAGTGGAGGACAGGTTAGAATTTTTATGCCTCGATACGGGCTTATAAATGAGAGACGTCATCAACTTCACGAAGTCATAAGATTGTCAGGAATGAATTTAGTTATAAACGACATGGACACTCCTTTAATAATAAAAGTTGCCTCTATTCCTAAAGAACGTATGCAGGTATACTTTATAGATAATGAAGATTATTTTAAAAGAAGAGCTGCTTTAAGAGACGCCAAAGGAAAATTATTCTCAGATAATGATGAAAGAATGATATTTTTCACCAAAGGTGTTCTTGAGACAGTCAAAAAGTTAAATTGGTCTCCAGATATTATTCATTTACAAGGATGGTTCACGTCACTATTTCCCTTGTATCTAAAAACTTATTTTAAGGATGATGCAATTTTTTCAGAAAGTAAGATAGTAAGTTCTATTTACCCAAAAGACTTCGATGGAGCTATATCAAAAAAGTTTAAACAAAAAGTAGAATTTGATGGTATTCCAGAAAATGAAATTTCTGAATTGTCAAAATCTACTTACACAAACTTAACAAAGCTATCTATAACTCACTCAGATGGTTTTGTGTTGCATGGTGATTCAATTGAAACAGAAATAATCGATGAGATTAAAAACAGTAAAAAACCATATTTAACTCAAATAGACGGTGAAGAAGAAAAATCATATGTAGATTTTTACACAAAAAACCTTAGTTAATTTAAAAATGCCTATAAAACCTTTTAGTTTAATTTTATTGTTAGTTTCATGTCTTTTTATGTCATGTGATCCAGAGTACCATAGTATAGGAACGAACCTTCTGATTGATCAAGTTTTCGAAACAGATATTTATAAGGCTCCCGTATTTACGTACCAGCAAAAGCTAAAAAAAATTCAAACAGATGGTTTGCCCCTTGGACAAATAGGAAAGATAAACCATACTTTTTATGGAGAATCAAAAGGAAGTATAACATCGCAACTGGTTATAAGCAATGATCCTTTTTTTGGAATTTACAGTCAGGATGTTGAAACCTCAGAGACCAGTGATTTGACTATAATACCTGAAAATGAAACCGTTACTTCGGTTTATTTAGAAATCCCATTTTACAGTAATCAGAATGATAAAGATAATGATGGTGTGATTGATAAATTAGATTTAGACCCACTAGACTCATCAAGTGATACTGATGGTGATGGATTGACTGATTTGTCAGAGAGCGCTGTTGGAACAAATCCTTTAAGTAGTGATAGTGATAATGACGGTATTTTAGATAATGAAGACACTGACAGTTCTAGTTATGATGCAGAAAATAGAATATATGATATTGACTCTGTTTATGGTAATTCAAATGCAAGGTTTACAATGAAAGTAAATGAGTTAACTTATTATCTTTCATCATTAGATCCTAATAATAACTTTGAGTCAATTCAACAGTTTTATTCAGACACAAACTATTATGATCAGGGGTTTTATTCTACAGAATTATTTAATGAAGAAATCGGGCTAAACTTTGAAGAGTTAAGGTTTAATTATATCGAAGATGATCCTTTAACAGAAGAGGTTGAGGACTCAACGACTGTTCAATATCGATTTTCTCCAAGAATTAGAGTAGAATTAGAACCTTCTTTTTTTCAAAAAAACATTATTAATGCTGAAGGAAGTTCCAAATTAAAAAACTTGGATAATTTTCAAAACCATATTAAAGGAATTATAATTAGTGCTGAAAACTTCACAGACGACTTGTATTTACTTTTAAATTTTAACGCTGCTGGTATTAAAATAAATTATGATTATGATTATTATGAAGGTTATGAAACATCAGATGCAGCAGATGATGAAATATTAAAAAAATCAACTAGTTATGACATAGCTCTAGGAGGAATTATTATAAACTCATTGGAGAAATCTGGATACGATCCAATAATATCAGATGCTATATTTCAAAGTAATTCAGGAACTCCTCAAGATAATTTAATTATTCAAGGAGGACAGTTTTATTCTAAAATAGATTTATTTGACTCATCAAACCTGAATGATAATGACGAACTACTCCAATTAAGAAATAAAAACTGGTTAATCAATGAAGCTAGTCTTGTTTTTTATGTTGACCCAAATCAACCCTTGCAAGTCAATGAAAATATATATCCTGAGAGATTATATCTATACAATTTAGATTCAGGACTACCCATTAACGATTTTCTTATTGACAATACCATAAACACATTATCAACCAATGCAGGGAAAAAAGTTTTTGGAGGCATGTTAGAGTATGACTCTGAAAATAAACCTTGGCGTTATAAATTTAGAATCACTGATCATATTAATAAAATCATTAGGAAGGACTCTGTAAACTCTTCATTAGCGCTTATATCTGGAGCTAATATTTCAGCCCTAGCTATTAAAAAGGCGGTTAATTCTAAAGATCAGCAAATTAAACTTCCAGCAACAGGAATTTTAAATCCTTTTGGAATTAAATTAATTGGGTCTCACCCAGAAGAAGCCTTAAAAGAAAAAAAGGTTGAATTAGAAATTTACTATACTAAGTATTAGCTTAAAGTATCACAAGTAAATTGTAGATAATCAATAACAAAACAATACCAATTAATCCTTGAATTAAAGTTGCAATCGTATGAGTTTTATATGCGGTTTTAACGTCTAAACCGCCCATTTGAGAGACTATCCAGAAGTACGAGTCATTAGCGTGTGATATTGTCATTGAACCAACACCAATTGCTAGAATTGCACCAACTTTACCGATTTCGTTTTCCAAACCAAAAACAGCAAGCATAGGTGCTATAATTGAAGCGGTAGTTATGATTGCTACAGTAGAAGATCCTTGAGCTGTTTTTAGAGTAGCTGCAATTAAAAAAGGAATTATAATTCCTAAAGAGGAAATGGAATTCATTTCTTTAAACCAGGAGACAACGTCTATGTTTTGAATTACACTACCTAATGCCCCTCCCATCCCAGTTATAGCAATGATAGGAATGGCTTGTTTAATTGAAGTAGTTAATAAATATTTAAGATTTGTTTTTTTTGAAATATATAATGAAATAACGACTCCAATAAAGAGAGCGAATATTGGAGAGCTCAAAAAACTAAACTTTGTGTTAATCAATGGTCTTAATGACATTAATAAAATTGGAACCCAAATAGGAGAACTTGCCAATTTAAAACTCAAAAAACTTTCTGATTGTGATTGACTTAATAGTGATTGTATATTTTCTTTAGAAAGAACATTACTTTTTTCAATAAAATTTTCAGAATAAAAAGCACCAACAAGCGCAAGAATTAAAGCTAAAATTCCTCCGCAAATAAAAAGTAAAAAAATATTTTCTAAATCTAAAGTAGCAGCAGCAGCTAAGGGGCCAGGGGTGGGGGGGACAAGAACATGTGGTGCAAATAGCCCAGTTGAAAGAGCAACAGTTAATGTAGTTTTAGAACTTTTACTTAATTCAGATAGTTTTTTGTTTAATGTTGAAAGAATAACAAAAGCAGCATCACAAAAGACTGGAATAGAAACAATAAAACCAGTTAAACTGACTACATATGTCAATGGAAGTTTTGAAAATTTTTTCAATATTCCTAATGAAATTACTGATGTGGCTCCACTTTTTTCAAGCGAAGTTCCTATTAGTGTTCCAAACAATATGAGTAGCCCTATTTTTTTTGAAGTTAAAGCAAATCCCTCAAAAATTTCAAACGTGATATTAATAAGTTTAATTTCCAGACAAACTCCTAAAAATAAAGATCCAATTAAAAGTACCAGTACAGGGTGCAATTTTAGAAAAGAAGTTCCAAGGATTATCCACGCAACAGTAAGCGTAATAAATAAAATTTCTATGTGCATTTTTGTTGACTTATATAATGTTTAATGGCTTTTTCAGTACTTTTTTTAATTAAATCATAAGCATTATCCATGGATTTTTTTAAAGTATAACTATCAGGTCTACAGGTCCATGCATTACTTATTCCAATAGCCTTACATTCTTCGGTTTTTAAACTAACCTTACCTGCAATGCATATTAATATTTTTTTATTTTTTTTTGCTAATACACCAACTTGGCCAACTAATTTACCAAAAGAACTTTGGTGATCTAAATGACCTTCTCCACTAATAATTAAATCTGTACTAGAAATATGAGATTCCAAATCAATTAATTTATCTAAAATTTCAAACCCGCTTTTAATTTCAGCATTTATTAATCCATAAAGTCCAGCAGCAGCACCACCAGCAGCCCCGCCTCCTTTAATTTTTGATATATCTTTAGTTGTAGTTTTTTGAATAAGTTTTGCAAACTTGATTGATCCACGTTCAAGTTTTTCAACCATCTTAGTATTAGCTCCTTTTTGAGGAGAATAAGTTTTAGCAGCTCCATTTGGTCCTAACAATTTATTATTTACATCAACAGCTAAAATTATTTCACAGTTTTTAATTTTTGGATTTAGAGTATTAAAATTAATTTTTTCACAATTTAAAAGACCTTGTCCACCTCTTAATATTGGAAGAAAATTTTTATTTAATAATTTTCCACCAAGAGCCATGAATACTCCACTTCCAAGATCATGAGTGGAGCTTCCTCCAAGTCCAATATAAATTTTTTTACATCCATTTTTTAAGGCATAATCTATAAGAATTCCTGATCCAAAAGTACTTGTTTTCATAGGATTCATCTCTTTTTCACTAAGAGAGCTTAGTCCAGAGGCTTGAGATAGTTCAATCCAAGCTGTTTTATTTTTTTCCAACCAATAAATAGGGGCTTTTATTTTTAATCCTATAGAGTTTTCAGTATTAACATACTCAACTTCACCACCCCCAATTTGGTTTAGTAGGTCAATAGCTCCCTCGCCTCCATCAGAGAATGGAATTTTTTTTATAGAAGAATTGGGTAATATTTTTTTAACTCCATCATATATTGCATCTGAAACTTTAACTGACGAAAGACTTCCTTTGAATGAGTCTGGGATAACTAAAATATTCATTTATTCGAGGGTTATTTATATGATCAAATTTTATAAATTTAATAACATTTTTAAATTATGGAACCACAAAGATCAATTTTACAACACAACAGAAAAATTTTCTATAAAATATTGAACAGTTATACGTTGGATCAGCTAAATAATATTCCAGAGGGGTTTAATAATTCAATTTTCTGGAATTTAGCTCATTGTATTGTTGTTCAGCAAAGATTAATGTATTCGCTTTCAGGAAACAATATTCATATTGATCAAAAATGGGTAATCAATTATGACAAAGGGACTTTTCCTAAAATTCCAGCTACTGATAAAGACTTAGAAGAGATTAAAACTTTACTTTTTTCTACATTAGACTTTTTAGATGAGGACATCAAGAATTCTATATTTAAAAAATACTATTCTTTCACTACTTCAACAAATCAGGTGATTGATAGTTTTGAATCTGCCTTTACATTTGTCTTGTTTCATGACGGTATTCATCTTGGGAGTGTCTTGGCAATAAGAAAATTTGTCTAGCCTTTGAATATATTTTGAATTATTTTTGGAGCATGTTCTCTAGAGTTCTCTATAAACCATTTATTTGTTTTCAGCCCTCCACAAACTACACCAGCTAAATAAACTCCTTTCACATTTGACTCCATAGTTTTTTCATTATAAACGGGAGTTCTATATTCATCACTTTTAAAATTCACTCCTAAGTCTTCAAGAAGTTTAAAGTTAGGTTGATAGCCAGTCATGGCTAAAATAAAATCATTTTTAATGGAAAACTCTTTTTCTGGAGATCTAATTAAAATATCTTCTTCAGTTATTTTCTTAACATTGGAGTTGAAATACGCCTTTATGCTTCCTTCTTTAATTCGATTTATAATATCAGGTCTAGCCCAATATTTAACATTTTCTCCAATTTCTTTTTCTCGAATTATCATAGTAACACTTTTGGCCCCCTTTCTGTGAGTTTCA
Organism: Candidatus Marivariicella framensis; assembly: GCA_905182735.1. Lineage (GTDB taxonomy): Bacteria > Bacteroidota > Bacteroidia > Flavobacteriales > Flavobacteriaceae > Marivariicella > Marivariicella framensis. The sequence continues at coordinate 75,195 of CAJJCT010000002.1, forward strand.
AGTGCAGCATCAACTGCTGAGTTTGCTGACCCTATAATTGCAAGATCCATTCCAAAATAAGGATGAGGTTCAGAATAATAGTGTTTTACCTTTTGAAGACTTTCTCCGGGAATATTTAACAAATAAGGAAAGTCATAAAACCCTGTAGCAATAATTACTGCTTTTGATGAATACTTGTTTTTCGAGGTAATAACATTAAAACCCACATTTGATTTTGTTATGCTAGATATTTCTTCATATAGATTTATTTTTAATTTCTTGGATGAGGCTACTCTTCGGTAATATTCAAGAGCTTCAGATCTAGTTGGCTTGGGCTGTTGAGAGATAAAAGGGATAGTTCCTATTTCAAGTCTGTCTGAAGTTGAAAAAAATGTCATATTTAAAGGGTAGTTAAATAATGAATTAACCAAAGTACCCTTTTCAATTATTATATAATTTAAACCTTCTTCTTGTGCGGAAATACCACAAGCTAATCCTATTGGGCCCGCGCCAATGATTATTAAATCTTTCATTTTTTAAAGTTACAAAGACTAAATATAACAATATTAATAGTTTTAATCTATTATATAAATTATATTAATAGTTTTAATCTATTTTATTAATATTATCTTAAGTTAATATTGACAAAATAAAGATCTATATAGTTTTTATTTATTAAAAATTATATTTTGATTGTTTTGTCTTATGTATAAACAAAAAATAGCTATAAAAACTGATAGTATGGCATATTTTAATCCTATAAAAGAAATGATAAACAGCATAAAAAGCCACCATAATGGGAGTAAAAACAGACCACAATATAATTTTATAGTGCTGTAATAAACTATATCTTCAAATTTTGATAGAATACTCTTTGTGATTAAAAGAACTGGAGCATTTAAAATATACCCAAGGCTCCCAAATATTTTTTCAAGTAATGTTAAAGATCTTGATATTTTAAATTCCTTTGATTCCTTAACCCGGTCCCTTATCTCATTAAAAGATTCATTTCCTTTCAAATTATTGATCACAGAACATTGATTTAAATAGCCTTCACTTTTATTTGGAAGCCACAAACATTTTTTCATTCTATCACATAAGAGGTCTCTTAGATTATTTATTTGTTTTACTTCTGAAAGACTTTCATCTAGATGATCTTTAACTAGGATAGGCTCTCCATAAACAAGATGTATAAAAGATAAAGGATTTCTCCGATTGCTATAATTAATTCCTATTGGTAAGATGTATATATTTTGTTTTGGATTTTTTTTCTGGGCAGTTAAAGCCAGCCTACTGCTTCCCTTTGAAATAGGCATTAAAAAATAATTCTCATGCTGTTTTCCTTCAGAAAAAACTTGAACAGGGTTACCTTTTCCTAAAAGCTCATAACATTTTTCAAAAATAGAATTATTGTTTTTTAAGCTAGCATATCCATCTCTAATTCTATATACGGGGATCATATTCATTGCCGTAAACAGCCAATGAAAAGACCCTCCAAAAACATCAGCGCGTGTTAAAGAAGTTATTGTTCTTCCGAAGTTTACACCAACTATAAAAGGATCAATAATACCATTTTGATGATTAGGAGATAATATTATACCGCCATTTTTAGGAATTTTATCTTTTCCGTAAACGGTAATTTTTTTAAAGTAAAAATAAAAACCAAATTGCATTATAGACCTCATAAATATGTAAATACTTTTTCTCATAGATCTATTTATAAATTAATTTTTATATTATTTCAAAAAGTCCAGCAGCACCCATTCCTCCTCCAATACACATTGTTGAAATAACATATTTTGCTCCTCTTCTTTTTCCTTCAATTAATGCATGACCTACCATTCTTGATCCAGACATTCCATAAGGATGTCCAATTGAAATACTTCCTCCATTTACATTTAATAGTTCTTCTGGAATACCTAGCTGGTCTCTGCAATATATAACTTGCACTGCAAAAGCTTCATTTAGCTCCCAAAGACCAATATCATCCATAGTAAGACCATGCTGTTTTAGTAATTTTGGAATTGCAAATATAGGTCCAATACCCATTTCATCAGGTGCGCATCCTGCTACTGAAATTCCTCTATATATACCTAAAGGTTTCAGATTGTTTTTAGCTGCTGTTTTCCCTTCCATGAGTAAACACGCAGATGCACCATCAGAAAGCTGACTCGCATTTCCTGCTGTAATATATCCATTTTCAATTACAGGCTTCAGGCTATTTAAGCCATCTATTGAGGTAGTAGGACGATTTCCTTGATCTTTATCTAGCGTAATAATTTCATAGGATGTTTCTCCAGTCTCTTTGTTGTAGACTGCCATTTCAGTTGTTGTTGGTACAATTTCATTTTGAAATTTTCCAGATTCTTGAGCTGCTGCAGTTTTCATCTGACTTTGTAATGCATATTCATCTTGTTTCTCTCTTGAAATATTATATCGCTCAGAAACAACTTCTGCAGTTTGAAGCATAGGCATATAAATACTTTTATGCTTCTTGACTAATTCCTCATCAATCATTCTGTTTGTATTCATAGTCTTATTCTGAACAAGACTTATTGATTCAAGACCTCCACCTATAACAGTATTCATCCCATCAACAATAATTTGTTTTGCAGCTGTAGCTATCGCCATCATTCCAGAGGAACATTGCCTGTCTATACTCATTCCGCTAACTGAATACGGGAGTCCTCCAGACAAAGCAGCTAACCTAGCAATATTTCCCCCAGTAGTTCCTTGTTGCATTGCACATCCCATTATTACATCATCAATTTCTTCAGGATTTATTCCTGCTTTTTCAACAGCATTTTTAATTGCGAATCCACCTAATTGTGGACCGTTAGTATTATTATATGCTCCTTTGTATGCTTTTCCAATAGGGGTTCTTGATGTTGAAACAATTACTGCCTCTCTCATAATTATTTTTATTTATTTAAATCGTTTAAAAACTCTTTGTACCCATCAATTCCTTTAGGAGTTAAGTATGGCGCTAAAAGACCATAACACGCTTTTAGTCCTTTATTTACAATATTTTCTTTTTCATGTTTGAAATGAGACTGAACATACCAAAAGTGACAAGTCATCCATATTTGATTGGAAAGTTCTTCATAAGTGCTCTCAACAATACCGGGTCCATGAACCATGTCGCCTTTTCCCACTCCAACATAAATCATATTCTTGAATAATTGAACCGCTTCATGTATTTGAAATTCCATTTCTTTATCAAGAGCCTTGTAAGATTTAAGAATATTGTGAGTGTCTAAGTAAAAAAATTTAAATTCATTTTCAAATTCTAAATAAATTCTAGCTACATCTAGGGGGGTCGAGTCATTAATAAGAAGTTTGTTCTCAGCTATTCTCTTATTTAAAGTAGATCTCATATATTCACAAACAAATAAGACTAAATCTTTTTTTGTTGGAAAATGATAATTAAAATTACTAAGGCTAATTTCTGAGGCTTTTGCAATTTCCTGATTTAGAACATGAAAAACACCTCGTTCATTAAACAGACCTATAGAGGTGAGTAAAATTTTTTTCTTAGTTTTATTTAATGAATTAAGCAAAATATAGCATTTATACTACTAAAATATTAAAAAAAACTGTATATCAGATACAATTTTTTAAAAATTTTCAATCTCCTTTCTATAAATCTAAAAATCAAACCTTATAAAGCCATCTAAAAGATTAAAAACTCTTTAATGTTTTAGGTTTTGGTGCTCAAGGAATTAAAGATGCTATTTTTCAACTTTTTATATTCTTTTATTTTAGTTAAGCTTTGGGGTTGGATACATCACTTAAAAGTTTAGCTCAATTATATAAAATCCTTATATTGTTAACCCCTAAGATATCCCTATGTGTTTTAGCATACTGATGGACAACATTACCTGCTTTATACAGGTGGAGGGTGGCAAGCAATAGGAATAGTAAAACTTAAATACCAACCAAAAAAATGACTGCACAAACACATTTTGATTTCAAATTTTATGAACTAGAAAAAACACAAAAAGACAAAACTTTTTTAAGGCAACCTTTTGGTGATCAATGGGAAGAATATACATGGGGAGAAACAGGACAGATGGCAAGAAAGTTAGCTACAGGAATTAAATCTCTTGGACTAAAGCCGAATGCTCACATAGGGTTAATTTCTAAGAACTGCAGAGAATGGGTTATTGCAGATTTAGCAATAATGATGGCAGGATATATTTCTGTTCCATTTTTTCCAACACTAACTGGAAAAGAATTGGGAGGACTTTTAGATTTTGGAGATGTAGATGCTTTATTTGTTGGTAAAATAGAAAATTGGGAGGATATAAAATCTTTTATTCCACAAGAAATGCCTGTTATTGCTTTTCCAACCTACAAAGATCATTCTTCAATTGATAGAGGACATTCATGGTTTGAATTCATAAATAAGCATGAACCGCTTTCAAGCCCCCATATACCAAAATTATCAGATACATGGTCAATAATCTTCACCTCTGGAACGACCGGAAAACCTAAGGGAGTAGTTTTATCCTATAGGGCAAATGAAGCAACTAAGATAATTTCAGAAAACACAAATCCTCTTAAGATTGATTATAATGGTAATAATCATTTCTTTTCATATCTACCCATGAATCATATTGCAGAAAGAATTGTTGTAGAATTTACTGCGTTTAGATTTGGAGGTACAATTTCTTTTGCAGAATCTCTGGATACCTTTGGAGCAAACCTAGGTTCTGTTCAGCCTACAGTCTTTTTTGCAGTCCCTAGAATTTGGACAAAATTTCAAATGGGAATATTAGGAAAGTTCTCACAAAAAAAGTTAAATATACTTTTAAGTATTCCACTTGTTAGATCGCTAATAAAAAAAGTTCTCACTAAAAAACTAGGCTTGAGTCGAGCAAGAGCAAAAGTGTCTGGAGCCGCCCCCATGCAAACCTCTCAAAGAAATTGGTATCGAGCTATCGGTATAAATATTGTAAACGGTTACGGTATGACCGAAAATTGTGCAATCAGTAATCAGCTAGCAGATGATGTTTGGGACAGGCCAGGTTCTGTTGGAATTCCTCAGGAAGGAGTTTCTATTAAAATTAATACTGAAAATGATGAAATTTTAATGCAAGGTACTTTCCTAATGGAGGGATATTACAAAGCTCCCGAGGCAACAAACGAATCTCTTATTGACGGTTGGCTTTACACAGGAGATCAGGGCTATGTTGATGATGACGGCTTTTTATTTATCACTGGAAGAGTTAAGGATAACTTTAAAACATCTAAAGGCAAATATATAGAGCCATTGCCTTTGGAGTATTATTTTGGAAAGTATAACGAATTCGAGCAAATGTGTATTGTAGGATTAGGAAATTCCCAGCCTATACTTTTAGTACACCTATCAGAAATAGGAAGTAAAACTGATAAGTCTGAATTTGAAAAATTATTTACTGAGGATTTGAAAAAGATTAATTCAGAACTGGAGTCGTATAAAAAAATATCGACTATTGTTATAGTTAAAGATCCATGGACTGTTGAGAATGGATTAGTTACTCCAACTTTAAAAGTTAAACGTCCTGCGATTGATAAAAAATATATGGAAAACTATTTGAAATGGGATGAAAATCCTTCTTCAATTGTATGGGAATAATTTGATTTTTTCATACTTAATTATAAGTAAATCTCATCAATTACTGAATTTGATGATTTAAAATTCAGTGAATCACCAAAATTAATAGTTAAAAATACTGAATACCCATACAATGAAAAAACCGTGAAATCTAGAATTCAAATTGCTCAATTGGGGCAAGAGAGGATTTCCAATGGATTTGAAACAAATGATTCAAGTTGTTTGTTATGAAATTAAACATCATAATGGTTTCAATCCACCAGTAAAAACCACCATATTCATGCAATAAAATTGTCTAAATAAAGATTACACAGGCCACATGAAATAAAAGCACAAACTATTGTAATTCATTGAGTTAACGACCCTTTGACTCCAATTACACATGCGAAAAATCACTTAAAATTTCATTTGAACGCTAAAAAATACTATATTCGGGCAATGGGTCATGATATGTCAAGCCCAATATTAAAACCAATGATAAATAAAATACTTAATTTTTTATCGTAATTAAAAAATCAAACTTTATATAAATAAATCATGAAAACAACGTTTATTAAGACTTTATTAGCCTTTACCTTTTCATTAATTGCCCCTTTTGCTATTGCGCAAAACACAATAAATGGAACAGTAGTAGATAGCGATAACGACCCTATACCAGGTGTTAATATTGTAGTTCAAGGCACAAATCAAGGTGTAGTTTCTGACTTTGATGGAAATTATACAATTACAACCAGTCAAGCATTACCATTTAATTTAGTGATTAGTTCCGTAGGTTTTGGATCTCAAACTATAGAGGTTACTAGTGCTGATCAACAAGTTAATGTATCTATGGCCTCAGGGACTAAGTTGGATGAAATTGTCGTTTCTGCCTCTCGTAGACCAGAAAGTGTTCAAAACTCTCCTGCTTCTGTTTCAATATTAAGTTCTGCGGACATTCAAAACTCTCCTTATGTACAGGATCCAGTTGCTGGATTGGTTAATGTTCCTGGAGTTCAACTTCAGCAACAATCTGCAAACTCATTAAATTTAGAAATGAGAGCTGGTGCTGGAGTTTTTGGAACAGGTACATTCGTTATGATGGATTACAGATTTTTAGTATCACCATCTGCAGGAACATTTTTAACATATCAGTCTGGAATTTCTGGTCTTGATTTACAACAAATAGAAGTTGTAAGAGGTCCAGCGGGTGCTCTTTATGGACCAAATGTTACCTCAGGTATCGTTCACTTTATAACTAAAAGTGCGATTGATTATCCAGGAACTTCTGCTGAAATCTTTGCTGGAAGTCAAGCCAGAACAGGTGGAGCAATTAGACATGCTCAGTCAAATTCTAGTGGAACTTTTGGATGGAAAATAAATGCTAGATATGCTAAAGGAGATGAATTTAAATTAGATCCAGTTGCTGACGCAGGTGTGATTTCTGACCTTTTTAAAACTGTTAGTCAACCGGCTATTAAAGACGGAGTAGTAGATGGAAATTCAGCTGGAACGCTATTGTTAGGGGAGAGTGACTTAGACCCTGATGGAGATGGAAACCCACTTTTAAATGAATATTCTAATTATTCAGCAAATATTCATATGGAATTTCGTCCTAGTTCAACTACAACAGGATTCCTTGCCGCTGGTATGGCAAATGGAAATGGACTGTTTTTTAACGCACAGGGATACGGTCAAATTAATGGGAATGACTATTGGGCTCAAGCTCGTATAAATAGTGGAAGATGGTTTATGAATGCTTACTATAATACTAATGATGGTGGAGATGAAAAAAACCCAACTTTCTTATATGGAACAGGTTTTCGTCAAGTAGCGAAAAGAACAGCTTTAGAAGCACAGGTTCAATATAATTTTGAAATCCCTTCTTTAAATTCAAGTTTTATTGCTGGATTCGACTATCGTAATAATGGTTCTGATACTGCAAACACTCTTTACGGAAGAAATGAGGCTGATGATGATTTTCTGATAGCTGGGGCTTACCTTCAAGGAACTACTGATTTATCAGATCAACTTACACTGACTTACACAGGAAGGTACGACAAACTTAACTTTATAGACGAAGGAAAATTTGCTCCTAAAGTTGCACTTGTTTTCAAACCTGATCCAAGAAATTCATTTCGTGCTTCATATAGTGTAGCGACTTATGGTCCTTCTGCTCTTCAAACATTTATTGATTTTCCAGTTGCTATACTTTCACCTGGTGTGTATGATGTATGGTTATCGGGTCAAACTTCAGAACAAACTTTTGCTCCACCAGCACAACAGGTATTTGAACTTGCTGGATTAGGAATTAGCCTACCCGTTGCTACACCTGGACTGCCAAATGCAGTTATAACTGGGGGTGTTGGAGCTTTATCTGCTGCAGGAGCCGTAGGAGCTTTATCTGTTCCAAACGCTGCTTTAGGATATGATGGTTCTGCTTTAGCACCGTTTGCTCCTATTCTTGAAGGCTTTTTATCAGGTTATAATGCTGCTGGAGGCCCAGCGGGCGTGAATGGTACATTTAGAGGATTCAACTTATTTAACCCTTCCGAAACAATGGCATATGGAACTGATGCAGGAAAAGCACGTCTTGGAACAGTTGAAACGTGGGAAGTTGGTTATAAAGGATTAATAGAAGACAAATGGGCGGTTGGTTTAGATGTATACAGCTATAATCTAAATGGATTTACACAATTTACTGCACTTGCACCGACATTTGGTTTGACTGGTTTTGATTCAGCTGCCTATGGTGCTCAGGTCGGAGCTGATGTAGCTGCCGGAGTTACTGCTCCTGTTACAGCTGCACTTCTTCCTTTAGTAACTGCTGGAGTTACAGCTGCTGTAAACGGCGGAATAGTACAACAAGTAACAGCTGGATATCAGGCTGCAGCGACTCAACTAGCTGGTGCTGGTATTACTTTTGAAAGTCTTTCAGCTAATGGATTAGATGCCGCTACTGCGGCAGCTATTTCTGCATTAATTGGAGCGACTGTAGCTCCTATGCCAAATTTAGCAAATGCAATTGCAGGAACTCAAGCAAGTGTTGGCCCTGGATTGATTGCTGGTGGTATCGCTAGTGAGTTACCATCCCAGGTTGCCGCTGTTGTTGGAGGTTTAGCTGCATTTGCTGGAGGAGCATACACACAAGGAGGTGACGGACTAGCTGCTTTAGGTGGTGGTGTGTTACAAGCAGATGGAACTTATTCTTTTCAAGCAATGGGATCTGTAGAATCAAATCGTGTTCCTGCTAATGATGGAATTACTCATGTTTCTGCTGGATATCGTTCTTATGATGATGCAGTAAGAAGTCATTACGGAGCAGATCTTTCGGTTGATTTTTCTGCTACTAAAAACTTAACACTTTGGGGTAATGCTTCATGGTTAAGTCAAAACGTTTGGACTCCAGGTGATTATGGAGATGATGGATTACTTTTTCCACAATTTTTAAATGCTCCATTATGGAAATATAGACTTGGCGCAAGACTAGTAGGAGATAATGGGTTTAGAGCAAGTATTTCATTCCAACATGATGATTCTTTTGAATCGAATCAAGGTTTTTTCGGTGGAACTACCGATGAGAAGAATCTGGTTGATTTTAGTATTGGAAAAAAAGTTGGACCAATTCAACTTGACATAGCTGCTACTAATTTATTCGATCAAAAATACAGAGCATTTCCAGGTATGCCAATTATTGAAAGAACAGTTGTCTTAAAAGCAGGGTTTAATTTCTAATTTAAAGACTATTGAATTTTAAAAATAAAGTCGTCTTTGTTACAGGCGCAGCAAAAGGAATAGAAAGAGCAACAGTCGTTGCTCTTTCTGCTTCTGGGCATAAGGTAATAGCTGCCGACATAGGCTCCGGTGCTTTAAAACACCGAATAGTATAAATAGCTAAGCTTTTAGCTACCAAGCTTTCAGATAAAGTTGCTTTTGAATGTTTACACAAATGTTTGGTGGATGTGGTTATATGGAAGAGTATCCAATCGCAAGAATGGGTCGTAATTCAGAATTAGGCCAAGTTCAGTTAGAAACCCTAGCTCTTCAAAACCTTGTGACTTTGTTATTGGAGTCGATGAAAAAGGAAAAATACTTTATAATCTTCAAGACTCAACAGGTCAAACAAATTGGCTAACTTCGGCTATTGAATATGGAGGTTCTTTATGGACGGGAAGTAATTTAAATAATGTAGTTGTAAAATATAATATTAATTAAAAATAAAAAATTAAATAACATGTACAGTTTAGAAGGTCAAATAGCTATTATTACTGGTGGAGCCAGAGGTATTGGCGAAGGAATTTGTGAAATTTTTTGTAAAGCTGGAGCAACTGTTGCTCTTTGGGATGTTCTTGATTCAGGTGAAGAAACTGCAAATCGAATATCCTCTAATGGGGGATCTATATTTTTTCAAAAAGTTGACATTACTAGTACTGAAAGTGTCGGTAGTGCTGTAGAAGAAATTATTTCAAAACACGGAAAAATAGACATCTTAATAAATAACGCAGGGGTTATTCGTGATCGTTCTTTTTTAAAAATGTCTTCTGAAGAGTGGAACACAGTAATCAACATAAACCTAAATGCTCTTTTTGTCACCACTCAAGCTGTTCTTCCTCACATGAGAGATGCAGGCTATGGAAGAATTATATCAGCTTCATCAATTAATGGATTTCAGGGAGCTTTTGGTCAAGCAAATTATGCAGCAACTAAAGCAGGTGTTTCCGGTTTTACAAGAGCTTTATGTAAAGAAGTAGGAAGATTTGGCGTAACCGTAAATGCTGTTGCTCCAGGGTTTATCAAATCTGTAATGTCAGATTCTATGCCAGAAGAAATTATTAAAGCTGGAATAGCTCAAATACCCGTTGGACGAATTGGAACACCCGAAGACATGGGTTATTCTTATTTATTTTTAGCTTCAAAAGAAGCATCGTTTATTAATGGAATTACTCTTCATGCAAATGGAGGAGCAATGCCAATGTAATCTTATATAATTATGAGCACAAGAAAATTATTTGAATTAAAAGGGAAAGTTGCCATTGTTACTGGTTCTAGTAAAGGAATTGGTCTAGCAATAGCTCGTGGTTTAGCAGAGTACGGAGCTAAAGTTGTATTAAGTAGTAGAGATCAAAATGCAGTAGAATCGGTCGCGCAGCAATTCAATAAAGAAGGATTTACTGCGATGGGCCAATCTTGTCATGTTGGTGATGAAGATCAGAGAAAAAATCTAGTTCAAAAAACGATTGATTCCTATGGTAAAATAGATATTTTAGTTAATAATGCAGCAATTAACCCTGTTTACGATTCTTTAGAAAACATGAGTAGTGAGGTATATGATAAAATGCTTAATGTCAATCTTAAATCTGTTTTTGATCTAAGTAATTTATGTTTTCCATATTTGAAAAAAGAAAAAAGCGGATCAATAATAAATATTGCAAGTGTTGAGGGCTTGAAGCCTAGTCTTGGATTGGGAATCTATAGTATTACTAAAGCAGCGGTTATAATGCTTACTCAAGTTCAGGCTAAAGAATGGGGAAAACATGGTGTTCGCTCAAATGCAATCTGTCCTGGATTAATAAAAACAAAATTTAGTTCAGCTTTATGGAAAAATGAAGCAATACTTAACCAAATCAAAAATCAACTTCCAGCGGGAAGAGTCGCTGAGCCTATTGAAATGAGTGGTTTAGCTGTTTATTTAGCTTCTTCAGCAGGAAGTTATTCAACGGGAGGGGTTTATAATGCTGATGGAGGTCATATGACAATTTAATAAAGATATTATGGAATCAAAAAACAACGATGCTTACAAATCCAAATTCAATTCTATTGATGAGTTAAAAAGTCAAGTAGGAAATGAACTGGGATTAACTGACTGGTATACAATGGATCAAGAAAAAATAAATATTTTTGCTGATGCAACAGGGGATCATCAATGGATACATATCGATAAGGAAAAAAGTGAAAAAGAGTCACCTTATAAGACAACCATAGCTCATGGATTTTTAATGCTATCAATGTGTTCTAAGATAATGTTTGATAGTTATGAGCTTAATAATGTTGGTATGGTTATTAATTATGGATTAGACAAAGTAAGGTTTACCAATGCAACTCCTTCTGGATCAAAATATAGAGGAAGAGTTTCATTAATGGAATTTGATGCAAATCCAAAGGGTGCTAAATATAAAATGAAAGTAATAATTGAACTTAAGGGACAGGAGAAGCCTGCTTGTATAGCAGAATTTTTAGCTTTAGCCTATAAAAAATAAATCATGAATAAAGCAGTATTATATAATATAGATGAGGGTGTTGCAGTAATCACATTAAATAGACCTGACCGATATAATGCAGTAAATCAAGACTTGGTTGACGGAATTTCTGAATCGTTAAATAAAGCAAAAGATGATGAATCTGTAAGAGCAATTGTTATGACTGGAGCAGGTAGAGGGTTTTGTGCAGGAGCTGATATGACTGTTTTTGGGGAGCAAGTAACTCCAGAACAAAGAAGAGATTATATAATTGCTCAATACCAACCCTTAATGAATCAATTCTTTAATCTCAACAAACCAATAATTGGGGCAATTAATGGAACTGCAGCAGGAGTTGGTGCTGCTTTTGCTCTAGCTTGTGACTTAAGAGTAATGAGTGATAAAAGTGCTATTTTATATGCTTTTGTTAATATAGGATTAGGTCCCGACGGTGGTGCAAGCTGGCTTCTTTCTAGACAAGTTGGATACAGTAAGGCCTTTGAAATTGCAATAAGTGGTAAAAAAATCATGGGGTCAGAATGTCTAGAGTTAGGCTTGACTAATAAAGTAGTTGAAAATGAAAAAATAGTAAATGAGGCTATAGACTGGGCTAAAGAATTAGCAAAGAGACCAACTTTAGCAATTGGAATAACAAAAGAAGATATCGTTCATTCAATGAATAATGATCTAGATAGTACTATTGCTTTTGAAGCTCAACGTCAAGTTTTGGCTTTTAAAAGTCACGATTTAAAAGAAGGTGTAACGGCTTTCATAGAAAAAAGAAAACCGAATTTTAAAGGAAAATAATTAAAAATATCAATGAATTTAGAAGAAATAAAATTAAAAATTACCAAATTCGTTAAAGATGAATTGTACCCATTAGAGCCTTGGATTTTAAACTGTGAATGGGATGAAAAACTCCCAAAACTTAATGAATTAAGAGATAAAGTAAAAGCTCAAGGACTATGGCTTCCTCAGATACCTAAGGATTATGGGGGACTAGGTTTAACTAACGCACAACATGGTGAGGTAAGTGAAATATTAGGTGCAAGCCCATATGGACATTATGTATTTAATTGTCAAGCGCCAGATGCAGGAAATATGGAAATTCTTATTGAATTTGGAACTAAAGAACAAAAAGAAAAATATTTAGAGCCATTATTAAAGGGTGAAACTCGGAGCTGCTTTGCTATGACTGAACCAGATTTTGCAGGCTCTAATCCAGTGAACATGGGAACCACTGCAGAGATAAAAGAAAATAATTATATAATAAATGGTCATAAATGGTTCACCTCAGGGTTTGATGGTGCTGAGTTTGCAATAGTAATGTTAGTATCAAATCCAGACTCTGACAACCCTCATAAAAAAGCAAGTCAAATTATTGTGCCAACAAAAACCGAAGGCTTGGAATTTGTAAGAAATATTCAAATAATGGGACATCCAGGAGGAGGATGGGAAAGCCACTCAGAAATTAAATTTCACAATGTAAAGGTTCCTTTAGCAAACGTTTTAGGGACTGATGGTGAAGGCTTTTCAATTGCCCAAAAAAGACTTGGTCCTGGAAGGATACATCACTGCATGAGATGGATAGGAATATGTGAGCGTTCTTTTGATTTAATGTGTAAAAGGGCATTATCACGTGAACTTGCACATGGAAAAAAATTAGCAGATAAGCAAACAATTCAAAATTGGATCTCTGAATGTAGAGCAGAAATTAATGCTGCTCGTTTATTAGTTCAGGACGCAGCCCATAAGATTGATATACAAGGGGCTTATAAAACAAGAAATGAAATTTCAATAATTAAATTTTACTGTGCTAATGTTCTTCAAAAAGTTATAGACTGTGCAATTCAAGTTCATGGAGCCAAAGGAATTACGGATGATACAATTTTAGCTTCTTATTATAGACATGAGAGGGCTGCTAGAATTTATGATGGTGCTGATGAAGTTCATAAGAGTAGATTAGCTAGACAAATCTTAAAAGAATATTCTGTCTAATAAAAAAATTAAAAAGAGTATTGTGTACAATTTAGATCAAGCTGGTAATGTTCGTAAAGATGAGTTAATTAACTTAGGTTCTTTAGAAGAGTATTTACGTAAAAACTTAAATAACAATTCAAACCTTGAGCTCTTGCAGTATCCGTCAGGATTCTCGAATCTGACTTACTTGATTAAAATGGGAGATCAAGAAATGGTTTTAAGAAGACCTCCTCATGGAGCAAATATAAAATCAGGACACGACATGCAACGCGAGTTTAAAATACTTAGTGCATTAAAAGACCATTTTAGTAAAACACCTCTTCCAATTATTTTTTGCGATGACAAAACTATTATCGGTAATGAATTTTACATTATGGAAAAAGTAAATGGAACTATTTTTAGAGGCTCACAGCCCAAATCTGATTGGCCAAAAACTAATTTAATACCAAGTTTAGTTAGCTCCTTTGTTAATACTTTTTCTGAGATTCACTCTTTAAAGATTCAAAAAATTGGACTTCAAGATTTTGGAAGACCGGAGGGTTATGTGATCAGGCAAGTTAAAGGGTGGATTAAACGATACAATAACGCAAAAACTCATGATTTTTCAGGTATAGATAAAACTATAAGTTGGTTATCAAAAAATATACCTGATAACTCAGAAGCTTGTCTTATTCATAATGATTTCAAATTTGACAACCTTATGTTTGAAATTGGCAATAAAGTAAAGGTGAATGCGGTTCTAGATTGGGAAATGGCAACCATAGGAGATCCTTTAATGGATTTGGGAACCAGTCTTGGTTACTGGATTCATGAAACAGACCCTGAAATGATCCAAAAGTTAAATTTAAACATTACGTATTTAAAAGGAATTCCATCCAGAGGAGAATTAGTTCACTTGTATGGAGAAAACTCTGGACGATCTGTTCAAAATGTTCTTTTTTATTTTGTTTTCGGACTATTTAAAATCGCAGGAATTATTCAACAAATTTATTATCGTTACCAAAAAGGATATACTAAAGACCCTAGGTTTAAAGAGCTTGATAAAGGGGTTGAGCTATTAGGAATAATGGCTTTTCAGGCAATTCAGAAAAGAAAAATTGATCGTTTATTTTAAAATATATTTATAAAAAACATGGAAACAACTACAAAGGTAGATTTAGGAAATTTTCGCTTAGAAACTAGAGCTTGGTTAGAAGAAAATTGTCCAATGAGCGCGAGAGAGCCGGTCAAAAGATCAAGTGACATGTACTGGGGAGGTAGAAATGCCAAGTTCACTAGTAAAGACCAAAAAATATGGTTTGAAAAAATGCTAGAAAAAAAATGGATAGTTCCTTATTGGGAGAAGAAATATGGTGGTGGCGGTTTAAGTCCTGAGGAAAATAATATTTTAACTCAAGAAATGGCAAGGTTAGGATGCCGAAAACCTCTTTTTAGTTTTGGAATAGCTATGTTGGGTCCAGCTCTTTTGAAGTTTGCTTCTGAAGAACAAAAACTAAATTATCTTCCTGAAATAGTAGAGGGTAAAATATGGTGGTGTCAAGGATATAGTGAGCCCAGCGCAGGAAGTGATTTAGCAGGCCTTCAAATGAAAGCTGAAGACAAGGGAGATCATTACTTGATAAACGGCTCTAAGGTTTGGACATCTTATGCAGATAATGCTGATTGGATTTTTTGTTTAGTTAGAACAAATACTGATGTACCCAAACATAATGGTATTAGTTTTATACTAATAGACATGTCAACACAAGGTGTAAGCGTTAGGCCCATTAAACTTATAAGTGGAAAATCTCCTTTTTGTGAAACATTTTTTGATAATGTTAAAGTTCCAAAATCTAATTTGGTAGGGACACTAAATGATGGATGGACAATAGCTAAGTACCTATTAACTCATGAAAGACAAATGATTGGTGGAGTTGGAGGAACCGAGATTAAAAAAGAAATAAGTAAAATTGCTATAGATCAACTTGGGTTGTCTTCAGGGCAATTAAATGACAGCTTCTTGAGGACTCAAATTGCGAAATTTGAAATGGATGAAAATATTTTTGAATTAACAATTCAAAGAATTGTGGATGAAGACAAATCAGGAAAACAGGCTGCCGCGTTATCGTCTTTTTTTAAATACTATGGGACAGAATTAAATGTAAAGCGAGAAGAATTATTGATACAGATAGGAGGGAACGACGCTTTATTGTGGGTCCCTAATGAAAATAATGATGCAAATGTAGCTAGAAAATTTTGCCGCTCTAAAGGAAATACAATTGAAGGAGGAACTTCAGAAATTCAACTTAATATTATTGCAAAACGAGTACTTAATCTACCATCTTAAATAAAACATTATGCCATTAACTTTAACAGAAGAGCAAAAAATGCTTAAAGAAGCTGCAAGTGAGTTTTTACTAACCAACTCTCCTATAGAAAGCTTTAGGGAACTTAGAGATAATAATTACCAGTCCTATGATCCAAAAGTTTGGGAAGGTTTTGTTGAAATGGGATGGACTGCTTTAACAATACCTGAAAATTATGGCGGTTTAGATTTTGGATATACAGGACTAGGCCAGATACTGGAAGAAACAGGTAAAACTCTAACTAAGTCTCCATTAATATCTTCAATTTTATTATCAGCAACTGCAATTAGACTATCAGACAATGAAACCCTTAAAGCTAAATGGCTTCCTGAGTTGATGAGCGGAAAAACACTTATGAGTTTGGCTCTTGATGAAAAATCATTTTTTGATCCAAATTCAGTTGAATCATCAGCATCGCTTTCTGGTGATAGTTTTATTATTAATGGAAAGAAAAGGATGGTAATAGACGCCTGTGATTCTGATTACCTAATCGTTGTTGCTAGTTTAGATGAATCGATTAGCCTTTTTCTTGTTGATTCAAAATCCAAAGGAATCGACATAAAAAACGATGTATTTATGGATGCTGGAAGCTATTCATCTATTTCATTTAATAATGTTAAAGTACCTGCTAAAAACCAGCTTGATATTGAAATAGAGGGTAAGGCCATTCTTAAATCTATACTTGATATTGGAGCAATAGGTCTTTCTTGTGAAATGTTAGGAAGTGTTCAGGCAGCATTTAATCAGACAATGGACTACATCAAAGAAAGAGAACAATTTGGAACTAAAATTGGCTCATATCAGGGATTACAACATAGAGCGGCACATCTTTTTTGTGAGATAGAGCTTTGTAAGTCTATTACTTTAAAGGCATTACAATCTATAGATGATGAGAATGAAAACCTTTCACAATATGCTCATTTAGCAAAAGCTAAACTAGGAGAAGTTTTAAAACTAACTTCAAATGAGGCAATTCAAATGCACGGAGGGATTGGAGTTACGGACGACGTTAATATTGGGTTTTACCTCAAAAGAGCAAGGGTTGTTCAACACCTTTTGGGGGATACAAATTATCATTTAGAGTGTATAGCAAAACAAAAAGGATACTGATTTCAAATTAATATTGAAAGCTTGTGAAAAACTAGATTTATTTTAAGCAAATAAAAATTTAAATTTTGTTAATCATTCTTATATTTGCACTCGAATTTATATTAGTTTGAATAACATCATTTTATCGATCACTTATGGCAATTAGCACTGGAAAAGTTTCACAAATTATCGGCCCCGTTGTCGACGTAGAGTTTTCGGGGGAAAACAACATACTTCCTAGAATTTATGATTCACTAGAAATTAAAAAGACCGATGATAGTATTTTAGTGCTTGAGGTTCAATCTCATATAGGAGAAAACACCGTTCGAACAGTTTCAATGGACTCAACAGATGGTCTTAGTAGAGGAACCGATGTAGTTGCAACAGGCAACCCTATTCAAATGCCTATAGGTGAAGAAATATATGGAAGATTGTTCAATGTGATTGGAGACGCAATCGATGGACTAGGAAATCTTCCTAAAACAGGAAAAGATGGACTTTCTATTCACAGAGAGGCTCCTGCTTTTGATGAACTATCTACTGCTACTGAAGTATTATTTACAGGAATTAAAGTAATTGATTTAATTGAGCCTTATGCAAAAGGCGGTAAAATTGGTTTATTTGGTGGAGCTGGTGTTGGAAAAACAGTTTTAATTCAAGAACTAATCAATAATATAGCTAAAGGTCATGGAGGATTATCGGTATTTGCTGGTGTTGGAGAAAGGACAAGAGAAGGTAATGATTTACTTAGAGAGATGCTTGAGTCAGGAATTATTAAGTATGGAGATGATTTTATGCGTTCTATGGAAGAAGGCGGTTGGGATCTTAAAAAAGTTGATAAATCTGTAATGAAAGAATCTAAGGCTACATTTGTTTTTGGGCAAATGAATGAGCCCCCTGGCGCAAGAGCTAGAGTTGCTTTATCTGGACTTACAATTGCTGAGTATTTCAGAGATGGAGCTGGAGATGGAAAAGGAAAAGATGTTTTATTTTTCGTTGACAATATTTTTAGATTTACCCAGGCAGGATCTGAAGTTTCAGCCCTATTAGGACGTATGCCATCCGCTGTGGGATATCAACCTACATTGGCAACTGAAATGGGAGCAATGCAAGAGCGAATTACTTCTACAAATAAAGGCTCTATTACTTCAGTTCAAGCAGTTTATGTGCCAGCCGATGATTTAACTGACCCTGCTCCAGCCACAACTTTTGCTCATTTAGATGCGACAACAGTACTCTCCAGAAAAATTTCTGAACTAGGAATATATCCCGCTGTTGATCCTCTCGATTCTACTTCTAGAATACTTACTGCTGATATTTTAGGTGACGAGCATTATGATTGCGCCCAACGTGTTAAAGAATTACTTCAACGCTACAAGGAGCTACAAGACATAATTGCAATTCTAGGAATGGAAGAGTTGTCAGAAGAAGACAAGCTAGCTGTTGGAAGAGCTAGAAGAGTTCAACGTTTTCTTTCTCAGCCATTTCATGTTGCAGAACAATTTACAGGAATCCCAGGAGTACTAGTTGACATTAAAGAAACCATTAAAGGGTTTAACATGATAATGGATGGAGAATTAGATCATCTTCCAGAGGCAGCCTTTAACCTTAAAGGTTCAATTGAAGATGCTATTGAAGCGGGTGAAAAAATGTTATCAGAATCATAATGTATTTAGAAATCATATCCCCTGAAGCCACACTTTTTAGCGGTGAAGTTCTTTCAGTATCTGTTCCAGGATTAAATGGATACTTTCAAATGCTAAATAATCACGCTCCTGTAGTTTCAAGTCTTAAAAGAGGAATTGTTACCATAGAGGGTGATCTTAAAATAAGTGATGAATTCAAAAATAAATTTGAAAAAATAGCAGGTAAAACTATTTTGAAAATTGAATCTGGAACCATTGAAATGAGTAAAAATAAACTTATTTTATTGTCAGACTAATTTAAAAAGTTTATTTGTTTTTCTCAAATTTGTTTAATTGATCGTATATTAAATTTGCCTCCCAACCCCTGTATTGTAGTGCTGAAATGAATTTTATTTTCCTTTTAGATAAGACACTCTCCTTTGATGATTTCCATATTTTTTCACTCAACAGATTTAATGTTTCTATGTATTGTACTTCGTCAATTTCTTGTAAGGCAATCTTAATGTTATAATCACTTATTTGATGTTGTTTTAATTGAAAAATAATTCTTTTTTTACCCCAATTTTTAATACGAAACTTTCCTCTAGCAAAGCTTTTTGCAAAACGACTTTCATTTAGATAATTATTTTGAATTAAATTGCCAACTATTTGATCAATTCCAATTTGAATAATATTAATTTTCTTTAGTTTTTCAACAACCTCTTTATGTGACCTTTCTTGATAAGCACAATAATTTTCTAATAATTTTTGAGCTTCATTAATTGAATATGATTTTTTTTCCACACCGTAAAGTTAATTCAAAAAAAAACCACCATAAACTAAATGTTTATAGTGGTTTTAAAACTATGTTCGAAGCGTTTTCTGGTTTTTATCCATAAAACTAAACTTCAAGTAGAGATATGCATCTCTAGGCACAACTCGTACCCATTTTTTATATTCAAAATACCATTTGAGTTGGATGGATGGAAACCCTTCTTTCAAATAGGCAGCAATAAATGGATGAACATGTAAAAAAACATGTTCACTTTTATATTGCTTATGCTTAACAATTTTGTTAAGTTCTGTGTTGATTTTATCTATTAAAACAATTGGAGCTTCTACTTCACCATTTATATTTGGGTTAGCTTCCCTTGTTTTAATTTTCATTTCTGGTCGCACTCTTTGACGAGTAATTTGAATAAGACCAAATCGACTAGGCGGTAAAATTTTATGCTTTGCCCTGTCTTGACTCATTTCCTCTTTTAAATGCTCAAATAACTTTTTACGATTCTGGATAGAAGACAAGTCTATGAAATCTACTACTATTATGCCTCCCATGTCTCGAAGCCTTAATTGGCGAGCGATTTCAGATGCGGCTATTATGTTAACGTCAAAAGCTGTATTTTCTTGACCCCTAGATTTACTAGAACGATTTCCACTATTTACGTCTATAACGTGAAGAGCTTCTGTATGTTCTATTACAAGATAAGCACCGCGTTGCATTGACACTGTTTGTCCAAAAGCAGTTTTAATTTGCCTTTCAACTCCATGTTTTTCAAAAATTGGAGTTATTTCAGTATACATTTTTACGATATCTTTTTTCTTAGGAGCAATACTTTGAACATAGTCTTTAACTTCATTATAAATTTCTGGTTCATCAATATGAATCCCAGTGAAACTATTATCAAAAATATCACGAAGAATAGAAGAAGAGCGATTGATTTCGCTCAAAACTTTAGTTGGATGTTTATCTATCTTTTGCAATTTGCTGCAAAGGTTTTTCCAACGGTAGAGTAATTGTTGTAGATCTGCATCTAGCTCAGCTACTTTTTGTCCTTGGGCTACAGTACGTATAATAATACCAAAACCTTTGGGCTGAATGCTTTGAACTAAGCGCTTGAGTCGACTTTTTTCTTTATTCTCTTCTATTTTTTGAGAAATTGATACTCGATCTGAAAAAGGCATAAGAACCATAAATCGGCCCGCTAAAGAAAGCTCTGAGCTAACGCGAGGGCCTTTTGTAGATATTGGTTCTTTTACTACCTGAACTAAGGTTGTATCCTGACTTTTTAAAATATCTTCGATGTTTCCATCTTTAGATATTTCATTTTCAAATCTAAATCTTTTAAGTAAATAATCTTTGTGTTTACCTGTAGTTATTTGTTTTATAAACTTTAATAAAGAAGGGAGTTTAGGTCCTAAATCGTGATAATGTAAAAAGCCATCTTTTTCATGACCGACATTTACAAAAGCAGCATTAAGTCCTGGAATAGGTTTTCTGATTTTAGCGATAAAAATATCACCTACAGAAAACTTGTTATCTTCAACTTCTTTGTTTAGCTCAATTAATTTTCCATCCTTGAGCAGGGCAAAATCAACAGCAGAGGAATTCGATCGGATAATCAGTTCTTTCTTCACTCTGATAATTTTTATAACTATAACTTTAAAGTTATAGTTGATTAAACAATAAATTTTAAGGTATTTAACCTGTGCTTTAGATTTTATCTAAAGCATTTCAATGAACGTGGGTTTAATTTTTTTGAGTGCAACACCGATATGCACTTAGGCTTTTTTATTTTTATGACGATTAGCTCTTCTACGTTTTTTTCGCTTATGAGTAGCAACCTTATGTCTTTTTCGTTTTTTACCGCTTGGCATATATGCTAGCTTTTAATTGTTATTAATTCAGTTATGATACAGCAACCTTAGCCTTAACTCCATTTACAAAAACTTTTGAAGGCTTAAAAGCAGGAATATTGTGCGCAGGTATTTTAACTGCTGTATTCTTTGATATATTACGTCCAGTTTTTTCTGCACGAGTTTTAATAATAAAACTACCAAAACCTCGCAAATAAACATTTTCTCCTTTTTCTAAAGAGCCCTTAACTTCAATCATAAACTTTTCAATAGTAGACTGTATGTCTGTCTTATCTATTCCTAGTTTATCTGAAATATTTGTTACGATATCAGCTTTAGTCATTATCTTGTGTTTTAGGTTATTAATTTCTTTAAAGGCTAGCAAATATATAAATTATTAACAATCTCTTAAGCATCTTTTTATATTTAAGTGAGTAGGGTATATTTGAAAGTATGATTTTTTCTCAAACATTAATGAATTGGTATGAAATAAACTCAAGAAACCTTCCTTGGAAAAAGACTAAAAACCCTTATAATATATGGCTTTCTGAGATTATATTACAACAGACTAGAATTGAACAAGGACTTCCGTATTATATTAAGTTTATAAAAGCATTTCCTACAATTCATGATTTAGCAAAATCAAAAGAAGAAAATATATATAAATTGTGGCAAGGGCTGGGCTACTATTCAAGAGCACAAAACCTACATTTAACAGCCAAGCGTATAGTAAATGAGTATAATGGAGTTTTTCCAAACTCTCATGAAGAGTTAAAAACACTTAGGGGTATTGGGGACTATACGGCAAGCGCAATAGCATCGATATGTTTTGATCTTCCAGAAGCAGTTGTTGATGGAAATGTTTTTAGATTTCTCAGCAGGTTTTTTGGGATAAAAACTCCAATAAACTCAAAGAAGGGGTTTAATGTATTTAAAATAAAAGCAAATAAATTAA
Source organism: Candidatus Marivariicella framensis (assembly GCA_905182735.1). Lineage (GTDB taxonomy): Bacteria > Bacteroidota > Bacteroidia > Flavobacteriales > Flavobacteriaceae > Marivariicella > Marivariicella framensis. Next base: position 97,616 of record CAJJCT010000002.1, read on the forward strand.
TAAAAGGTCAATCTCCAGGAGATTTTAACCAAGCATTAATGGATTTTGGTTCAATTCAATGTAAGCCAAGATCTCCTAATTGTGAAGATTGTGTTTTTTCAACAAAATGCTACGCTCTAAAAAATAAAAAAGTAGAGCTTTATCCTGTTAAAACAAATAAGTTAAAAATTAAAACTCGATATTTTAATTATTTAGTATTTCATAACTCTAAAAATCAAACAGTTCTAGAGCAAATAAATTTAAAGGGTATTTGGCATAAATTATATCAGTTCCCAATGATAGAATCTGAAGAAATACTTAAAGAACCTACAGGTGAATTTCAAAAAATAATTGCTAAATATTCGAATGAAACCGCAATAATAATTAATCCAATATTTGAAACACCTATTAAACACAAATTGAGTCATCAAAAATTAATCATTCAGTTTTGGAAAGTTAAGCTGTCCAATAATTCAATTCTTCCAATAGAAAAAAAAAAAGTGTTTTCATTTCCAGTTCCAATTGTAATTGAAAAATTTATGACACAATTTTATAAGACGCTCACTTGATTTTTTATCTTTGAACAGATTGAATTTATAAAATCATTATTATGAGTGGCACTTTAAATAAAGTTATGTTGATTGGGCATCTAGGAGATGATGTTAAAATGCATTATTTTGATGGAGGAGGCTGCGTAGGCAGATTTCCTCTCGCAACAAATGAAAGTTATACAAATAAAGCTACAGGAGAAAAGGTTTCACAAACAGAATGGCATAATATAATTGTAAGAAATAAGGCTGCTGAGGTTTGTGAAAAGTATATTGGAAAAGGAGATAAAATTTTTATTGAAGGTAAACTTAAAACAAGAAAATGGCAGGATCAGGAGGGAAAAGATAGATATAGTACTGAAATTGTCGTTAATGAGTTTACTTTTTTATCGGGAAAAGGTGATGTAGCTTCTCAAAAAACAGAAACACCAAATTCAAATCATGAAGTTAGTGATTCTGAAAAAGAAGAGGATTTACCTTTTTAAAAAATCATATTCCTAAATAATTTATGAACGTTTTCATTATTATTCAACTTCTCTTATTACTGATATTACTGACTATTTCAGCGTTAATATCAGGATCTGAAATTGCCTTTTTTTCGCTGAGTAATTCAGAAATAGAAAATAATTTTGATGAAAATGATAAAAAAGCTAAAATAATTAAAGACCTTCTTAAAAAACCAAAACGACTTTTAGCTACAATTTTGATTACAAATAATTTTATAAATATTGCAATAGTTTTAATTTTTGCAAACTTGAGTAGGCTTTTTTTTAAAGGAGTTTATAATCCAATCTTCACTTTAATTGTTGAAATTGGATTCATAACCATGACAATTCTTCTTTTTGGAGAAATTTTACCAAAAGTATATGCTAACCGTAATGCTCTCAGGTTTGCAAAATTAATGTCACAACCAATAAAAATATTAGACTCATATATTCTTTTTTTCTTGACGTCCCCTATGAGTAAAATGACTCATTTTTTAGAAAATAAATTTGGAAATCAAAATGAAAATTTCTCTGTTGATCAATTATCCCAAGCATTAGAATTAACATCAGATAAAGAGACAACAAAAGAAGAACAAAAAATCCTTCAAGAAATCGTGAATTTTGGAAATACTGACACAAAAGAAGTAATGTGTCCACGAATAGATGTCTTTGCATTATCTAAAAAGGAGACTTTGAAAGAGATAATACCAAAAATAATAGACAAAGGGTTTTCAAGAATACCAATTTTCTCAGATCACCTTGATAAAGTTGAAGGAATTTTATACGTTAAAGATCTTTTGCCCCATTTCAACAATTTTGACTTTAATTGGACTAAGCTATTAAAAAAACCATTTTATGTTCCTGAAAACAAAAAACTAGATGATTTATTGACTGAATTTCAGCAGAAAAAAATTCATTTAGCTATTGTTGTTGATGAGTACGGAGGAACTGCAGGACTTATAACTCTTGAAGATATTCTTGAAGAAATAGTTGGAGACATCAGCGATGAGTTTGATGAGTTGTCATTAAGCTATTCTCAGATTGATAAATACAACTATGTTTTTGATGGCAAAACAAGTTTAAAAGATTTTTATAAAGCACTTGAATTAAAGGACACTAACGCGTTTGATAAAATTCGTGCTGAGGCTGAAACACTGGCAGGTTTTTTACTGGAAGCTACACAAATCATACCTAAGCCTGGACAAAAATTTAAACTTGATGGATATGTTTTTGTAATAGAAACTATTGAGAACAAAAGAATTCAGCAAATTAAAGTAACTATTCCAAAAGATTAATGATTAGATATATTTTACTAATTATGGGATTAATTATAAGCTGTTCAGAAGTTGAGCAACCTAAACCAAGAGGGAAGCTATCTCTTAATTATCCAAAACCTGATTACAACAAAAATGATTTAGTAGCACCATTTAATTATGAGTACAATTCATATGCAAGAATAATAAATGTTCCAAAAGGACAAAATTTATTTTACCCAAGATTAAAAGCGACGCTATATCTTTCATATTCACCGATCAAAAACAATCTAGATTCACTTTTAAACGATGCTTATAAATTACCGTCAAAACACTTAAGAAAGGCAAAAGAAATCCCCGAAAGGATATTCATCAATAAAGAAAAAAAAGTCTATGGAACAATGTTTAATGTTGTAGGTGATGCAGCTTCTCAAATTCAATTTTTTCTAACGGATAGTAGTTACAATTTTTTAATAGGCTCATTATACTTTTATGCTAAGCCAAATTATGATTCAATATTACCTGCAGTAAAATATATTGAAAGAGATATTATTAAATTAATTGAAACGCTTGAGTGGAATTAGAAAGCTCAAAAAAAATCTTAAAAAATTTCTAAGTACATTTATATGAAAATCAATAATTTTTTATGAAAAACCTTATATTTCTGTTAATTAGCCTTAATTGTTTAAGCGTTTTCTCTCAAAAAATATATATGGACATTTTATCATCTATAGACGATAAAAAAATGAAATATGAAACTACTGCTAAATCAATATGGAATTTGGCTGAAATAGGTTTTCAAGAAAATGAAAGCAGTGCAATTCTTCAAGAAATTTTAAAAGAAGAAGGGTTTGTCATTGTAAATGGAGTGGCTGGAATACCAACAGCTTTTGAAGCTACGTTTGGAAAAGGCTCCCCTGAAATAGCGATTCTAGGAGAATATGATGCTTTACCCGGTTTGTCTCAGCAAGCAACCCCATATAAGATGTCAAGTAACGGTAAGGCTGGGCACGCCTGTGGACATCATCTTTTTGGCACAGCATCTGCTGCTGCTGCAATAGCTATAAAAAATTATATAGTTAAAAATAAAAAAAGTGGTACGATAAAGTTTTTTGGTTGTCCAGCTGAAGAAGGTGGTTCTGGAAAAGTCTATATGACAAGAGCAGGTTTATTTAATAATTCTGATATTGCTCTTCATTGGCACCCTTCATCTATAAATGGTGCAAGTCCAAAACCTGCTTTAGCAAATAAATCAGCCAAATTTAGATTTTATGGAATTGCTGCTCATGCTGCAGCTGCCCCAGAAAAAGGAAGATCTGCTCTGGATGCAATTGAAGCAATGAATTCTATGGTGAATATGATGCGTGAGCATGTAGATCAAAGCACCAGAATACATTATGTAATCACTAAAGGGGGTGAAGCTCCAAATGTAGTCCCAGACTTTGCAGAAGTATACTATTATTCAAGACACACCAGAAGGGATGAGGTTATTAAGGTTTTTGATCGAATTGTAAATGCTGCTAAAGGAGCTGCTTTGGGAACAGGAACAACTATGGATTATGAAATGATTGGAGGAGTCCACGAACTTCTTCATATAGAGTCACTACAAAAACAAGTTCATAAAAATTTAGAAAAAATAGGAGGATATAATTACTCTAAAGAAGAGAAAAACTTTGCTGAAAAAATATCAGAAAGCTTGGGTTTAAAACTGAATACAGAATATGTAGAGGGAGTTCAACCCTATAATTCTTCAATTGAAGCTAAAGGATCTGGATCAACTGACGTAGGAGATGTTAGTTTTGCATTACCTACAGTTGGGTTTAATGCTGCCACGTGGGTTCCTGGAACGCCGGCACATAGCTGGCAGGCAGTTGCAGCTGGAGGAACAAGTATCGGAATTAAAGGAATGTTAACTGCTGCCAAAACTTTAGCGCTGACTGGAATGCAACTGATAGACAACCCTAAATTAATAGCTAATGCAAAAAAAGAATTTATTTTAAAACGAGGGAAAGACTTTATATATACACCTTTAATAGGCGATCGAAAGCCAGCATTAAATTATAGAAACTAATGACTTATAAATTAAATATTTTATTTTTATTTTTCGCACAAGTCCTTTTTGGACAGGTCTATCAATGGAGCATTAATGATTCTGATTTGACAACTACATTCAAAGTTCAAATGGATTCAAATTATTTGATAGAAACTGTTTACCAAGATAATCCATCTAAATTTATAAGTACTCGAGGTGGATTTTACGAAACAAAAAATAATTTATTAATTGTTAAGCTAGAGTTTAATTCGAATTATAATAATGATAGCATCACTAATTTAGAATACGTTCTTCCTGAAAAAGCAAAAATAGTTACAAGTTCAAAATTAGAGCTAGATGGAAAATGGTTAATGGCAGGGAGGGTTAATGCTGAAGGTGAAGAGAGAAGAAGAGATATAAGTCGTGCAAGAAAAACTTTAAAATTTTTAACAAATGGTTTTTTTCAATGGACAGCATTTAATACTGAAACATTTCAATTTTTTGGATGTGGAGGAGGGCAATATTCCGCTAAAGAAGGAAATTATAAAGAGTCGATAGTCTACTTTTCAAGAGACAATACTAGATCTGGCCAAACACTTTCATTTAAATATGATCAAAAAGATAATGATTGGCATCATACTGGATTTAGCAGTAAAGGAAAGCCTTTACATGAGATATGGACCTTAAGAAAAAAAGAATAGTGGAAACAGTAAGCGAGCTTTTAAAAATTTTACGATTAAAAAGAATAAGTGAAACAAAGTTTGTAGGCCAAAATTATCCTGCTTCCTGGGGACGAGTTTTTGGAGGTCAAATTTTGGCACAATCCCTTCATGCAGCTTATCAAACAGTTCCAAATACAAGAATTGCTCACTCTCTACACGGATATTTTATTTTAATGGGAGATATTAATTTACCAGTAGAATATGAAGTTGATAAAATTCGTGATGGAAATAGTTTTACAACAAGAAGGGTAGTTGCTTATCAAAATGGAAAAGCAATTTTTAATATGGCAGCATCTTTTCAAAAAGAGGAAAATGGAGTTGATCATCAGATTGATGCGCCAAACATTTTACCTCCTGAAGTACTCAGAAGTGATATGCAACAGGTGGAAAGTATAAAGCATAAAAATCCAAATTATTATAAAAGTTTAAAAAAGGCTCAACTCAAAATGTTTGATATTAGGCCAGTAGAAATAATGTCTCATATAGAAACAAAAAATGCTATTCCTTATAGTCATGTTTGGTTAAAAACAAAAGAAAAGAATCAAATAAGCTTACCTGAAAAACAGCAATTACTAGCATTTTCTTCTGATATAAATTTAATTGCTACTGCAACAAAACCTCACAGAGAAAAAATTAATCAAAAACCAGTTTTTATTGCAAGTATTGACCATGCAATGTGGTTTCATAGAGATTTTGAAATTGACGATTGGTTATTGTATGCAATGGATAGTCCAAGTGCATCATCAGCTAGAGGATTTACTAGAGGTAGTATTTTTTCAAAATCAGGAACTTTGATTGCATCAGTAACTCAAGAAGGCTTGATTCGAATTAAAAGATAAAATAAATTATATTTAAGTTGTGAAAAACAATGACTACTCATATAGACCCTTACCCCATTTTCTTACTATTTCAAAAAGTAAAATTGAAGGAATAGGAGTTTTTGCAAAGGAGAATATTGACAAAGGAACTGACCTTGGAATGTCTCATGTTTTTGACTCTAGATTTCCAGATGGATATATTCGTTTGTCATTAGGAGGGTTTATAAATCATCATGAGATCCCAAATTGTAAAGCGGAAATATATAATAATGATTCCGAGATAGGATTGGTTAGACACATAAGATTAATTACTGCAAAAAAAATAAAAAAAGGGGATGAGTTAACTGTAAGATATATTATTAATATTTTGGATAATCCTAATTGGGAATTTGAGTATGAAGTTTCTCAATAAAAATCCGTGCACGATTTTAATTTAAAAAAAAGTACACGGATTAACAAAATCAATTAAACATTAAATGATAAAGCCTATTAAGACCTTAAAGATAAATATCAAAGTGTTAAGAAAACCCCAAGAGAGGGTTAAAGTCTAGTTAAAAAAATAGTGATGTTGAAAAAAATTATAATTCTTGGACTTCTATTTTTTATTGGATGTCAATCTAGTAAAAATGAAAACTATTTAAATGGCAAAGAATTTTTCTTAAATTTTGACAATGTTCTTTCTTCTGAAGGGTACGCTAAAACAATATATTTTTATAAAGACAAAAAAGGATTATGGAGAAATCATGAAGATGCCTTAGTTAATGTTAACATTCCATATAAAGATAATTTTTTTTCATATAGTAATTTTTTTCTGAATAAGAATAAGGGAAATGAAAAAGGAACTAATTCTAGGTATATTTCTAAATATAAAAATGGGGTTCAAATTAATGAATATTATGAGCTGGATAATATTGTTGTAAGTTCAATCTCATATTCTAACCCTATTTATATTATTTTTTTAAATCAGAACAGAGTCGTGTATAAAAGCGAGTTGTACTCTTCTGAAGGAATTCTAATAAAAGGATCTAACAAAGATTTTTTACAACAAATTAGAAGAGTAATAGATTGACCTTTAGACCTATAAATCATATTCTCTTTTTAATATTGAAATATGTCTTTTTAACCGTTCAACATCAAATTCTATCGTTCCATTATACACCCCCCTTATGTGTCCATTATGGTCAACCAAAATAAAGTTTTCCGTGTGAATAAATTCTGATTTATTTTGATTTTTATAATAGTTTTCATCAGCAAAATATCCATTTCTTGCCAGATCATATATTTTATCTTTGTCACCAGTTAATAGGTTCCATTTTGAAGAATCAATTTTATTAGCTATTGAGTAGTTTTTCAACTGCTCTACTTTATCAACCCAGGGCATAACAGAAAAAGAAACTAATCTAATATTAGAATCGGACTTATAATATTCTTGAATACTATGCATGTTTTTGGTTAGTTTAGGACAAATACCTGGACAGGTTGTAAAAAAGAAATCTGCTATTTGAATTTTCCCATTATAATGTTCATTAGTTATAGTTTTATCATTTTGATTTTTAAATGAAAATGAAGGTATTTTATGGCCTTTAGAGGTCCAATCTGGAGTTAATTCGGGAGTATTGAAATATGGCAAATAGTTTGCCTTTATATTTTTTTCATTTTGTTTATTATCAGGCTTACAATTAAACACAAAACAAAACAAAAATAATAATGAGTATATACGCATGATCTAATTATTTTTCAATTCAAGAGAAGAAACTCCTTCACATTTTTTTAAGCCAATAAGCCCATATCTTTCTCCATTAACTACAAAATAATTTGCTCTTATTGAGCCATCATTTCTCCATAATTTTTGAGTCCCACTTTCCATTCCGTTTTCATAATTAAATGATTTATAAACATTTCCAGAATTAAACCACTCATTAGCTGGGCCATTGTGCTCACCCTTTTGATTAAAAAAGTATTTAAATTTAAGGTTTCCATTTCCCCAATAACCTAAATGTTCATTTATTTTTTTACTTTTTGAATACCATCTAAGAGATGCTTCTGCTCCAGACTCATACCAGTATTTTTCATGACCATGTTTTAATCCATTTAAGTATTGGATCTCAGATTTTATTTTTCGAGTATTATAAAATTCAGTTAAATGTCCTGAAAAAGTTTTTGCCTTATAGAATAAAACACCATTATCTGTCGATAGATTTGGGTCATTTAAGTCAATAATTAATACTGTATTCTTGCAAGAGAATAAAATTAAAATTAAAAAGTTTTTTAAAAATCTCACTTAATTAGAAATGTTGCCTGGCGTCCCGTAAAATCCACTTCCATTGACATAAGGATCATCGCTGGTTACGTGATAATGGTAAATTCCTGCTGGAAAATCATTAGTTGGACTAATATGCCCATGGTATAAGTCTAAGTCTGAACTTGATAATATTTGACCGTTTTCTAAAGGCCCATAAACTGGAAATCCATCTGCTAGAATTCCCAAAAAAGCATCTTGACCAAATCGATCAGTTAAATATTTTGGCTCTATATGGTAATGATATGCACCCTGAGGTTGTGGATGTCCTAACCACTGATCAAAACTATTTATCTCTCTTGTCAAAGGCTGATCAGGGCCTGCATATTGATTGTAAAAAACAACACCATTTCTAGACACTCCCATTGCTCCGAGTGGGGTTGGGCTATGATTAGATGCTTCAGAAGGAAAAAGAGGCATAGAGAGAGTTATATTTTGAGATAAAATCCTGTTTGGATTTAAATTAAAATCTGGATTTGAACCGGTATAATTCTCATGTAATGGATTGCTTTCATTCCAATATGGACTAGAATGATCTGGAAGATCATCAGTTGTGAAAACAACTCTATTAGATGAGGTTTGATAGCTTAAACCACTACCCACAAATTTTGAAAGAACAGGAGTTATATCATAATTTGAAGAATTATTTTCTTCATATGATTCTTCATCTGAATTTGAACAATTAGAAAACAAACAAGTTATAAGAAAAAAGGAAAAATATTTTATTTGAGTAAAAGATAAATTCATTATTTTAGATTTTAATAAAGTAAATATAATGTTGAGCTTTTTAACCCCCTTTATTTTAACTTTTATTTATAAAAATATTTAAAATTCAATTCGCAAGGGTTTATTAATATCATACTCTATTTAAAATAAAATAAAATATCATGACATCATCTACGCCTATTGTGCCCTCTTTAATTGGGAATTCTTGGAAATTAATAAATACTGAAAAATATACAAATGTTTTTAATCCTGCAACTGGTAATATCATTGCTAAAACACCTATGTGTGACTCTATGTTAGTTTCAAGAGCAATTGAATCATCAAAAAAAGCATTTGTAAGTTGGTCAAATGAACCTGCAACAAAGCGTGCTGGCATCATGCATAATTATAGAAGCCTTATTAAGGAAAACTTTGAAGACATTGCTAAGTTAATCTCAACTGAAAATGGTAAGACTATGGCGGAAGCTAGGGGAGATATTCAAAGAGGTTTTGAAGTTGTTGAATTTGCTTGTGGAATTGCAGAACATCAAAAAGGAGAATCTCTTTCTCAAGTATCAGAAAATATTGACGCATTAAGTATAAGAGAACCTCTTGGAGTATGCGCAGGAATAAGCCCATTTAATTTTCCAGCAATGGTTCCTATGTGGATGTTTCCTATTGCTTTGGCCTGTGGAAATACTTTTATTTTAAAGCCCAGTGAAAAGGTTCCTTTAACAGCAGTTAAATTAGTCGAACTACTTCAAGAGGCTGAATTACCTGAAGGAGTTATGAATTTAATACATGGAGGAAAAGAAGCTGTAGACACCCTATGCACTCACCCTGATATATCTGCTATTAGTTTTGTTGGATCTTCATCAATAGCAAAGTATGTTTATGCGCTCGGTAGTCAAAATGGTAAACGGGTTCAAGCTGGGGGTGCTGCAAAAAACGCTTTAGTTGTAATGCCAGATGCTGACCCAGAAGCTACTTTAAGAGCCGTAATGAGTGCTTCTTTTGGTTGCGCAGGTCAGAGATGTATGGCTGGATCTCTTCTAGTAGGAGTAGGCGATATTGGAAAATCATTAAAAGATAAAATGCTAGCAGCAATGGATGATTTAAAGGTTGGTGACCCGTTACTTGATTTAGAGACCAATATGGGACCTGTAATTGATAAAAACTCACAAGAAAGAATAGCTGGAGTGATTGACAAAGTTTCCAAAGAAGCTGAGCTTGTTAGAGATGGAAGAAATCTTTTAAATAATAAAGGTTTTTTTGTGGGTCCAACTCTTTTTACTGACGTTACTCCTAAAACAACAATTTTTAAACATGAAGTTTTTGGCCCTGTACTATCAATGATGAACCCTAAAAATCTTGAACAAGCTATATCTTGGATTAATGAGTTAAATTATGGAAATGGCGCTAGTATATTTACTCAAAGTGGAGCAGCAGCCAAAGAGTTTAGGTCAAATGTTAAATGTGGAATGATTGGAATTAATGTTGGAGTTCCAGCGCCAATGTCAATGTTTCCATTTTCTGGCTGGAATGATTCCTTTTATGGAGATTTACACATGCAAGGAAATGAAGGAGTACAATTTTACACAAGACAAAAAGTAACCCTTACCAGGTGGGATAATACCTATGAAAATAAATCTGGCTGGTAAGAATGATATATAACTTTTGGAGCGCGTGCTAGAAATCAACTATGACTTAGAAGGCATCCTAAATTGAATAATAATTGAGGAAATTATTGTAATTAATCCAATTAAAATTATTGAAAAGTTAACACCAAAAAAATCTGCCGTAATACCTGAAATTATTGCTCCAATGGCATAACCTAAGTCTCTCCAAAGTCTGAAGGCGCCAATGCTTTCTGCTCTTTGTAGGGGCGAAGATTCTTCAGCAATTACAGTTAAAAAAGTTGGATATACTATTGCGGTTCCTATACCTAAGAGTATACTCAATGAAAGAAGTAGTATAAAGTCACTTATAAACGGCAAGAATAGAATAGAAATACCCTGCACAAACATTCCCCAAAATAACATCTTTTTTTTTGAATAAAAATCAGACATTTTACCAGTAAATAGTTGACCAATACCCCAAAATGTTGGATAAGCAGCTGCAATTAAGCCAATTTGTTCTGTATCAAGATTGATTGATAGTAAAAGAATTGGAAGTAAACCCCATATCATTCCATCGTTGAGATTATTCACTAATCCAGCTTGAGTAACAGAGCTAAGTGTTTTGTTTTTAAATGTTGTTTCCATAAACACATTTTCAAAAGAACTCGATTTGCTTATTTTTGATTCAATTTTAATAAATGATTTGGTTTCTTTGACAAATAAAATTGTCATTAAAAGTCCTGATATAGCAACGACTGTTCCAATATAAAAAGGATAAGGAGTTATTCCATACTTGTTAGCAATATAGCCACTTAAATAAGCTGTTATTCCTACGGCTAAATATCCTGAAAATTCATTTAAACCCATTGCAAATCCTCGATCCTTTTCACCTACTAGATCTATCTTCATGTTAACTGTACTGCTCCATGTAAGTCCTTGATTTATTCCTAATAAAATATTTGCAAAAATTACCCAACCCCAAAAATTCGCATTTATTAAAATTACAGGAACTGGTATTGCAAAGAGCCATCCAATAATTAATAATTTTTTTCTCCCCAATGAGTTGGCCAATTTACCAAAAGCATAATTTGTGAGTGCTTTAGTTATACCAAAAGCTATTATAAAAGATAGAATAGCTGATTTTGATGATATATTAAAATTTTCGGATGCAAACTGAGGGATAATAGTTCTTTCAATCCCAACCATTCCTCCAACAAAAGCATTAATAACTACTAATAAAATAAATTGAGTTAAGTTTTCCTTTAGGCCTTGTCTTTCTGTTTTATTAGTCAAAATCGAGATTTATATCTTTTAAATTTTAAGTTCAATTCTTGCAATAATGAAAACCCAATAACATATAAACACTCTTCATCATTATCAAAATTATAATGGAATAAAACCGGTTATGTAATAACCAATTTCATCATCTGCTATCATTTCGACCATATCAAAAAACGAATCTTTTGGATAACCATACCTTGAGTCATATTCAACTCCAAATGAGAAAGGGTCTTTGTAAATTCGTCTTTCAATTTCGTTAAATAAATCATTTACGGTTAAAGGCCATCCCTCATAGCCCCATTCTTCATTACCAGCTACTGATTCAATTTCGCCTTCATTCACTGTAACTAAAAAGGGGTCAAAAAACACACAAAAACAGCTAACACTAAAGCTCATTGAATAAGAGGTGGTATTTGAATCCAGCCACTTCTTTTTATTTAAATTAAGCTCTTCTATGGCTGAGCATATTTTTTCAGAGTATTCACACTCTATTAAAGTTTCATCTTTTGAACAAGAAAGTATGAAAAAACAAAAAAAAAGGGTTGAAATAATTCTCATAATGCAAACAATGTTTAATTAAATCATTTTTTGATATTTTTCATCAAGATTGTTATTGATTTTATCAGTTCTCCAGTTGGATTATGAGCTATATATCGCATTTTACTTTTAGTTCCTAGTGCTTTCATTTTAGAATGAATATGAAATTTTGTGCAAAAGTAGAGCTAACCTTTTAAATAATCATAGATAAATGATCATTTTTTTATTTGTGAAATCAGTTATTTTTTTTAGAGAATAATTTCTTTTTATCAATAGGCTTTCTAATAGACTTTAAAGTAGTAGTTCTTGCTTTTTTTAAGGAACCAGATTTCTTAGCACCCCTATTTGTTAGAGTGTTATTTATAGTGCTTGGATAAGTAGATTTTTTTGTTTTAGTCGACTTAGAGTGAGAATTAACTGAATTTATTACTTTGGACTTAGATGAGTTAACTCTGGTGACTGCTCTTTTATCTGGTTTTAAACTTGACCATGATGGATTATCATCTGATTTTACTATTTTCCAATTTTTAGAATAAAACTTTTCAGACTTATCGGTTTTAGATTTTTGAGCGAATGAAATGCTTACTGAAAACAGTAAAAGGACGATAAATGCGCTAATTTTTTTCATTGCTCAGTGTTTTATAACTATCTAATATAATTAATTTAAAAGATTTAAAAAATTATAATGGTAGAATTTATTTTTTTAGTGAAATAGGATTTGCTAAATCAGAAGTCACATATGCATCTGGATTAACTTCTTTTATAGTTTTAATTACATCTTTTCTTTTCCTTCTTGGAATAATACTCCAACAAATTCTAACCTCTCCGTCTCTTCCTTCACCATTTATGACAGTTACAAGATATCCTTTTTCTCTCAAGGCAAATGCTATGCTTGGTGAATCTATAGAAGAAAAAACTCTAATAACAATATTTCCTACTCCAATTATGTTTTCAAGATAAGACCCAAGAAAAGTTCCTGAAGCGAATCCTAGCGCATATCCAACTATTAAAATGGGATCATCAACATCTCTTACTACTTTTGATACTGCTATCACCCATATTCCAGACTCCACTAATCCAATTAAAGCAGCATAAAACGATTTGTTTTTACTAACAAGTAAAGCTCTTATTGTACCAAGACTTTGATCGGCTAATCTTAGAAAAAAAATAGATATAGCCGATATTAAAATTTCCATGAATCTTTAATTAATGTAAATAGCTCCAATGCCATTTTTTTGGCAATCTACATTAAATTGAATGATTTGTGGTTTTATTATATTGTTTGCTTGATATTTATATTTATTCCATTTTTTATTTAGTTCAATCCGTTTATTTTTAGCTCCATTTGTAACTCTGGGCAACTCACTATCTACCGCGTTTATTAAAGTCAAATAGTGCGCAGTGAAGCCGTTTTCAAAGTTTTCAACATCATCATAAGCCTTGGAAAGCCTTTGAACCATTATTTTGTCCCATTTTTTTAACTCTAAAACTAAATTTTCAGCTTTTTCAGAAAGCTCTTTTTCACCATTTGATTTTAAAACTAAATTTAAAAGATTTAATTGATTTTCAATTTTATGAAAATCATTTGTCATATTAGTCATTTCATTATATGTTTTTTCAACTCCCGACATAAAGACTTCATATGATTTATAATCTTTTACTGAAACTGATTTCATAGGATTATTAACTATTTGAGATTTAATTTCAAAGTTTTTATCTAAATACGATAGTGAAACTTTATAGCTTCCTGGAATTGCTTTGTGTCCCCTAAAACTCCCTTCAATATAGGCTTCAGGAATTCCTTTTAATAAAGAATATCTCAAATCCCAAACAAACCTATTAATACCTTTATTTGATGATAAAATATTTTTTTTGGGCGGTCCCCCCTCATAATCAACATAAGTGGAGTCTGAAATTGAGCTAAATGTGTTTACTATTTTACCATTTAAATCTGAAATAGTAAGTTTCACTTCTTCGCTATTTTGAAGCTTAGGTAAGTTATAATAAAACACCATTCCACTAGCTGGATTAACTCCTTGTAATAAATCTGTTCCAGTAGCAGAATTATTATTCATAGAACTATACCAATTCGGGACAAGTGTTTTTTGAGTATTAAACAACTTGCCTTCAGAATTTTTAGAATCATATTGTCTAAGTAAATTAAGATCATCAAGAATCCAAAAAGCTCTTCCTTGAGTTGCCACTACAAGATCACTGCCTTTTACTTTCATGTCAGTAATAGGAACTACAGGCAAGTTTAAACTTAACTTGGACCAATTAACTCCTCCGTTCCAAGAAACATATAAACCGTTTTGAGTACCAGCATATAGTAAATTCTTTCGAGAAACATCTTCTCTAATTACCCTTGTGAAATCACCCATTAAAATTCCTTTAGAAATATTCTTCCATGTTTCACCATAATTATTAGATTTATATATAGAAGGAGTATGGTCATTAAATTTATAACGAGTAGCTGCTATATATACAGTTGCAGGATCATGAGGAGAAACCTCAATTGCATTGATCAATGTTTCATTTAGACCTTTAGGAGTAATGTTTTTCCATTTCTCTCCATTGTCTCTTGTAATATGAACAAAACCATCATCGCTCCCTGTATAAATTAATCCAGCTTCATGGGTTGATTCATTCACATAGCTTAATGTGCCATAATTCTCTGCTCCAACAGCCTCTACAGTGTATGGGCCCCCTCCTTTCCCTTGTTTTTGATCTTGGTTTCTAGTTAAATCTGGAGATATTACGTCCCAAGAAATACCATCATCTTTGGTTCTAAGCAAGTATTGAGCTCCATGATAATAAGTGTTAACTTCATGCTCAGATTTAATAATAGGGGCATTCCAATTAAACAAATATTTCATATCTCTTGCAGCTAAGCCTAGATATAAATTTGGCTCAATCATGATCTTTGTACTTTGCTTTGATTCAGTATCTAGCATTTCTATTGATCCTAAATAGCTTCCACCCACAGCCTTTATTGGGTTGTCAGGATCAAAAGCTATAAAGGCACTTTCTCCTCCAGCAGAAGCAGTCCAATCTTGTTCATTTATGCCTCCAGAGCCAATTCCAATGCTTGCAATTTTCACAGAGCTATTATCTTGTTGCCCTCCGTATACATTGTAGGGAAATAAATTATCTGTTATTACCCTGTAAAACTGTCCAGTAGGCATATTGTCAATTCTAGACCAGTTTTTTCCTCCATCAAAAGTTATTTCAGAACCCCCATCATTCGAAATGAGCATATTTTTAGAGTTCTCAGGGTTAATCCACAAATCATGATAATCTCCATGATGTGTCTCTACTTCTTCCCAATCAACACCTCCATTAATGGACTTATAAGTGGAGGCACTTAATACATACACAACATTTTCATTATTTGGATCAAGAGCTAATTCAATATAATACCAGGCTCTTTGGAGTAGTCGGTGGTCATTAGTAATTCTACTCCATGAATCCCCCCCATCTTTTGAAAGAAATAACCCCCCTTTTTCTTTTTCTGAATCACTTTCAATTAATGAATACACCCAATTTGAATTTGCAGGAGAAACAGCTATTGCCATTTTTCCTTTTTCTTTTGGAATACCATTTTCTATTTTCTTCCATGTTTCACCAGCATCAATAGATTTATATAATCCACTGCCTGGCCCTCCACTTATCACTTTCCATGGAGTTCTCATATGATCCCACATTGCAGCATATAAAACATTGGGATGATTAATATCTATAGATAATTCACTTGCCCCAGTAGAGGAATTTATATACAAAACATTTTTCCAAGATTTCCCTCCATCCTTTGATTTGTATATCCCTCTTTCATTTGATTTACCATGTAATGCTCCTTGAGCCGCGACCCATAAAATATTTGGATTTTCAGGGTGTATTTGTATTCTAGAAATATGTTGTGTTTTTTTTAAACCAATATTTGTCCAGGTCAAGCCTGCGTCTATTGATTTATAAACACCGTCACCATGAGCAGTCATTACGCCTCTGGGAGCATGTTCACCCATGCCAACGTAAACTATGTTTGGATTACTAATTGACACAGAGATTGCACCAACTGATCCAGATGAAAAGAATCCATCAGATATATTCTTCCAATGTTGTCCTGCATCATTTGTTTTCCAGACCCCACCTCCGGTTGTGGTCATATAATATGTTAGAGGGTCTCCATTTACTCCAGAACCAGCATTAGATCTTCCACCTCTAAAAGGGCCAATATTTCTGAATTTGAGAGTGTTGAATATTGAGTCTAAAGTTTGGCTTTGAGAGGTCAAAGAACAAAGTGTAAATAGTAATACAAAAACGTGATTTTTCATGGCATGAATATTTAGTGGATATAAATTAAAAAACACTATTAAAAACAGAAGGTAACTATAATATATTTTAACAGTAATATTTTTATTATCTTAATAAAAAAACAAATTAAATGAAAAAAATATTTACTCTAATAGTAGTATTTTTTTGTTTTCAGTTAACAGCTCAAGATGAAGAAAATAACACAAATGAAATTGAATTTTCTGAGGAAGAACAATCTGTAAAAAGAATATCTTTAGGTTTAAAATTAGGTGTTCCAAATATGGCTTCAGGAACATTTGAGTATGTTCTTCCTGTTTTAAATAATCGAATTGCACCCTATATTAATTATGGTGCATATGATCTGAAAGTGGACATGACAGAAATTGACCTCTCTTATTCAGAATTTGGCGCCAAATATTATTTTAATGAAAAAGGAAAAGGTTTTTATGCAGGTTTAGGAATTTCTAGCTTTTCTTCCTCTCTCGTTTATAATGATGTAAGTTTAAGTG
The DNA here is from genome assembly GCA_905182735.1 of Candidatus Marivariicella framensis. GTDB lineage: Bacteria > Bacteroidota > Bacteroidia > Flavobacteriales > Flavobacteriaceae > Marivariicella > Marivariicella framensis. The sequence continues at coordinate 114,714 of CAJJCT010000002.1, forward strand.
GAGGAATGACTGGTACAGGATCAGTGGATTTAAATATTGATACTACAATATTAAAAATTGGAGTAAAAACTGGAGGAACACTTTATTTTAGTTTTGAATTAGGATATGGATTTGGAACGATTCCTGACTCCTTAACTTTTAATGCAACTTCTGGGTCAGTATCAGAGTCTGTAACAGAAGAAATACCAAGTATACCTGGAATTGGAGCTGGAGGAATTGTAGTAGGTAATATTGGGCTTGGAATCTCATTTTAAAACTTACTATTAAATTAAAAAGAAAACCACGGCTTTAAAAAGGTAAATTATTTAGATCTACATTTCCTCCTGAGATTATCACTCCCAGTTTTTTATTTTTAAAAAACTCTTTATTCTTAAGAATTGCAGCTAATGGTAGCGCGCATGAGGGTTCACATATTATTTTTAGTCTCTCCCAGATAATCCTCATGGATTCAATTATTTCATTTTCAGTAATTCTAATTATTGAATGGACTTCTTTTTGAATT
>CAJJCT010000003.1 GCA_905182735.1 Candidatus Marivariicella framensis
CTTGCTACACAAGGAGTAGTAGATGGAAATATTTCAAGTGATGTATCATTCATAAACATACCTTTAACTGGTATATATTCAGATCCAGATGGTGATCCTATCACATACGATTCATTTAGTCATGACCCATCGAAAGCTTCTGTTGAAGTAGATAGTAATACATTAGTTATTTACTTCCTGCCTGAAAAGTACGGAAGTGTAGAATTTGAGTTTTTTGCTAGAGATGGAGATCCATATTGTGATCCAGGTCAAACCTTAAGTATTTCAAGAACACCTCCGGTAAATATTGCTCCAGTTGTTATATGCCCTGAAATAATTTCACAAATTCCACCAATTGAAGTTGTTCAAGGATCACCTCTTGATGTGATTCCTTTAAATCAGTTATTTTTAGACGTAACTGCTTCTAACTTTGATTTCTATGCTGTAAGTGAAAATTCTGAAATTGTGGAAGCTAAAATTGATGGAGATAAATTAATATTAGAATATTCTTCAACCCTTGATGGTTCTACAAATGTAACGGTAGTATCGAGTAATGTTTCTGGAACGTGCGACGCAGAACTCAACTTTACGGTCACAGTTGTACCTCCTGCTGTAAACTTGTCACCTGTATTCGAACCACAAAACGTTACGGTTCTTGAAAATGATGCTGAGGAGACGAATGCGGCAATTGCAAAATTTGCCTCGCATGTTATTGTTTCTGACCCTGAAGGAGAAAACATCTCTCTACTTATTTCGGCAGGAAACACTGATGATCTTTTCGAATTAAGACCTAGTGCTTCCACAGGAGATAGAGTTGATGCTGGATATGATTTATTCGTAATCGGTAAACTTGATTATGAAGATCAAACCTTCCATGAACTAGAGCTTACTGCTTCAGATGGAGAAAATGTATCTACATATTTATACAGAGTAAATGTTGGAGATATTCAGAATGCTTCTATTAATGCAGACTTTAATCTAACTGTATACGACCAGGCTAATGAAAGTGAAACTGCCTCTGGAACTACAGGAAAAAATCAAGCATACAAACGTTTTACTAATCCTAGATTTAGAAATCAAATGGAGGTTGGTAAATGGAAAGTTCGTAAAAAGATAACAGGTGGAGCGGACAAAGATCTTTTTGAAATCAATCAAGAAGAAGAAGCTGGCGGCCCTGAAGCAAGAGGATCATCGGTTAATATGATTGATGTGCTTGACTTTAAAACACCTCCAGACTTTGAGAATCCTCAGGATCACAATAAGGATAATGTTTACGAAGTAATCGTTGAACTTATAAATGAAGATGATGGAGAATCAGAAATTCCAGTTGTTGTAAATCAAAGAGAGATATCTGTTCCAGAAAATGATGAGAAAACTGTTGAAATACAATCAATTGGAGCGTCACCTGCTCAGGATACAGATGGTGATGGTGTAGCTGATGTAATTGATAACAGCCCATTATTTGCAAATTCTAATCAAGCTGATGCAGATGGTGATGGTGTTGGAGATGTAACTGATGACGATGATCAAGATGGTGTGTGGAATCCAAATGATGGATGTGCTAATACTACTCTAGGAAATAGAGTTGATATTTATGGATGTGCAATATTTTACTTGCCAACTAATAATTTCTCAATAACTAAGTCAGAGAAATGTGTTGGTACAAATAGCATATCTATTACATCAGCTCGTTTAGATCTCAACTATTCAGTAACGGTTTCAGGAGCTGTTTCTCAAACTTCAAGCTTTACAGGTTCAACGTATGAAATTGAAAACCTTTCTGCTGGAACTTATTCAGTTTGTTTAACTGTCGACGGAATAGCATCATCTATATATCAGCGTTGTTATAGTATGACTATTTCCGAACCTGCACCGTTGAGTGTATATAGTATTACTGATCCAGGAAACAACTCGGTTACATTTAACTTAGATGGAGGAACGGTTTATAATATTACTCACAACGGCATGACTACTCAGACTAAAGAATCTACCTATACGATCTCTTTAAAATCAGGAATGAATACTATAGATATTAATACAGGTATTGGATGTCAGGGTGAATTTGGAACAACTTACTTTAATTCAAGTCTTGTTGACTTAGCACCTAACCCATTCAAAAGCTCTGTAAAACTATATGTTGGAGGAGAAGACGAAGCTGTATCAGTTAGTGTGTTTAATATGACAGGTAATCAAGTTTTAAGAGTGGATAAAGTATTAGATTTTGGCTCAAGGACTTTAGAGATAAATACTACATCTCTAATGATTGGAACGTACTTAATAAAAATTAATGGAGCGACAACTCAGCAAACATTTGTTGCTATAAAACAATAGAAAACATGAAACGTTTATTTATATCATTATTTAGTTTTTTAATAATCATTAGCTGTGGAGGCGGAGGCGGAGACGACCCTGTTGTTCCGCCGCCTGTAGTAATTCCCCCTCCTGTTGTAATTCTGCAACCTGGAACCCCTTCATTAGTGTTCCCGGCTAATAATGAATCTTGTCAGGATGGAACTTCATTAAATGACTCTCAAAGTGAGGTTAATTTTCAATGGGGAGCTCCTGCGAACACTAATAGCTATGTTTTAACAATAACTAACTTGACTACCAACACTGAATTAACATTTAATTCAACAACTGCCAACAAAGTTGTTGCGTTATCTAAATCTGAACCTTACAGGTGGAGTGTTACAGCTCAAGGTGAACCAGGATCAACTCCAGCACAAAGTTCTTTATGGAAATTTTATTTAGCGGGTGATGCTCAAGTAAATTATGCACCATTTCCCCCAGATTTACTTTCTCCTAAATCTGGTCAAAATGTTTTAGCCGTTAACAATGAGGTGACTCTTATATGGAGTGCGTCGGATGTAGACAATGACTTAAGTTCTTATAAAGTTTATTTTGATAGTGTTGATGGATCAACTCTTCTTGGTTCATATACTCACTCTGCAGAAACAACAAGTTCAGCAGTAAGTGTAGTAGCAAATACACTTTATTACTGGAAAGTAATTGCAATTGATGCTAATGAAAATGAGAGTGATTCAGGAGTATACACCTTTAGAGTCCAATAATGTTAATAGGATATTAATTTTTGAAACTGTACTATATTTGTAAAAAGGCTTGATCATAAGATTCAAGTCTTTTTAAATTTAAATTTTTTAGTTTATGAAAGCCAGTGAAAAGTATTGGAATAAAAATCTAACTTATCTAAAATATCTTCTTTTCATTTGGTTTATTGTTTCTTTTGGTGCAGGTATTATTTTTAAAGACTTATTAAATTCAATAAGTCTTGGAGGCTTTCCTCTAGGTTTCTGGTTTGCACAACAAGGATCTGTATATGTTTTTGTAATCTTAATTTTTATCTACGTCTATCTAATGAATAAATTAGATAAATCTCATGGATATGAAGATTAATCAATTCAAATAAATTATGAGCGTTCAATTATGGACCTACTTATTAGTAGGTATAACCTTTGCATTATATATTGGAATCGCTATATGGTCAAGAGCCTCCTCAACTAAAGAGTTTTATGTTGCTGGAGGGGGAATCTCTCCACTAGCTAACGGAATGGCTACAGCAGCAGATTGGATGTCTGCCGCATCGTTCATTTCAATGGCAGGTTTAATCTCAATACTTGGTTATGACGGAGGAGTTTACATAATGGGATGGACAGGAGGCTATGTTCTTTTAGCTCTTTTACTTGCGCCTTACCTTCGTAAATTTGGAAAATTTACTGTACCAGATTTTATAGGAGAAAGGTATTATTCTAATACGGCTAGAATAGTTGCAGTGATTTGCGCCCTATTAGTCTCTTTTACTTATGTTGCTGGACAAATGAGAGGTGTTGGTGTAGTCTTCTCTAGATTTTTAGAGGTAGATATTAATACTGGCGTGATAATAGGAATGGTTATAGTTCTTTTTTATGCGGTTATGGGAGGCATGAAAGGAATTACGTATACTCAGGTAGCTCAATATTGTGTCTTGATTTTTGCTTTTATGGTTCCTGCAATATTTATCTCATTTCAAATGACCGGAAGCCTGGTTCCACAGGTGGGTATGGGATCTACTATGAACGATGGATCAGGAGTATATGTTTTAGAAAAACTAAATTCTATTAATACAGAATTAGGGTTTAACAAATATACAGACGGAAGTAAATCGCTAATTGACCTTCTTGCAATAACCTGCGCATTGATGGTTGGAACAGCTGGACTTCCTCATGTTATCGTTAGATTCTTTACAGTTAAAAAAGTAAGTGATGCTAGAAAATCAGCCGGATTAGCATTGCTCTTTATTGCTATTTTATACACTGCTGCTCCTGCAGTTTCAGTATTTTCAAGGATTAATCTTATTTCTACAGTTAAAGACAATCCCTACACTTCAATGCCACAATGGTTTAGTAATTGGGAGCAAACGGGTTTATTGAAATTTAATGATAAAAATAATGATGGAAAGATTCAATATTTAGCAGATCCAAACCTAAATGAATTATATGTTGATCCAGACATTATGGTTCTAGCTAATCCTGAAATAGCTAATTTACCGCCATGGGTTATTGGGCTTGTTGCTGCTGGTGGATTAGCAGCAGCTTTATCAACTGCAGCAGGTTTACTATTGGTGATTTCATCTTCAATTTCTCATGACTTAATCAAAAACATTATTAATCCAAAAATTACTGATAAAGGAGAATTATGGGCAGCTAGAATATCTGCGACATTTGCAGTTATAATAGCAGGTTACTTTGGAATCAATCCTCCAGACTTTGTTGCAGCGGTTGTTGCTCTGGCATTTGGCCTTGCGGCAGCTTCTTTTTTTCCAGCAATCATTCTTGGAATTTTTTATAAAAAAATGAATAAGGAGGGAGCAATTACTGGAATGATAGTAGGAATTCTATTTATGCTATTTTATATTTTAAAATTCAAATTTGGAGTTTTTGATGGTGGTAAATCTTCCGTTCAGGGCCTATCAGACCAATGGTGGTTTGGTGTTTCTCCTGAAGGGTTTGGATCAATAGCAATGATATTCAATTTTCTTTCTGCATTGTTAGTTAATAAATTCACACCCCCTCCTCCTTTGGAAGTTCAGCAAATAGTTGAAAACATTAGAATTCCATCTGGTTCATCTCCAGCAAATAATCACTAGCTTTATTTTTTAAATTATATTTAAATGTCTAATTATAACATAAATAGTTCTGAAGACTATAAGAGGATTTATGACGAATCTGTAAACCACCCTGAAAAATTCTGGAATGATTTAGCTAAAGATAATTTCAAATGGCAAAAGCATTGGGATTCAGTTTTAAATTGGGATTTCAAAAAGCCTGAAATTAGATGGTTTGAGGGAGCACAACTTAATATTACTGAAAACTGTTTAGATAGACATCTTATAAATAAAGCTCAAAAAACAGCTATAATTTTTGAGCCTAATAATCCAAAGGAAAAATCAGAGCATATAACATATGAGAGCCTTTTTCACAGAGTAAATAAAATGGCCAATGTTCTTAAGAGTAAAGGAGTTAAAAAAGGAGATAGGGTATGTATTTATTTACCTATGATTCCCGAACTAGCTATAAGTGTATTAGCTTGTGCAAGAATTGGAGCAGTTCATTCCGTTGTTTTTGCTGGATTTTCTGCAATTGCATTATCAACAAGAATTAACGATTGCAACTGCAAAATTGTTCTGACTTCAGATGGTTCTTTTCGAGGAAATAAAATATTAGATTTAAAAAAAATAGTAGATACCGCTTTAAAGGATTGTCCTCAAGTTTCATCTGTTTTAGTTGTTGAAAGAACTAAAACTAAAATTCATTTAGAAAAAGGAAGAGATTATTTAATAGAATCATTACTTAACGAAGCCAGTCAAGATTGTCCAATAGAAGTAATGGATTCAGAAGACCCTCTTTTTGTATTGTACACATCAGGTTCTACAGGAAAACCTAAAGGGATGGTTCATTCATCGGCTGGTTATATGGTTGGATCAGCATATACATTCAAAAATATTTTCCAATATAAAGATGAAGATATTTATTGGTGTACTGCTGATATTGGTTGGATTACAGGACACTCATATATAGTGTATGGACCACTTTTAAATGGAGCAACAACTCTTATGTTTGAAGGAGTTCCTTCCTATCCTGACTATGGTCGTTTTTGGGAAATAGTTGAAAAACATAAAGTAAATCAATTTTACACAGCTCCTACAGCGATTAGAACATTAGCTAAAGAGTCCATAGATCTTGTTAACAAGCACGACTTATCCTCTTTAAAAGTATTAGGGTCTGTTGGTGAACCTATTAATGAAGAGGCATGGAAATGGTATAATATTAATATTGGAAAAAATAAATGCCCAATAGTTGACACATGGTGGCAAACAGAAACTGGCTCAATAATGATCTCTTCAATTCCAAATGTCATAGAATCAAAGCCAACCTACGCAACATTACCATTTATAGGAATTCAGCCAGTTTTAATGGATGAAAATGGAAATGAAATTCTTGAAAATGACGCTGAAGGTAGACTTTGTATCAAATATCCATGGCCATCAATGGCCAGAACTATATGGGGAGATCATAAGAGATATAAGGAAACATATTTTTCATCTTTTGATAACAAATATTTCACTGGTGATGGATCATACAGAGACAACAAAGGATTATTTAGAATTACAGGAAGAGTTGACGATGTAATAATTGTATCAGGTCATAACCTTGGAACTGCCCCAATAGAAGATGCTATAAATGAACATAATCTAGTTGCAGAATCTGCTATAATTGGAGTTCCTCATGATATAAAAGGAAATTCTTTATTTGGATATATTACCTTAAAAGAAGCATCAAGCGCTTCATTGGGTGAAAGTCTTAAAAAAGAAATAAACCAATTAATATCTAAACAGATTGGACCCATTGCAAAACTTGACCATATAGAATTTGTTTCAGGACTACCTAAAACACGCTCTGGTAAAATCATGAGAAGAATTTTAAGAAAAATAGCAAATAATGAAATTGATAATTTAGGAGACACTTCAACTCTTTTAAATCCAGAAATTGTAGATGAAATCATTTCTAAAGTTTTACATTGATATTTTGAATAAAATATCTGAATATTTTCAAAATTTCTTAAAAAGAGTAAGACTAATAAGAAAAGAAGTTAGAGGTGTTAAAACAGGGAAGTTTATAGCATATTTAATTGTTTTATTTTTTTTGCCAGGAGGTTCAGTGTTATGTATAATAGCTTTGTATATTAGGTATTTAAAAAATGATTAATGAAAAAATTACATTTAATTTCTCTACTTTTTTTCTCAGGCACGTTATTGGCTCAGTTATCTTTAAAATCAATTGAACTGCCAAAAAAAATTGAGGAAACTTCTGGTTTAGAATACTTTAGAGGGCATTTTATCACTCATAATGATTCGGGAGGAAAGCCTAAATTATATTCCTTTACAAGTGAAGGAGATCTTTTAAAATCGTATAAAATTAAAGGTGCACTTAATAGAGACTGGGAAGAATTAACTGCAGATAACAACTATATATATATATGCGATACAGGTAATAATTATGCTACCAGAAAAGATTTAAAAATATATAAAGTTGATAAAGATCTTATTTTAAGAGATTCTATTTTAATTAGATATAAAAATCAAAAAAGCTTCAAAAGAAAAAGTAAAAATAGATACGACGCTGAAGCGATAGCTTCTGTAGACAGTGTATTGCTTTTGTTTTCAAAGGACAGAAAAAAACTTACAACTCAAGTTTATTCAATTCCAAAGGTTGCCACTAGTTATGTTATAGATCCTATTGCTGAATTTAATGTTGATGCTTTGATAACTGCAGCTGATTATGATCCTATTTCAAAAACACTAGCCCTTACTTCTTATACATTTGCTGGGGATCAATATTTGTATCGATTTTTAAACTTTGATATTAAAAATTTGAAAAATTCAAAATTTGAAAAATATACTATACCTGTTAAGCCTGCTCAAATAGAAGCTATTAAGGTTGAAGACTCTTCAACTTTTTGGCTTACATCTGAAGATGAAGGGGAAGGGTCTCCAAGACTTTTTAAGGCATGTATTTCATATTAACTTTAAAATTTTATTTTTTTACCTTGTATAAAAATAAAAAATGAATCGATCTATATTTTTAAAGCAGCTAAGCTTGTTAACTGCAGGTTCGACGATAATACCCTCAAGTATTCTAGCAAAACCTTCTTATTTGCAAAAATTATTACCTGAGGTAGGAATTCAATTATTCTCTATCCCACTTTTATTAAATAGAGATTTTGAAAAATCAATTTCCATGATTTCTAAAATGGGATATAAATATATTGAGTTTTTCGGTCCTTATTATTTCAGCTCTCAGAGCGCTAAAGATAGGGCTAAGAATTATCCTTTTCCTCCTTCAGATAAGCCCATAAGTGGTTTTTATGGATATAAAGAATCAGAAATAAATGATATTTTAAGTGATTATAATTTAAAGACCCCTTCATTGCATACGGATTTAGACACTTTAGAAAATCATATGGGAAAATTAGCTAAAGCAGCGTTAGAATGTGGAGCTGAATACGTTGTGCTTCCTGCTATTCCGCCTGATCAAAGAACTAATATTGATGATTACAAAAGGATGGCAGATAGATTTAATGAAATTGGCTTAGCCGCTAAAAAAGAAGGAATTTCTTTTGCATATCATAATCATGGATATGGATTTGCAGAAAAAGAAGGGCTAATTCCAACTGAATATGTTTTTGAAAATACTGATTCTGATTTAGTTTTTCTTCAGATGGATATTTTTTGGACTTTAGCTGCAGGACAAGATCCAATAAGACTATTAAATAAATATTCAAACAGATACAAATTAATGCATTTAAAAGACATGAAAGAAAATATTTTATTTAATGGAGATGGTGAGTCTTTCGAAGAATGGATTACTCTTTTTCCAAATATGACAAGTTGTGGAAAAGGAATAGCTGATATAAAAGGAATAATCAAGAAGGCTAAAGATGTTGGAGTTAAACATTTTTATGTAGAACAAGATATGGCTCAAAATCCTGAAATAGTTCTTCAAGAGAGTTTCGATTTTTTAACTAATTAAAATATGATGGAAATCAAATCAATTTATAAGTCGCAAAAGGAGTTTTTTAACTCAAAAAAGACACTTTCTATAAAATATAGAAAGCAATCATTAAGAAAATTATCTATTGCTATTTCTAAACATGAAAGTTCTATTTATGAAGCTTTAATGAAGGATTTAGGAAAATCTCAGTATGAAAGTTTTTTAAGTGAGATACTATTCGTTCAGAAAGAAATTAAAATGATGGTAAAAAATATAGGTTATTGGGCAAAACCTAAAAGAGTTCCGGGTTCGATATATAACTTCCCATCCAGAGATTATATAATACCTAAGCCTTTTGGTTGTGTTTTAAATATAAGCCCTTGGAACTATCCGTTTAATCTAGCTTTAGTCCCTTTGGTTGGTGCTGTAGCTGCAGGAAATACTGTGGTTTTAAAACCTTCAGAACATTCTCCCAATACAAGTAAAATACTTATAACTATTATTAAAGAAACTTTTGAGCCAGGTCATGTTTCTGTTGTAATTGGTGACGCTAAAGAAGCTCAGCAACTTTTATCTTTAAGATGGGATTATATTTTTTTTACTGGAAGTACTTCTATAGGTAAAATAGTAGCTAAGGCTGCTGCTGAATTTTTAACTCCTACTACATTGGAGTTGGGAGGCAAAAACCCCTGTGTAGTCGAAGAATCTTCAATGATTAAATTAACAGCAAAAAGAATTGTTTGGGGAAAATTTTTTAATTGTGGACAAACATGTATTGCCCCAGATTATATAATGGTAAATTATAAAATAAAAGATAAGTTAATTGCGGCTTTAAAAATAGCTATAAAAGATGCTTTTGGAGAAAAGCCTATTGAATCAAAAAGCTATGGAAGACTTATTAATAAGAATCACTTAGACAGAATTAATAAGATGATGAAAGGAGCGTCGATAATCCATGGGGGAGATTCAAATTCTTCAGATAAGTTTTTTGCTCCAACACTTTTATTAGATCAAAACCTGGAAAGTGGAGCCATGCAAGAAGAAATATTTGGACCGATACTTCCCATTATAAGTTATGAGAATATTGAAGAAACGTATGATATTATCAATCGTTTTGAGAAGCCTTTAGGAGCTTATTTGTTTTCAAAAAACAAAAAAAGTATCGAGAGATTTAAAAACGAGGTTTCTGCTGGAGCAATTGTTGTTAACGATAGCATTATTCAATTTATAAACTCTAATTTACCATTTGGAGGAGTAGGAAGTAGTGGAGTCGGAGCCTATCATGGCGAGCACAGCTTTGATTTATTTACTCATTTCAAACCATTTATAAAACGAAGCTTTTTTCCAGACCCTTTTCTTCGTTATGCTCCCTATCCCAAAAATTGGGGGTGGATAAAGAAAATCTTAAAATATGTTTAGCCTTACTTTTTAGGAATTTTACAAGTATTTACCCCAAACAAACGATATGCATAACAGTTGCCTGAAAGAGAATTAAATAAAAGAGCTATTCCAAGCCATCCAGCAAACATGGTCCATCTTGTTTCTCCAAAAAGAAAAGGTGTTGGGATTAATAATAATGCAATGATTAATCTTATAGCCCTGTCTTTATTATTTTGATTTTTAACTAAAAATTTAAACTTCATCTGGCTAATATACTTAATTAATAATGCATTAATTATTAATAAATTTCATCCCACTACTTGTGATTAATAAATTTATTGATTCAATGTATTTTTTTGAAACTTCACTTAGATTGTTTAATTCAACTTCCAACTCTTTCTTAACTTTGATAAAAAACTCTAATGATTGATCAGTAGGTGGGTAGTCTCCTCTTTGAGAATCAGCCATTAAAAAAGCCAATCTGTTATTAATTCTTATCCCATAATTTAGAGGATCTTGTCTACTTTGATTTTTAGTCATATGAATGCTATTTTCAATTAAGTGAAGCTCATCTAAAAACTCGTCAATTAAAGAATTAATATCTTCATCTTTATTGCTTTTATCTATAACATATCCAAGATCTTTTCTTAGATCTCTAATGTCTATTATTGCTTGATTTGCTCTAGAAACTTCATTCCTTACACTTAAAAGAAAATCAAATTGTTTTCTGAAGTCTTCTTTAGTATTAATTAGTCTAGGGTCTTTAATTATATTGAACTCCTGATCGGTAACCTCTTGATTGTATGTTAGTCTAAGGTTATATTTTCCAGGAACAGCTTTGGGTCCAACATTAGGAGAAGAATAAAATACCATTCCTTCAAATGTTTTGTAGCCTGGATATCTCATGTCCCAAATCAATCTATTTCCTCCGCTATTAGGGTCTAAAGATTTTATATTATTCCCTGATAAAGCATAATCAATATCATTTGAGTTACTTGAAACTGGTTTTACTGAAGAAGAAAGTAACTTTTCTTTATTATTAGTATAAGACCTGATTAACTTTTCTTTTTGATCAAATATTTCAATTTTTACAAAATCATCATTTTTTATATTTTTTATAAAATAATTAATAATTACTCCATTTGGGTGATTCTCACCATTTAATAGATCTCCTGATCCATTCCATCCAGACTGCATTCTATATGATATGTCAGGTTTATATAGGTGTGAATTTTTGAAGTTCAATTTTTTTGAAAGCTGGTGCAAGGGGGTTAAATCATCAATGATCCAAAAGGATCTCCCGTGGGTTGCAACTATTAAATCATTCTCTTTTACATGTAAATCTCTGATTGCTGTAATTGGAAGATTTAACTGAAATGATTTCCAACTACTCCCATCATCAAAGGAGATAAACATTCCCCATTCTGTCCCCGAATATAAAAGTCCAGGTCTTTTTTTATCCGCCCTAATAACTCGAGTATAATAATTTTTATTAATCCCTTTTGTAATTAAAGTCCAAGTTTCTCCATAATCATCTGTTTTGTACAAATAAGGAGTATAATCTCCGAACTTATATGCAGTTGCTGCCACATAAGCCTTTCCCTTATTGAAAGAACTTATATCAATACTATTAATCATATTAAGTTTAGGCGACATCGATTTTGGTGGTGTTACATTTTTCCATGTTTTTCCTCCATTTTTTGTCACATGAATTAAACCATCATCACTTCCAACCCAGATAACACCGTCTTCTATTTCTGATTCTGCAATTGCAAAAATATTAGCATAAAATTCTGCTCCAGTATTATCTTGCGTTATCAACCCTCCTGAAGACTCAATAGTTTCTGGCAAATTTCTTGTTAAGTCTCCTGAGATGGTGTTCCAGGTTTGTCCTTCATTTGTTGTAACATGAAGATAATTTGAGCCCGCGTATAATTTTTTAGGATTATTAGGGCTAAACATTACAGGAAAATTCCAATTGAACCGATATTTCATAACCTCAGCTCCAGATCCAGCAGGATTATCAGGCCAAACATTTATAGATCTAATTTGATTAATTGAATGATCTTTTCGCATCATATAGCCCTTATATGTTCCTCCATAAACTATATTGTTATTAAGAGGATCAGGTGCAAGATGTGCACTTTCCCCTCCAGAGGTTGATTCCCAATCATCTTCTGTGATTGTCCTACCAGAAGATCTATGCTTTATTCTTACGGTACTATTATCTTGCTGAGCACCGTAAATCCTATAAGGAAAAGAGTTATCAGTGGTAACTCTATAAAACTGCGCAGTTGGTTGATTGTGATAGGTCGTCCAATTTTCTCCTCCATCGTTTGAGACTTGAGCTCCTCCATCGTCTGCTATGACCATTCTTAAATTATTATTTGGATCTATCCATAAATCATGATGATCTCCATGTGGAGCATTTTTTAATTCAAATGTTTTACCGCCATCTTTGGAAACTCCATAACTCACATTCATTACATAAATTTTATCCTCATTTTGAGTGTCAGCATAAATTCTTGTGTAATACCAAGCTCTTTGCCTCAAGGCCCTGTTGGAATTCACTTTTTTCCAATTATCACCACCGTCATCAGACCTATATAAACCTCCATCATCCGACTCAATCATTGCCCATATTCTTTTAGAATTAACCGGTGAAATTGTTAACCCAATCATCCCCCAAGGGAATCCTGGCAATCCATTAAAACTAGAAATATCTTCCCAGGTATTACCTGCATCCAAACTTCTAAATATTTTACTATCAGGACCACCACTATCCATTCTATAACCATTTCTTTTCATTTGCCAGGATGATGCGTATATAATTCTTGAATTATTAGGGTCAATTATAAGATCTCCTATACCCGCTTTATTTGAAATATATAGAATTTTATTCCATGTTTCTCCTCCATTAATTGACTTATATAAACCTCTTTCTTGGTTGGGTTTCCATAAATTACCAATTACTGCCACATAAACTATATCAGGATTTGTTGGGTGAATTCTTATTCTAGATATATGTTCTGATTTTGGCAGCCCGATGTATGTCCATGTTTCTCCAGCATCTGTGCTTTTCCAAGTACCTTTTCCTGACGACACATTACCTCTTAAAGTTTGTTCTCCTTCTCCCACATAAATTATATTTGGATCTGATTCTGAAACAGCAATGACTCCAATTGAGCCTCCAAAATAACCATCACTTATGCTTTTCCATGTGTTTCCCGCATCTATTGATTTCCATACACCTCCACCAGCTGTCCCCATATAATAAGTATTATTGTCTGTCGAAATGCCAGTTGCTGTTCCTGCTCTTCCTCCCCTAAATGGACCTATCAATCTATAGTTTATAGCGTCGTATAAGTTTTCATTAAATGAAAGTTCTTGAGTTTTTGGTTTTCTTTTTTGAGAGTATGAATCATTATTTATCCCAAATAATAAAACTAAAATATAGATAAGTGTATTTGTTTTCATTTTAAAGTAATTTAAATTTTCATTTTTTTAAATCTATTTCCATTTGATATGATTATGAAGTATATAAATGCTAACACTAGAGATGTTGTATATACAACAGCTGCATATTTTACGTTAAATAAATAATATACTCCACAAAAAATTAATGAAGAATATAGGGTTAGGTTAATAAAGAATTTTTTGAAAAAAATTAAAAATTTCAAAAGATTAAAGTTCATTTTTTCTTCTTTACTCATAGTATTATAACCTGAAATCAAAAGGTCAGCATTATCCTCATTAACTCCATAAGCAATTGATAAAAAGATAATATTGGAAATAAATACTGGCAAAAAATTTAAAGAAAAAATAGATAAATTCATACGTTTTTTAATTGTTGTTTCTAATTTACGAAAGATTGCTTAAAAATTAATAAAACTAGATTAACTTGTTTTTCACAATTATATTCATAAACTTTAATCAACTTTAAAAATCAGAAACTAAAAATGAGAAAATTTATTTTTATTTTTCTTGTCGCAGGATTTTTATCCGCTCAAGAAGCAGTAATATACCAAAACACATACTTAACTCCAGACCGAAAATCAGAACAGAAATTAGTTCAAGGAGTTAAAATGCACAATGCAGAATTTCATAACGGACCAAAAGCTAAGGCATCACTTTACTATGTGATTAGCGGCCCAAAGTCAGGAAAATATGTTTGGATTGATGGTCCAATGAATTATTCTGAAATGGATGGGTGGCCTGATAAAACCCATTCGGCAGATTGGCAAAAAAACATAAGTAATTATGTAACAAATGAAGAGTCAAGCTATGCTAAATTAGATTGGGATGCCAGCTATTCTACTGAAAGTTGGGGGTATTCAGACTACCTGCTTATTAGATATTTTAAAGTTAAAAATATAGCAAATAGTCGACCTAAGCTTATGGAGGCTATAACTAAAATTAAAGAAGCTTTAGTTAAGATGGATGCAGAACATCCTAGGAGAGTTTATACTCAACTTTTTAGATCTGAAAACAGAGAAGATATTTCTTTGGTTTATCCGTTTAAGTCATATAAAAGATTTGAGAATAGTAATGGATTACCTCCAAATTTTTCTGCTGAGTATGATAAAATGTATGGAAATGGAAGCTTTAAATCAGATGTAGGTGATGTTATTCAGATGAATTCTGATGGATGGTATGATGAGGTAAGAGTTTTGATGAAATAATTTATAAAACCATAATTTAAAAAAAAACACTCTAATTAGAGTGTTTTTTTTTAGATATCTTTAGTTTGAATATTTAAATTTTATGGAATTATCTTTATATCAAGTTGACGCTTTTACAAATAAAGTTTTTGGCGGTAATCCTGCTTGTGTTGTCCCTCTTAAAAAGTGGTTAAAAAATGAAACCCTACTTAAAATAGCTCAAGAAAATTCTGTTCCAGAAACTGCTTTTTTTGTTGATACAGAAACCGGATTTCATTTGAGGTGGTTTACCCCTGAGATTGAGATGGATTTATGCGGACATGCTACTTTAGCATCCGCTTTTATTATTAAAGAGTATTTGAATTATTCTAAAAAGGAAATAAATTTCAAAACATTAAGTGGAACTTTAAAAGTCACCTCAAAAGATTCTCTATATACACTCGACTTTCCAAGTAGAGATCCAGTTGAAGCTAACTTGCCGGGAATCATATCCAAAGCAGTCAGTATTCCTCCGGTTAAAACCTTTAAATCCAGAGATTATGTTTTAGTTTATAATAATCAAACTGATATTGAAAATATAGTTGTTGATCCTCAAATACTAAACCAGATAGATCTTAAAACTGGAGGAATAATAGTAACATCCAAAGGAGATTTTGCAGATTTTGTCTCAAGGTTTTTTACCCCAAGATCTAGTGTTTTAGAAGATCCAGTAACTGGATCTGCCCATTGTTCTTTAATACCTTATTGGAGTAAAGTTTTAAATAAAAATAAGATGAAAGCTTTTCAGTTATCAAAAAGAAAGGGTGAGTTGTTCTGCGTAAATAAAGGTGAACGCGTATTGATAACTGGAAATGCAAAAATCTATTCTAGAGGAATCATATGGATATAATCAATAATTTATATCTTTAATAATCAAGCTTTTAATTCTCCAACAAATTCTATACAAAATGAAGTATTTACTGACTCTTTTTTCCTTAATCTCTTTAAACGTATCTGCGCAAAAATATTTTACTGAAAAATACGAACCTTATAGTTCTGAGATAGAGTCTCCAGAATCTTTTTTGAGCTATGCAATTGGATCTGAGCACACTAGACATGATAATATTATAAGCTATTTTAAAAATCTAGCTAATTCCTCCGATAGAGCTATCTTAAAATTTTACGGAAAAACTCATGAAGGAAGAAGACTCCCTATGCTAGTTATTAGTTCTCCAGAAAATTTAAAAAACATGGATCAAATTCAAAAAAGACATTTGATGCTTGTTGATCCTAATAATAAAATTGAACCATCAGAAAATGATCCATTAATTATAAATTTAGCATATAATGTACATGGAAATGAACCCTCATCTTCAGAAGCCGCTATTCTTTCAGCATATACCCTTAGTGCCTCAAAAAATAAAGAAATATTAAGTTTTTTAGAAAACAGTATAATATTTATTGATCCTGCTATTAATCCAGATGGAAGAGATCGTCATACTCAGTGGGCTAACAGTTACAAGGCTTCTCCGTTAGTTAAGGATCCAAATGATGCTGAACACAATGAAAACTGGCCTAGAGGAAGGACTAATCATTATTGGTTTGATTTAAATAGGGATTGGCTTTTAGCCATTAACCCTGAAAGTCAAGGAAAGCTTAACTGGTATCATCAATGGTATCCAAATGTTGTCACTGATTTTCATGAAATGGGAAGTCAAAGCTCCTATTTCTTTGAGCCTATGAAGGCAAACGGGTCTTTAGACCCAATTATGCCAAAAGAAAATTATATAGATTTAAACAACTTATTTGCTGAGTATTTTTCAAAATCATTAGATAGTATTGGTTCTCTATACTTCACAAAAGAGGCTTTTGACGGAACATACCCTGGTTATGGATCTTCATATGCAGACCTTCAAGGAGGACTTGGAATTCTTTTTGAACAAGCAAGTTCTAGAGGAGTGGCTCAAAAAACAGATTATGGAGAAATAACTTTTCCTTTTACAATTAGGAACCAATATGTTTCAAGTATGGCTACTCTTAAAGCTTCTATAGAAAATAAATTGACTCTTAATAAATATCAAAAAGCAACATTTGAAAGTGCAATTTCAAATGCTGAAAAAAGCAGAATAAAAGGCTATAACTTTCAATCAAGTGATCAAAATCTCAATAAAGCTTTTATAGACAAACTATTAAGGCATAAGGTTAGGGTATTTGAAAAGAAAAGAGGTAGTTATTTTGTACCTACAAAGCAGCCTCAATATAGAATGGTTCAAACTTTTTTTGAAACCTATGAAAAATATCGAGATAGTGTTTATTATGATGCATCTGCTTGGTCGGTTGCGAATTTTTACAATATTAAATACAAACCAACCTATAAGACTTATTTGAATAATGAAATTAAGAGCACTAATGAATTAATTAAATGGACGCCGGTTAATAAATCTGAATATGCCTACATAGTTGAATCTAATGATTATAACGTCCCTGCTTTAATAAATGGATTACAGAAAAAAAAGATTGTTGTTGCGTCAACATTTAAGCCCTTTAATATAAAAACAAATGGAGGGAATAAATCTTTTTCATATGGTTCATTAGTTATCCCAGTTGCAAATCAAAAAGTAAGTAGTGACCAGATTTATAATTCTATAGTTGACCTACAAAAGAAACTTGAGATTAATATTTTTTCTGTTAAATCTGGATTAAGCACAAAAGGAATAGATCTTGGATCTAGAAACATTAAACCACTGAAAACTCCAAAAGTAGCCATGTTAATTGGAAATGGGGTTAGATCATACGAAGCAGGAGAGGTTTGGCACCTATTAGATACTAGAGTCCATATGCCAATTACTAAAATATCTTTAAGCTATTTCAATAGGATATCACTCGATGATTATAATGTTTTGATAATGGTTTCAGGTAATTATAAATTTGATCCTAAAATAACAGAAAAAATCAAAAATTGGATTTCAAAAGGGAATACCTTAATTACTATCGGAACTGCTAATAATTGGATAATAAAAAACAAAATTGTTAAGGAAGAATTAGTGGTTAAAAAGAAAGACACTTTAAATAAAAAACTAAATAGAAAGCCATATGTCGATGCTTCAGAAAATTATGGTAGAGAAAAGTTAGGAGGGGTTTTTCTTGAAGTAAATATTGACAAATCTCACCCAATAGCTTTTGGTTATAAAAATGAAAATCAAGTAGTTTATAAAAATAACTTAGTTTGGCTAAAGCCAAGTAAAAATAGTTATTCTAATGTTGCTTTATATAAAAGTAAACCTCATATCGATGGATATATTTCTAAAAACATTCGTAAAGATTATTTACCTAAAAGCGCATCCTTAATTGTCAGTAAAGTAGGTAAAGGAAGAGTAATAATGTTTGCGGATAACCCAAACTTTAGAGGAACAGCATATGGAACAAATAGATTATTTTTGAATTCAATTTTCATGGCCGATAAAATTCAAATTCCATAATCTAATTAAAGTGAATAATTAAGTCAATATAATTTAAAATCATGAAAAATTTTTTAATAATAATAATAGTATTCACATTTCAAAACAACATTTTATCTCAAAGAACACATCAAGATGTTTCAAAAGAGGAAGGGTTAAGAAGTTTAGTCCTTTTTAAAGAGTTTCTCTCTATCCCCAATGACGCCAGAAATAAAGAAGATATTTTTAAGAATATAGTTTGGAGCACAAATCAACTAAACACTCTTGGATTTACAACTAAGTCTTTAAGCACTTCCTCTCTACCATTAGTTGTCGCATCTAAAACAATTAATGAAAAATTACCAACTATTGCTTTCTATATGCATTTAGATGGACAAGCAGTTGATCCGTCGAAGTGGGATCAAGAAAGTCCATGGATTCCAGTTATAAAGAAATACAACGGAGGCAATTGGGAAGAATTGAATTGGAATGAAATTTATGCTGATCAAAATGAAGATATAAGAATCTATGCTAGGTCAAGTTCAGATGATAAAGGGCCTTTTTTGATGTTTTTGACCGCTCTCAGAGTATTAGACATTTATAAGACCCCTCCTGCATTTAATATAAAGCTTATTCTTGATTTTGAAGAAGAAAAAAGCTCACCGGGACTTCCTGAAGCAGTTGCAAATTATCAGACAGACCTAATGGCAGATATGTTATTAATTTTAGATGGTCCAATGCATTTTACAGGAAAACCAACTCTAGTTTTCGGAAATAGGGGTATATCATCAATTACTCTAAAAACTTTTGGACCAAAAACTCCTCAGCATAGTGGTCATTATGGAAATTATATTCCCAATCCAGCCTTACGACTTAGTCAAATTCTTTCATCAATGAAAAATGAAGATGGAAGAGTTATTATTCCTAATTTTTACGAAGGGATTACCTTGAGTGAGGATATTAAGAAAATATTAAAAAATGTGCCTGAAGCTGAAAGTTCAATTAAAAATCGTACAAAAATTAATTCAACTGATAAGGTTGGAGGTAATTACCAAGAATCACTTCAGTATCCGTCTTTAAACATTAGAGGGCTACAAAGTGGATGGGTAGGAGATCAGGTAAGAACGATTATTCCCTCTAATGCTATAGCAGAAATTGATGTAAGACTAGTTTTAGAGAGCAATCCCGAAAAGCTTATGAAATCAATTAAAAATCACATAGAATCTTTTGGTTATACAATTTTAGAATCAAATCCAACTGACGAGGAAAGATTGAAATATGAAAAAATAGTTCAAATGAATTATAAAATTTCATATCCTGCATTTAGAACACCTGTTAATTCCACAGAAGGAAAATGGCTTAAAGATTTACTCCAAAAATATTATAAAACTAGCCCGATTCTTATTAGAACAAGTGGAGGTTCTGTACCCATATCTCCATTTGTAAATCAACTTGGAATACCTTCGATTGGATTACCCACAGTTAACCTTGATAATAATCAACATAGTCCTAATGAAAACATTAGATTAGGTAATTATTTTCAAGGAATTGAATCCTTTGTTACCATATTATTAGAATCATATTAATAAGTTAATCCCTAAAAAATTACCCATGATATTAAAAAAAATAAATTTATTAATTCAAATATTTCTTTTCACAACATTGTCAGCTCAAGAGACACTTCTCTTCAACGGAGATGATCTAGAAGGATGGAAAATTCATGGAACAGAAAAATGGTATGTAGAGGATGGAAATTTAATTTGTGAAAGTGGACCTGATAAACAATATGGTTACTTATCAACGAAAGAGTTTTATAAAGATTTTGAACTTAGTTTAGATTTTAAGCAAGAAGCCAATGGAAACAGTGGAGTGTTTATTCGATCTACAGTTGAGGGAACAATTGTTTCAGGGTGGCAAGTTGAAGTAGCCCCCCCTGGAAATAATTCTGGAGGTATTTACGAATCTTATGGAAGAGGTTGGTTAATAAAACCCAAAAAAGAAAAAGATAAAGCTTTGAAAATGGGTGAATGGAATAATTTGAAAATAAGAGTAAAAGGTGATCAAGTTATAAGTTGGATTAATGGGATTGAAATGGTTAACTTCAATGATGAAAAAATAGGAAAAGGAGAAGGTTCAATTGTCCTTCAAATTCATGATGGGGGAGGTATTAAAGTTAAATGGAAAAATATTCTTCTAACAAAAATCTAATTAATTCTGTATTAAATGAAATTATTTTTAGGACTTATAGTTGTGTTTTCTTTTAATAAAATTAATTGTCAATCAATTAAATTTTCATCAAATGAAAGGCTTGTTTTGGGAAATTATAAGGAAAGAACTGCCTCGCTAGATGTTGGTGACATAGACAATGATGGTGATCAAGATATAATTGTTGCTAATGGAAGGCATTGGCCTGGACAAAATCGCATTTTTATTAATAATGGAGATGGAATTTTTACAGTATCTAGACCTTTAGGAATTGAAAGTGCAACAAGTTACTCAACCGAATTGGCTGATTTTGATAATGATGGAGATTTAGATGTTGCTGTTGGGAATGATAGAGCTCCAAACAACTTATTTATAAATGATGGAAATGGAAATTTCTCAAAAGGCTCAAATTTTGGAAATAATTATTCTACCACTAGAAATATAATTGTTTCAGACATTGATTTAGATGGGGACCAAGATATTTTGATAACAAACCGTGGAAAAGAAAATGAAATATGTATTAATGATGGAAAAGGAGTTTTTAATAAAACAATTAGTTTCGGAACAAAAAATGATTCTACCATTGATGTTGAAGTGGTCGATATAGATAAAGATAATGATATGGACATAGTTCTTGCTAATAGAGATAGACAACAGAATTACATATATTTAAATGATGGAAATCTAAATTTCAATCAAAAACTATCATTTGGATCAGGAACTGATATAACTCGCTCTGTAGCTATTTCAGACATAAACCAGGATGGTTTTTTAGACATAGTTTGTGCAAATATTGGTGAATCGAATTTTATATATTTTGGTGATTCGAATTATAATTATGAAAAAAAAATAGAATTTGACAAAAGCCTTGATAAATCATATTCAATTGACACAGCTGATTTAGATTTAGATGGTGACATAGATATAGTAATAGGAAACTCAAACTCTCCTAATACAGTTTTTTATAATGATGGAAGTGGAATAGCTTGGACGAAATCTATACTTAGTAATAATAACTTTAACACTTATGATATTAAAATAAGTGATCTAAATAATGATGGTAAACCAGAAATCATAGAAAGTAATTCTGATGAAAGAAATATTTTTTATTTAAATCAATCAATAAACCGTTAATTAATGACAAATAAAGTAATCTCAATTCAAGCTCTTATTTTTTTCCTTTTTTTAACTTTTGGAAAAGAAGTTTATGCTCAAAGCGACAAAGAAAATTTAACTTTTAAATATTTTGGAGCTGCAGGTTGGCAGATCTCAGACAAAAACACAACAGTTTTAATAGATCCATATTTAAGTCGTTTAAAATTAGGAGAAACATCAATAAAATTAAACCCTAATTCAAGCTCTGCTCCGTCAACAAGCTCTATAGATAATAGAAAAAATTATAAAAGAACAGATTATTTTCAATCTGATACCACTCTGATAAATAAGAATATTAGTAAAGCAGATTTTATCTTTGTACACCATTCACATTTTGATCATCTTTCAGATGTTCCATATATTGCAAAAATGACAGGGGCAAAAGTGATTGGAACCGAAACAACCATATCAATATTAAAAGCATATGGAATTGAAGAAGATAATTTATACACAGTAAGAGGAGGTGAAGATTATCAGTTTGAGAATTTCTCTGTTAGAGTTTTACCTTCAATTCATTCTGCATTGGGAGATAAACATTATTTTAATTCTGAGATCTATAAAGAAGGAGATATAGAGGCTCCGCTTCAAATTAAACAATTCATCGAGGGAACATCGTTAATGTTTTTAATAAGGTTTAAGTCTCATAAAGTTTTAACAATGGGCTCTATGAATTTTGTTGAAAGAGAGTTAGAAGGAATAAAACCAGATATTCTTTTAGCTGGTGTAAATATGTCTAGATTTAACATGTATAAATACGATGAGCGCTTAATCAGAGTAACTAATTTTCCAAAGATTATAATTCCAACTCACTGGGACAATTTTAGAGTCCCATATGGCTTTGATCAATCATTTGGCATTGAGAAAAAGATTAAACCGTTTATTGAAAAGGTTAAAGAGATATCGCCTAATTCTAAAGTAATAATTCCAGAACATTTAAAATCTTTTAAGATTAATTAAAATTATTAATTTTATAAAGAAAAATAAAGCCATGAAAAAAATAATCTTAACTGTACTAATTTTAACATCATTATCCTGTAATGAAACTATTCCAGTTGAAAAAGAAATTAATCAACATGAAATTTATGAGATGAGAGTATATTATACTCATGAGGGAAAATTTGATGATATCTTATCAAGATTTGAAAATCATACTGTTCAATTATTTGAAAAGCATGGATTTACAAATGTTGGATATTGGTCCACCGCAAAGAGAGAGAGTGTTTCTTTCGCAGACAAATTTATTTTACAGAATGAAGGAAAGTCGGCATTAGTTTATATAGTTTCATTTGAAAATATGGAAACTAGAAATGAATCATGGGATAACTTTATAAATGATCCAGAATGGACAAAAGCTTATGAAGAAAGCAGAGTTGACGGACCCATAGTTAAAAAAATAGAACAAGTTTTTCTTAACCCAACCACTTTCTCAAAATTAAAATAATCATTTATCTGATGGAATAATTAATGAAGGAACATCCATTGTTTTATATAGCTCATTAAATTCTCTCACATCTGAATTAATAATTTCATTCAGGTTTTTTTCTAAATTATTCCAGATTTGATTTAAATCTTTATGTCTTTGAATTGCACCAGAAGTCACCTCTGGATCAGCTCCGTCAACATAACTTTTTAGATGCATAAATTGGGCATTTAATTGGTTATTGAAATTTATAACATCCTGAAATGTTTTTTGATCAGGCTGGATCAGTTTTCGTTCCCATAAATCAAGTTTTGTTGAAATTTCATCACCTAATTTGTACAAGACTTCGTATTTTTTATCTGATTTTAGACTCTTAGAGTATTGATCTAATTGATCCTGAACCTCTCTCATTTTATTTACAGAATTATGAATTGAATTAATTGATTTTTCAATAGAAACTAAAATTCTTTCTTGAGCATTATAATTTTCTTTATCAGTATTAATTCTTGGATCTGCTAAAACTATTAGTTGAGTTTCATCTACCATATTATTATAACTAATTCTTGCAGAGTAATTTCCTGGAGGAACGATTCCTCCTTGATAATCTCCATAGACAAAAATATTTTCAACGGCTGGAAGATTTGCTCTTCTGAGGTCCCAGTTAAACCTGTTAAAGCCTTTTTTGATTTTAAGAATTGCTTGATTTGGAGGACCACCAGGCCATGATTTACTGTTTTTATTCTTTTTACTTGTGTAAGATCTAATTATTTTATTGTCTTTTAATATATCCAGTTTAAGATCAAGTGTATCTAT
Organism: Candidatus Marivariicella framensis; assembly: GCA_905182735.1. Classification (GTDB taxonomy): domain Bacteria; phylum Bacteroidota; class Bacteroidia; order Flavobacteriales; family Flavobacteriaceae; genus Marivariicella; species Marivariicella framensis. Next base: position 24,077 of record CAJJCT010000003.1, read on the forward strand.
GATTTGCGGAAGATAATAATCAAGTATAACTCCTTTAAGTGGATTCTTTCCAATAGTTGAACTAGATCTTCTGGAATTGCCTCCTAGAATTCTATAGCTTGGTTTTGGTTTTAGTAGTTTAATTTTATTTAATCCAATTTGCTGTTGAAAAGCTGCTAAATCATCCAGTATCCAAAAAGATCTTCCAGCTGTAGCTGCAATTAAATCATTGTCTTGAATATATAGATCATTAATAGGAACTACGGGAAGATTTAATTGAACTTGATCCCAAGTTTCTCCATCATTTTTTGAAATATATAATCCTGTCTCTGTTCCGGCATATAGCAAGTCTCTAATTTTTTTATCGGAGCGAACTACTCTAGTGAAATTGGGGTCAGATGAAATCCCATCAGTAATTTTCTGCCATGAATTTCCGTAATTTGATGTTTTATATATATAAGATTCTAAATCCATAAATTTATATCTCATCATTACAATATATGCTTTACCAGGTTCATGAGAAGACAATTCAATACTATTAATTATTCCTTCAGGAAGATTTTTTGGAGTAATATTTTCCCAAGTTTTTCCTTCATTTTTTGTTAAGTAAATTAAACCATCATCACTTCCAGACCATATTTCTTCATCATTGTGAGGTGAAATAGAAAGACTAGTGATGGTATTATAATTTTCTCCACCCGCCGCCTCGTTAGTGAATGGAGCTCCGCCTGCAACTTGTTTTGATTTATCATTTCTTGTAAGGTCAGGACTAATTACTTTCCATGTTTTACCTGAATCGGAGGTTTTAAAAACTACATTCCCTGCATGATAGATTATATTTTCTTTTTTTGTTGAAGATATTATGGGTGCATTCCAGTTATATCTATATTTAAAGGTGTTTGGAGCATTTCCTAATGATAGTTCAGGATATTCTTTTATTGATTTTGACACAGAAGAATTTCTGTCCCATCTCTCGATTATTCCTTGATAACATCCTCCAAAAACTAACTGAGGATCATTTGATTCAAATGCTAAAAAAGCACTTTCACAGCCTGCCACAGAATACCAATCTTTCCAATCGATCCCCCCATCATTAGTCCTGCTTCTAATGCCAATAGCAGAATTATCTTGTTGTCCCCCATAAACATGATATGGAACTTGATTGTCAGCGATTACCCTATAAAACTGAGCAGTAGGTTGATTTTGTTGTGTGCTCCAGCTTTTACCTCCATTTAGTGAAACATTAGCCCCTCCATCATTTGAATTAATCATTATTTGATTATTCTTAGGGTTTATCCAAAGATGATGATTATCTCCGTGAGGTGTACTCATAGCTTTAAATGTCTTACCCTTATCTATTGATTTGAGTGCTGGAGCATTCATTACATAAACAATATTTTCATTAATTGGATCTGCAAAAATTTCCATATAGTACCATGATCTTGCAATTGTGATTCTATCCTTATTAACCTGAATCCATTTTTCCCCAGCATTATCAGATCTATAAACTCCTCCTTTTTCTCCCTTAGCCTCAATATTTGCATAAACTATGTTTGAGTTAGCTCTTGACACTGAAATTCCTGATTTACCAATTTTTTCGGGTAGACCTTGAGACATATTGATCCAGCTTTCTCCTCCATTGATGGACTTATATAGTCCAGAATTAGGCCCTCCAGAAATCATTTGCCAAGATTTTCTTTGATGATCCCACATTGAGGCATATAAAACTCTAGGGTTATTCATATCCATACTTAAGGAAGACGCACCTGTTGAATTATTTATAAATAAAATATTTTTCCATGTTTTACCTCCATCAAGTGTTTTATATATTCCTCGATCTTTAGATTTTCCATATTGAGCTCCTTGAGCTGAAACATAAATAATATTTGGATCTTTAGGGTGTATTATAATATCAGAAATATGACGAGAATTTTTTAAACCTCTATTTATCCATGTTTTCCCAGCATCTAATGAAGCATATATACCATCTCCCATAGAGGTCATAACTCCCCTTGCCGCATGCTCTCCCATGCCAACAATAACCACATTAGGGTCACTCTCTGAAACCGAAACACTTCCTACAGTTCCCGTTTTGAAAAAACCATCAGATATATTATTCCAACTAGATCCATAATCTTCTGTTTTCCACAAACCACCTCCAGTTGTGCCCATATAAAAAATATTTGGATGATCTAAAACCCCGGAAGAAGTAACGCTCCTACCGCCTCTAAAAGGACCAATATTTCTCCACTCGATATTATTATAATTTATTTCTTTTGTTTTATTCTTTTTTACTTTTCTTTTTTGAGAATTTACATTTGTAAAAACAAATAACAATCCAAATGTTATGATTAACAGTTTTTTCATATTGGTATACTTATAGTTTATTTTTTTTCTCGTTGCTCTTTTAATAGAGAATTTAAAAATTCTCTATTCATTAAATTACCGTTTTTAATGACAGTTTCAATTTTTTTAGTATTTGAAATATTATTTAAAGGATTGTCTGATAAAATAATTAAATCTGCAATATATCCCTCTTTAATCAGCCCTAGTTTGTCTTCCATATTAAAATAAAGAGCTGGATTATATGTTGCAGCTTCAATTGCTTCAAGTGATGTAAATCCACTTTTAACAAGCATTTCTAGTTCATTATGAAGGCTGTATCCAGGTGTTTGCCAACCAATCGGAGTGTCTGTCCCTGCCATAAAAGTAATATCCATTTTATTCATAAGTCTTGTCATTGATTGACCCCAGTCAGCAAAATCTTTTCTTTCCGAATTATCACTAATATCTTTGGTATAATCAGGATTTAAAACTGATGATTCAACTATGTCAATTTGACTATTCCACTTTTCTTTTATTTCAATAGGTAAAAAATCAAATGTACTTCTCCATTCTAATCCTTTATATAACTGGTAGGCCCAACCAGTATATAGAATAAGTGTAGGAATCTGCCAAGTATTATTTTTAGCTAATACATTTAATACTTTTTTTAACTGAACACTATCTATGTTTTTAATAGAGCTCATTCTTTGTGATTTGTGAAGACTTGTTCTGAGGGAACTTCCCAATAACCCTTTTTTATTTTCTAAAGCATTTCTTCTTATTGTGAGAAGTTCTTCCATATTAGACGTAGATGACATCTCAATATTTCTTAGATGCTCTATACTGTTCAATCCAATGTTTGATGCTGTTATTACATCCATACTAAGAGGAATGTGTCCAGAAACTTTTAATCCATTTTCTTTTGCAATTTTTGTAATCACTCCAAATTGTTCTGGGGTAAGCATTTCGTATGCTTTTAAAAAATCAACTCCATTTTCAATTAGTTCTTTTACTTGAACCTCTGTCTCTTTAACCGAAGCAGTCCTAACTGAAAGAGGAGGGAAAGAAACACTATTTCCATTATACACATTGAACTTTCCATCAATTAAAGGACCAGCAATTTTAACTCTAGGATAAAGATCAGGATTGGTTTTAGATTTATCTTTCCATTCTTTTAAAAAATTTATTTCACCACCTGTATCTCTTACACTTGTTATTCCATACGCCATAAAAAGATTAAACATAGAACTAGCTAACTCTTCTTCAAATGCAAAATGAACATGTGAATCCCATAAACCAGGGATTAAAAATTTACCGGATCCATTTATGATATTATTTTTTTTGGAAAGATTAAAATTGGATGTCTTTTCGATTTTGATTATTTCATTTTTTGAAATAATAATTGTCATGTTTTCTTTTAGACCCTGTTTTGCATCTATAATATTTATATTTTCGATACAATATGCATCTTCATAATATTCTTCAACATTATCACATGAAGCTAATAATAGAAACAGGAATAATAATTTTTTCATAGTTATTTTTAAAATCTTAAATTTACTTTATTGAATTGACTCATTTAGTTTGGTTATTTTGATAGCCAGATCATCAATTGCTTTAGAATATCTCATATCCCATTCTTTTAATTTTTCTAACCGCTTTAGAGCTATTTCATATTCTATTCCAGGAAGAATCCATGAAGCATATCCGCTAAATGGATCTGTTCCAGCATATAATGACCTGTACCACGAACCAAAATACATTCCCTTTTCGTCAATAAAGCTTTTTTCAAGTGCAATTAATTGTTTATTTATTTTTTTTAACTCTCCCTTTTTTAATTGACCAATAGATTTAATTTTTTTCTCCCAAATTCTTGAAACCTTATCAAGATTATCAATACTATTTTTAGATAGTTCAAAGCCTAAAAAATCAGAATCAAAATTTTTAATTTTTATTTCAGCAACAGAAAAATGTTTTTTTAAATCTTCAGAATAACGATTTAAATCATAAGGGATAATTTCAGAATTACTTAATTTAAGCGCCATTAGACCAGACCACTTTTCAATCATTGCTCCCATTTTAAATTCAGAGTCAACAAATCTTTTATAAAACTCAAAATCATCGTAATTAGAATGGTACAAGTTAGCACCCCCAACACCTCCACTAATAGAAGGAACACCTGCGTGCATATAAAAAGCTATATGATCAGAACCACCACCAAGGTTTCCAATTGGAGGTTCAGAAGCATTGGATTTATTCCATACATCATAAAGAGATTTATTCTCATAAGGATGATTAACTTTTTTTGAAGCATCAATAGCTAGTTTTTTTAATGACGGAGCGGATGAGGTGCCAAAATTCTTCCCTGAGACTCCTCCATCAAAATTCATGTATGCTATGGCATTAGATTTAAGAGTTTTTTGCATTTGTTCTACCCATTCAGTAGAACCTATAACTCCGTGTTCTTCAGCATCCCAGTGACCAATTAAAATAGATCGTTTTGGTCGATAACCAGCTTTTGCCATTTTACCCAGAGTCTCACTTAAACTCAAAAGCATGGCAGTTCCACTATTTGGATCAGTTGCACCAAATCCCCAAGCATCATAATGACAGCCTAAAATAATCCATTCATCAGGAAAAGTTGAACCTTTAAGCTTTCCGACAACGTTGTATACACGTACAATATTTCTTGGCTGATTTACTCTTAAATTCACAACTAGATTATCGCCACCTTGAATTCTATATGTAAAAGGAAGGCCACCTTGCCATGATAACGGAACGGGGTCCCCTTTCATTTGTCCTATTATCTTTTGGGCCTCACCATAACCAATTGGCGTAACAGGTATATTATGTAACTTAGTGTCTTTAGGATCTAGACGTTTAATTTTTTGTTTTCCATCCAAAGGAAGAGCAGGTTCAAAAGGAGTCAATGGATCCCCTGTAAAATCTTCTGTAAGTAAAGAGCCTCTTTGAATAGTAGAAGAGCTGTAATAAGGACCTTCTGGGTAAACTAATCCTTTTGTGAAGCCACTATCTTTGGGATCCGTGTATATTATTAAACCTGAAGCTCCATTTGCTTCAGCAAATTTAGCCTTAAAACCTCTGAAATTTCCTCCATAACGTGCAATTACAATTTTTCCTTTAACAGAGACTTCTAATTTTTTTAGCATTTCAAAGTCTTCCTTTCGGCCATAGTTTACATACACCACCTCAGCAGTTACATTTCCACTTCCAGAATAAGCATTCCATCCTTTCCATAAAAGAGGGTCAGAGGAAAAAGAGTCTTCGTCAAGAATATCTTCCTTTTGGTTTAATTGAATTCTTTTTGGCTTTACTATTGACAGTTCTGATGCGCCAGGTTTGTTTGAAAGATATATGTCATAGGGATATTGTGTAACCTCAAATCCAGCCTCTTCCATAATTGTTGATATATAGTCTCTCACATTTTCATTTTCAATACTACCAGCTACATGTGGACGCTCAGTTATTTTTTTTAAGTGAACTTTAAATCGGTTAACATCAACGCTTGATAAAAAATATTCTTCTGAAGCACTTTTTTTAATTGCAGATTCGGGCTGAGCCAATAAGCTATAAGACCCAAGACAAAATATTAGCAGATATAGATGTGACGGTTTTTTCATTGTTTTTAATAAAGGAATCTTAAATATATGTTTTTTTAGTCTTAAAAAACTACTTAAATAGTTGATTCATTATATCTTAATTAAGATGTTCATATTCAAAATCCCTTTTCGTATATTTATTTTATGAGTAGTACAGAATATTATAATACGAGAAAACAAGAGTTTATCAAGGATCTCATCGAATTGATCAATAAGCATGTTGATATAGAGTATGAGGCTATAGAAAAATCCATGAAAGTTTATAATGAAGCAAGTAAAGACTATGCCTCAAAAGAGTGGATTAAGGTTTACAAAGAAGCAATAAAAGACGCTCTAAATGAAGGAACTGACTTTGTCAATAAAACCTTGTAAAAAAAAGTCTTAAGTTACCTGAACATAAGTTCATTCCACTTAGAGACTCAGTATAGCCAAATCAAAACAATTATTTAAAATAAAATCACCTTAGGTAACTTCCATCTGGAAGGATATTGGGGAATTTATATTTGGGATTTGTTAACAACGAAAATAATAGCGTGTCTTTACTTTTAACTAATTCTTTAGTGTATAAATCCCATTCTTGAGATATTTCACTTGATCTATTTTTTTGTGCTCCTAAAATAGAAGTCATTCCCCAATAAATATATTCAGTTATCATACATTCATATTCACAAGTTTCATCATCATAAGTATACCATGCACCTGAAGGATATGAACTAGGTATTGATTTAAAGTTTCCTCCTCTAGATACATCCATAGCTTTTGCTAATAAACTTTTGTCATTTTCCCCAAAAACATTTGGATAAGCATTTGCATATCCAGAATGAGTAATAACATGCCATACCTCTTCCAATGAAGCATCAAATCTTTCGTTTTGATTATTATTATGCCATGATGGTAATGTTTCGTCATCACCTAGGTCTTGAGCGTTTATACTTATTTGAGATTCATATTTCCATATAAATAAAGATGCCTTATTAGATTTTAAAGTTGAAATTAAAAATGGATTATCAACATTTCCATCCTCATCATTATCAAGATACTGAGCCATAATATTGGCAGTATGTAGTAATTTTAAATCATCTACTTCAGGATAAGCGTATATGTAAAGTCCAAAAACATCAACTTTTCTATTTGTAGATTCGAAACCAATATCATTATGGCTTATAATTTTGAAATTAGGATCATTTCCAGGTAAAATATTATTTATCGACTCATTTTTGGTACCACATGAGAAGATTATATAAAATATAAGTGGAAGAAATTCTTTTTTCATTAATCAACAATTTACAAAATATACTTTCAAAATAACGAAAGACCCCAATAGGTTATTAATGCCCAAACGATATATCTAAGTGCTTTACCAACAAACATCCAAAGACTTACTAAATAGAAATGAGTTCGAAAGAACCCTAATCCTACAGCAATTGGATCTCCAATTATAGGAAGCCAGCAAAGAAAAGCTAGAGTACTTCCCCAATTATCTATATAGTTTTTCCAATTGGTTATTTTTTCTTTTTTTACTTTAAAATATTTTTCAATTATATTCCATTTACCTAATCTTCCTAAACCGTAACTACTCAACCCCCCCATCCAGCTTCCCAACGAAGCGACAAATAAACTAAGTGTTAAATCATAATTATTAGCAATCAAAATACTTAAAACAATTTCAGAACTAAGAGGGATAACAGTTGCTGCAAGAAAACTAGCAATAAAAAGACCTAGATACCCCCACTCTACAAATGACTCCATAATTAAAAATTATAATTAGTTGTTTTTAGTCAAACTAATAGAGTCAGAATTTATAATAATTTTCTTTTTTTTGTATAAAACTCCGATTGCTTTTTTAAAAGCTTTTTTACTCATATTTAGTTGAGCAGTGATATCATCAGGACTACTTTTATCATTTAAAAAAATAGTATTTTTTTGTTCAAGTTTATTTAAAACTTCTGAACAATTTCTTTCTATGACATTAAGAAAACCTTGCTTGTTAAGTGAAATATCTAGCTTTCCATCCTCACGAATTTTCTTAATATATCCAATAGTTTCCATTCCAGTTTCAATTGGAATATAAATCTCATTGTTGTATAACAATCCTTCTTCTGAATTGTTTATCTCAACAATAAAGCCAAGATTAGTTTGTCTTCCGATAATTATTTGAACCTGATCACCTTCTTTAAAACTCATAAATAAAAATTCTTTAAAAACTGATCATTTAACTATTAAAATACCTCTCATTACCCCATAATGTCCAGGAAAAGAACAGATATAGATATATGACCCTTTTTCAGGAGCATCAAAAATGATTGTATCACTTTCACCTCCCCCTATAAGTTTTGTGTGAGCAATTACATCATCTCCTTCAGCAATATATTCATTATCACGAGCTTTCATAGCTCTAGTAGCATATTCAGTAACATCAACTCCCTTTTTAAGTAAAACAAAGTTATGTCCCATTATTTTTTTATCAAATTCACCAATATGGTTTAGGGTCAATGTAATTTTCTGTCTAGAATTTACATAAATGAATTTTTTGTCAAAAAGCATATTATCACTAGAGGACAACTCAATTAATATTTCTTTGGGAACTTTGGTCTGACTTTTTGAATCTGTTTTATTTTTCGCAGTGTTTGAACATCCGATTAATAAAATAAAACTTAATAAATATATCTTTTTCATTCTAATTTTTTGTGCAAATATAAGTCCTAATAAGATATCTTAAAAGGATTTAAATTTTTTTAAAATCTTAAAAACAGGAATATTATCTATAATAAGTATTCTGTTGTTACAAAATTGGACTCATTAGAATTCAATAAATTTTCAAGAATTTCGTTATTGTAAGGGGTGTCTTTTGACGCTACAAATGTTCTTATTGAAAAAGAACGAAGGGCATCATAAACACTTAATGTGCTTACTGCAGAATTCTTTCTTCCTGTAAATGGATAAACATCAGGTCCTCTTTGGCATGCAGAATTGAGATTTACCCGACAAACTAGATTTGCTAAAGTATCAATTAATGGACCTATTTTTCTAACATCACGACCAAAAAGACTTACCTGTTGACCGTAGTCAGTATCAGCCATAGCATCTAAAGGTTCATCAATATCTTTATAAGAAATAATTGGTATTACTGGTCCAAATTGCTCCTCATGATATACTTTCATTTTATCATTAACTGGATATAATACAGCAGGAAATGAATAGTTTTCACTTAATTCACCACCTTTTTTATTTATTATTTTTGCCCCATATTTAACAGCATCATCAATTAAATCTTTTATATATTTAGGTTTATTTGGTTCAGGAAGTGGAGTTAAAAAAGCATCTTTTTCCCATGGCATGCCAAATTTAAGTTTATCAACTTCTTCAGAAAACTTTCTATTAAATTCATCAATAATTGATTCATGCACATATAGAACTTTCAACGCTGTACATCTTTGACCGTTATATGAAAGTGTTCCAGAAATACACTCCTTAACAGTATGCTCAAGATCAGCATCAGGAAGAATAATTCCTGGATTTTTTGCTTCAAGACCTAAAACCAGTCTTAATTTATTTTTTTTAGGATGTTCGTCTTGAAGAGCTACTGCTGAATTACTGTGACCAATTAAAGCAAGAACATCAATAGCCCCAGTTTTCATTATTGGAGAAGCAATTTTTCTTCCTCTTCCAAATAGAATATTAACAACACCAGGAGGAAAACTTTCTTGAAATGCCTGTAAAAGTGGATAAATCAAGAGAACCCCATGTTTAGCAGGCTTAAATATTGCAGTATTCCCCATTATAATTGCTGGAATTAATAAGCAAAAAGTTTCATTAAGAGGATAATTATAGGGTCCTAAACAGAGAATAACTCCTAGTGGACCCCTTCTAATATGTGCGTAAATCCCTCCCTCTTTGTCAAAACGTGCACTTTTACGGTCTAAGTTTTTGTAAGCCTCAATAGTATCATTAATATAATCAATAGTCCTATCAAATTCTTTGTAAGAATCACTCTTATTTTTACATATCTCCCACATCAAAAGTTTTACTACAATATCCCGATGCTCTTTCATTTTCTTTACAAAAACCTCCATGCATTTTAATCTTTCGGACACCTTCATTGTTGGCCATAAGCCTTTACCTTTTCCGTATGCATTTTCCGCAGCTTTTAATGCTTCAAGAGCACTTTTTGTTTCCATATCCGGTATTGAACCAAGTAAAGTCGGTTTAAGAGCTCCTTCTTTATTTGGAGTTCGAATTGAAGAAAAGACTTCTGTAGTGTTTCCTTTCCACTTTTTTAGTTGTCCATTTACAAGGTAACTGTCACAATTAATGGGGCTTATTCGAAATTCTTCAGGTATTTCATTAATAGATGAAGTACTCATATATTAGATTTAATTAATTAAAATTTTGATTTATTTTTTTTCTTTACTGGGAGGAATTCTCCCCCAATTTCCACCACCATCATAGTCTACTGAATCTGTTTTTTCAGTATAATCTCTTCTTGGTTTATTTTCGGAAAACCCCATTATAAAAGAAGAAATAACTCCCCCAAAAACTAAAAACCCTATAAAAAAAATGACAGCAACTCCCATGTCTATTTTTGATTTAAAACTTGTTTGAAGTATCCTCCAGCAGCAAGAATTGATGGAACCCAAATACCTACGTACATACCCTCATCTTTGAGTCCAGTAAACCATAACCCTACGGAGAAGCAGAAACTAAAAAAAGCAGCTCCTAATAACAAATAATCTGATTTTTTAAACATGTATAATTAATTATATTACGGGTATGAAGGTAGTAATTATAATCAACACTTTGTAATATCTATAAAAACTAAAAAGCCATATTTTAATACATAATAAAGTAATAATTCACCTTTTACTATTGTATTATTGATTTAGAACTTATTTTATTAAACCTTAAAATAAGTTTTGTATTTTTAAATATGATTAAATCTACAATTACATTCAGTTTATCAACTCTTGCCTTATTTATTTTCAGTTGTGATTCAAATATTAATTATGATATTATCATCTCTCAAGGAGAGGTATATGATGGTTCTGGGTCTAAATCAATTATTACAGATATTGGTATAATTGATTCTGATATTATTAAAATAGGGAGCTTAGATGGTTCTAATGCCAAACAAATAATCAATGCCAAAGGACTAGTAGTTTCTCCGGGATTTATTGATGTTCATGCACATTTAGATCCTATTTTAAAGTTATCAAATTGTGAAAGTCACTTGAGGCAAGGAGTTACAACGAGTCTTGGAGGACCTGATGGATCTAGTCCCTGGCCATTTGGAAAATTTTTAGACACTTTAGATCAAATAGGCGTAGGAATGAATGTTGGTTATTTGATTGGACATAATACTGTTAGAAAAAATGTAATGTCTCTAGAAAATAGAGCTCCAACAAAAGATGAAATGGGCATTATGAAATCACAAATCTCTTTAGCTATGGATGAAGGTGCATTTGGAATTTCAACAGGTCTAAAATACCTACCAGGAAATTTTTCAGAAATTGATGAAATTATTAGTTTGTCTAAAGAAGCATCTAAAAAAGGTGGAATTTACACCTCTCATCTAAGAGATGAAGGTCTAGGAGTTATAGCATCTGTAAAAGAGGCCATCGATATTTCTAAGTATGCGGAAATTCCTGTTATTTTAACCCATCACAAAGTTATCGGTAAACCTATGTGGGGTAAAAGCTCTCAAACTCTTGCTTTAGTTGATTCTGCAAGGGTAGCAGGTTTAGATATATTAATGGATCAATATCCTTACGAGGCTAGTTATACCGGAATATCTGTTTTAATTCCTGGATGGGCAAGAGCTGGTGGTAATAAACAATTCGCCAAACGAATAGAAAATCCATCACTTAGAGATAGTATTAAAAAAGGAATAATTTTCAATATTTTAAATGATAGAGGCGGAAATGACCTTAATAGAGTTCAATTTGCAAAAGTTAGATGGATGCCTGAGCTTGAAGGAAAAACTTTAAAATATTGGGCTAAAACTAGAGGTTTAAATCCATCAGTTGAAAATGGAGCAGAGTTAGTAATAGAAGCTCAATTAAAAGGAGGGGCTTCGTGTGTCTTTTTTGCAATGGATAAAAAAGATGTTGAAAATATAATGAAACATCCTAAAACAATGATTGCCTCTGACGGAAGACTTGTTAGTCCTGGAGATGGACACCCTCATCCTAGATGGTATGGAACTTTCCCGAGAGTTCTTGGTCATTATGTAAGAGAAAAAAATATTCTTTCGTTATCAGAAGCAATTTATAAGATGACATTACTTCCAGCCCAAACCATTGGCCTAAAAAATCGAGGAATGATTAAAGAAGGAATGAAAGCTGATATCACTATTTTTAATTCTAACACAATTATCGATAAAGCAACTTTCGAAAAACCTCATCAATACTCCGAGGGAATTCATTATGTTATAGTCAACGGTAAATTAGCTATTGACGATAAAAATTTCACAAATAAAAAAGCAGGAGTGGTTTTAAGATTTAATAATTAATAAGACTATAATGTATTTAAATGAAATTAACTCAAAAGAAATTATACCGGGCTTGCACGGTAAAATTATTCATGGTAATTCAATTAGTTGGGCATTTTGGGATGTAGATAAAGGTACTGAAGTTCCAAAACATAATCATTTTCATGAGCAAATCATGCATGTGTTAGAAGGTAAATTTGAATTTACATTAAATGGTAAAACATCATTATATGGACCCGGGTCTGTTGTTGTTATTCATTCAAATGTTCCGCACTCAGGAAAAGCGATAACTAGCTGTAAATTAATGGATGTCTTTAGTCCAGTAAGAGAAGAATACCGTTAAATGGAGATATCATTAAAAGGAAAACAAGCTTTAATAGGAGGTAGTTCAAAGGGAATTGGTCTAGCAATAGCTAAACAACTAGCTAGCTCAGGAGCATCTGTTTGTTTAATGGCAAGAAATAAATCTAAAATGAAAGAAATTATCAAAAATCTTCCATCAGATAAAGGACAAGTTCATCATTTTTTACAAGTAGACTTTTCAGACTTTAATAGCTTCAAAGTTAAACTTGACGTTTTTTTTAAGGAAAATAAAATTGATATACTTGTAAATAATACTCAAGGACCTCCATCAGGAAATTCACTATCCAAATCAATTCAAGATTATCAAATCTCCTTTGACTTGTTATTTAAAAATATTGTTTACGCAACCACATTAGCTATGTCACATATGAAAAGACAGGGATGGGGAAGAATAATTAATATTGCTTCAATTTCAGTTCGTGAACCTTTAAATTATTTAGTCTTATCCAATACTATTAGAGCAGCAGTTGTTGCATGGGGTAAAAGTCTTTCTTTTGATGTTGCTCAATATGGAATAACGGTTAATAGTATTTTGACAGGATATTTTGATACTGAAAGAATAGCACAATTAAACGCAGCTAAAGCAAAAAGTTTAAATATTTCAGAATCTCAAGTTCTTTTAGCTATGAAGGAAATGGTTCCAGTTAATCGTCTTGGAATACCTGAAGAATATGGGTATTTAGTGTCTTTTTTAGCTTCAAATAAAGCTGCTTATATTAATGGAACTGCAATTCCAATAGATGGAGGTTTACTAAAATCATATTAACTTAGTCTAGAGGTTCTGTTAAAATTGTTAAAATTGTCTTTATTCCATCTCGATAATTCCCTAATCTTAAATTTTCATTTGGACTATGTTGATTATTATCTATATTAACTGTTGGAACACAAACAGCAGGAATTCCTAGGGAATTAACAAAAGGTGAAATTGGAATTGAACCACCACTCATTCTAATTATAATTGGATCTTGATCAAATGCTCTAACCAGAGCTTTTTGAAGCCACCTGCCAATTTTAGATTGCATGTCTGTTCTAAAAGATTGATATAAAATTTTTGTTTTTATTGTTGCAATATTTGGATGTTTAATACGCTCTTTTTTTGTTGGCTCCCTATCTAAAATTAGATATCCTTGATTCTCAATGTGAGATTTAATTAATTTAATTAAGTTTTCAGGAGAGGACTCTTTAACTAAGCGAATATCAATCTCTGCTCTTGCCCATGCGGGTATAATGGTTCTGACCTTTTCGTTTATCCATCCGGATTGCATTCCTCTAATATTTAACGAAGGATACTGAATTGATTCTTGATAATTATCTGCTACTTTATCTGTTTCAGAAAACTGTAAAATATTTTTTAATTCTTCTTCGTTATGAGGTGTATCATTCAGTATAGATTTTATTTCGTCAGTTAAAACTATCCCATTGTAAAAACCAGGAATTATAACTTTTCCATTTTCACTTTTCATTGAAGCTAAAATTCTAGAAAGTTTAAATGCAGGATTTGGAACATAATTTCCAAAGTGACCACTGTGCTGGGGAACAATAGGGCCATAAGTAGTTAATTGCATAGTGGCAATTCCTCTAGCTCCAAATTCAAGTGTTGGCTTATTTAAACGATGTAAGGGACCATCAAAAATTATTAATTGATCTGCTTTTAATAAATCAGTATTATTTTTAACAGCTTCTGGTAAGTTTGGAGACCCCATTTCTTCTTCAAAATCTAAAATAACTTTAATATTATAATTTGGTAATTTTTTTAAGTCATTAACTGCATCCATTGCAGTTAGAAACATTGCGACAGGCCCTTTAGCATCACTTGCAGATCTTGCAAAAACCCTCCAATCAGAATCATAGTTGTTGATCTTGTTCCAAGAAATTGACTCCCAATCACCATTAATATTTTGTTTTTTTAAAACTGGCAAATATGGATCTTTTTGATTCCATCTATTTGGATCTACTGGCTGACCATCCATTTGCAAATAAATTAATACTGTTTGACCACTGCTATTGAAGTTTTGACTAGCTAATAATAAAGGAGCTCCTTTTGTTTTAATTCGAGTAGTTATAAAACCTCTATTGGAAAAGGCCTTTTCGGTCCATGATATATTTTTCTCTATCCATTCAGGATAAAAAGCATCATTAGGAATACTTAGTATGTCTTTTAATAAATTGAAACTTTTCAGTGTATATTTTTCTGAAATCTCATCCAATTCATTTTTCATTTGCCCAAACGAAAAAATTGGAACAAACAGCAAAAGAATTATTTGTTTTTTCATCATAATAAAATTTAAAACTTAATATAAAAAATATTTTTAATTAAAATCACTTAAATTATGAATTCAATAAATGTAATTGTAATAAAGTTTTGCATTAAGTTGTTTTTATTTCTAAGTTTGCGAGACGATTTTCGAAACAGATATCATAAATTATAAAAATGAAAAAAACGGGCATTGATGCTATATCTTTTTATGTTCCAAAACTTTTTGTGGATATGGAAAAATTAGCCATTAAAAGAAATATTTCATTTGAAAAACTCAATAAAGGCCTTGGTTTAAATAAAATGTCTATTCCTGACTGTGATGAGGACACTGCTTCATTTGCTGCTAATGCTTTATTAAATTTAATTACTTCAAATAATCTTGATCCTAGAGAAATTGGACGTATATATATAGGAACTGAAAGTGCCTTGGACGGATCAAAACCAATTTCAACATATGTAATACAAGTTTTAGAAGAAATTTTAAATAATAAATTTGGTTTCAGGTGTTTTAAAAACTGTGATGTTGTTGACCTAACTTTTGCTTGTGTTGGAGCGGTTGACGCTCTTCAAAATTGCAATGATTGGGTTGTAAATGGAGTTGAAAGAAAAGCAGTAGTTATTGCTTCTGATTTAGCAAAGTATGAATTAGAATCAACCGGAGAATATACTCAAGGTGCTGGAGCAGTAGCATTACTAATCAAAGAAAATCCAAGCATTATATCTATTACAAATAAATGGGGAGTTGCTACAAAAAGTGTTGGTGATTTTTTCAAGCCCAGAAGGGTTTATGATAAAGAGGAGATTTTAAAAGAGACAGCAAAATTACTTGGAAAAGAAATTTCAAATGATGAAGCGTCAAAAATTTTAAATAAAAATAATTCTGAATTTTGGTCCTCTTCAAATGCTAATTTTGAAATTTATAAAGAAGAACCAATATTTGAAGGTCAATTTTCAAATGAATGTTATGAGGAAAGAATTTTTGAAGCACTAGATCATTTTATTAGTCAAAAAAACATAAATATTTTTGAAGATTGGAATCATTTAATATTTCATCTTCCTTATGCTTTTCACGGCAGAAGAATGTTAGTTAAAAAATGGACATTATGGCTTGATGACAACAATAAATTAGATCAACTTACTAATGAAATTGGAAAAGTTAAAAAGGGTGATGAAAAAGCATGGATTAAATTAGCAAGTAAATCAGAATTATATAATGATTTTGTTGTTAAAAAGATAGCTCCAGGAGAGATTGCATCTTCCGAAATAGGAAATATGTATACCGCATCTATTTTCATGTCACTTCTAAGCATGCTAAACAATGCAATTACCAAAAAAATAGAATTAACCAATAATAAAATTGGTTTTATTAGTTATGGGAGTGGATCTAAAGCTAAAATTTTTGAAGGAATAATTGAAAGTAGTTGGAAAATTAAATTAAAATCCTCAAATCTTTTTGAGATATTAGATAAAAGAAAAGATATTGATGTTGGCACTTATGAAGATCTACATCGGAATAAAATTAAGGATCCAATTTCTGAATATAACAGTTCAATAAAATTATCAAAGATTCAAGAAGGAGAGTTCACAAGAGGTCTTAGAAGCTATAAATTCAAATAGCTTATTAAAATTAGTAGTAACTAATTTTTAAAAAATGAATAGATATATTCCAATAGCTTATCATGAATCATACAAGCTCGATCTTCCTAAAGGACACAGATTTCCAATGGAAAAATACAAACTCTTACCTAACGAATTAATAAATCAAGGAATATCAAAAGAAACTGATTTTTTCTCACCTTATCCTCCTGAATTGAATTGTGTTACTCAAGTTCATGATAAAGAATATGTATTAAAATTAAAAAGTTTAAAATTAACTAAACCTGAAATTAGGAAGATTGGATTTCCACTTTCAAAAGAGTTGATTGACAGAGAATTTTTGATTGCTGGGGGGACTGTTATGGGTGCAGATAAAGCTTTAACCTATAAAATATCAATGAATATTGCAGGAGGTACTCATCATTCATTTTCAGATAGAGGAGAGGGATTTTGCCTGCTAAATGATCAAGCGATAGCTGCTAAATACTTATTGAAAAATCATGCTATAAATAAAATATTAATTGTTGATTTAGATGTACATCAAGGAAATGGAACTGCTTCAATTTTCAAATCAATCGAACAAGTATTTACCTTTTCTATGCACGGAGATAAAAACTTTCCATTTAAAAAAGAGAAAAGTGACTTGGATATTGGACTTAAAGACAATACAACTGATATCGAATACTTAACTATCTTAAAAAAAACTTTGCCTTTATTAATTAAAAAAGTTAGACCAAATTTCATATTTTACTTATCAGGAGTAGATGTTATAAAAACTGATAAACTAGGCAGACTATCTTTAACTTTAGAGGGATGCAAGGATAGAGATAAATTTGTTTTTTCTTTATGTAAAAAAGAAAATATTCCTGTCCAGTGTAGTATGGGGGGTGGTTATTCCGAAGATATTAGTGTTATTGTAGATGCCCATTTAAACACTTACAAAATGGCTAAAGAGGTTTATTTTTAAAATTAAGCACGGAATTAATTTTAAAAGAAAATTTGAAAAAATCAAATTTGATTTACCAATTCATGA
This sequence comes from Candidatus Marivariicella framensis, assembly GCA_905182735.1. Taxonomy (GTDB): domain Bacteria; phylum Bacteroidota; class Bacteroidia; order Flavobacteriales; family Flavobacteriaceae; genus Marivariicella; species Marivariicella framensis. The sequence goes on from CAJJCT010000003.1 coordinate 41,737, forward strand.
AACCACCCTTCAAATCATAGATCTTATGAAAACCTAACGAATCCATTACTTTAGAGGCTTTTCCACTTCTGTTTCCTGATTTACAATAAATTAAATATGATTTATTTTTATCTAACCTTGAGATGTTTTGAATAAATTCTGAAGATTTAAAATCAATATTAATTGCATTTTTTATATAACCATCTCTATATTCTTCAGCAGTTCGCACATCAATAACTTGAATATTTTTTTCAATCAACTCTTTAAATGTTTCTTTTTCTATCACTTCAACTTTTGATTCATTAGTTATCATTTGACTAAATGATATGTTAGAAATAAAAAGAAATAGTACTAAAATTTTTTTCATGAAATAAAATTTAAATATAAATATACTTAAGTGTATAGTAAACATTAGATTTTACAAAATTTTTTTAAACATTTTGATATATATTTGTAATCTTTTTAATAAATGTCAGATAAAATTTTGAAAAGAATTTTAAAAATAAATTTTCCAGAAAAAAAATGTCCTGTTTGTAATTTAAATTTTAAATGGAGAAAAAAATGGGAGAAAAACTGGCATGAAATAATTTATTGTAGTAAAAAATGCAGGAGCAAAAAGCAATAATTTGGTTTAGAAACAACTTACGAGTACTTGATAATAAATCTTTACATCAAGCATCAATTTCTCATAAAAAAATTATTGCTTATTATAATTTTGATACTAATTATTATAAAAAAGACAAGTGGGGGTTTAAAAAAACAGAAAAGTTTAGAGCTCAATTTTTGATTGAAACAATAGAAGACTTAAAAAACTCTTTAGCTGAACTTAATATTTCTTTAATAATCGACAATTCCCCCTCAATATCAGGATTAATAAACGTTATTAAGAATCATGAGATTAACGATATCTATTGCCAAAAAGAGTGGACTATTGAAGAAGAAAAAATAGAGAAAGATTTAATTGAAAAATTACCTAAAGGATTTAATTTAAATTCTGAATACGATCAATTTTTATTTCATCCAGATGAGATAATGATTGAACCAATAAACATACCAGAAGTTTTTTCAAGTTTTAGAAAAAAAATTGAGAAAAGAATTACGGTCAGAGAATGCTGTCCTGTTCCAATTAAATTAGATAAATCGAATTTGCTTGAAGAAACATTTCCTATACCAAAGTTGGAAGATTTGAATCTTGATCCATTTAAAGTCGATATAAACAGCGCATTTCCATTTCAAGGAGGCACTAAATCAGGGCTTGATCGAATCAATTTTTATTTTTGGAAATCAAAAAAACTAGGATTTTATAAAAAAACCAGAAATGGCTTATTAAAAACTGACTATAGTTCAAAATTATCAAGCTGGTTAGCTAATGGATCAATATCAGCCAGACAAATATATTGGGAAGTAAAAAAGTTTGAAGATGAAATCCTAAAAAATCAATCTACCTACTGGCTTATTTTTGAATTAATTTGGAGAGACTATTTTAAGTATATATCGATTAAGCATGGTAATAAGATTTTTAGATTAGGAGGAATTTACTCAAAATCAAAGGTTTGGAAAATTGACATAGACACAATAAATAGCTGGATAAATGGAACCACCAAAGAGTCTTTCATTAATGCTAATATGATAGAATTAAAAAAAACTGGATGGATGAGTAATAGAGGAAGGCAAAACGTTGCCTCCTATTTAACAAAAGATCTTTTAATAGACTGGAGAGTTGGGGCTTCCTATTTTGAATCTATGTTGATTGATTATGACGTACATAGTAATTATGGAAATTGGATTTATAATTCAGGGATTGGAAATGATCCTATGCCAGATCGAAAATTCAATCCAAAATTTCAAGCAGACAGATATGATCCAAATAACACTTTTCAAAAATTGTGGTTAAATAAACAATATGAAATTGACTTGTAGTATAATATTTCCAAACCAATTATTCAAAGAATCTCCTTTGTTAAAAAAAAATAGTGAAGTTTTTTTAGTTGAAGAATTTCTTTTCTTCAAACAATATAATTTTCACAAACAAAAAATTTTATTTCATAGATCTTCAATGAAATATTATAATGAATACTTAAGCAATATGGGTGTTAAAGTCAATTATATTGACTCCTATAATGATTTGTCTGATATAAGAAATTTAATTATAGAGTTGTCTAAAAAAGGATTTAAAGAAATTGAATATATTGATTCGGTTGACTACCTCCTGGAACGAAGGATAAATAAATTTGCTATTGAAAATAAAATAAAATTAATAAAACATGATTCACTTCTTTTTATAAATGATCAGGAAGATTTAAATAGTTTTTTTAAACCTGAAAAAAAGAAATTTTTTCACACAACTTTTTATATAAGTCAAAGAAAAAAATTAAATATTTTAATTGATAAAAACTTTAATCCTGACGGAGGAAAGTGGTCTTTTGACATGGTAAATAGAAAGAAATATCCAAAGAATATTAGACCTCCAGATATTTTATTTCCAAAAAAAAATAAGTTTTTATCTGATGGAATTAAATATGTAGAAAATTATTTTCCATCTAATTATGGCGTGATAAATGAAGATTTTAAATACCCAAATAATCATGTTGATGCAGAAAAGTGGTTTCAAGATTTTTTAGAGAACAGATTTGAAGATTTTGGATCTTACGAGGATGCAATTGTTTCGGAGGAGGTTTTACTAAATCATAGTCTATTAAGTCCACTCATAAATAGCGGACTTCTTTCTCCTAAATTAATTGTTGATAAAGCAATTTCATTTTATGATAAAAATACAATACCATTAAATTCTATTGAAGGATTTATTAGGCAAATAATAGGTTGGCGAGAATTTATAAGAGGGATTTATATATCAAAAGGAAGTCACGAGAGAACAAGAAATTTTTGGAACTTTAATAAAAAAATTCCGGCTAGCTTCTATTCAGGAACCACAGGTATAATTCCTATTGATTTAACTATTCAAAAAATTAATCAAACTGGATACTGTCATCATATTGAGAGATTAATGGTCTTAGGAAATTTTATGGTTTTATGTGAGTTTGATCCAGACGAAGTTTACAAATGGTTCATGGAAATGTTTATTGACTCTTATGATTGGGTTATGGTTCCAAATGTTTACGGAATGAGTCAATTCAGTGATGGAGGATTAATGTCTACTAAGCCATATATATCAAGCAGTAATTATTTATTTAAAATGAGTGATTACAAAAAAGGAGAATGGCAAATAATTTGGGATGGATTATTTTGGAGGTTTATGGATAAACATAGAGGGTTTTTTGTAAAAAACCCAAGAATGAGAATGCTAGTGAGCACATTTGATAAAATGAATTCAGAAAAAAAATCTAATCTTCTTGAACAAGCTGAAAATTTTCTAGAAAATCAATAAATAAAAAGGCCTCTTAAAGAGGCCTTTTTCAAATTCATTATAAATAAATAGTTAATTCAAAGGAGAACTTAATTCAGACATATATTGATGGTGACGAACTCTCATTCCATCATCCATTAATGAAGCTCTAAATCTTGCAGAATCTTGCTCTAAAGAGCCTTCACCGAATAATTCATTATATTTTTTTATAAAATCAGGTCTTGAATTCCAGTCATCAGTTTCCCCAGCAAAATTTTCGTGATGGAATCTTACCATTACCCAATTACCGTTACAGCCAGAGTTACATTCCATGACTGTCACTCTTTGATTATACGCAGTTTCTTCCCAGACTTTTTTTGATCTATTTCTAAACATCCAAAAATCTTTATCTCCAGAATCTTTGTAGTTGTAGTAAATAATTCTTCTGTGATTATTTCTTTTTGCATTAACTGGATTATATGAGGATTCATTATTTCTAGTCATTATTCGGTTTCCAACAGATTTGTGAAGAGGACCTACTGTTTTTCGCCAAAAATTATTACCAGATGTATCAACATTATCGAATTCTCCCATCGATTTTGCATGCATCATTCTGATATAATGATTAGCATTTTGACCAGTTAAAATCTTCCAAGTTGAAAATCTTGTTTGACCATTTTTACTATTGTACATTTTAGTTTTTTTAGCTACTGCAGATTCAAATTTTGAAACATCAGCTGCCTCTACTTCTAATAGACGTTGTTGAATTATTTGAGAGTTAACATTACCTATTAAAAGTAAGCTGAAAATTGTAAAAATTGTTTTTTTCATTTTGTTTTATATTTAATTATAAATGTATAAAGATAATTGCAAAAAACAAGTTTATTTTTTATTTAAACTAAGAGAGGATTAATTGGATTTAAATAATCTTTTACCCGAAAATTGCACGATAAACATCATTTCCATTTGCATATAAAACTAAAGACATCAATAAGAAAAATCCAAATACTTGTGCATATTCCATGAATTTATCATTTGGCTTTCTGCCTGAGACTAGCTCATAAAGTAAAAACATAACATGTCCTCCATCAAGAGCTGGAATTGGTAATAGATTCATAAATGCCAATATGATAGAAATTAGTGCTGTACTTTCCCAGAAACCCCGCCAGTCCCATGTTGGAGGAAATAGCCCCCCAATTGAAGCAAATCCTCCAAGTTGTGATGCTCCTTTTTTGGAAAACACATATTTAAATTGTGAAACATAGTCTAAAAGAGTCCAATAAGCTTTTTGATAGCCTCTAGAAATACTTTCTGACATTGTGAAGCTTAGTTGAGTGGGAGTAATAACAGGAATCTTAAGACCTACCCCAATCGTATTGTCATCTCTTAAGCTTATTGTTTTTGAAATAACCCTACCTTTTCTTTTAACGTCGAGAACCACTGATTTTGAACTACTTTCTTTAACTAATTTTGTAAAATCTTGCCATTTAATGATTGATGTTCCATTTACTGATAAAATCAAATCTTCTGAAATTAAATTTGCTTTTTGTGCTGGAGAATTTGGTTCAATCGAATCAATAATAGGTTGAACTAAAGCAGTAAAAGGTAACATATTTCCTGTCTCAAACATTTGAACTCCTATATTCTCAGGAATAGTTAAAATTTCATTTTTTCCATCAAAGTGCTCAACCTTAACACTTGAAACATTTCTTAAAAACAAATATTTAGAAATATCAGCTATGTTTTCAAGATCATTCCCATTTACCTCTAAAATTTTATCTCCATCTTTAAACCCGTATGGTTTCATAATTTCAGCTACTTCATAGCCTCCGGGTAAATCTTCATTTGTTATTATAGTTTTTCCCCAAATGAAAGCAACCATCATATAAATTAAAAATCCAAGAATAAGATTAACGGTAACCCCACCTAGCATTATAATTAATCGCTGCCAAGCTGGCTTTGATCTAAATTCCCATGGTTCAGGATCTTTATTTAAATGTTCGGTGTCCATACTTTCATCTATCATTCCCGCTATTTTAACATAGCCACCTAAAGGAAGCCAACCAATACCGTATTCAGTTTCCCCAATTTTTTTCTTAAACAATGAGAATTTAATATCAAAAAATAAATAAAATTTCTCTACTCGGGTCTTGAATAATTTTGCTGGTATAAAATGCCCTAACTCATGTAAAACGATAAGTATCGATAGACTTAAAAGTAGTTGAGACCCTTTAATAAAAAATAAACTCATGTAAAATTAATTTGGGCCCAAAATTAGTGTTTTTTAATTGACCACAAAAATCTCATATCTCTTAAATAATAGTTTATCGATATTGCTTTTATGTATCTTTGTAATCATTAAGATTAATTCATAAAAATTGAAAAGTTTTTTTTTAAAATACAAAGTCTTCTTATCTGTATTTTCATTTATATGTATAATAATTTTGATGTTGTTTTATGATGCATTAAAACCAAAAAGAATTTTACCAATCTATAGCCCTGCAATGGTTAATTTTGAGCTTGTAGATAGTAGTATGCAGCATGTAAAAAAATTTCATAGAATAGCTGACTTTAAACTTAAAAATCAAAATAATAAATGGGTAACTCAAAATACATTTGAAAATAAGATTTACGTAGCTGATTTTTTCTTCACTACATGTCCCTCAATATGTCCGATAATGACAGAAAACATGTCGGTTATTCAAAATACTTTTAAAAATGATTCTTCAGTTCTACTTTTATCACACTCCGTTACTCCTAAAATAGATTCAGTAGCTCAATTAAAAAAATATGCATTAGAAAAGGGAATCATTGATGAGAAATGGCATTTAGTAACAGGACCAAAAAAAGAAATTTATGATTTGGCTCGACAATCTTATCTAGCTGTTAAAACAAATGTTGATGGTAACTTATATGATATGATCCATACAGAAAATTTTATTTTAATAGACCCAGATAAAAGAATTAGAGGATTTTATGATGGCACAGTAAAGGAGGATATGAAAGAAATACAAAATGACATACTTAACCTAAAAGCCGAATATTCAATTAATTAAATTCATACTTAAGAAATAAAAATAACTATTTTTGTTTCCTTGAAACTTAAAAAAAAATGAAATCTTTAGACAAATTGGTGCCTGGAGAAAAGGGTGTAATAATTCAATTTGAAACTGCCAATTTGCCTTTGAAGTTGATAGAAATGGGATGCCTTCCCGGGAATGAGGTTGAATTACTTTACCTAGCTCCATTCAATGACCCATTGTATCTTAAAGTTGATGGAACTCATATTGCTATAAGAAAAGACTTAGCGTGTCAAATTTTTATTGATTCAATTAAAGAATATGATTAAGTCTATAAATGTTGCTTTAATTGGAAATCCAAATACGGGCAAAACTTCTGTGTTTAATAAATTGACAGGTCTTAATCAAAAGGTTGGAAATTATCCTGGAATAACTGTCGAGAAAAAAGAAGGCTATTGCACTTTAGATAGAATGACTAAAGCACATTTAATAGATCTTCCAGGAACATATAGTGTAAATGCTTCATCAATAGACGAAAGCATTGTTCTTGAATTATTAATGAATAAAAACAATCGTGATTATCCAGATGTTGCTGTTGTCATTACAGATGTAGAAAATTTAAAAAGAAATCTATTATTATTTACTCAGGTTAAGGATTTAAACATACCAGCAATCTTAGCTATAAATATGTCTGATCGAATGATTCGAAAGGGTATAAAAATTGACATTGATTTATTAGAAAAAAAGCTGGACACTAAAGTTGCTTTAATTAGTGTTAGAGAAAATAAAGGTTTTGAAACACTCAAAGAATTATTGATTAATTATAGAAGATTATCAAAGTCAAATTTTTTAGACCTTAAAAATATTGATAAGGAATATTTTAAAAATCTTCAAAAAGTATTTCCTAATGAGCAATTATACAAACTTTGGTTAGTAATTACTCAAGACACTAATTTTGGGGATATAGATAGAAATGAAATTAAAAACTTTAATGGTTTTTCAACCTATTCTGATCAAATAATTAAAAGACTTCAACAACGGGAAACTATAAAAAGATATCAGGTAATTAATAGTATTTTAAAATCAACCTATTCTGTAAATATTAACAATGCGACTGATTTAAGAAGCCGTATAGATAGAGTATTGATTCATAAATTTTGGGGTTATGTTATTTTCTTTTTTTTGTTATTATTAATATTTCAATCTATATACGATTGGAGTAGCTATCCAATGGATTTTATTGATTCAACCTTCGCGTCCTTAAGTGATAGTGTTAAGAAAAATTTTCCTCCGGGATTATTCACTAATCTGATCTCTGAGGGAATTATTACTGGAATTGGAGGTATTGTTATTTTTATTCCACAAATTTCTTTTTTATTTTTTTTTATATCTATCCTAGAAGAATCGGGCTATATGAGTAGAGTCGTGTTTCTTATGGATAGAGGTCTCAGAAAGTTCGGTTTAAGCGGTAAAAGTGTAATTCCATTAATTTCTGGAACAGCTTGTGCTATTCCTGCTGTAATGGCAACAAGAAATATAGAAAACTGGAAAGAAAGGCTTATAACAATACTAGTTACTCCATTTACAACCTGTGCAGCAAGACTCCCAGTGTATCTAATTATCATAGCATTAGTTATTCCTGATCAGAGGTGGATGGGTATGAACATACAAGGAATAACTCTAATGGGTTTATATTTGTTAGGGTTTTTAACAGCACTTGTTTCTTCTTCTATTTTGACAAAGGTTCTTAAGATAAATCACAAAACTTATTTTGTTGTTGAGCTTCCAGATTATAAAATGCCTTTGCTAGGAAATGTGTTTATTAACGTTTTAGAAAAAGTTAAAGCATTTGTTTTTGAAGCTGGAAAAATTATTTTGTCAATTTCAATTATCTTATGGGGATTGGCTTCTTTTGGGCCTGGAGAGAATTTTAAAAATGCTGAAGAAATTGTGAAATCGAATCCTCGATCATCAGAATGGTCTTCAGAGGCTTTAGACTATCAAATTGGATCATATAAACTTGAACATTCTTACATTGGAATTATGGGAAAATCTATAACTCCAATCATAAGTCCATTAGGTTACGATTGGAAAATTGGAATAGCACTTATAACTTCATTTGCTGCGCGTGAAGTTTTTGTTGGAACCTTAGCTACGATTTATAGTGTTGGCCAAGAAAATGAAATGACAATTAAAGAAAAAATGAGAAGTGAATTAAAATCAAATGGTCAACCAATGTTTGATTTACCTACTGGAATTTCATTACTTCTTTTTTATGCATTTGCAATGCAATGTATGAGCACATTAGCTATTGTTCGCAGAGAGACAAATTCATGGAAATGGCCATTATTACAATTGGTGTCGATGACTTTAATTGCCTACCTTGCTGCATTAATAGCTTATCAAACATTATCATAATGGTATATTTTCAGGGTTTTATGGTCTTGATAGCTGGTTTTTTTTCATTAAGATATGTTATAAAAAGTCTTTTTTATAGATCAAAAAATGATAAGGACTGTGGCCCAGATTGTGGATGTCACTAATTTTTATTCATTAAATCTTCAATCTCTTCAATTTCTATAGGAATTTTTTCCATTAAATTTTTAGGTTCACCATTTTCCTGAACAACAACATCGTCTTCTAGTCTTACACCAAATCCCTCTTCAGGGATATAAATTCCGGGTTCAACTGTAAAAACCATATTTGCTTTAAGAGGGTCTTGTAAAAGGCCATAATCATGAGTGTCAAGGCCGATATGATGTGAGGTTCCGTGCATAAAATATCTTTTATATGCCGGTAAGTCAGACTCTTGATTTTGAAGATCAGCTTTATCAAGCAAACCAAGTTTTAGTAGTTCAGCTGTCATGATTTCTCCAACCTCAACATGATACTCCTCCCAATATGCTCCAGGAATTAATAATTTAGTTGCCTTTTTCTTAACAGTTAAAACCGAATTATAAACTGCTTTTTGACGATCATTGAACTTTCCTGACACTGGCAATGTTCGGGTTAAATCACTTGAGTAATTACCATATTCAGCTGCAACATCTAAAAGAATTAATTCTCCATCTTCACACTGGTTGTTATTTTTAATATAATGAAGGATATTTGCGTTTTTACCTGAGGCAATTATTGGCGTATATGCAAACCCCTTAGATTTATTTTTCATAAACTCATGAGCCAATTCAGCCTCAATTTCATACTCCCAAATTCCTGGTTTAATAAAACTAAATAACCTTCTTATGCCTTTTTCTGTAATATTACAGGCTATTTGAATTTGTTTAATTTCTTCAGCTGACTTCACAGATCTTAATTTCTGTAAAATAGGATTACTTTTCGCGACATTATGGGCAGGATATTTTTTTTTCGCCCATTCTATAAATCTATCTTCTCTTGTTTGAGTTTCAACAGAAGCCCTGTAATGTTCATTGGTGTTAAAGTAAAATAATTCAGATTGAGTGGTCAATTTAAAAAACATATTCTCAAAATCTGAAATCCATAAAATTGTTTCAATACCAGATAACTTATTTGCTTGTGTTTTAGATAATTTTTCACCTTCCCAAACGGCAATATGATCATTGGTCTCCTTAATGAATAGTATTTCTCTGTGTCTTGGATTTTTTGCTTCTGGAAAAAGCAATAAAATTGTTTCTTCTTGATCAATACCAGTTAGATAAAAAAGATCTCTATGCTGAGCAAAGGGAAGAGTGCTGTCTGCACTAATTGGATAGATATCATTAGAGTTAAAAACTGCAAGTCCAAGAGAATCAAGATTATTTGAAAAATTAGCTCTATTTTTTTTATAAACGGATGATGAAATAGGGGTGTAGCGCATTTATAATTATTTATTAACGAAGATAATGGGTTTTAAATAAACATTTACCAGTCATTTTTTTACTAATTTAACAAATAATAGAAATTACAATTATGATAAAAAAAATTATTTTCATTTCGCTCTTAAGTGGTTTACTGTTCTCCCAAGTCAAACCTATTGCATTAGACACATATGAATCAAGTAAATTTCATTTATTAAATCAAAAAGATTCAAGATTTAAAAATATACACTTTGCAGCTATAGGTCCTGCAATTATGAGCGGTAGAGTTGTTGCTTTAGCTGTTAATCCTAAAGAATCCTCGGAGTTTTATGTAGCGTATGCATCTGGAGGGATATGGCACACAAAAGATAATGGAATTAGTTTTACTCCAATAATGAATAATGCTCCAACACAAAATGTTGGAGAGATTTCAATGCACTGGCCTTCAAATACATTATGGGTTGGAACAGGAGAAAACAACTCCTCTAGATCCTCATATGCAGGAATTGGAATCTTGAGAACTAAAGATAATGGTAAAACATGGACTCATCACGGTTTATCTAACACCCATCATATAGGAAAAATAATAATAAATCCCGATGATCCAAAACACATAGTGGTTGGATCGACAGGCCCTCTATATTCTTTGAGTGAAGCACGCGGAATATATGTTTCAAAAGATGAAGGTGTTAATTGGAAAAAAACCCTGTATATCAACAACCAAACTGGTATAATTGATATGGCTCAATCTCTAAAAAATCCATTAATAATTTTTGCAACCTCTTGGGAAAAAGATCGAAAAGCATGGAATTTTAAGGGTAATGGTTCTTCTTCTGGAATATATAAAAGTTTAGATTTTGGTGAGACCTGGCGATTAGTAAGTAAACCTAATAGTGGTTTTCCAAATGGAAAGGGAGTTGGTAGAATAGGCTTAGCTGTATATGATAAGGATGTTATTTATGCTATACATGACAGTCAATTTAGAAGAGAAATTAATCAAGATTCTAGCAATTCATTATCAAAAGATGATTTCAAAATCATGAATAAATCAAACTTTTTATCAATGGACAACGACCTATTAAACAAATTCTTAAAAAACAAGGGTTTTCCAAAAAAACATACAGCTAAAAGTTTGAAAAAAATGATTCAAAATGGAAGTTTAAATCCTTTAGATTTATCAATGTATTTGGAAGATGCAAATACTCAGCTTTTTGACACTCCAGTTATAGGTCCTGAAGTATATAAAAGTGAAAATGGAGGCTTAACTTGGAAAAAAACTCATAAAGAATTTCTGGATGGAGTTTACAATAGTTACGGGTATTATTTTGGCCATATTCATGTTGCTCCTAAAAATAAAAAAAAAATATATATCTATGGGGTTCCACTTTTAACTTCTGATGATGGGGGAGAGACATTTTATTCTATTGGAAAAAACAATGTGCATTCAGATCATCATGCTTTATGGATCAATCCGGAAAAACCAGGACATTTAATTAATGGAAATGACGGAGGGGTTAATATCACTTATGATGATGGTGTTAATTGGGTTAAAAATAATTCAACAAACGTAGGTCAGTTTTATTCTGTGAATGTAGATTATGAAACACCATACAATGTATATGGAGGTCTTCAAGATAATGGTGTATGGAAAGGTGCAAACAATTCGATTGAAGATTCAAGATGGCAAGCTACTGGAAAAAACCCTTGGCAAAGGATTTTAGGAGGAGATGGAATGCAAGTGCAGATTGACAAAAGAAATTCAAATATCGTTTATACAGGTTATCAATTTGGAAATTACTTTAGACTAAACTTAGGTGATGGAGAAAGTCCATACAGAAAATCAATAAAGCCTAAACATGAATTAGGAGAATCTCCTTATCGTTATAATTGGCAAACACCAATCCTCTTATCTAAACACAATCAAGACATAGTTTACTTTGGAAGTAATAAACTACATCAATCATTTAATAAAGGAGATTCATGGAATCTAATTTCAGGGGATCTTACATTCGGAGGTAAAAAGGGAAATGTAGCTTACGGAACAATAACAACAATTTCAGAATCACCGTTTAAATTTGGTCTTTTATACACTGGAAGTGATGATGGAAAGGTGTCTTTGACTCTTAATGGTGGAGTAACTTGGGATATTATTGCTGAAAACTTACCCAAAGATTTATGGGTTAGCAGGGTGGTTGCATCTTCTCACATTAAAAGCCGTGTGTATTTAACTTTTAACGGATACAGGAGTGATGATTTTAAATCATATGTATATGTAAGTAATGATTATGGAAAAACATGGGTCTCAATAATAATGGGATTACCAGATAGCCCAGTAAATATAATTTATGAAGACCCAAAAAAGTCCAATATTTTATATTTAGGAAATGATATTGGGACATATATATCATTAAATAATGGAAAAAATTGGGAAGCATTTCAAAAGGGACTAACAACTGCAGCTGTTCACGACTTAGTAGTTCAATCTGAGGCAAATGATTTAATAATAGGAACACACGGAAGATCAATTTTTAAAAGCAATATAGAATTAGTTCAATCACTTACTCCAGAAATATTAAATAAACCAATTCATTTATTTGAAATTAAACCTCTAAAGTTTTCCAAAAGATGGGGATCAAGAAGGGCTGTATGGTCAGACACCTATAAGCCATTTTTTAGATTCGCTATTTGGTCAAAATTAGCAGGAAAATCTTTAGTAAGTATAAGGTCAAATAAGGGAATTCTTGTTTATGAAAAGGAAGTAATTTTAGATATTGGATTTAATGAAGTTGAATATAATTTATCAATCGATAAAGAAGTAAAATCAAATAATAATAATTTCCATTTAGGAGATGATGGAACATATTATTTACCCATTGGAAGGTATAGTTTGAATGTCAAAAAACAAGGTAAAACACAAAGCAAATTCTTTAGCGTAAATTAAAACATTTACTATCGTATTAAAATTATTAGCTTTTACCTTATAAAGATTCATTAAAAATAGCAAAACAAGGTTGGTCGTCTAGTGATTGTGGCTTAATTTTGTTTTGAAGAGTTTAATGTAATTTTCTGTATGACTTTATCATCGATAGCAAGAAAGGTTGCCATGGCACTTTCTGGTTTGTTTTTAGTTTTTTTTCTTGCTCAACACTTTACTATAAATCTTACTTCTGTTTTCAGCGAAGAGATGTTTAACTCAATATCTCATTTTATGGGAACAAACCCTCTTGTTCAATTTATTTTGCAGCCTGTCTTGATTTTTGGAGTAGTGTTTCACTTTGTGATGGGTTTTATTTTAGAAATAAAAAACAATAAAGCAAGAACTAATAATTATGAATCCTATAAAGGTTCTGAAAATGCAAATTGGATGTCAAGAAATATGATTTTTTCTGGCCTAGCTATTCTGTCGTTTTTAGTTTTACATTTTTATGATTTTTGGGTTCCAGAAATGAATTATAAATATATAGAAGTTCTTCCAGATGATCCAAATCGTTATTATGGAGAACTGGTTCATAAATTTCAAAGCCCTTATAGAGTTGTCTTTTATTCAATTTCTTTTGTTTTTTTAGCCCTTCACTTATTTCATGGATTTAGTTCTGCTTTTCAATCAGTTGGCTTCAATAATAAATTCATGATAGGAGTGAAAAAGTTTACAATAGCTTTTTCTTTTATAATTCCGTTAGGATTTGTTTTTATTGCAATATTTCATCATTTAAACGGATAAACTATGGCACAAATGGATTCAAAAACACCTAAAGGGTCTCTTTCAGAAAAGTGGACTAATCATAAAAGCAATATAAATCTTGTTAGTCCTGCAAATAAAAGATTAATTGATGTAATTGTTGTTGGAACTGGGTTAGCAGGAGCTTCAGCGTCTGCTACACTTGCAGAATTGGGATATAATGTTAAGACATTTTGTTTTCAAGATTCTCCAAGAAGAGCTCATTCAATTGCAGCTCAGGGAGGCATTAATGCTGCAAAAAATTATCAGGGTGATGGAGATTCGACACATCGTCTTTTCTATGACACTATCAAGGGAGGTGACTATCGCTCTAGAGAAGGAAATGTGCATCGATTAGCTGAAGTTTCAGCCAACATAATTGATCAATGTGTTGCTCAGGGAGTTCCATTTGCCAGAGATTATGGAGGATTGCTTGATAATAGATCATTTGGTGGGGTGTTAGTGTCAAGAACTTTTTATGCTAAAGGCCAAACTGGGCAACAGTTATTATTAGGGGCCTATTCTGCAATGAATCGTCAAATAGGAAGAGGAAAAATAAAAATGTATAATCGTCATGAGATGATGGATTTGGTTCTTGTAAATGGAAAAGCAAGAGGAATCATCACAAGAAATCTTGTGAACGGAAAATTAGAAAGACATAGCGCGCATGCAGTTGTAATTGCCTCTGGTGGATATGGAAATGTTTTTTTCTTATCTACAAATGCCATGGGGTCAAATGTAACTGCAGCCTGGAAAATCCACAAAAAAGGAGCTCATTTTGCAAATCCATGTTTTACTCAGATACACCCAACGTGCATTCCTGTTTCTGGAGATCATCAATCAAAGCTTACCTTAATGTCTGAATCTCTCAGAAATGATGGTAGAATATGGGTTCCAAAGAACATAGAAGATGTTAAGTCTATAAGAGAAGGTAGTTTAAACCCTACTCATATTAATGAGGAAAATAGAGATTATTATTTAGAAAGACGCTATCCTGCTTTTGGAAATCTGGTTCCTAGAGATGTTGCATCGAGAGCTGCAAAAGAAAGATGTGATGAAGGTTATGGAGTTAATAAAACAGGTGAAGCTGTTTACCTTGATTTTTCTTCCGCAATAGAAAGATATGGAAAAGAAGAAGCACATGTCAAGGGTTTAAATGAAGAAGATAAGCCTTTAATTAATAAATTAGGTCAAAAAATTATCAGATCTAAATATGGCAACTTATTTCAGATGTACGAGAAAATAGTAGATCAAGATCCATATGAAACCCCTATGATGATTTATCCAGCAGTCCATTATACTATGGGAGGTGTATGGGTAGACTACAATTTAATGACTTCGATTCCTGGTTGTTATGCCATTGGTGAAGCTAATTTTTCTGATCATGGAGCTAATAGATTGGGAGCTTCAGCATTAATGCAAGGCTTGGCAGACGGATATTTTGTTTTGCCTTATACTATTGGAGATTATTTATCTGAAGATATTCGTACTGGAAAAATTTCAATTGACACTCCGGAATTTATTAAGGCTGAGGAAGAAGTAAGAGTTCGTCTGGCAAAGTTTATTTATAATAAAGGAGAAAATTCTGTAGACTATTATCACAGAAAATTAGGTAAGATAATGTGGGATAAATGTGGAATGTCTAGAAATGCAAAAGAATTAAAAGAAGCAATGAGTGAAATTAAAATTTTGCGAAAAGATTTTTATGAAAACGTAAGAGTTCCTGGAGGTTTAGATGAGTTTAATGAAGAATTAGCAAAAGCTGGAAGAGTTGCTGATTTTTTAGAGTTAGGAGAGTTGTTTGCTAAAGATGCTTTAGAGAGAACCGAGTCTTGCGGAGGACACTTCAGAGAAGAGTCTCAAACACCTGAAGGAGAAGCACTACGTGATGATAAATTTTTTAATTTTGTTTCTGCATGGGAATATAAAGGTGAACCTTCAGATGCCACATTAAGAAAAGAGATGCTTTATTATGAAGAGATAGAAGTTAAAACACGATCATATAAATAAAACATGAATTTAACATTAAAAATTTGGCGTCAATCAAATTCTGAATCAAAGGGAAAGATGGTAGAGTATCCTATCTCTGATGTTTCTCCTGATATGTCCTTTCTAGAAATGATGGATTTTTTAAATGGCCGACTTATAAATAAAGGTGAAGAGCCTGTTGCTTTTGATCATGACTGTAGAGAAGGGATATGTGGTATGTGCTCTATGTTTATAAATGGAGAAGCACACGGTCCAGATAGACTAGTAACCACCTGTCAATTGCATATGAGAAAGTTTAAGGATGGTGAAACAATAACAATTGAACCATTTAGAGCAAATGCTTTCCCTGTAATTAAAGATTTGGTGGTAGATAGGTCTTCATTTGATAGAATTCAACAAGCAGGAGGTTTTGTTAGCGTAAACACTTCTGGAAACACACAAGATGCAAATTCAATTCCAATTGAAAAGTATGATGCTGATCGTGCATTTGATGCTGCTACCTGTATAGGCTGTGGCGCTTGTGTGGCTAGTTGTAAAAATGCATCTGCAATGCTTTTTGTTGCAGCTAAGGTTTCTCAATTTTCCTTATTACCTCAGGGAAAAATAGAAGCTACAGATCGGGTAAGAAATATGGTCAAACAAATGGATGAAGAAGGTTTTGGGAACTGTACAAATACTGGAGCTTGTGAGGTTGAGTGCCCCAAAGGTATTTCTTTAGAAAACATTGCTAGAATGAACAGGGAATACATATCAACCCTTTTTAAGAGCTAATTTCTTATTAAAGAGCCTTAAAAAGATGTTCCATGAATTCATATAATTTTTTTGGTTCCAACCACCTTGCTACAACTACTATTTTTTCATCAGGTATTATAATTATATAGTTACCACCAAAGCCTGAAGCATAGTATATATTTGAAGGAATTTTTTTCCAAAAACGTTTTCCTTTAGGGTTGTTTAGCCACCACATATATCCATAACTTGGATTTGCTTCAGATGGAGAAGTAGCTTTTTTAATCCATTCTTCACTAATAAGTTGCTTACCATTCCAATTACCATTGGATAAAAACAATAAGCCAAAACGAGCATGGTCAAGAGTGTTAATAAACATTCCGCCACCAGAATGACCTCCTCCAGATACAGACTGTAGCCATTGTCCATCAATATTCACCCATGAATTGTCGTAGCCATACCATCTCCATGAACTCGATGCTCCAATTTGATCCATAATATTGTTCCTGAGAATTTTTGGTAAAGGCTCTCTAAAAACATTCAATAAGGAATACGCTAAGACATTTACTCTTACATCGTTATATTTATAATGAGAACCAGGTTTATGGAGCTTTCTGTATCGCATACTATCAATGGATTTTGAAATTGGTCTGTCTCCCCAATCAAATGTCTCCCACAATTCGCCAGACCAATCAGATGACTGATTTAACAAGTGAGTCCATGTAATTTTATTATTATGATTTCCTTTAAAGGTTTTATCCCAGACTCTTTCACTTAATTTTTCATCTAGATTAGGGATCAAGCCTTTATCATAAGCTATTCCAGCAACTGTTGAAAGATAACTTTTTGTTACGCTAAAAGTCATGTCTACTCTTTTGAGATCTCCCCACTTGCCTATAATATATCCGTTCTTTAAAATAACCCCAGCAGGTCCTCCTCTTTTTTTTGTTGGGCCTAAAATTTTGTGAAATGGTTCTCTAGAAAACCCTTTTAATATAGCTATTCTTAGATCAGGATCTCCAGAATACTCATTAGAAGTAGCAAAATCAATTGCATTACGTATTTTTAAATTGTCAATTTTGTATAACTCGGGACTAACCTCTTTCCATTGAACATTTTTTTCAGGAAAATAAAAATTTTGAGCATTTATACATGTAGAAGTTAATAATAAAAATAAAAAAGTTAAATTCTTCATAGTTTTATAAAATTGATTTATTCATAAAGTTATGAAAGATAAACTAACTGTTGCTTTAGTTCAAACAGATTTAGTCTGGGAAAATCCAGTATTAAATAGAAGTTTAATTGAAAAAAAAATACTTAATGAAAAATCTAAAATAGATTTATTCATTCTACCTGAAATGTTTACTTCTGGTTTTACGATGCATCCAAAAACAGTTGCAGAGTCGATGCAAGGCGACTCTATAATTTGGCTAAAAAAACTTTCAAAAATTAAAAATGCTGCAATTTGCGGAAGTTTAGTGATCAGAGAGAAAAAATGTTTTTATAACAGACTTGTTTTTGTTGAGCCTGACGGTTGTATTAGTTCTTATGACAAACGACATACTTTTAAAATGGCAGGAGAAGGAGAATCATATTGTTCTGGCTCAAATTTTGGTTTAATTGAATATAATGGATGGAAAATACTATTGAGAATATGCTACGACCTTCGTTTTCCTGTTTGGTCAAGAAATGTTGATGATTATGAATTATTAATTTATGTGGCTAACTGGCCATCACCTAGAATTAATGCTTGGGATAATTTAATAATTGCTAGAGCTATAGAAAATGTTTCTTACTGTATTGGTGTTAATCGCATTGGGTTAGATGAAAACAAAAATAGTTATCCAGGTCATTCACTTGTGATAGATTCTTTGGGTAAAAAAATATTAAACTTAAAGAATAAAGCAGGAGTTTATGTCACGGAATTAGATAAAAATCATTTAAAAAAAATAAGAACTTTTCTGCCATTTTTAGATGAAAAAGACAGTTTTATTTTAGAATAAAAATCTCATTCATTTCCCAGTTAGCTCTAAGCTCAATTGTATCGGAAAAATATATAACTCTTTCAGGCTGAATATTCTTTAAATAACTTCCTGTATCCCATTTTCCATTATTATTATCATCCAAAATAATTCGAGCTTTATAATTTTTAGGATTTAGAAGTTTAAAAGTATATTTTTTCAAGTCATTTTCTTTTAACTTTCTCCTAATAACTTCGTTTTTTAAATTTAAAAGTTCTAAAATAAAATCTTGCTCCTTAATTTCCCAATTTAATCTTAAGGTAATTTCACCATATGAGTCAAATGACTTAGTCGGAAGACTTAAATTAATTGTGTCATTTGTTTCTCCCCAGAAATCTTTAAACGCGTTTGGAAGAATTGATACTGAGTATTTATCGTTTGGCTCAAGATCAAAGTAGACCTGAATAAAATCTTTATTTCTATCTAATATTAAATCAAATGGAAGTGAAATGGAATCGTTATTCCTAATGGTTATAAATTCTTTATTCAATTCAGTTATGGGCAGTGAGCTTTTAAATCTAAGAGTATCGTTTAAATCAATACCTCCATTTTGTTCTGGTAAAACAACTAGTGAATCTAACTCTGGTTTATAAAACTTAACACTTAAGGCATATGTGCTGTCTTTTGTTTTGAGAGCAAATTGAAGAGAGTCAGCTTCAATTTCAGGAAACCAAAAGTTTAAACTGTCTTTTCCCCTTTCTTGAGTTATAAATGTTTTAAACCCAGAAGGGACTGGAGTAATTAATTCAATTGGATTGTCCTCAGGAACCCCATAATATCCAAAAATTATATGGTGATCATTAACGTATTTTGGAGGATCCCAAAAAAACTGTGTCTTTTCCTTAAAAATCCTAAAATTATATAATGTGTCACCCGGCAATGAAACTACTTGATCAATAAAACCTATTTTATCGATACCTTGATCATACAAATAGTTTTTCCCATAGTCTTTTAGTGCAATTAATTTATAATTATCTTTTCTTAAATTTTGAAAATGATATAAAACAGTATCTAAAGTGCTAGTTGCGTATAATGGTTTCTTAAGATAGACTGTTGAATCTTTATAAGTACTATCAATAGGATATAAATATAATGAAACAAAACTTTCACTTTGATCATCAAACGCATCAGAAACTTTCCCTCTTAAAAAAAGTGAATCAATTATTGAGCCTGTTGAAAGAGTGTATGAGAAAAAAGGTAATATGTTTTCTTCATTATTATCCTGGATACTACTTCCGAAATTAAATGTATATGTTGTTTCTTGAGCAAGACTTAAACTGTCAGAAAACTCAATTTTTATTTTTTTAGATATTGCTGATTGAGGCTCTACAGTATATTCGTCAGTCTCTATGGGAGGAGAAATAATTAATTGTTGATTAAGGTCTTTAAGCTTTATATATTCATCAAAGGTAATTGTGATTTTTTTACTTTTAAAAAAAGTAGTTTCATTTTTTGGAGAAGCATTTACCATTATAGGCGGAATGGTATCCTTATAACCCCCAGTAGGGTTGCCTCTTTTAGCACAACTAAACAATAGGAAAACAAAAAGAAATAAAAATAAAAATTGTTTAGGAAGCATAATACAAATTATTCTATAAAAATAATACAATAATTTATTAAGTCTTGATTAAATCAAACTAGACTGTTAATTAATTAATATTAGCCGATTTACTAAAGAGATTAAAAAGACTTATTTTTGCTTTATGACATATCAATCAGATCATTTTAAAAAAACTATATCTCATGCAAAAGAGTATGGTTTTGTTTTTTCGTCAAGTGAAATATATGACGGTTTAAATGCAATATATGACTATGGTCAAAATGGAGTGATGTTAAAAAATAATATTCGTGAATATTGGTGGAAATCTATGGTTCAATTAAATGAAAACATTGTGGGATTGGACTCTGCTATTTTTATGCATCCTACAATTTGGAAAGCCTCTGGACATTTAGATGCTTTTAGTGACCCTTTAATTGACAATAAAGACTCAAATAAACGTTATCGAGCGGACGTTTTAGTAGAAGATTATGTTGCTAAAATTGAACTAAAAATTGAAAAAGAAATTACAAAAGCATCCAAACGTTTTGGAGAACAATTTAATCAAGAACAATTTATTGAAACTAATCCAAGAATAATTGATTATAAAAACAAGGTATCTCTAATACTCAGTCGTTTAAATAAATCATTAGAAGCAGAAGACCTTTCCGATGTAAAGTCTTTAATTGAAGAGCTGAAAATTGCTTGTCCAGAATCTGGATCAAGGAATTGGACAGATGTTAAGCAATTCAATTTAATGTTTGGAACAAAACTTGGCGCTTCCTCGGAATCATCTATAGATTTATATTTAAGACCTGAAACTGCTCAAGGTATTTTTGTAAATTTTTTAAATGTTCAAAAATCAGGGAGAATGAAACTTCCTTTTGGAATAGCTCAGACAGGAAAAGCTTTTAGAAATGAAATAGTTGCTAGACAATTTATTTTCAGAATGAGAGAATTTGAGCAGATGGAAATGCAGTTTTTTGTTTCTCCGGGAGAACAAAAAAAATGGTATAACAAATGGAAAGAAACACGTTTAAGTTGGCACTTGTCTCTAGGCATGGGTCAAGATAATTATCGTTTTCATGATCATGAAAAACTTGCTCACTATGCAGATGCTGCAACTGACATTGAGTTTAAATTTCCATTTGGATTTAAAGAGTTAGAGGGAATTCATTCCCGAACTGATTTTGATCTTTCAAAACACGAAGAATTTTCAGGAAAAAAACTTAAATTTTTTGATCCTGAAAAAAATAAAAATTATACCCCATACGTAGTAGAAACGTCTATTGGGTTAGATCGTATGTTTTTAGCTATTTTTTCCTGGGCTCTTAAAGAAGAGTTAATTGAAGAAGGAAACACAAGAACTGTACTTAAACTACCAGCTATTTTAGCGCCTTATAAAGTAGCCGTGTTACCTCTATTGAAAAAAGATGGTCTACCTGAATTGGCTAGGAAAATATTAGAGGATTTGAAATGGAAATATAATATTTCTTATGACGAAAAAGATGCAGTTGGAAGAAGGTACAGGCGTCAAGATGCTTTAGGAACTCCATTTTGTATTACAGTTGATCATCAGTCTTTAGAAGATAAAACTGTAACTATAAGAGATCGAGACACAATGAATCAGGAACGAATTTCATTTAAAGAGATTTCCGGTTTTTTAGAAGACAAACTGAATATTAAAAACTGGCTACAAAAAATTTAAATTAGTCTTTTACCAACAAATTGATAGCTCTGTTAAAAATATCAATGGTAACTTTTATTAATTTTAGTAAATTTAATTGCTGTTATTATTATTTTGGTAACCAATGAAAATAATTTCATATAATGTAAATGGTATTCGAGCAGCTTTGAAAAAAGGTTTTGCTCAATGGTTAAAGTCTTCAAATCCAGATATTGTTTGTATTCAAGAAATAAAAGCTCAAAAAGATCAGATTGACACAAATATTTTTGAAGATTTAGGGTATAACCATTTCTGGTTTGCAGCTCAAAAAAAAGGATATAGTGGTGTTGGAATTCTATCAAAAAAAAAACCAAATAATATAATTTATGGAACTGGAATACCATCAATGGATTATGAAGGAAGAACCCTTCGTCTTGATTTTGATGAACTTTCAGTAGTCAGTCTATATCTTCCTTCTGGAACAAATACTGAAAGACTTGACTTTAAATTTAAATTCATGAAAGAGTTTCAAGAATATATTAATAAATTGAAAAAAGATTTTCCTCGCATTGTAATATCTGGTGACTATAATATATGTCACAAGCCAATTGATATTCATGATCCAGTTAGAAATAAAACTATTTCTGGATTTTTACCTGAAGAAAGATTATGGCTTGATAATTTTTTAAATAACGGATTTATTGATTCGTATAGATTTTTAAATAAAGAACCACATAATTATAGCTGGTGGAGTTATAGGGCAAACTCCAGGTCGAACAATAAAGGTTGGAGAATTGATTATAACTTAGTCAGTAAAGAATTATCATCTAATATTATAAATTCTTTTATAATGCCCGAAGCTTATCATTCTGACCATTGTCCAGTCGGATTAATTTTAAAATTTTAATTTCATAATATGAAAACATTTTTTCCAATAGTATTTTTTTCCTTTTTAATTAACGGATGTGTATCGTTTAAAACTTTTAATGATATTGAAGATCTTTATGCAAGCCAGAAAATGAAATATAGAACCTCGCAAAATGAAAACAAATTACTTAGTATTAAGATTGATTCTCTTTCTGAGGGACTAGAATTAAAAATTAATTTACTTAAGGTAACTAATGAAAGCTTGACTTTAAAGAAGTCAGAGCTATCAAAATTACAAAATGATTACACTTTTTTATCTTCTAAAAGTGATTCAGATATTAAGGCTAGAATTAATGAAAATAATGGGCTGTTAGATAGTTTAGCACTTAAACAATATGAACTAAGTAAAGGGCTTGAACGAGTAGGAGAGTTAGAAAGACTTGTAATAGAAAAAGAACAAAACCTAAGTCTTCTTAAAAAAAACTTATCAGATGCTCTTTTAAGTTTTAAAGGAAAAGGATTAACGGTAGAGCAAAGAAATGGTAAAGTTTATGTATCAATGGAAAACAAACTTTTATTTAAATCAGGAAGCTGGACAGTGGGTAATGAAGGAAAAAAAGCAATTAATCAATTGTCTAATGTTTTAGCTGAAAATCCTGAAATTAATGTATTAATAGAAGGTCATACTGATAACGTGCCTTATTCAGGAGATGGGCCAATCAAAAACAATTGGGATCTCTCAACTAAAAGAGCAACTTCTATAGTTCAATTATTATTAAATAACAAACAAATTTTACCTCAAAATATTACTGCTGCAGGCAGAGGAGAGTTTCTGCCAGTTGGACCAAACAGTAACGAAAAAGGAAAATCTTCCAATAGAAGAATTGAAGTTATTTTAACTCCCCAGCTTGATGCTATTACTGAGCTATTAGAGAATTTAAATTAAATAAATTAATGGAATATAAAAGGCTTCCAAATACTGATTTGGATGTAAGTAAAATATGCCTGGGAACAATGACTTGGGGAAAACAAAACACTGATTTTGAAGGTCAAGAACAAATGAATTATGCTTTAGATCAAGGAGTTAATTTTTGGGATACTGCAGAATTATATCCAGTTCCAGCTGAATCAAAAACCCATGGGTCAACAGAAGAAATTATAGGCAATTGGTTTAGTAAAAATGGAAAACGTGATCAAATCATATTAGCCTCAAAAATTGCTGGACCTGAAGCATTTAGCTCTCACATAAGAACTAATATGAGCTTCGACAAGACCAACATTGATGAAGCCTTACACAGCAGTTTAAGGCGTTTAAAAACAGATTATATAGATCTGTACCAGCTCCATTGGCCAGAAAGAAAAACAAATAAATTTGGAAAAAGAGGTTTTACCTTTGCGCCTGACGATCCATGGTTAGAAAACTTTGAAAGTGTATTAGATGTTTTACAGGGTCATATTAATTCTGGAAAAATTAGACATGTCGGAATTTCAAATGAAAATCCATGGGGTATGATGAAATTTTTAAATGCATCAAATTCAAATCGCCCAAGAATGGTGTCAATTCAGAATGCATATTCTCTATTATGTAGAGAATTTGAAACAGGTCATTCCGAAATTTGTCATCGTGAAAACATAGGGCTTTTAGCCTATTCGCCTCTTGGCTTTGGTGTCTTGACTGGAAAATACATGAATGGTATAATACCTAAGGGTTCTAGATTAGAGGTTATGCCGAATTACAAAAGATACACAAGTAATGAATGCGCAAAGGCAACAAAACTTTATCATCAACTTGCAATAGATAACGGTCTAACGTTAACGCAATTATCACTTTCTTTTGTCAGTGAAAGAAGTTTTGTCACAAGTAATATTATTGGAGCAACCTCACTAGAACAATTAAAGGAAAATATTGAAACTCATAAAGTGAAACTTTCGAAAGAAATATTATCTGAAATTGATGAGATTCATAATAAAATTCCAAACCCAGCAGTATAAAAATATTTAATCAGTATTATTAATCATTTTAATTGCCTCATCCAAATAGATATGAACATCGCTCCTGGGGTTATTTGGAGTTGATTTGCCTTTTAAATGACCAAGTCTTACAACTATTATATTCTCGTCAGGTAAAACAATAACATATTGACCCAGATGCCCTCTCATTAAAAACACTTTATGACCGTTGAAGTTTTCTAACCACCATGAATATCCATATTCTGGACTTTTTTGAAAACGTGGAGAAATAGATTTAACTACAAATGCTGAGTCAATTAAAGTTTTTCCATTCCATTGACCAAAATCCTTATAGAGCTTTCCAAACCTAGCAAAGTCTCTTGCGTTAGAAGCAATACAGCAAAATGCTTTTTCAATATTATTCTTTTTACTATCCAATTGCCAAAGTGCAGAATTTTCAGCTCCCATAGGATCCCAAAAACTTTTATATAAGTATTCACTGAGACTTTGTCCTGTTGCATTTACTATTGACATTCCAAGTAATTGAGTTGCACCACTTAGATAACTATAACTTTTACCCGGCTCATTAATAATTTCTTGATTTAAGATTAAACTTTTAAGATCATTTATAAAGTAAGAAGAAGCAGTTATTGAAACAGGAGAATAATATTCTTCCTGCCAGTCTAATCCAGAAGACATACTAGACAAATCCCCTAATGTTACTATTTTAGAATAAGACCCTTTTATCTCTGGCAAGAATTGATAAACAGGTTGATCTAGACTTTCAATATAACCATCCATAATGGCTTTACCTAAAAGGGCAGACACAATGCTTTTTGACATGGAAAAAGAGTTGCTTTTCGAGTCTAATCCATAACCATCATAATACTTTTCATAGTATAAACTGTCATTTTTTATAACTAAATAAGCAACTGTTTTATTTTTTTTATTATGTGATTCAAGAAAACTTGAGGGACTAGTTGTGTTATATTTTTTATGAATTGGCCAAGGTTGTGGGTTTGAGGATACTGGAATTTCATTATTATCAAAAACTTTATAATCCGATAAATAACTTGTTGTATGTCCAGTAAAATAAATTTTAGCAACTCCCTCTAAAAACCAGCTATAATTGGAAACATATATACCTCCAAAGATTACAAAAATTATAAAGATTAATATTTTTAATATTTTTTTCATTAATATTGATTTAAAAGCTTAACAGCTTCTTTAGCATGATAACTAGCTATCATAGAAGCTCCAGCTCGCTTAAAAGCAAATAGTTGTTCTATCATCACCTGATTGTAGTCTAAAAATCCTTTTTCTTCAGCAATTTTTAACATAGAATATTCTCCACTGACTTGATAAGCGGCTATAGGAGAATTAATTTTATTAGACAATGAATTAATTATATCTAAGTATGTAATTCCAGGTTTTACCATTATTATATCAGCACCTTCTTCAAGATCTTTCATTGCCTCATTAATAGCTTCTTTTTGGTTTGCAAAGTCCATTTGATAGGTTTTTTTATCTCCAAACCCTGGAGCTGAATCTAAGGCATTTCTAAATGGCCCATAAAATGATGAAGCATACTTAACACTATAACTCATTATTCCAGTTTCAAAAAACCCTTCAATTTCTAATGCCTCTCGTATTTTCAAAACCCTTCCATCCATCATGTCACTTGGAGCAACAAAATTTGCCCCAGCCGTTGCATGAGAAACAGCCATTTCAGATAACACATCTATTGTGGCATCATTTAAAATTTTAAAATTTTCTACAATTCCATCATGTCCAAAAGATGAATAAGGATCAAGTGCTATATCAGTCATGACTAACATTTCAGGCACACTATTTTTTATTGTTTTAATTGCTCTTTGCATAAGACCATCTTTATTCAAAGCCTCTGTTCCCCTGTTGTCTTTAAGATTGTCATCAACTTTTGTAAAAATTAAAACTGCTTTTAATCCAATTTTCCAAAGTTCTTTTACTTCTTTTTCAAGTAAGTCTAGACTCCATTGGTAATAATTAGGCATTGAAACAATTTCTTTCTTAATATTTTTGCCTTCAACAACAAAAAGAGGCACTATGAAATCATTATTAGAAAGTTGATTTTCTCTAACAAGATCTCGAATAGCTGAGCAACTTCTTAATCGACGGTTACGATTTAATGGATACATATATTAATCATTTATTTTTTTATTTGAAAAATCAGAATCAATTTCTTCATTTCTGGGTATTTCAATTTCAAAAGGAATATTTTCTTTAATTTTATTATTTTTAAGAGTTCCAAATAGCATAACAAGCATTGAGATTAAAATAACTAATAGTAAAACTCTTTCATCTATGATATTAGTTTTAAGACTAGGATCCTTTAAAGTTCCAAGCTGAAGAAAAAGCAAAATACTAATTAACCCTCTGGGAGACATATATAATAAAGGAGCGGTATTAAAACTGAAAGTGCTAAATGAAAGATATAAATATCTTGCTCCAAACATAATTAATAAAACAGTAATAGCATAGAAATATGGTTCAGGCGACATGAAACTGTTTAATGAAATTGAGAATCCAAAAAATAAAAAGAAAAAAGTGCGGACCAAAAAAGTAGATTCGGATGTCAAAACGTGAAATTCATGAAGGCTCTTTTTTGTTTTTTCTGCATTTATAGATTTTGTCATAAAATTTGGTAATAAATCACCTCCATTACCGAGGAATATCCCAAAAATAAAAATTGTTAAAAGAGATGGGAAATGAAAATACTTTCCAATAGCATAGACTAAAATCAAAAGAGCAAGAATTAGAAAAAATTTCACATGATGATCAATACCCTGAATTAGTCTAGCCAGAAGGTAAGTTATCACTAATGAAAGGAAAATTATACCTAAAATTTGTATGCCTAATTGAATTATCGGTGTCAAACTAATCAAAGACTCATTTAAACCTAATTGTTGGATACTATAATTAAAAATTACAACTCCTAAAATATCTGAAAACGTAGATTCATAAATTACAAACTCTTTATCTTTAGTTAATAGTCCACTTGCTGAGGGTATAACTACAGCACTACTTATTATAGAAAGAGGAATAGCATATAACGTAGCAGGATCATTTGGAATTTTCAAAATTGTTGTAAAAAAAACTTTAAGTAATATTATATTAAGTGTTAAGACAATAAAAGCTGCAAAAAAACCAGATAAAATTAGACCTAGCTTTTCTTTTCTTATATCTAATTCAAGTGCGCCTTCCAATACAATAAGGACTAAACCAATGGTTCCTAGAACAGGAATTAATGAGTTTAACAAAACAGTATTATCAAACCCATAACTATTTGCAATAGTTCGAGCGATAATTCCTGTAATCATGAGTAAAATGACAGAAGGAAACTTTGTTTTCTTTGCTATTAAATCAAATAAATATGAAAAAATGATTAATAGAGGTAGTAGGATTAAAATAGATCCAGTATTCATAAAAAAACTTTGAGTTTTTTAAAGGTACAAAAATACATTATGTAGTCCAGTCCCTAGGGTTTTGTAATACTTTGATTAGCCTCTCTTCTTCTGAGTTTTTTTTTGCAATATAATTGTAAACCCATTGAACCTTGGGAGGAAGACTCATCAAAACACTTTCAATTCTCCCATTGGTTTTAAGTCCAAATAGAGTCCCTTTATCATGAACTAAATTAAATTCAACATAGCGACCCCTTCTGATTTCTTGCCAGTTTTTTTGATTTAAACTGTATTTATAATCTTTTCTATTTTTGACAATTGGCAGATATGCTTTTAAAAAACTATTACCTACATCTGTAACAAATGAAAACCAGTCTTCAATTTTATAATTATTGTTTGACTTTAAATAATCAAAAAACAAACCACCAATTCCACGCGACTCATTTCTATGATGATTCCAGAAATATGAGTCACATTTTTCTTTATAAACCTTATACAAATTTGAGGAATGTTTATCACAAACGGATTTACATACTTCATGAAAGTGTTTAGCATCTTCCTCAATTAAATAAAAAGGAGTAAGATCTTGACCTCCTCCAAACCATTGATCTTTTAAATCTCCGTCTGAAGTATAAAGTTCAAAGTATCTATAATTCGCATGAACAGTTGGAATCATGGGGTTTTTTGGATGAAACACTAAACTCAGCCCACAAGCAAAGAATTTTGAATCTTTAACATTAAAGTAACCCTCTAGACTTTTAGGTAAAACCCCGCTTACCGCTGAAGTATTCACTCCAGCTTTTTCAAAAACCTTACCATTCTCCAGAATTCTTGATTTACCTCCACCACCTTCAGGTCTTTTCCAAACATCCTCTTTGAACCTTGCCCCTCCATCAATATCTTCAATGGAAGTTGTTATTTTTTCTTGAAGTTTATGAATATAATCTAGAAAAGCCTTTTTCATTATATATTTTCATATTGTTTTACACTGTCAATGAAAGCTTGAGCATGACTCACAGGAATATTTGGTAAAATTCCATGACCTAGATTAACGATATACCTATCCTTCCCAAACTCATTTATCATCTGTGTTACTTGTTTTTTTATTTCTGGAATAGATGAAAGTAATCTTGAGGGGTCAAAATTACCTTGAAGGGTTATATTTCCACCACTTAAATATCGTGAATTTTGAGCAGAACATGTCCAGTCTACTCCCAGGGCAGATGCTCCAGATTTACTCATTTTACTTAATGCAAACCAGCATCCTTTTCCGAAAACAATAACAGGGCTAATTTTTTTTAATTCTGATATAATTTGCTGTAAATATTGCCAAGAAAATTCATCATAATCCTTAGGCGATAGTAACCCGCCCCATGAATCAAATAATTGAACTGCGTTTACTCCTGAAGCCACCTTTTCTTTTAAGTATAAAATTGTTGTATCAGTTATTTTTTGAAGAAATTCATGAGCTAGCTCAGGATGTTCAAAACAAAATGCTTTTGCTTTATCAAACGTTTTTGAACCCTGACCTTGAATAGCATAGCAAAGAAGTGTCCATGGAGAGCCGGCAAAACCTATTAATGGAATGCTGCTGTTTAATTCTTTTTGAGTCATTTTTATAGCATCTAAAACATACCCTAGTTTTTCATGAATATTTGGAACGACTATATTAGATAAATCTTTTTTATTTTTAACTGGGTTTGGAATCCAGGGACCTACTCCATCCTTCATTTCAACATTAATATTCATTGCCTGTAGAACGACTAAGATGTCACTAAATAAAATAGCCGCATCTGGACCTAACTGATTTATTGGCATTAATGTGATTTCAGTAGCAAGTTCAGGAGTTTGACATCTTGTGAAAAAATCATATTTATTTTTTAATTTCATAAAATCTGGAAGATATCTTCCAGCTTGTCTCATCATCCATACAGGAGGTCTAGAAACAATTTCACCTTTTAGTGCGCGTAAGAAAAGATCATTTTTAAGCATCTATTTTTTAATATGTTTTTTAAGTAATAAAATCAGTGACTTTATTTCAGGTTTTTTTGAAATAAAATAATTATCGGTATGTTTTGCAATTTCTTTTGCAGTAGTGTGACCCCAAGAAAAACATTTTTTTGAATTAAAGGAGTTGTTTAGCGCATAACTTTTTACTGCAGAAGGACTAAAAAACAAAACTCCCTCAAAATTGTCTTCGACTTTTTTTGAAGCTTCTTTTGTTTCGTATACTTCAGATAAAAATAAATTCACATTATTTTTTTTAAATAAATTCTCAGTAATATTCAGTCTTTGTTTTCCGCAAAAATAGTTGAAAGTTTTATTGGAATATTTTTGTATTATCTTATTTGCTAAATCTTTAGCAGAGTTTTCACATTCAACAACATTTAAGCCTAATTCAATTAATCTAATTTTAGTAGTAGTTCCTACACAAAAAAATGGAAGTTTAATTATACTTTTATATTGACTATTTTTTAAAATCGATTTTAAAGCTGTTGAGCTTGTAATGATTACTCCGTACTCAATCTTTGGCCATTGAAAATCAATTATTCTTGTTTTTATCATTGGAGCTTCAAAAGTGTATATTCCACTTTGATATAAAGCTAATTTAATTTTTGAATTTAATTTCTTTGTAGATAATAGATGCATTATAACTTATTTTTTATTGTTTCAATAATGCTCTTACCGCCTTTATTTAAAAACTCTAAGGCTATTTTTTTTCCTAAATAAACAGGGTCTTCATTACAAGAAAACCTGTAATCACTTACAATAGAGTCTTTTCCGGTTAAGCTAAAAAGACCTCCTTTGAAATCAACAAAATCATCATTAATTCTAGCCAGGCCTCCTATAGGGGCAGAACAACCCCCCTCTAATATTTTTAAAAACTCTCTTTCAAGAGTTGTGCAATAAAATGTTTTACAACAATTTATTTGTGATAAAATTTTTTTAATTGATTCATCTTCTTCTAGCGATGTAATTCCAATTGCCCCTTGAGCTGGAGCTGGAATCATCCATTTTAAAACTTCAAATTTTAGATTTATAATTCCGAGACGATCTATTCCTGCTTTTGCTAAAATCACTCCCTTTAAATTTGAGGTTTTTAGTTTTTCTAAACGAGTTTGAATAT
Source organism: Candidatus Marivariicella framensis (assembly GCA_905182735.1). Lineage (GTDB taxonomy): Bacteria > Bacteroidota > Bacteroidia > Flavobacteriales > Flavobacteriaceae > Marivariicella > Marivariicella framensis. The sequence goes on from CAJJCT010000003.1 coordinate 72,941, forward strand.
TTCCTCTAATTACTTCAGTTTCATCTTGCGGATATTTTTTTAACCATTGAGCTCTTCTTCTTAGACTTCCTGTACCAATTTTACCCACATTAATTAATTTAGTTTTATCATCAAATAATAATAGATCATATGGGTTACCTCTTTCTATGGTCGACTTTAAAATAATTCCTTTAGGGAGTTTTGTTGGAACGTCTTTAAGGCTATGTACAGCTATATCAATTTTTTTATTTAAAAGAGCAGTATCAAGTGTTCTTGTAAAAACTCCTTGAATACCAATCGAATAAATAGGCTGATTTAGGTTCATATCGCCTTCACTTTTAATTGGAACAATTGAAGTGTTATATCCTATTTTGTTTAGTTTATCTGCAACAGTTTTTGCTTGCCATAGCGCTAGCTTGCTTTTCCTGGTCCCAATTCGAATATCACGCTTTGACATCTTCTTCTAATTCAATTTCAAAAAGATCTACTAATAAATTCATTGTAGCAGACGCATTTTTAGGATTATCTTTTAGGTAGCTAGCTATTTGACCGGTAAATTTTGATGCTGTTTCTTCTGAGCCTGAAATTGGTTTCTCAAGATGTGTTTTAATTGCATTTAAAAATGGGGCATATTTTCTTTGATACAGCCATGTGTTAAAATCTGAAGCAACCTCATTGATTATCTCTTGGGCCTTACCTATATATTTTTTTCTTTTCATTAGATTCTCATCAGTCATTTTTGACAATTCATCTAAATGAACAAGTGAAACTTGATCGATTTCAATTACTTCAGGAACTACATTTCTTGGTAATGAGAGATCTATAATTAAAAGAGGACTTGAACAGTGGATAAGTTCTTTGTTGATTGTTGGATGCTCAGCTCCAGTAGCAACAATTAAAACATCTGCCTTTCTAATTTCAGTATTAAGTTCACTATGAGGTTTTACTTTAACTTTAAATTTACCTGCAATTTTTTCAGCTCTTTCCTTTGTGCGATTTATTAAAACAATATGATCATTTTTGGTATGTTTAATAAGGTTTTCACAGGTGTTTTTACCAATTTTACCAGCTCCAAATAGAAGAATATTCTTGTCAGAGATGTTTTTAACATTCTTAATAATAAATTGAACAGCTGCATACGAAACTGATGTTGCCCCAGAAGAAATTCTAGTTTCAGTTTTAACACGTTTGCTTGCTTGTATTACATTGTTAATTAGCCTTTCTAAAAATCCATTTGCCATCTCTAATTTTTTTGATTGGTAAAATGATTTCTTTAATTGTCCAATTATTTCAAAATCTCCAAGAATTTGACTTTCAAGACCTGCACCAACTCTGAAAATATGATTAATCGCTTTCTTGCCTTCTAAAGTGTATCCAATTTTATTAAATGTATTTATTTTTCCTTTTGAAAACTTACAAAGTAGCTTGATAAAATCATTTGAATTTTCAGCTAATCCATATAACTCAGTCCTATTACAAGTACTATTTACAAGTAACTCAGAGATACCATTTTTTTTAGCATCATTTAATAATGCTTCGGTAGAATGTAAAGAAAGGCTGAAAGCCTCTCTTACAGAAAGCAAGGCTTTTTTATGACTAACACCTACAGTAAAAAATTTTTTTGAATCCAAACTTGAGTATCTAAACTTTGACGCAAAAGTAATTTTGAGAAAAGTGAAAAAATAACGATAGACGAATTATTAATACCGACTTCGGTTTTTTATTTTATTTTATTTTTATTTTAATTAAATGTATTAATTTTAGGGAGCTTAAAAGATTTTATAATTTAGAACTTATCTAAATAACAACACAATTATTAATATGGAAAACATCGATGAAAGTTCAAAGGAAAACACATTAATAGAACAAGGCTTCATGGTTCTTCGTTATGAAAACGAAAATAAAAAAGTTTTACAAAAAAAAATGTTAATAACTAGAGAATATATTCAATTTCATTTTTGTTTAAAGGGAGCTGGAAAGCTTTTATTCAATAATGGTAATTATGAATTTCAAATTAAAGAAGAACATGCAGTACTTTTATATAACCCAACTCAGGACCTTCCTCTTAACTTAAATTTGGAGCCAAATAGTTGGATTGTAAGTGTTATAATTTCAATTTCTAAATTTCATAGTTTATTTTCTAATGATGCTGATCATATTTTCTTTTTAAATCCAGAAAACAGCAAAAGAAAGTTTTATGATGACAATATTTTCCCCCCTAATATAGCTGTTGTTTTAAGCCAAATTCTTCAAGCTAAAGTTCACGATAGCATGAGGGCCCTTTATTTTAAGGGTAAGGTATACGAATTGCTCAGTCTGTATTTTAATAAAAGTGATGATACTGACCTTGAGCAATGTCCTTTTTTGGTTGACGAAGAAAATGTAAGAAAAATTAGACATGCTAAAGAAATTATTTTAGAAAGAATGTCTGAACCCCCAACTTTACATGAATTATCACAAGAAATTGGTTTAAGTTTAAAGAAATTAAAAGAGGGCTTTAAACAATTATATGGGGATACTGTTTATGGATATTTACTTGAGCATAAAATGACAGAAGCCCAAAGAATGCTAGAGTCAAAAAGTTATAATGTAAATGAAGTTGGACTTAGACTGGGTTATAGTACAGCTAGTCATTTTATAGTTGCCTTTAAAAAGAAATATGGGACAACCCCAAAAAAATATTTAATGTCAGTATCTTCGTAAAAAAAAATAATGAAGGGTGTACTTTTAGTTAATTTGGGCTCTCCTGAAAGTCCAAACACTAAAGATGTTAGGAGTTATTTAGATCAGTTTTTAATGGACGAAAGAGTAATTGATTTACCTAAATGGCTTAGAACGTTTTTAGTGAAAGGAATCATTTTAAACACGAGGCCAAAAAAATCTGCAGAAGCATATAAAAAAATCTGGTGGAAAGAAGGTTCACCTTTAATTGTTCTTTCTCAAAAATTAAAAGATAAAGTACAAACAAATGTATCTGTACCAATAGTACTTGCAATGCGATATGGAAACCCCTCTATTAAAAGTGGACTTGAATTATTAAATAAAAAAGGGGTCAGTGAAGTTTTAATTGTTCCGCTGTATCCTCAATTTGCTATGGCTACCACCGAAACTATTTTGGTTTTGGCTGAAAAAATAAGAATTAATTTTTTCCCTAAAATGAAATTTACGTCACTACCATCATTTTATGGTCATCCAGACTATATAAGAGTTCTTGGAAATTCTATTCAAGAATCTTTGCAGGGAAAAAATTGGGAACATCTTTTGTTTTCCTATCACGGTGTTCCAGAAAGACATATTCGAAAATCAGATATAACAAAATCACATTGTAAAATTGATGGTAAATGCTGTTTTACAAAATCACCTGCACATCAATATTGTTATAGACATCAATGCGAAATTACTTCTATAAAAGTTGCAGAATATTTAGATTTAAAAAAAGGCACCTACTCTACATCTTTTCAGTCAAGGGTTTCTATAATAGGATCTTGGCTAAAACCTTATACTGATAAGACAGTTTCTTCTTTTGCCAAAAAGGGAACTAAAGAACTTGCAATTGCAACTCCAGCTTTTATTTCAGACTGTTTGGAAACTTTAGAAGAAATCGGAATGGAAGCTGCTGAAGATTTTGAAGAAAAAGGAGGAAAAAAACTTCATGTGATTCCATGTATAAATGATCGTGATGATTGGGTTAAAGTTTTAAGTAGGTGGATTGATGAATGGGCTTTAACTGCTGTTGAAATATAATATGAGAAACAATATATCTGGGCGTTTAGGTACTGACCCGATATTTAGACTACTAATTCGACAGGGAGTCCCTGCATCAATTGGAATCTTAGTTATGTCTTTGAATATCCTAATTGACACTGTTTTTGTTGGCCAATGGATTGGTCCAAATGCAATTGCAGCAATAAATGTTGTATTACCAGTCTCTTTTTTCATTGCAGCTCTTGGAATGGCTATTGGTATTGGCGGAGGTTCAATTATTTCAAGAGCTCTTGGCGATAAAAATATTTCTAAAGCAAATCAAACTTTTGGAAATCAAATTACCCTAACATTTATTGTAACATTATCTCTAGTATTTTTAGGACTATTATTTTTAGAATATTTAATACCTGCATTTGGCGGTAAAGGAGATTTATATGAATTAGCTAAAATATATTATGAAATAGTTCTTTATGGGGTTCCTCTTTTAGGTTTTTGTATGATGGGAAACAACACAATGAGAGCTGAAGGAAAGCCGGAATATGCTATGTATGCAATGATGATACCCTCAATTACTAACTTGTTTTTAGATTATATTTTAATTTTTTATTTAGACTATGGCATGTATGGAGCTGCATGGGCAACTACTATTTCTTATGCTGTTACAGCAATTTATATTTTATATTATTTTACATCTAGTAAATCAGAGTTTAAGCTTAAAATAAATGATTTTTATTTATCATTCTCCTTGGTTAAAGAAATATCTTCTTTAGGCTCAGTTACACTTGCTAGACAAGCAATGGTTAGTGTTGTTGTCTTATTAGTCAATAATATTTTATTTAGTGCAGCAGGAGAAATGACGGTAGCTGTTTATGCTATAATTAGCAGAATGTTAATGTTTGCTCTTTTTCCTGTTATAGGAATAACACAAGGGTTTATTCCAATTGCAGCATTTAATTATGGCGCTAATAATCCTGGTAGAGTTTATGATGTAGTTGTTAAGGCAATTATATTTTCTACTGTTTTAGCGAGTATTGTTTTTGCTCTAATATTTATTTTCTCTGAAGATATCGTTAAAGTCTTTACAAACGATTTGTATATTTTAAACCAAACCCCAATTGCTCTTAGGTGGGTTTTTGCAGCAACTCCAATTATTGGAATTCAATTTATTGGAGCTGCATATTTTCAAGCTATTGGTAAAGCATTACCGGCTTTGCTTTTAACTCTTACACGTCAAGGGTTTTTCTTCATTCCTTTTTTATTTATTTTATCAAATAAAATGGGTGTAATAGGAGTTTGGATTGCATTCCCATTAGGAGAACTAATTTCAACAATAGTTACAGGATACTTTTTATTTAAAAACTTAAAAAAAGATATTATTTAAACGATTATAAATTTTGATTTTGAAGGATCAAAATTTGTTTTGTAATTTGTTCTAATAAAATATAATAAATGAAAAATTTTAGTTATTTAATATTAAGAGGGATTAGTCAGGTTTTTATATTTCTTTTGGTTGCAAATATTTTTGGTCAGAGAAAAAAACAATACTCTAGAGCAGTTTCATACAACCCAAGTATACACGAAAGTCTTAAATTTCGAGAAATTGGACCTTTTAGGGGTGGTCGGTCAGCTGCTGTAACTGGTGTTAAAGACAATCCCAATTTATATTATTTTGGAGCAACTGGAGGTGGAGTTTGGAAGACTGAAGATGCAGGTAAAACATATGAAAATATTTCAGATGGATATTTTGGAGGAAGCATAGGCTCTATAGCAATTGCTCCAAATGATTCTAATGTTATATATGTTGGAGGAGGAGAAGTTACAGTTAGAGGAAATGTTTCTTCTGGAAGTGGTATATGGAAATCGGTTGATGCTGGAAAGACATGGAGTTTTTCAGGACTTCCTGAATCAAGACATGTACCAAGAATTGTTATAGATTCAAAAAACTCTAATATAGTCTATGCTGCTGTATTAGGGAATATTTACAAGCCTACAAAAGAAAGGGGAGTTTATAAATCTATTAATGGTGGAAAAACATGGAAGAAAGTATTATTTGTTAATGAGCAATCTGGAGCTGTTGAGTTACAAATGGATCCAAAGAATTCAAGAATTTTATATGCTTCAACTTGGAATTTGAAAAGAACCCCATATAGTCTTGTTAGTGGCGGTCCAGGCTCTTTGTTGTGGAAAAGTACAGATAGCGGAAATACTTGGTCCAAAATATCTGATAATAAAGGTTTTGCTAAAGGTGTGTTGGGAATTATTGGTGTTACAGTATCTCCTGTTAACCCTGAGAGAGTTTTTGCGATTGTTGAAAATAAAGAAAAAGGTGGTGTTTACAGGTCTGACGATGGAGGAAAAACATGGAAATATGTTAACTCAAGTAGAGCTTTAAGACAACGAGCATGGTACTATTCTAAAATTTATGCTGACACTCAAAATCAAGATATTGTTTATATAATGAACGTTTCATATCACAAATCAATTGATGGAGGAAAAACATTTAAGAGTAATAGAGCGCCCCATGGAGATCACCATGATTTATGGATAGCTACAGAAAATAACCAACGAATGATAATTGCTGATGATGGAGGAGCCCAAATTAGCAATAATGGAGGGTTAGATTGGAGTACATATTACAATCAACCAACTGCTCAGTTTTATAGAGTAACTACTGACAATTCATTTCCTTATCGGATATATGTAGCACAGCAGGATAACTCAACCATCAGGGTTAAACATAGATCAGACGGAAGGTTCATTACTGAAGATGACTGGGAGTCAACGGCAGGAGGAGAATCTGCTCATATTGCTGTAGATCCAGAAAATAATGATATAGTTTATGGAGGAAGTTATGGCGGCTTTTTAACCAGAGTTAATCACAAAACAGGAAGTGTAAGGGGTATAAATGTATGGCCAGATAACCCAATGGGGTATGGAGCTGAGGGAATGAAATATAGATTTCAATGGAACTTTCCTATTTTCTTTAGTCATCATAATACTAAAAAATTATTTACATTATCGAATCATGTTCATGTTTCGGAAAATGAAGGTCAGTCATGGAAAATTATAAGCCCAGACCTAACTAGAAACGATCCTAAAAAATTAAAGTCTTCAGGAGGTCCAATTACTCAAGACAATACAGGAGTTGAATACTATAGTACGCTTTTTGCAGCCAGTGAATCAAAACTAAGTGATGGCGAGATTTGGGTCGGTAGTGATGATGGGCTAGTTCATTTAACTAAAAATGGTGGAGATAGTTGGGATGATATAACTCCAATTCAAGCACCTAAGTCACTTATGATAAACAGTATAGAGACAGCATATTTTGTTTCTGGAAAAGCATATATAGCTGGAACTTCATATAAGACAGGTGATTTTAATCCATATCTTTATAAAACAAATGATTATGGGAAATCATGGAAAAAAATAGTAAACGGAATTAAGCCTGAACATTTCACCAGGGTGTTGAGGTCAGATCCTGCTAAAGATGGATTGCTTTATGCTGGAACTGAATCAGGTATTTATATTTCTTATGATGACGGTGATTCTTGGAATTCATTTCAGAAAAACTTACCAATAGTTCCGGTCACTGATATTACAATTAAAGATAATAGCTTAATTGTAGCTACTCAAGGAAGAGGCATTTGGATGATTGATGATTTAACAGTATTACATCAATTAAACTCTGAAAATATAAATGATGAAGTAAACCTATTTTCACCAAAAGACAGTTATAGAACAAGGGGTTACGGCGGGAATACAAGTAAAACTGAAGGGACTAATATTGAAAATGGAGTTATAGTTTATTACAATTTAAAAAATTATGATTCGTCAAAAGATTCCATTTCAATTAGTTTTTCAGATATAGATGGAAAAATAATTAAAACCTTTAGTAATAATGACAAAAATAATAATTTATTAGCTAAAGAAGGAAGCAATAAATTTGTCTGGGATACAAAATATGATGGAGCAGAGGTGTTGGATGGAATGATTTTTTGGTCGGCTTCGTTTTCTGGAGCAAAATCTGTCCCTGGAAAATATAAAGTAACATTAAGTAAAAACGGAATTAAAAGCAGTAAGCCATTTAAAATTTTAATTGATCCTAGATCTGAGGTTGACGCATCAGATATTCAAAAGCAATTAGATTTTGTTAATTCAATTAATAAGACAGTAGATGATGCTCACAAAACAATAAAAGAAATTAGAACAATAAATTCAAAACTAAACGAATTTGAGTCAAACTTTAGTAAATTGAATTTAGTTGCTGATCTTATTTTAAAATCAAAAAGACTTAGAGAGAAATTATCTAATATAGAAAAAACATTATATCAAACCCAAAACCAAAGTAATCAAGATCCACTTAATTTTCCAATTAAGCTCACCAATAAGTTGGGACATTTAAATAGACTTGTTACACTAAATGATTTTCCTCCAACTGATCAGGATAAAGTTGTTAAATTAGAACTTACAGAGAAAGTAGAAACCCAATTAAAAACTTTTAGTTTTTTAATAAAAAATGATGTTAAAGATTTCAACAAAGAGTTTGCAAAACTTGAATTGGATTATTTAAAACTAGATTAATATTTTGATAGAATATTACGATTATTTTAAAGCTTTACATTTGATTTTTATAATCACATGGTTTGCTGGTTTGTTTTACATTCCAAGACTATTTATATATATTATCGAAGCTCAAAAAAAGTCAGAAATTGAAAAAAAAATCCTAACTACTCAGCTTAATATAATGACAAAAAGATTATGGTACATTATTACATGGCCTTCTGCGATTCTTGCCATTTTTTTTGCACTAATTTTGATTTTTCTTGTTCCCATCTGGTTAACTCAGCAGTGGATGGTTGTGAAAATTATTTTTGCAGGATTATTATTAATTTATCATTTCAAAACTCATTCAATGTATGTTGATTTTAAAAATGAAATATATAATTACTCAGGTACTTTTATGCGATTCTGGAATGAGGGAGCTACTTTAATTCTTTTTTCAATAGTTTTTTTAGTGTCAATCAAAAATAGTTTTAATTGGATTTTTGGTGTATTAGGCTTGGTTGGACTGGGTATCCTTTTAGTATTGGGAATACGTTTTTATAAAAATATAAATAATAAAAACGATGCAAATAATTAAAGGTAAAATCTCATTAAGAACACGGCTTTTCTTGGCCATGGTCCTTTTAGTGTTTACAGCTTGTTTAATGATTTTAGGAGCAACATACTTTCAATATGATGCGGAATCTGAATCATACAATCAATTCAGAATGCAAAGAAAAGAAAAACAGTTGCTTTCTCAGATAAATTACTTGGTTTCTAAAAATGATTTGAATGCTCCCTCTCAAGAAAAATGGATGAGTTTTAAAAATGATTTTGAAGCAGTAAGAACTATTCTTAGTGTTGATTATTCTGTTTTTGACTTGGAAGGAAACTCTTTATATATAAATTTTTTACCATTAAAAATTATTGCTAATAACTATAAAATTGACAAACAAACTATTCAAAACATAAAATTAAATAGTTCAAATCGTTTTGTGGAGAATAATATTGATGAAATAGGAAAGTTTCAATCTTCGTATAGATATCTTGTGGATTCATCAGGCTTAGAATATGCAATTTTATTTTTTCCATATTTTGAGGATGTTTCCTTTTCTGAAAACGAATTAAACACCTTTTTACAGAGCCTTTATCAAGTATACCTTTTAATGCTTGTCATATCAATTGGCATTGCTTATTTCATCTCTAAATATGTAACAAGATCCTTAGAGGCCTTGAGGCTTCAAATCAATTCAACTGGATTGCTTAAGCGTAATAAAAGAATTCATCTAAAAAATCCTTCAAGAGAAATTGATAGCTTGGTTAATTCATATAATAAAATGATAGATGACTTAGAAAAAAGCGCTCAGAAGCTTGCTAAAACCGAACGTGAACAGGCTTGGCAAGAAATGGCCAGGCAGGTAGCTCATGAGATTAAAAATCCTTTAACACCCATGAGGCTTTCTATTCAAAATTTTCAAAGAAGATATGATCCTTTAGATGAAAACAACAAGAATAAGATTGAAGAATTTTCTAAATTATTAATTGAGCAAATAGATATAATGAGCAATGTCGCAAGCGCTTTTTCAGATTTTGCAACTCTTCCAAAAGCTCAATTAATTTCATCAGATATTGTAGACGCTACTAAAAAAGCTTTAGAAATATTTAAATATGAGAATATAAGTTTCTCTTCAAATAAAAATAAGATTTTATATCCTTTAGATAGAACTCAGTGGATTCGTGTGATGACAAATCTTATTCAAAATGGATTACAATCTGTTAATTCAAAAAAACAAGCTAAAATAGAAGTCAATTTAAAAGCTGATTCCAACAAAATAATTATATCTGTCAAAGATAATGGTCAAGGGGTTGAACCGAATTTGAAAGAAAAAATATTTGAACCAAAATTCACCACTAAAACTAAAGGTATGGGATTAGGCTTGGGAATAGTAAAAAATATAATTGAATCTCATAAAGGGAAGATAACTTATCAAACAGACAATAAGTTTGGAACTACTTTTATTATAGAGTTGAAATTAAAAAAATATAAAACTTGATTAGCAATATTCATTGTAAGCCGAGACAAGATTGTCTGCGATAACATCTGCAGGTCTTCCTTCAATATGATGTCTTTCGATCATATGGATTAATTTTCCATCTTTAAAAAGAGCAATACTGGGAGAAGACGGTGGGAATGGCACCATATGGGATCTAGCTAAATCTGTGGCTTCATTGTCTACTCCTGCAAAAACAGTAACTAAATTATTAGGTTTTACCTCATTTAATAATGATATACGAACTGCAGGCCTAGCATTCGCAGCCGCACACCCACAGACTGAATTTACAACCACTAAAGTTGTGCCACTTTTTTTTAAAGCATCTTCAACATCAGAAGTAGTTGCTAAATCATCAAAGCCTAATACAGTTAACTCGGCCTTCATAGGCTCATAAATTTCTTTTGGATACATACTATTTTTTTATAAAGATAATAAAGAAACTCTTATTGACATCGTTATATTTGATCTCAAATTTAACTTTTATGATAAAATGGATTTCTGCTTTTATTGGCTTTAGTTATTTTCGTTTTCCAGGAGCAATTTTAGGATTTGTTATTGGTAAACTTTTAGAGAATGTTTTTTATAAGTCAAATTTTAATGGCCAAAACAAATTCACCTATTCTAATAAAAACGTAATGCAGGTTAAATTACTGACACTAGCAGCAATAGTTATCAAAGCTGACGGAAAAGTTGATTCTAAGGAGCTTGAGTATGTTAGACGGTTTTTTATAAGTCATTATGGAAAGCATCAGTCTGATGAGATTTTTAAAATATTTAATAAAGAAATTAAAAATCAAAATCAATCTTTAGAAGAAATAACTAGGTCTTTCTCCCTAAATTCTAGATACGAAACAAGACTTCAGTTAATTCACTTTTTATTTGGTATTGCAAAAGCTGATGGCAGTATATCTAAACCAGAATTAATTAAAATAAGTCAAATAGCTTCAAACTTAAAAATCAACTCTGTCGATTTTGAAAGTATTCAAGCTATGTTTGTTAAAGAAGAAAACAGTGCTTATAAAATACTTGAGATAGGCCCAAAATCATCTATTGAAGACATAAAAAAAGCATACCGTATAATGGTGAAAAAATACCACCCTGATAAACTTCAAACTAAAGATCCTTATCTTTTAAAAGGAGCTGAAGAAAAGTTTATACAAGTCCAGAATGCATACGAGACTTTGAAAAACAAACATAAATTTTGATTAATGCTAGAAACATTTTTATTCTTTCTGAAATTAGGTACTCGTCACGTTCTAGATTTTAATGGATTAGATCATTTTTATTTTTTTATTACCATAGCCTTACCTTTTACTTTTGACAAATGGTTGAAGCTATTAAAATGGGTAACACTTTTTACCTTAGGACATTGTTTAACACTTTTTATAAATTATTATTTTAAACTATCCGTCGACTATTATTGGATTGAAATATTAATTCCTCTAACCATAGTATATAGTTGTGTGGTGCTTTTTTTCAAGAAATATGGAAATTGGAAACAAAATATTTTTAAATATTTCTCACTATTAACTTTTCTTTTTGGCTTAATTCATGGAATGGGATTTGGCAGATATTTTAGTTTAATAGTTCAAGAGGACTCATCATTAATTTCTTTATTAGGGTTTGCTTTTGGCATTGAATTTGCTCAATTGACAATAGTTTCTGCTGTTCTAATTTTCAATGCTTTAATCATAAAATTTTTTAACAATAAATTTAAAATTTGGATCTATGGAGGCTCTTTTATAATTTTAATTTTATCATTAAAAATGGTTTTTGAAAGACTTTAGGTGTTAGATTAAGATTTTTGTAGTTTCGTTAAATATGACAGAAAAAAAACAAAAAACATATGATGAGGCCTATCTAGACATGGCGAATAGATGGGGTAGATTGTCTCATTGTAAAAGAAAGCAAGTTGGGGCTTTGATTGTTAAAGACAGAATGATCATTTCCGATGGATACAATGGGACTCCATCTGGTTTTGAAAATATTTGTGAAGATGAAGAACACTATACAAAATGGTATGTGTTACATGCAGAAGCAAATGCAATTCTTAAAGTTGCCTCATCAACACAGTCATGTAAAGGCTCAACTTTATACATAACACTTTCTCCATGTAAAGAGTGTAGTAAGCTTATACACCAATCGGGAATTGTTAGAGTAGTTTATTCTGTCGAATATAAAGATATTTCTGGTGTTAATTTTTTAAAAAGAGCAGGAGTCCAGGTAGATTTTCTTCCATAAAAAATCATTTTTCTTTTTCTGAAATTTTAACAGAAAGTCTTAAAATAACGATGAGTAAAATTGCACACCCTGATGCTAAAACACCTATTAGTGCAATTGAGTTTTCGTCAAATAATGACTTGTTCCAATCAATTTTATATAAATTAAAAAGCATACTGCTGATTGCTAATACCAAAAACACTAAAATAGATTTTTTCATAATATCAATTAATTATTTGCCCAACATTAGTAGCAAAAAGCTTAACGGCTATTGATAATAGTATTATTCCAAACACTTTTTGGATAACAGCAATCCCTGATTTTCCTAAAATTTTTGACATTAAGTTAGTAGACTTGAGTATTAGATAAACTACTATAATATTACATATTACTGCCATAATTATATTGATAAGTTCAAACTCAGCTCTCAATGAAAGTAAGGTTGTTAAACTTCCAGGCCCAGCAATAATTGGAAATGCAATTGGAACAATTGATGCTGTTTCTGGAACATCATTTTTATATATAGATATTCCCATTATCATCTCTAGCGCAATAAAGAAAATTATTAATGAACCAGCTACAGCAAATGAATTAACATCAATACCGATTAGATTTAAAATATTTTTACCAACAAATAAAAATCCAATCATTATCACACCAGCCACTATCGATGCCTTTTCTGATTGTATATGGCCTACTTTCTCTCTGAGAGAAATAATTATTGGAATGTTTCCAATCATATTAATTACAGCAAAGAGAACAAGACTGGCCGTGAAAATTTCTTTAGAATCAAAATTCATTTTTTTTTTAAAAGTACTCAACTTAATAATATTTGAAAGAGATAATAATAGTTAATTTAGCCTCAAACAATGAAATTTTATAAATGTTTCAGATAGAAAACACTATAGTTTCAGAATCTATTATTTCTGAAGACTTTGTTTGTAATATAGCAAAGTGCAAAGGAGAGTGTTGCGTTGCAGGGTCTGCAGGTGCTCCACTTGAAAAAGAAGAGACTAAAATTTTGGATGATTTAAACGAAAAAATTCTTCCTTTTTTGTCAGATAAGGGTAGAAAGTCATTAATAAAACAAGGGAATTATGTAAAAGGGGATGATGGTGAGTGGGAAACTCCATTAATAGAGGGAAAAGAATGTGCATATACTGTTTTTGATGTTAGAGGTCAAGCTCAATGTGGAATTGAGAAAGCTTATAGTGCTGGAGCTATCAACTGGTATAAGCCAATCTCGTGTCACTTATATCCAATTAGAATTCAAAATTATTCTGAATTTACAGCAGTAAATTATCATGAATGGTCTATTTGTGATTCGGCTTGTAGCTTGGGTTCAGAGCTAAAGGTTCCAGTTTATAAGTTTGTTAAAAACGCATTAATTAGAAAATTTGGAGAATCTTGGTACAGAAAATTATCAGTAACTGCCAAAAAATGGCTTAAGTCGCGCTCTCAGTAAAGAAGGGGTTTAACAGAGAAATTAATTTTTAAAACACTGAAGATCATGTATTTAAAACTTTATTGATTTTTATTCAAAACAAGATTTATCATCCTTTTTGTTAAAAACTAAGCCTCTTTGTGAATAAGTACCCCTTTCAATTGTTATTACATTTTTAAATCTTTGTTAGAAGCAAAAGAAAAGTAAAATTAATTTATTAAAAAGCAGAAAATGACGAAAGCGATTGAACCTATACTCCAAGAAAATGCAAATAGATTTGTAATATTTCCAATTCAACACCATGATATATGGGAATGGTATAAAAAAATGGAGGCTAGTTTCTGGACTGCTGAAGAAATAGATTTAAGTGAAGATCTTGCTGATTGGAATAATAAGCTTTCTGATGATGAAAGGTATTTCGTTAAACATATTTTAGCATTTTTTGCTGCATCTGATGGCATTGTTAATGAAAATTTAGCAGAAAATTTCGTTAATGAGGTACAGTATTCTGAAGCAAAATTTTTCTATGGTTTTCAAATTATGATGGAAAACATTCATTCCGAAACATATTCATTATTAATAGATACCTACGTAAAAGATGAAGTTGAAAAGGATAGATTATTTAAAGCTATTGAAGTATTTCCTGCAATTAAAAAGAAGGCAGACTGGGCTCTTAAATGGATTGATTCTGATTCATTTGCAGAGAGGTTAATTGCTTTTGCTGCAGTTGAAGGTATCTTTTTCTCTGGCGCATTTTGTTCAATTTTTTGGCTAAAGAAAAGAGGTTTGATGCCTGGTTTAGCATTTTCTAATGAACTTATCTCAAGAGATGAAGGAGTACATTGTGATTTTGCAGTTCATCTTCACAACAAGCACCTTGTAAATAAAGTTTCCAAAGAAAGAATTGAAGAAATACTTTTAGACGCACTTAATATTGAGAGAGAATTTGTTACTGAGTCATTACCTGTAAGTCTTATTGGAATGAATGCTAAACTGATGACTCAATATTTAGAGTTTGTAACAGATCGTTTATTGGTTGAGCTCAACTGTGGAAAACAGTTTGACGTTACTAACCCTTTTGATTTTATGGATATGATTTCTTTACAAGGAAAAACTAATTTTTTTGAAAAAAGAGTTTCTGAATATCAAAAAGCAGGTGTTTTAACAAAAGAAGATGATACTAAAATTAGCTTTGACGCTGATTTCTAGTTGTTGTTTTAGAATAATAGATAACTATTTAAGAACCAGTGTAAATGCTTAGCTAAGCACTTAAATAAACATAAAAACAAATGGATGTAGTTAAAAGAAACGGCCGTAAAGAACCTGTAATTTTTGATAAAATTACTTCAAGAATAAGTCAACTTTGTTATGGATTAAACGGATTAGTGGATCCTGTAAGAGTTGCCATGAGAGTAATTGAAGGTCTTTATGATGGTGTAACAACTTCAGAATTAGATAATTTAGCTGCTGAAATTGCTGCAACCATGACTACTACTCACCCTGATTATGCTAAACTGGCAGCTAGAATCTCTGTTTCTAATTTACACAAAAATACAAAAAAGTCATTCAGTGAGACAATGAAAGACTTATATGAATATGTAAATCCTAGAAACAGTAAAAAGGCACCTTTGCTATCTGATGAAGTATATGAAATTATTAATAAAAATGCTGATTTACTAGACTCAAGTCTTTTATACAACAGAGATTTTGACTATGATTATTTCGGTTTTAAAACTTTAGAGCGTTCTTACCTGCTAAAGCTGAGCGGTCAAATAGCAGAACGTCCTCAACATATGCTTATGAGAGTTTCGATTGGTATCCATATGAATGATATTGCTTCTGCTGTAAAGACTTATGATTTGATGTCTAAAAAGTTCTTCACCCACGCTACACCAACTCTTTTTAATTCAGGAACTCCCAAGCCTCAAATGTCTTCTTGTTTTTTATTAAGTATGAAAGAGGATAGTATAGATGGAATTTATGATACTTTAAAAAATACAGCTAAAATCTCTCAGTCAGCTGGAGGAATAGGTCTTTCAATACATAATGTTCGAGCAACTGGATCTTATATTGCCGGAACAAATGGAACTTCAAATGGAATTGTTCCTATGCTAAGAGTATTTGATGGTACAGCTAGATATGTTGACCAAGGAGGAGGTAAAAGAAAAGGCTCTTTTGCTATTTATGTTGAGCCTTGGCATGCTGATATTTTTGACTTTCTTGATTTAAAGAAAAATCATGGAAAAGAAGAAATGCGTGCTCGAGATTTATTCTATGCAATGTGGAACCCAGATTTATTTTTAAAGCGTGTTGAGGATAATGCCAAGTGGACTCTAATGTGTCCAAGTGAATGCCCTGGACTTCATGACTGTCATGGCGAAGAGTTTGACAAACTATATCTGAAATATGAAAAAGAGGGTAAAGGAAGAAAAACTATTAAAGCACGCGAACTATGGGAGAAAATACTTGAATCTCAAATAGAGACAGGAACCCCCTACATGCTATATAAAGATGCGGCTAATAGAAAGTCTAATCAAAAAAACTTAGGTACTATTAGGTCTTCAAATTTATGTACAGAGATTATTGAATACACATCAAGTGACGAAATAGCAGTTTGTAATCTTGCATCTATTGCACTTCCGATGTTCATAAAAGACAACTCATTTGATCATGAAAATCTTTTTGAAGTCACTAAGCATGTTACAAAAAACTTGAATAGAGTTATTGATAGAAATTATTATCCTGTTATAGAAGCTCAAAACTCTAATTTCAGACATAGGCCAATTGGTATAGGTGTTCAAGGTCTTGCAGATGCTTTTATTAAACTTCGCCTACCTTTTACTTGTGAAGAAGCTAAACAATTAAATCAAGAAATATTTGAAACATTATATTTTGCAGCTGTTACTGCTTCAATGGAAGAGGCAAAAAAAGATGGTCCTTATGAAACTTATAAAGGCTCTCCGATTTCAGAAGGTGAGTTTCAATATAACCTATGGGGTATAAAGGACAAGGAGCTTAGTGGAAGATGGGATTGGGGAAAACTTCGTAAGCAAGTTGCAAAATATGGAGTGCGTAACTCTCTATTAGTAGCTCCAATGCCTACAGCTTCTACATCTCAAATTTTAGGAAATAATGAATGTTTTGAGCCTTACACTTCAAATATTTACACAAGAAGAGTATTGTCTGGAGAATTCATTGTTGTAAATAAACATTTATTAGAAGATCTTTTAGATAGAGGTTTATGGAATGAAGATATGAAACAAGAACTTATGAGAGCTAATGGTTCAATTCAAAATATAGAAGGTATTTCAGATGATTTAAAGGAATTATATAAAACTGTTTGGGAAATGAGTATGAAAGATATTATTGATATGTCTCGTCATAGAGGATATTTCATAGATCAATCACAGTCTTTAAACCTATTCATGGAAGGAGCTACAATGGCTAAATTGACATCAATGCATTTCTATGCATGGAAATCAGGTTTAAAAACAGGAATGTATTATTTAAGGACTAAATCAGCAGTAGATGCAATTAAATTTACTTTGGATAATAAACAGAAAAAAGTAGAAACTGTTAAAGTTGAATTGCCAACAACTGAAGCTACAATATCTGTAGACGGAAAGAACCCTGTTCCTGTTGAACCTTTATCTCCTGAAGAATTGAAACAAATGCTTGCACAATCTAAATCTTCTGAAGATGACGACTGCCTAATGTGTGGTTCATAGCTCACTTTATACATAAAGTGAGCTGATCTTAAATGTGATAAACTAATTATAGGCCCAGCTATTCGCTAATTAAACCATTACAAATGCAGTTATAGATTGTTTATTTGTTTGTATGTGTTATAAAACTCTTCGATTAAGTTTACTTTTATTTTATATATATCTTTTGATTTAAGGAGTATGTTGAAATATAAAGTAGTGTTTTTAGGACTCGTTTCAATATTTCGTGTAAGTTCAATTTGAGCATTAATTTTTTCTTGAATTTTCCCTTTTATTAAATCTCTTTTATTTAAAATTAATTCAATATCAGAAATAGAATTATTGTCAAAAGTTTCCATTGAGTTTTTAAAAATAGACTTAGTGAAATCATGAATTTCTATTAAATCTCTTATTTGAGACAACTTGAGTTTTTCATGATCATTATCAATGTGCTTATAGCTTTTTGAAATTATATAATCAAGATCATTGGCCAAGTCTTCAATATAACTTAACAAAATAATATAAAAATTACTTGCAGACAAGCTCGGTTCATTCAAATTCTTTATAAAATAGAAAATATTCTCACGAAGATCTTCTACTTCATTTTCAAGTCTTTTTATATTTTTTTTACCCTTTTTTAGCGACTTTAAGTCATGTTTAGATAGCCCATCAACTAAAGCTCCATAAACTACATCTACTCGTTTAAAGAACTTTATAATATTACCAGAGCTTTCATCCATAACTCCTTTCATTGATTTACTCTCAGCTTTAAGAATTTTCTCCTTGTCTACTTCAATTTCGTCATTTCTGTGCTTTATGAAATTTTTACCAATGATTACAAGAATGATAAATAAAATAATTGCTATAGCTTGAACACCCCCTATATGAATTAATGAAACTATTATTCCTGAAACAAAGAATGCAGTAATTGCAGTTAAAAACCATCCAAAAACAACATTTATAACACCCGACACTCTATATACTGCACTATCTCTTCCCCATGCTTTATCAGCAAGTGAAGTCCCCATAGCCACCATAAAAGTCACATAGGTTGTTGAAAGAGGCAATTTATAAGAGGTAGCAATAGAAATCAATATTGCAGCTACAGTTAAATTTACGGATGCTCTTACCATATCAAATGAAGGTGCATTTGGGTCATTAACCATTTTATCATGAGTAGTTGATTCTGAAAACTGCAATTCTATTTTTTTATTTACTTTTTCAGGTAGAATATTAGTTAATATATCAGATAAACTTTGAAAAAATTTAACAATTAATTTAGAAAACAATGAAGGCTGAAACCTTTCTTTTACATATCCTTGATTAGATAAATCTAAGCTTGTTTTTAGCACTTTTCTTGCCTTTGTAGAAAACCATAAAGTAAGTACCATAATAAAACCAGAAAGAACTAAAAAAACAGTTGGAGTAGCAACTTTTGTTGCCAACACTCCCATTCCAAAATCTGAGGCAGCTGAACCAGAGACAACCCAAACTTCATATGATTGATAAGCTGCAATAGGAACTCCAATGAAGTTAACAAGATCATTTCCAGCAAAAGCTAGAGCAAGAGCGAAGGTTCCTACAGAAATAATCAATTTATATAAATTGATTTTAAAAAACTGGATTAAAGAAAATGATAATCCAAACCAAAAGATAAAATTTATTAATGTTACTTTTAAAACTTCAAGCTCAATAAAGTCTTTAATCTTCATTCCTCCAATTATATCAAATTTTAATTCTGCATAAGGAGTGCCTTTGATTCCTTTCATTAAAATAAAATATGTGATTGCAGATAATGCAATTCCTGAAAACAGCGCACTAATCCAATTTGCATTTTTTTCAAAATCATAGGTCAGGAAAAACCTGCATATCCACTGAACAATTGCTCCAACTGAAAGTGCAACTACTACCGAAAGTACTATGCCAGATATTATTTGAATAGCTTTACTTGTATTTATATAATTAACCAAATCAGATAAATCTCCAGTTGTGGAGCTGATTTTAATTAGTGACATAAAAACAGCTGCACCTAATAACTCAAATACAATCGACACTGTTGTTGAAGTAGGCATTCCAATTGTATTAAAGAAATCTAGCAATAATATATCGGTTAACATTACTGCAGTAAAAATTAGCATAATTTCATCAAAATAAAATTCACCAGGATTAAAAATTCCTTTTCTGGCAACTTCCATTAAACCACTAGAAAACAAGGCTCCAAATGCTACACCTAGCCCTGCTAAAATCATTATAGATTTGAATGAAATAGCTTTAGAGCCTACAGCTGAACTTAGAAAATTAACAGCATCATTACTAACCCCTACTACTAAGTCTCCGCAAGCCAAAACTGCTAAGACAATTACTAATATTAAGTATAAGTTTTCCATAGTGTTTTTTTAAAAATGAATTTCAAATTGTAAGCGGTAAAATATTTTATCATCAGAAAACATTGAATCTTCATATGTCATATCTGATTGAATTTTTAATTTATGTTTCTCAACATATTTTGAGAGGCCTAGGGTGTATTGAGTGATATCATTATTATTTGTTACGATTTTGTCAAAGTTGATATTTGTATATCTACCCGTAATTGCAATATTTGAAGGTAAAACATATCCAGACTGTAAGCTAATGGCTGATCCAACACTAACAAGATCTCCTGTTAGACTACCATCACTATTTTTTGAAAAAGCATCATTTGTATTTCTATCAGCATATTCCCCCATGAACGAAAATCCGTTATATTTAAAATGAGAATTTATAAAAAATGTTTTGATATCTGTCTCAAACATACCATAATCCGTTGTCATGTATGAACCCATATTACTTCTTGTTTTAACAGCATTATTATTATAATCATATGCTACTCCTATAAGCAATTTAGGTTTTTTTTCTCTTCGAATATCATCCCCTTCATAATCACCATCACTTTTAAAGTTTCCAAAAGGGAGCAAATCAAGTCTTGCAGTATATTGATGTCCACCAATATTTCCTTTGGAAACATTTCTTCCTTCTCCTTGAGAAATAGCAAACGTTTCTTTTACAATAAATTTTTCATTTAAATTAAACTTATGTTTTAACTGTAATCCAAAATCTCTGTCGATATTAAATTTACTATTAAGAAGTGATCTATCAACTAAAGCTAGTTTTGAAGAGGAAATAACTCTTTCAATATTACCCGGAAGCTTTGCTTGCCCAAACTGAATACTCCAGTTTTTGTAAAAGTTCCATTTAACACTTGCATCTAAAATAATTCTAGGAGCATCTGAGGTAAAACTTGAGCCGCCTGCA
This sequence comes from Candidatus Marivariicella framensis, assembly GCA_905182735.1. Taxonomy (GTDB): domain Bacteria; phylum Bacteroidota; class Bacteroidia; order Flavobacteriales; family Flavobacteriaceae; genus Marivariicella; species Marivariicella framensis. Next base: position 93,880 of record CAJJCT010000003.1, read on the forward strand.
ATATCTCTATTTGACAATGCCAATTCAATTTTGTAAGTAAGACTTGGGTGATATGCGAAACCTTTAAATTTAAGACGTGACCTCCTAATTAAAGAATTAGACTCTGGCCCTGCATAAGAACCATCTTCTTCTTGCCATGTCGTAGATGTCAGATATTGAACTCTTGCAGAAAAGTTCATACTCCACGTACTATCTTTTCCTGAAATATTCATTAGCCCTTTTCCAAATTTTGGTGCAGATATCTGTTGTGCTTTAAGACTTATAGATGTAGCCAATACTACACAAAAAAACACGTGTTTTTGTCTTATAATCATTTATAGCTGGTTTTAAGACAAAAATCATGATTAATTATTTTTCTAATGTTTCCTTAATGTTAACTTTTCATTTCTTTATTAAAGATTTATTCCATATCCGATAGAAAGTGATCTTCCAATAGATAATTTATTTTGAAAATAATTTGAACCAGCCTGATAAGAAATGAATTCACTTCTCTGAGTATTATTTAAAATGTTTTTCACTCTAATTCTAAAAGTTTGATTTTTAGAGGAGCCTATCTTTTTTTCAAAAGTAAAATTTAGACTATTGAAAGGCATGGTATATATGTCAGGAGAGAATCCAATCCCAACCACTTGAAGAGTTTTTCCTTGAGTGTTGAAATATATACCTGAACTTATGTCATCTTTAGTATAATCTAATCCAAAATTAATTAAATATGGAGATTGTCCTTGGAGGTCCCTGTAGTCATTCATAGTCTCTCCTTCCCTAAGATTAGTTTGTCTTGATTCAAACTCACCTCCTGATGACTTATCCAATTTTTGACGAGCTTCAATTAAACTTGAGTTAAATCTAAGATTAAAAACTTCAGATATTTTTTTTCTAAACTCAAATTCTAATCCATAAACTTGAGCACTGCCAACATTTCTAGGTTGAAAGTTGTCATTAGCAGACACACTATAAGTTACAATTTCAATAGGGTCTTTAAATTTTTTATAAAAAGCACTTACGGCAAATAACTCTCCTGGTCCCCCAAATTTTTCATATCTAATATCAAAATTTTGAATATAAGATGGCTTTAAATTTAAATTTCCAAGAAAAACAATGTTATTTATTGGATCAAAAATCGTTGCATTTGATGCTTCTTTAAATGAAGGTCTAGCAATAGTTTTCGAATAAGAACCCCTAATATTAGTATTCTCATTTATACTATAAATAAGGTTGAGGGATGGATATAAATCGCTTGTGTCTATTATGGCTTCATCACGAAGAGAAATATCATTTTGATCAATACCTGTAAATTCTTGAATATAGTTTTCATAGCGAATACCTAGAACTAGCCTAAGAGATTTTGACATGTTAAACTCATTTGAAAAATAAAAAGCTGAGACTTCTTGATCACTGCTGTATATTGATGCGGGACCAGAGCCATTTAAAATATAACTACCAAGAAAATCATCCGTATTCCAAAGATTATATGGGGCTAAAATTAGATTAGCGTTTCCAGTAGCTATATCATCTACTCTTCCTCTAAATTTGATAAAAAATGTATTGATACCAAAGCCCCTATCCTTATATGAATAGAAGCCTCCAAATTTCATTTTTGCTTTACGCTTCATCAACGAATAATCAAAAATAAAATCAAGTTTATTCACCCAGCTTCTTTCTTCTAAATTTCTCCAAATTCTTGTTGGATCTCCAGTCTCAGATGGTTCAATTGAATATTCACCTTCTTCAAGCCTAAAGGGTGTATATCTAATATCTTTATCTTGATTACTATTTTTTGTTGGAGAAATCTTCCAGTCGGCAGTTAAGGTTCCATCAAAAAAGTAATGTTTACCAGATATTAAAATATTTGTTACTGATTTTTCATTATAGTCGAGAACATCTTTAATTTGAGTATTACTTGAATAAATATAACTTCCTGTGTTGTATAAACCTGATGCAGTAACTCCATTTTGAAGATGTAATATTTGAAATTTATATTTAGATTTTTCTCCCTTCAAACTTATCCCAGCCAAACCGCTTAATAAAACATTTTCCTGACTTAAAACTCCATTTAAACTTTCGCTTAACCTTAACTTGTTTATGGACTTATCCGAGTTTTTCAAATAATAATTAGAAATAAAATCATCATAATGCCTGAAGTCCTTGGAATAAGAAAAAGCTGTTATATAACCAATAGACTTTCCAAATAAATTAAATTGATTTCCAAAAGATAAATTAACATTATAATCAATTAAACTTTTTGATTGTTTAGCTTTTAAAATTGGATTAAAGCTGCTAGAAATATTATACAGTTTGGAGTTGTTTTCAACAGCTAGCGGAATTCTTCGATTTATGTCAAAAGGAATATCTCTAAGCCCACCGTCAAAACCTAACCAATCAGAATTAGATTTTTGGGCTTCCAAAAATGAATTATTAAAATGCATATTTGGATTAAACTCAGTAGAAACTGATAAAGACAAAATCTTTTCAGAGGGAATATCCTTTGTTATAATATCAACAATTCCACCAGTAAAATCAGCTGGAAGTTCTGCTGAAGATGACTTTAAAACAATAACTTGATCAATAGCGCTTGTTGGAAAAATATCAAATTGAATAGTATTTCTGTCTGGATCTAGTCCCGGGATATCAACACCATTAATTATTGATTTAGTATATCTGTCACCTAGCCCTCTAACATAAACATACTTTCCTCCTTGAACAGAAACACCTGGAACATTCTTAACAGCTTTTGCTAGGTCACTAGCGCCAATTTTTCTAAAATTTTGAGAAGAAATACCATCTAATAAATTAGCAGATCGTTTTTGAACACTAAGAATATTTTGTTCGGTATTTTTTAAGACACTGGAGGACACAATCACTTCATTCATTTGTTGAGAAGCAATACTAAGAGAGGTTGAAACCTCAACTGATTGATCTTCTTCTAAAATAACGTCTGTAACTACGATAGTTTCATAACCAATAAAACTAAATTCAACAGTGTATGATCCTGGAGCAAGTTCTAAACGATATAAGCCATCAAAATCTGAGGTTGTACCCTCCATAGTTTCTCTTACTAAAATATTTGCAAAAGGAAGTACATCTTGAAAGTCTTTATCTTTTATTGTTCCATAGATTTCAGAAGTTTGACCAATTATTAAATTTGAAAGAAGAACTAAGAAAATAAATATTTTTTTCATGTTTAAATAAAATAAAACCACCTTGGTAAAACCAAGGTGGTTTGGGACCCTTAAAAACCAGCTATAGTAAAAAAGGATCCGTTCCAATGTTTTTTTAGAAGTCAAGATTTGAGGTTTGTTTAGCAAGTGTCCATGTAAACACTGATGTATCAGCTCCTTGTCCATTTGATTGATTAGTAACTATTGAGAAATCGGATTGTATTATTGGAATATCTGAAGAACCTGATTTATCCAAAACTATATCATCTAGAGTTAGACGAGTTGTCCCAATATTAAATTCGAAATCTTCAAAAAGTATTAATCCAGAATCATAATTAGCAGAACCCTTAGTCTCATCAATTTCAATATCTGCTCCTGTATTTATATTAAAAACATACAGGTTAGATATTTTAGCTCGAACACCATCACGTAAGTCAGCTATTTCATCTGCTCCTGCTTTATATGTAATATTTGATAAAGTCATAAAAGTTGGATTAGAAGCTTGATAAGATCCTTCAGCTCCATCTAATTCCATAACATGATCTCCACTTTCGGTAGCTGAGGAGTCATTATTTCTTATATACACTAAATTGTTTAATGTACCAGAGTAGCCCTGATCTGTATCGAAACCATCATCGCCTACATGCCAAACAATAGCATTGGTAATATTAGTTTTACCTCCAAACATTTCGATTCCATCATCTTGGTTAGCATAAACTTCAATATTAGATATTGAGGTTCCAGTTCCTACCCCTCCACATGTAAGTCCATTAATTTCATTTCCTTCCCCAATATTTGCCCCACCGTGTCTTATAGAAACATACTTTAATACACCGGAGTTGTCAGTGTCATCCACTCCTCCATAAAGACCAAAAGTATCTTCAGCTGGAATTCCTTCAATTTGAGATTCAATTGCATCTCCATCAACAGAAATTCTAGCTTTACCCAAAATTATCAATCCTCCCCAAAGTCCAAAGTCATTTGAGGTAAGATTTTCTCCTCCTATTTGATTAACATTTATATTATCAGACTCAGCAGTAAAAATAATTGGAGAAGATTCTGTTCCTTGTGCATAAATTTTTCCTCCCCTTGCAATAACAAGCGCTGATGCGTCTTCAGGAGTGTTTGAGGCTCGACCTTTGATTACAGTACCTTCTTGAATATCTAAAATAGCTCCATCAGTTACAACTACTTTATCAACTAAAATATGTATTGAAGAATTTAGCCAAGTTTCATTTGAAGTTATCAATCCAGAGTGCTCTATGGTTTCAGGAACAGAGTTAACTATTGGCTCATTAGCAGTATTAGAGGCTAAAGCAGATTCTATTTGTGATTGAACTGCATTGGCAGCAGCATTTGCAGCTGTATTTGCAATTTCAGTTATAATTTCTTCTGGAATTGTTAAAAGCTCAGTGTCTTTATCACATGAACTTATAATTAATGATATTAAAGTTATATAAGATAGAATGTTTTTTTTCATTTTTAAAATTTTAATTAACTCCACAAACTTATTTAGAACAATTAGGTTAGACTTTACTTAATTGTTATCAATCACATCTTGTTTATTAATTTATTGTTAACAAAAATTACTTCACTTAGCATTTAATTAATGATGAAATTCTCTTTCATTATTCATACTTTTAAAAAAAGATTTTAATGAATTGGGAACAGTTACTATCACTAAAGCGTTTTGGGGATAACTATAAAAGATTAAGAATTGAACAAGATGAAACTCGTCTTGGCTTTGAAGTTGATTATGATAGAATTGTTTTCTCCTCCTCTTTTAGAAGTCTTCAAGACAAAACTCAGGTAATACCATTTTCAAAGACGGATTTTGTTCACACAAGATTAACCCACAGCCTTGAGGTTTCTGTGGTTGGAAGAAGTATTGGAAGGTTAGCCGGAAAACATATTTTGAATAAATACCCTCAATTAAATCAAACTTTTGGATACCAGCCAAATGATATTGGTGCAATTGTAGCTGCTGCATCATTGACTCATGACATAGGTAATCCGCCTTTTGGCCACAGTGGTGAAAAAGCTATCGGTTATTTTTTTGAACACGGTTATGGTAAAAAATATATTGATAAACTCTCTCGCCAAGAAAAAAATGATCTCATTTATTTTGAAGGTAATGCAAATGGTTTTAGAATTGCTTCTAAATCAATGGAAGGAATTCCAGGAGGATTAAGACTTAGTTATGCTACTCTTGGAGCTTATACTAAATACCCAAAAGGAAGTTTTCCGGAGATTAATTCAGGTCATGTAGCTCACAAAAAATATGGTTATTTTAAGTCAGAAGAATTATTTTTTAAGTCAATAGCGGAGGAATTAGGACTTGATAATAACAAACATTACCATAGACACCCATTAGCATTTTTAGTTGAAGCTGCAGATGATATTTGTTATACTATTATCGATTTTGAAGATGGAATAAATTTAGGCCTTATCTCAGAGGATTATGCATTAGAGTATTTAATTAATCTTGTTAGAGAAACTATTGATACAAAAAAATACAATAGTCTTACAAATCGATCTCAGCGATTAAGCTATTTAAGAGCCCTATCAATTAATACACTTATTCAAGACGCTGTTAGAATATTTAACGAAAATGAATCTAAAATTTTAAATGGTACTTTTATTTATGCTCTTATGGAAAAGAGTAAATATAAAGCTCAGATAGAGGACATTATTGGTTTAAGTGTTGAAAAAATATATAAGTCTCAAGAGGTAACTAATAAAGAGGTGGTAGGGTATAAAGTTATTTCCTCACTATTAAAAGCTTTTGTAACAGCTGCTGTAAATAGCTTTAACAATCAAATGAGTAGTTATGATAAGTTAATTTTAAGATTGGTGCCAGACGGAGTTCCTATTGTAGGTCAAGATTTATATGAAACCTTACTAAATTCAACATGTTTTATAGCTAGTTTGTCTGACGGTAAAGCGCATAAGCTATCTCAACAAATTAGTTAATTCTAGTTTTTTAATTTAACCTTACTCTATTTATGTTTTACAGATGGATTTTTTTTATTCTTATTATAGGTTTAACTCAATGGTATTCCTTTCAATGCATTAAAACATTTTCACAAAATAAATATTTAAGGATTTTATATATAAATGTATCTCTTTTAATTATTGTAAATTTTATATTTCAAATAATAAACTATGACAGATCTGAGGGCTTCACTCATATGATTAGTTATTCTCTTGGGTTTTTTATCTCACTATTCGTTTTTCAATTTATTATCATTATTGGTTTGATTTTTGAAGACATTATAAGATTTCCCCAGGCCCTATATTCATTTTTTAATCAAGGCATAACTGGACAAGATTTTTTTCCCCAAAGAAGAAAGTTTATTTCTCAAATAACACTTACTATAGCCTCTATACCATTTGGAGCTCTTTTATATGGAATGTATAGAGGAAAATATAATTATAAGGTATCCAGTTATGAGTTGGAATTTGATGATCTTCCTGTTTCATTTGACGGGTTTAAGCTTACTCATATTTCTGATATTCATTGTGGTAGTTTTGATAACCCCGAAAAAGTAAAGTATGGTATAGACTTAATTAATAAACAAGAGTCAGATGTTATAATGTTCACTGGAGATTTAGTAAATAATGTATCTAAGGAGTTGAACCCCTGGAAAGATTTATTTTCTTCCCTTAAAGCTGAACATGGAGTATATTCAATTTTAGGAAATCATGATTATGGAGATTATATGAATTGGGATAATGATCAAGACAAAATTAATAATCTCGATAACCTTAAAAAAATTCAAAATGAAATGGGGTTCAAATTATTACTAAATGAAAATGATTTTATAATTAAAAATGGAGAAAAGCTAGCTGTAATTGGTGTTGAGAATTGGGGGGCAGGAGGATTTAAAAAATCTGGAGATTTAAATAAAGCTATTGAAGGTGTTTCTAATGCAGATTTTAAAATTTTATTAAGCCATGATCCTTCTCATTGGAATAATCAAGTTGTTCCACATAATTTTATTTTTCCATTAACTCTTAGTGGACACACTCATGGTATGCAATTCGGAATTGATATTCCAGGCTGGATAAAATGGAGTCCAATTAAATGGCGTTATCCAGAATTTGCAGGACTTTATCAAAAAGCTAAACAGTATCTATATGTTAATAGAGGCTTTGGATATCTTGCATATCCAGGAAGAGTTGGAATGTGGCCGGAAATAACCGTCATTACTCTAAAAAAGAGAAAAATTGATGTTTAACTAAAAAAAAACTATTTTTGCCTTAAAGTCTTAAACATTAACTAAGATGTCTAAATTTGGCGAATTAATAGATGACAACCATCCTTTGCTATTGGTGTTTTACAATGAGGTTGACAATTTGTCATCTGCAATGCACCCAATTTTAAAAGATGTTGCTGCTGCAATGGGAGATAGCGCTAAAGTAATTAAGATAAATTCAGATAAAAACGAGAAACTTGCTCAAGCTCTTAGAGTTAAGGTTTTACCTACTTTAATGATTTATAAAGAAGGAGAAATGCTTTGGAGACAATCAGGTGAACAAGACGCTAACACATTAATAGGACTAATTAAAGATCACATTTAAATTTTATTTTTTAAATTCATCAACAATAGAGTTATATTCTGCTTCTATGTTTTTAGAGAACTCACTTTTATCACTTAAAAGAATCATTTCAGTAAAATAGCGGAAATCTAAAATTTCATTTTTAATTTGATCTGTATACCTGATTTTATTTTCATTAGAGAGACTAATAAAAACATTCAATCTTTTTTTATAAACACTTAATATTTTTAATGCTATTTTTTGTGCTTTTTCATCTGCCTTTGCAATATAATAGCCGTCAACTAAATCATATAAAGCAGTGTAATAGTCATATTCTCCATATAGAAAAATAAATGGTTGAGTAGATAGTATAAATTTATCAATTTCTGGTTGTAAAATTTCCAGATCTTCATTTACCAGTATTGCCTCTATTAAAGTTCTATATCTTTCAATTTCTGTAACAATTTCTTCTCCCATTCCATATTGAAAATCTGTTTTCAAAGAGGAGAAGTAATTTAAACGATCAGAATATTTATTAGAAATTTGCTTAACTAATTTTTGTGCCGATTTAAATTCTGAAATTTTATAATAATTATCAATAAAAGGAACCAAAAGACTATAATATCCAAATTTATCTAGTGGCATCTTTTCTTGGGCAAGATCAATTATTTCTTTAGCTTTTTCAGGTTTCCCTTCATAGATCAATTGTTCAGCTAACCGAGCCATATTGCTTCTAAAGCTTATACTGTTTTTTCTGGTTTCAGGATCATGATAAATTCCTGGATCGTTTGAGTTCCCCCAGCTCCATTGTTTTACGATGTCATACATTAAATCACTATCAATTCTGCCCATTAAATATGGATTATTAAGACTTAAAGGAGTTTTTATGGGGACTAACTTGTAAACTAACCCGTCCAATTGAAGGTATTCTTTCATCCAGATGTATTCAGAAGCTTCATAGCTGCCTCCGGTAAAATATATAGGTCGTGTCCAGTCATTATTAGCTAGTATGTCAAGCATTAATAATTGATTTTTAGTAATGCCTGTCTTAGGGAGATCAATGTCAATATGTGAAACAATCATATCAGAATCTTTCAATGAAACAATTCCACTTTTTAAAACATTTTCTTTATTTACCGAGACGCGTATTTTGTTTGTTGGATAAAAAACCATCTCTTGCGTATTTTTTGGATAATCACTTGGACTTCCCCCAGATTGAGTAATTAAACTTTTGAATTTTGTTCTATCATCATCACTAGCTACCCAATTAATAAAATCTTTAATATCCCATCTTAATGAATCAGTTAGAGATTCGTATTTTATATAATCCCTTACACCATAAGCATATAGCTTATGTTTAAGTTGAGACTTTATAGGATTACTTTTATATGTTTTTCTCTTGGTCTGGTCTATATACCAGTCAGTGGCCAAAAGACTTGTGTTAATTGTGCGAACATCAGTTCTATATCCTTCAATTTCTTGAGCATACCAAAGAGCAAAAGTATCATTATCTCCAATTGTAAAAATAATAGCCCCAATATTTTCTTGAATTGATGACAGATAAGATTTTGCTATTGATTGGGCAGTATACCTATTTGATCTATCATGGTCATCCCAGTTCTGGTATGCCATTAAAAATGGAACACAAATAAAACATAAAAGTGTAATTATGGGTTTTAAAAACTTTGATCCGTTGTATTTTTTGAGATTATTCACTAATGATAAAGCACCAATACCAATCCAAATTGAAAAGACATAAAACGATCCAACTAAAGCATAATCCCTTTCCCTTGGTTCAAATGGGCGCTCATTTAAATATATTTTTAAGGCCAGTCCAGTAAAAAGAAAAAACAACAAAAGAACCCAAAACTTTTTGGGATCTTTCCTGTACAAATAAAATAAACCAATAAACCCTAATATAAAAGGGAAAAAGAAATATGTGTTTCTTGCTTTATTATTAAGCGCATCGTTATTTAATTCATTTTGATTTCCAAGCCTTATAGAGTCAATAAAAGGAATTCCACTAATCCAATTTCCATCAAGAGGAGTATAAGTTCCAGCAACATCATTTTGTCTTCCAGTAAAATTCCACATAAGGTATCGCCAATACATATAGCCAATTTGATATTCGAAAAGAAATTGTAGGTTGCTTAAAAAAGAGGGCTTCTCAATTATTAAATAACGACCAAATTTCTTAAAAAAATCATGATAATCCTCTCCAGAAAACTTTCCGTCCTCTGCATCATATTTGAAATCATTTACTTTTTTAACTAGCACCTCGTTTGAACGATATTGATTATCAAGTTTAAAATCAAGAGGCTTTGTAAAATTCATATAATTACCGGCATGTTCAGTACTCCATAGTCTTGGTAAAAGCCCACTTTGCTTTGAATTTGAGTTTATTCTTGCATTTTCCCAATTGTTTACAATAATGTACTTATTGATTTTTTCATCGCGCTCATATTTGGGCTTATCATCTTTGTATGGTTTGTCATCATCTTGACCAACATACATGTCGGAAAAAAAAGGGCCATAGAATAGTTTAGTTTCTGGATATTGTTCTAGGTTATAATATGCTAAAAGTAACCTTGCGTCTGATGGTGAATTTTCATTTATAACTGTATTGGCATTAGCTCTAATTGGAATCATTACCCATGAAGAAAACCCTAACAAAATAAAAAGAATACAAAGTAGACCTGTGTTAGTATTAACCCATTTTTTTGTTACAGTATATTTTAGAGAAAAATAGAAGAAACTTATAATAATAAATGCTGCAATAATAGTTCCGCTATTAAAAGGAAGACCAATTTCATTTACTACATAAACTTCAGTATTCCCAAAGAAAGATAGAGTTAAAGGAAGAAGAAGCTTAAAAATAAAAAGCAGAATGGTTACTGATATAATATTTGCGGCTATAAAACCCTTTAATGTTATTTCTTTATAGTTTTTAAAATAGTAAAGCATACCAATTGCAGGGATGGTTAATAGTCCCATAAAATGAACACCAAAAGACAGCCCTATTAAGAAAGCAATTAGAAGAAGCCATTTGTCTCCTCTTGGTGTATTCATTTCTTTTTCCCACTTCAACGCTAAATAAAATAAAATTGATAAAATTAATGTTGCCATTGCATAGACTTCTGCCTCTACAGCATTGAACCAAAAGCTATCCGAAAAACAAAGTGCAAGAGCTCCAATAGTAGCACTACCAAAAAAAGTAAACTTATCTATTAAAGTTTTATAAGTCTCAAACTTAAAGATTTTATCAAATAACAGTGTTATTGTTAAAAACAAAAATAAAATTGTAAATGCACTGGATAATACAGACATCAAGTTCACCATAAGGGCAACTTTTTCAGGATTTGGAGCAAATAAAGCAAAGAAGGCTCCAATCATTTGAAAAAGCGGGGCTCCAGGAGGGTGTCCTATCTGCAATTTCGCAGCAGTTGAGATGTATTCGCCTGCGTCCCAAAAACTTGCAGTAGGCTCCACAGTGAGACTGTATGTTATGAGTGCAATTAAAAACACTAATAACCCAAAAATCTTATTCCAAAAAGCAAAAGGTTTATTTTTCATTAATTAATTCTTGGATCACGAAAATACGGATTAATAACAAATACCATAATTTAAAAAGATATAAGTATTGATAAAGAATAAAAATTAAAAAATAAATCATAAATCGGATGATTTATTTGGAAGATGGAATGTTTCGGTTAAATTTGCAATCCAAAATGGCCTATGGTGTAACTGGTAACACGTCTGGTTTTGGTCCAGAAGAGTCTAGGTTCGAGCCCTAGTAGGCCAACAAAAAAACTTTAATTGTTAATAATGGGTGTAGGTGGAATTGTGATAGCGACTGTATTTGTATGTTTGTTAATAGGGGTTATAATTGAAATTAAAGAAAGATTCTAACATTATAAACCACTTATGTAGCTCCCCAGGCTATCTTTAAATTCAAATCCTTCTAGACTTCTATATTTATTTAATTTTTTATTAGCTTCAAGCCCCCAAAGTAAAAATTCCATTACAAAATATTTATCTTCTTCTTTAATGTCTGGTTGATATTTTTTTATAAGATCACTTAGTGGCTTTATACCATCTAACGTACTCTTATATTCTTCATCGTTAAAACAGTCATCTATATATAGCTGGTTGTCATTAAAGAACCAAGCTAATAATTTATCATAAGGAGCTTTTGAATCAGGTTTTTCTAATTTTCCAATTTTTGGAAATAATTCAGGAAAAATAGTTTTTATTGCTTGAGAAATAAGGTAATATGAAATTTGTTCCGCACCTTCTTGTTCGCCTTCGTATACTAATTCTACTTTCCCATTTATGGATGAAATAACACCTGAAAAGTCAGTTAGTCTAATGAAAGTTTTATCATCGTTATTAATTAATGCTCTTCGTTCAGCACAACTAACTAAATTTTCAAATGATGTTATGCTCATTCTGGCACTAACTCCGCTTTTAGAATCTATATAATCACTTTTTCTTGCTTCAAATCCAATTTGCTCCAAAATATCAAATGCCAGTTCTGGAATGTGAATATTGTTAGATTTTAAAATTGCTTTTTTTGATTCTTGCTTAGTTATTTTTTTTGCTATGGAGCGATTATGAGGATAGTGAGTCAAAATTTGTGATCCAATTCTATCCTTAAGAGGAGAAACTATACTTCCTCTATTAGTGTAATCTTCAGGATTAGCAGTAAAGATAAATTGAGTTTCTATAGGGAGTCTTAATTTAAATCCTCTAATTTGAATTTCTTTTTCTTGGAGAATAGAAAACAAGGCAACTTGAATTCGAGCCTGAAGGTCAGGTAATTCATTTAAAACAAAAATACATCTATGTGCTCTTGGAATCATCCCAAAATGTATAACCTTTTCATCTGCATATGATAGTTTTAAAGTTGCAGCTTTTATAGGATCAACATCTCCTATTAAATCAGCAACAGTTACATCAGGTGTAGCAAGTTTTTCAAAAAAACGTTCACTCCTATGCATCCATTCTACAGGGGTTTTACCCCCCATTTTTTTTATAATTTCTTTTGCAAAACCTGATATAGGATCTAAAGGATCATCATTCAATTCTGACCCTTTAACAACAGGCACCCATTCATCTAACAAATCAATCATTTTTCTTGCTAACCTTGTTTTTGCTTGTCCTCTAAGTCCTAATAAATTTATATTATGGTTAGAGAGTATGGCTCTTTCGACATCAGGAATGACAGTGTTATCATAACCTATAAGGCCACTAAAACTTTTTTTATTAGCCTTTAAATTTACTTTCAGGTTATCAGCTAACTCTTCTCTAATGGTTTTAGGCTTATAGTCTGATTTCTTTAACCCTTCTAAAGTGATAATTTCTTTCATATTTATTTATCGTAACTTTTTTTTTCTATTTTTTTCATAATCTTCAAATATCATTTCTCCCAAATTATTTAAACCAGTATAAAATGCTTTGCCTAAGTTTATTTCAGTAAATTTTTTCACAAATCTTTGAAGGTAAGAGTCGCTTGCGATCATAAAAGTTGTAATGGGTATGTGAACTTTTCTTGCGTGTCTAGCCATATTATAACATAATTCTAGAATTTTTTCGTCAAGTCCAGCACTGTTTTTATAATAATCTCCATTAGATAATTTTATACAGCTTGGTTTACCATCAGTTATCATAAATATTTGCTTATTTGTATTTTTTCTTCTTCTAAGTAAATCCATTGCTAATTCAAGTCCAGCTACTGTGTTGGTGTGATAGGGTCCCACTTTTAGATACGGCAAGTCCTTAAGTTGGATAGTCCATGCATCATTTCCAAAAACAATTATATCTAAAGTATCTTTTGGGTACCTTGTAGTTATTAATTCAGAAAGAGCCATTGCTACTTTTTTAGCAGGAGTAATCCTGTCTTCTCCATACAGTATCATACTATGACTTATGTCAATCATTAAGACTGTGCTCATTTGAGTTTTATGTTGAGTATCTTCTATAACCAGATCATTTTGAGTCAATTCAATATCCCCAAGCACTGAATGAATTTGAGCATTTTTTAGACTTTCAGTAATAGAAATTCTCTCAACTGAATCTCCAAATTGATAGGCTTTTAACTCACCAGTTGTTTCTTCTCCCTGACCACTTTTTTTAGACTTATGATTTCCTTGACTAGACTTTTTTAGTTTGCCAAAAATTTGTTTTAAAGCATGCTCTCTTAGTAGTTTTTCTGTTTTAGCAGTTAAACTTCTTCCTCCAGTTCCTTTTTTTGGATTTACTTCTTCTTTTACAAAACCTTTTTTCAAAAGATCGTCAATGAAATCATCTATAGTGTAATTTTCATCAGTTAATTTATATTCTTTATCTAACTCTCGCAACCAATCAATTGCTTCATCAAAATCTCCAGAGGTATGAGTGATTAATTCTTTAAAAATATCGAATAGCTTTTCAAATGGTGATTGATTTTTGAGTTTGTATTTTGAAAAAATTATTCCTGAATTAAGCAATTTGGAGCTCATTAAACTAGTCTTGAATTAAGAAAAACAAAGGTATAAAAAGAATACTATTTAACAGAATTGCATTTTTATTAAAAAAACCTATATTTGCAGTGCAAAACGGAATTTTCTGAAAGGCGACCTAATGGTCCCCTTTTTTTTTAAATGAAATTTAAGGTTCAAGTTGAAAATTTATTAAGTAAGTCTTTGGAAGAAAACCCAAGGCTTTTTCTTATTGAACTAAACTTCACTAATGATAATAAAATTAAAATAGTATTAGATGGTGATGATTCGGTTTCACTCAAAGATTGTATTAAAGTCAGTAGGGCTATAGAGCACAATCTAGATAGAGATGTTATAGACTTTGGGCTTGAAGTAAGCTCAGTTGCTGCCAATGAACCATTAATAAAGAGAAGGCAGTATTTGAAAAATATTGGCAGAAAACTATCTATAAAAGATGTCACAGACACGAAACACGAAGGTATTTTGAAATCTGTCAATGAAAGTGAGATTTTGATTGAATGGAAAGAACGTCAACCAAAAAAAATTGGTAAAGGAAAAGAAACAGTAGTAAAAGATAAAACTTTGAGTTTTTCAGAGATAGCTCAATCAAATGTGATTTTAAAATTTTAAAGTAAACAGAATGGAAAATTTAGCATTAATAGACTCGTTTTCAGATTTTAAAGATGAAAAATTAATTGACAGAGTAACCCTTATGGTTATTCTTGAAGAAGTATTTCGCAATACTTTGAAGAGAAAATATGGATCAGATGAAAACTTTGATATAATAATTAATCCTGATAAAGGAGATTTAGAAATATGGAGAAATAGAGTTGTTGTTAAAGATGGAGAGGTAGAAGATTCAAATCAAGAAATTGAACTTACTGAAGCTCAAAAAATTGAAATTGATTTTGAGGTTGGAGAAGATGTTTCTGAAGAAGTTAAGCTTATTAATTTGGGAAGAAGAACAATTCAAACTTTGCGACAAAACTTAATTTCTAAAATATTTGAACATGACAGTACAAATGTTTTTAATCACTTTAAAGACAGGGTTGGAGATCTTTATACAGCTGAAGTTCATCATGTTAGAAGTCGTGAAGTTATTCTTCTGGATGATGATGGAAATGAAATTATCCTTCCAAAAGACCGTCAAATTCCAAATGATTTTTTCAGAAAAGGAGATAATATAAGAGGGGTAATAGATTCTGTTGAGCTTCGAGGTAATAAGCCAAGAATAATTCTTTCTCGAACGTCTCCTATGTTTTTAGAAAAATTATTTGAACAAGAAATACCTGAAGTTTTCGATGGCTTGATTACAATCAAAAAAGCTGTTCGTATTCCAGGTGAAAAAGCTAAAGTAGCTGTAGATTCTTATGATGACAGAATAGATCCTGTTGGAGCATGTGTTGGCATGAAAGGTTCAAGAATTCATGGTATTGTTAGAGAACTTGGTAATGAAAATATAGACGTTATTAATTACACGAATAATTTGCAACTTTTCATAACTCGTTCATTAAGTCCAGCCAAGATAAACTCTTTAAAAATAGATGAAGAATCTAAACGAGTTCAAGTTTTTTTAAACCCTGAAGAAGTTTCAAAAGCCATTGGTAAAGGAGGGTTTAATATTAGATTAGCTGGAAAACTCACTGGATATGAAATAGATGTATATAGAGAAGGTATGGAGGAAGACGTAGAGCTAAAAGAATTTACTGATGAGATAGAAAGCTGGGTGATTGAAGAATTTAAAAAAGCAGGTCTGGATACTGCTAAAAGTATCCTTGAATTATCTCAAGTAGATTTATTAAAAAGAACCGATTTAGAAGAGGAGACTATTAATGAAGTACTTAAAATTTTAAAAGAAGAATTTGAAGAATAATATTAGATAATAAACGCTATTATTTTTTTTTAACTTTGACAAGCAAATAAATCTATGGCTGAAAAAGCAAGCATTCGATTAAATAAAGTTCTGAGGGAGCTAAACATTTCCCTAGACAGAGCTGTTGAACATTTATCTTCTAAAGATATTCAGATTGAAGCACGTCCAACAACTAAAATTTCTAATGAGACTTATCAAAGTCTATTGGATGAGTTTGAGACTGATAAATCTAAAAAAGACGCTTCGGCTGAAATTACTGAAGAAAAAAGAAAAGAAAAAGAGCAGCAAAGATTAGTTCAAGAAAGAAAAGAAAAAGAAAGGTTAGAGCTTGAAATAAAAAATCAAGAGATAATCAAAGCAAAAAAAGTTGAGCTAGAAAAACCTAAAACAGTTGGTAAAATTGACTTGAAAGATCAAAAAGTTAAAAAATCTTTAAATCCAGGTTTACAGTCTAAAGACAAAACTAAAATTAATAAACCATCAATTTCACAACCCAAAATAAATAATGTTTCAGGGTTAGATAAAAATAAAGAATCTAAAATCAAAGAAGAGGTTTTAAAATCAGTTAAACCAATTCCTGACATTAATAATGACAAAAAAAAGGATCAGGATGTTGTAACAGAAGAGGCTCAGCTCAATAAAAAAATAGAAACTCAATACCGAAAATTAAGTGGTCCCAAAAAAACAGGTCAAACCATTAATTTAGATAAAGTAAATCAAAAAGAAAAAAATGTTGAGGATGCTAGAAAAAAGAAGCGAAAAAGAATAAGTAAAGAATCTCCATCTCCAACAAATAAAAATCAAACTTCCAACTCAGGTAAAAGATTTCAAAAAAACAATCGTCAGCCTCAAGTTGCTAAAGTTGAGCCAACAGAAGAAGAAGTTCAAAAACAGATTAGAGAAACTCTTGCTAAGCTCCAAGGAAGATCAAATAAATCTAAGGGAGCAAAATATAGAAGAGATAAACGTTCTCAGCATCGTGAAAAATCTGAAGATGAAATAGCTCAGCTTGAAGCTGAAAGTAAAACAATTAAGGTTACTGAATTTATAACAGTTGGAGACGTTGCTACATTGATGGAGCTCAGTTCAACTGATATTATTTCTGCCTGTATGTCTCTAGGAATAATGGTGACTATGAATCAAAGATTAGATGCGGAAACTTTAAGTATAGTTGCTGATGAATTCGGATATAAAGTAGAATTTGTTAAAACAGATTTAGAAGAAAATCTTGAAGAAGAAGAAGAAGAGTTAGAAGAGAATCTTTCACCAAGAGCTCCTATTGTAACTGTTATGGGGCATGTTGATCATGGAAAAACATCTTTATTAGACTATATACGTGAAGAAAACGTCATAGCTGGAGAATCTGGAGGAATAACTCAACACATTGGAGCTTATTCAGTTGAGCTCAAGGATGGTCAAAAAATCACTTTTTTAGACACACCAGGTCACGAAGCTTTTACTGCTATGCGAGCCAGGGGAGCTCAGATAACTGACATTGCTGTAATAGTAATTGCTGCAGACGACGACATTATGCCTCAGACCAAGGAGGCAATAAGTCACGCTCAAGCAGCATCTGTTCCTATAGTTTTTGCTATTAATAAAATTGATAAAGAAAATTCAAATCCAGATAAAATTAAAGAAGCGTTAGCTGGAATGAATTTGATGGTCGAAGATTGGGGAGGAAAAGTTCAATCACAAGATGTGTCTGCTTTAAAAGGAACAGGAGTTTCTGAATTGTTAGAAAAGGTTCTTCTTGAGGCTGAATTACTTGAGCTCAAAGCAAATAAGAATCGTCGCTCTAAAGGAGCGGTTGTTGAAGCTTTTTTAGATAAAGGAAGAGGGTATGTTTCTACTGTTCTTGTACAAAATGGAACTTTAAATATAGGAGATTATATTCTAGCGGGTAAACAAAGTGGTAAAGTTAAAGCTATGTTCAATGAAAGAGGGAATGATTTAACTAGCGCCTTGCCTTCAACCCCTGTTTCAATTTTAGGTCTTGATGGAGCTCCTCAAGCAGGAGACAGTTTTACTGTCTTAGAAGATGAGCGGGAAGCAAAACAAATTGCTGCCAAAAGAACTCAATTGTTAAGAGAGCAAAACGTTCGTACCCAAAGACATATAACTCTTGATGAAATTGGACGACGTATAGCTCTTGGAGATTTCAAAGAGTTGAATATGATTTTGAAGGGAGATGTTGATGGTTCAGTTGAAGCTTTAACGGATTCTTTACAAAAATTATCTACTGAAGAAATACAGGTTAATATTATACACAAAGGAGTTGGAGCTATTACTGAGTCGGATGTTTTGCTTGCTTCTGCTTCTGACGCTATCGTTATAGGGTTTAATGTTAGACCCATGGGTAACGCTAGAGTGATTGCAGATAAAGAAGAGATTGATATTCGTTCATATTCTATCATCTATGACGCGATAAACGATGTTAAGGATGCGATGGAAGGGATGCTGTCTCCTGAAATGAGAGAAGAAATTTTAGGAAATGCTGAGGTTAGAGAAACCTTTAAAATATCAAAAATTGGAACAATTGCAGGCTGCATGGTTACCTCTGGAAAAATTCTTAAAAAATCTGGAGTTCGTATAATAAGAGAGGGAGTTGTTGTTCATGTTGGAGAGTTAACTTCACTAAAAAGATTTAAAGAGGATGTCAAAGAAGTTGCAAAAGGATATGATTGTGGACTTCAAATAAAAGGCTATAATGACATTAAAACAGAAGATGTGATTGAGTTCTACCAAGAAGTAGCAGTTAAAAAGAAACTATAAAGGTTTTTTTGGTTCGATTAGGAAAGCTGCAGGATATACTTTTTTTATCAACTTCAAAAGATCGATGGCTTTCCTATAGTCTCTAAAGGGGCCCATTTGAACTTTATAGTTTGGAGTCTCAAAAGAAAGATTTGTCATTTCCTCTGGAAATTTTAAAAGTATACTTTTTTTAATTTCCAATGATTTTTCATATTCTCCATTAAATAGTTGAATATTGTAAAACTGAGTAGCGTAAATATCTTTATTTATTTTTGTTTTTAATGATATCAATTTTGAAATCAAGCTATCTTGTTCAACTTTAAAAAAACTTTCTTGAGACCAAGAAAAAAAGTAAGTCATTGATAATAAAACTGTTAATAATAAAGATTTCATTTTTTTTGAGTGTTTAGCAAATGAACGAAAAAATGATTTTCATCGCAAGAAAAATATATAAATCATCTATATAATTTAGAATCAATATAAATTATATATTTGGTATTATAAACCTCCAAAAACCTTTTAGCAAAAGGTCTAACTGCCTTACTTTTGCACAAGATTTTGAACTATATTTTGCAAAAAACGTATCATACATTCTTTGTGTCAAAGTTAAGCCTAATTACCTTGGCTTTACCTCTAAAAGCTTCTATACTTGTTTTTGCGATGTTTTCGCAGTTTCTATTTGCTCAGGAACCCGATCCTGTTTTAGGAAAAAAACTTTTTAACTCCAATTGTGCTGCCTGTCATAAAGTAAACAAAAAGGCAGTTGGGCCTGCTTTAAGAGGTGCTTCCACAAAATATGAGAAAGAGTGGCTCTATAGTTGGATTAAAAATAGTTCAGCTATGATAAAATCTGGTGATGATCAGGCTGTAGCAATCTGGGAAGAATATAATAAAAGTGCAATGACTGCATTTCCTCAGCTTAGCACAGATGACATAGATAATATAATTGCATATACTGATTACATCCCTCCCGCACCAGCAGTAGTTGCAAGCGATTCGAATCAAACTACAAATTCAAATTTAAGTTCGGGCATAGCAAATGAAATCATTCTTGGAGCTTTAGGTTTTGTTTTTATAATGTTAATATTTATGCTAATCTCAGTTCGTCGAACTTTACTAAGAATAGCTATAGCTAGTGGTGTTGATATAACCCCTCCATCTAAACCCAAACGAGTTCCAATTTGGAAAGCATTTGCGCAAAATCAATTTATTGTTTTTGTAAGCGTGATTCTGCTTTTATTGAGTAGTGCTTATTATGCTTATGGGTTTTTAATGCAAGTCGGAGTTGATCAGGGATATATGCCAGTTCAGCCAATTCATTATTCTCATAAAATCCACGCAGGAGTTAATCAAATTGAATGTAAATACTGTCACTCATCCGCTAGAGTATCCAAACATTCTGGTATTCCATCATTAAATGTTTGTATGAATTGCCATCAAAATATTGCTGAATATAATGGAGAAGAAGATCTTGATAATGGATATACAAAAGAGTTCTACACAAAAGAAATTAAAAAACTTTATGCAGCTGTAGGTTGGGATGAAGAAAATCAAGTTTATACAGGAAACACTGAGCCAGTAAAATGGGTTAGAATTCATAATTTACCAGACTTCGTATACTTCAATCATGCACAGCATGTCATGGTAGGTGAGGTGAAATGTCAAACATGTCATGGTCCTGTCGAAGAAATGGAAATAATGTATCAATATTCACCATTGACAATGGGGTGGTGTATAAATTGTCACAGAAAAACAAATGTTAAAGTTGAGAATAATGAGTATTACACAAAAATTCATGAAGAATTATCAAAAAAATATGGAGTTGAAAAACTCACTGTTGCTCAAATGGGAGGTTTAGAATGTGGAAAATGTCATTATTAAACAAAGAAATATAAATTCAGCTTATGGCTACAAATAAAACTTATTGGAAAAGCATTGATCAACTTGATCAAGATAATTCAATAGTTGCAAAACTTGAGCAAAATGAATTTCCTGAAAAACTTCCTCAAGATTTTAAAAAGGATGACTCAAAAATTGAGGATAGTTCATCTTCAAGACGTGATTTCTTAAAATATATCGGATTTTCAACTGCAGCCGCTACTGTTGCTGCTTGTGAAGGTCCAGTCATAAAATCTGTGCCATACGTTGTTCAGCCTGAGCAAATTATACCGGGAGTTGCTAATTTTTACGCAACAGCAATAGCCGATGGATATGATTTTGCTTCAGTATTAGTTAAGACAAGAGAAGGAAGACCAATAAAAATTGAAAGCAACCCAGATTCACCAATTTTAGGTAGTGCAAATGCAAGAGTTCATGCTTCAGTTTTATCGATGTATGATTCCCTTCGTCTTAAGAGTCCAAAATTTAATCAATCTGACATTAAGTGGGGCAGTTTTATGCTTCAGTTTAAAGAAAAGTTAAGATTATTTAATAGCAGTAAAAAACCTTTAGTTTTGTTAACCCAAACTTTTGCTAGTCCAACAACTCAGGAGCTAATAAACAAATTAATAGCTAAGTATTCAAACATTAAGCATGTAGTTTATGACACCATATCTGAATCTTACGCATTGGATGCTTATGAAAATATTTATGGAACAAGAGGCCTTGCGGATTATGATTTTTCAAAAGCAGATACAATTATTTCTATAGATGCAGATATTCTTGGAGATTGGCAGGGAGGTGGTTATGATGTTGAATATTCAAATGGAAGAATTCCAAAAAAGAATAATGGTAAGTTTAAAATGTCATACCATATGCAGTTTGAATCTAACATGAGTCTTTCTGGGGCAAATGCAGATAAGAGAATTCCTGTTACTCCTGTAAGTCTTAAAAATATTCTAGCTTTTATTTATGGTAAATTAAGCAATCAACCAGTTAATTGCAAATTAGAGCCAAATGATAAAAAAGCTGCATTATTAGCTATTAAAAAAATTAAGAAGTCTGGGCATAAAGCAGTATTAGTTTCTGGTATTCAAGAAACTAATGCTCAAGAATTAGTTTTGGCAATCAACTCTTTAATTAAAAGTGACGCATTTGACATCACTCACCCAAAACTTATTCGTCAAGGAAATTCAAGTGAGGTTAATCAGCTAGTAAAAGACTTGATCAAAGGTGATATTTCGGGCTTAATTACTGTTGGTGTTAATCCTGTATACAACTTATCTGAGGGAGTCAAATTAGGAGAGGCAATAAAAAAATTAGATTTTTCAGCTGTTTTTTCTTTAAAAATGGACGAAACAGCATCAGTTTCTCAATTCGTAGGAGCATTACCACACTATCTTGAATCATGGGGTGATTATGAGTTTAAAACAGATCAATTTCTTTTGGCTCAACCAACGATTCATCCATTATTTGATACTCGACAATTTCAAAGTGTTTTAATCGATATATTAGATTTAGAAGAGGACTACTATTCCTTTATAAAAAAGTATTGGACAGACAATATTTTATCGGGTACTTCATTCAGTAAAACTCTACATGACGGATATTTTACAAAATCCCGTTCAACTAAAAGTGCAGAGATGGTTAACTTTCAAGACATGATTAATAAGGCAAATTTTTTATGTGTCGACAAAGAAAAGGGGATGTCATTAATTTTGTATTCTAAAACAGGAATGGGTGACGGGCAGCAAGCCAATAATCCTTGGCTTCAAGAATTTCCTGACCCAATTACTAGAGTTTCTTGGGACAATTATTTAACTGTATCAAAATCAGATGCAGAATTAATTGGACTCAAGAACATTAATGTTGCAAACGGAGCTCTTAATGGAAGTTATGCAACTATTACTATGGGAGACACAAAACTTACTACTCCTGTGTTAGTCCAGCCAGGACAAGCTAAAGGAACTGTTGGTTTAGCATTTGGCTATGGGAAAAAAATAGGCCTCAAAAATGAAATGCAAAGTGGTGTTAATGCTTATCTGCTTTACCAAAATCAAAATAAAGTTCAGCAGGTTTCAATTTCTCCAGCAGAAGGATACCATGAGTTTGCATGTGTTCAGCTACACAACACTCTAATGGGCAGAGGAGATATTGTTAAAGAAACTACTCTTGAGATTTTTAATACTAAAGACAAAGAATATTGGAACCCTGTACCTAGAGTTTCCAAAAATCATATTGAAACTAAAATTACATCTCCTGAAGTTGACATGTGGCAAGGTTTTGATAGGTCTATAGGCCACCATTTCAACTTATCAATAGATTTAAATTCATGTACAGGTTGTGGAGCATGCGTTATTGCATGTCATGCTGAGAATAATGTACCAGTTGTAGGAAAAGTTGAAGTCAGAAGATCTCGAGATATGCACTGGCTAAGAATAGATCGATATTATTCCTCGGAAGAATCGTTTGATTCTGATAATGATACCAAAGAAAATATTTCTGGACTAGGCGCGTTATCAACTTTTAAAGGAATGGAAAATGCCTCTGAAAACCCTCAGGTAGTTTTTCAACCGGTTATGTGTCAGCATTGTAATCATGCCCCTTGTGAAACAGTGTGCCCTGTTGCAGCTACATCTCACGGGAGGCAAGGCCAAAACCACATGGCTTACAATAGATGCATAGGGACAAGATACTGCGCAAATAATTGCCCGTATAAGGTGAGAAGGTTTAATTGGTTTTTATATAATAAAAATGATGAGTTTGATTATCATATGAATAATGATTTAGGTCGTATGGTTTTAAATCCTGATGTTGTTGTTAGATCAAGAGGGGTTATGGAAAAATGCTCTTTCTGTATTCAAAAAACTCAAAAAACAATTTTAGATGCCAAATTGGAAGGGCGTGAAGTTAAAGACGGAGAATTTCAAACAGCATGTTCAAAAGCCTGCGGAAATGGATCAATGGTTTTTGGAGACATAAATGATAAAGAAAGTGAAATTTCCAAATTAAAAGAAAATGAAAGAATGTATCACTTGCTTGAGAGTGTGGGTACTAAGCCAAACGTTATGTACCAAACTAAAGTAAGAAATATAGATAAAACATAATTTTAGAAAAAAGAAAAAATATATGTCATCTCATTATGAAGCGCCAATAAGAAAACCTCTAGTACTTGGAGATAAGTCTTATCATGATGTTACCATAGATATTGCCTCTACTGTTGAAGGTAAGGCTAATAGATTGTGGTGGATTGTTTTTGGTATTTCATTATCAGCACTTGCATGGGGAGTTGGTTGTATAATTTATACTATTTCAACTGGAATAGGTGTTTGGGGACTTAATAAAACTGTTGGCTGGGCATGGGATATTACAAATTTTGTTTGGTGGGTTGGAATAGGCCATGCAGGAACTTTGATTTCAGCAGTTCTACTATTGTTTAGACAAAAATGGAGAATGGCCATAAATCGCTCAGCTGAAGCAATGACTATTTTTTCTGTAATTCAAGCAGGATTATTTCCAATAATTCATATGGGCAGACCATGGTTAGCCTATTGGACATTACCTATTCCTAATCAGTTTGGATCACTTTGGGTAAATTTTAATTCACCATTATTATGGGATGTTTTTGCAATCTCAACATACTTATCAGTTTCTTTAGTTTTTTGGTGGACAGGTCTTTTACCTGATTTTGCTATGATTCGTGATAGAGCTACGCGCCCATTTCAGAAAAAAATATATTCATTATTAAGTTTTGGTTGGTCAGGCAGAGCTAAAGATTGGCAGCGATTTGAAGAAGTCTCTCTTGTATTAGCAGGTCTAGCAACTCCACTTGTTTTATCCGTTCATACGATAGTTTCTTTTGACTTTGCTACTTCGGTCATTCCGGGTTGGCACACAACAATTTTTCCACCTTATTTTGTAGCAGGAGCTGTATTTTCAGGATTTGCTATGGTTAATACTTTATTAATAATAATGAGGAAAGTTTCTAACCTTGAAGATTATATTACCATTCAGCATATTGAATTAATGAATATTGTAATAATGATTACTGGTTCAATTGTTGGTGTTGCTTATATAACTGAATTATTTATAGCATGGTATTCAGGGGTTGAATATGAGCAGTATGCATTTTTAAATAGAGCTACTGGCCCATACTGGTGGGCATATTGGTCTATGATGACCTGTAATGTTTTTTCACCTCAGTTCATGTGGTTTAAAAAATTAAGAACAAGTATAATGTTTTCGTTTATTATATCAATTGTGGTTAATATTGGAATGTGGTTTGAGAGATTTGTGATCATTGTAACATCTTTACATAGAGACTATTTACCATCCTCATGGACAATGTTTTCTCCAACTTTTGTAGATATTGGAATATTTATAGGAACAATTGGTTTTTTCTTTGTTTTATTTCTATTGTATGCAAGAACTTTTCCAGTAATTGCTCAAGCAGAGGTGAAATCAATTTTAAAATCATCTGGTGAAAATTATAAAAAAATAAGAGAAGCTAATGGGTAACGAGGTTTTACATGTTTTATATGACGATGATGACGTGCTAATGAAAGCAGTTAAGGATATTCGTGAAAAAAAACATCATATAGAAGAAGTATATACTCCTTTTCCTGTTCATGGACTTGATAAAGCATTAGGTCTTGAAGGAACTAAGCTTGCAATAACTGCATTTATATATGGATTTATAGGCCTTATTGTTTCAATAGTTATGATGAATTATATTATGATTCAAGATTGGCCGCAGGATATTGGAGGTAAGCCGAGTTTTTCTTATTTACAAAATATGCCAGCCTTTGTTCCAATTATGTTTGAGTTAACGGTTTACTTTGCGGCGCATTTAATGGTTGTTACCTTTTATATGAGGAGTAAATTATGGCCATTTAAAAAAGCAGAAAATCCAAATCCACTGACTACTGATGATAAATTTTTAATTGAGATATTGATCGATAATAATAAGAAAGATCTTATTAATTTTGTTAAAACAACTGGTGCAATTGAAGTTAAAGTAATTCAAAAAAAAGCATAGCATGAAAAAAATATTTCTTGTTTTGATTTTTGGAATCATGATTTTTTTAGAATCATGTTCACATCCTTCTAAACCAAACTACCAGTATTTCCCTAATATGTATGAGCCTATTGGTTATGAAACTTACGCTGAAAGTGAAGCTTTTTTTAATGGTATAGAAGCTCAGGTCCCTGTTAAAAACACTATCGCTAGAGGATGGGACCCATATGATTTCCCTAACACAAATGAGGGTTATGAAATGGCAAAGATTAATTTAAAATCTCCAATCGAAATAGATGAAGAAAATTTATTTAATGGAAAAGAATTATATGGTATATATTGTGCGGTATGTCACGGAAAAAAGGGGGATGGTCAAGGAATTTTAATGACTCGTGAAAAGTTTTTGGGAATACCAAGCTATAAAGATCGTGAAATTACACCTGGAAGTATTTATCATGTTTTAATGTATGGTAAAAACGCAATGGGCTCTCATGCAGGACAGGTAAATGCAAAAGAAAGATGGCAAATAGCTCAACATGTTATGATGTTAAGATCAAATTTGATTAAAAAATAATAGAAAAAGTGAATTATATTTTTACAAAAAATATTAGAAATACTTCATTAACCCTAATTATAATTGGGGCTTTAGGTCTTGCTTACGGTTTTTTATCCACTCCTTCATCAGTTTCCGAGGCTCAAGACATGGTTTCAGTTTCAGACCACAAAGAAGGCCATGAATCACCTTCTTCTGACGATCATGACCAAGATGTTATAGAAACTCATCAGGATGATCACGCTATAAAAACTTCTGGGCACAACAGTGAGGGTAGTACAGAAATTCATCAGGAGGATACCACCTCACTAACTTCCCAACATAATGATAAAGTTGACTCACAAGAACACGAGGTTGATCATGGCGAGCACTTACTTCATCAACTTCAAAATAGACCATGGGCTGCTTTATATGTGGCGGCTTTATTCTTTTTTATGATTCCCTTGGGAGTTTTAGCATTTTATGCTATAAATAGAGCAGCTCAAGCAGGGTGGTCAATTGTTTTATTCAGAGTTATGGAAGGTATTACAGGGTACTTATTACCTGGGAGTATTACTATTTTTATAATATTAGTCCTTTCAGTTATGCATTTAAATCATTTGTTTATATGGATGGACCCTGAAGTTGTTGCCCATGACGAATTAATTCAAGGAAAATCAGCATATCTTAACACCACATGGTTCTTAGTCAGAGCTTTATTTTACATGTTTGGATGGAATATTTATAGATATATTTCTCGTAAAATTTCTATATCTCAAGACAAAGGAGATTACCTTAAAAATCACAAGAAAAATTTTCGTTTAGCTGCAGGTTTTTTAGTTTTTTATATTTATTCAGAATCTATGATGTCATGGGATTGGATCATGTCTATAGACCCTCATTGGTTTAGTACATTATTTGGCTGGTATGTTTTTGCAAGCATGTTTGTAACTGGCATAACCGTAATTGCATTGGTAACTATTTATCTTAAAGCTGAAGGACATCTAGATTTTGTTAATGCTAGCCATATTCATAATCTGGGATTATTCATGTTTGGAGGCTCAGTATTTTGGGCCTATTTATGGTTCTCTCAATTTATGTTGATTTGGTATTCAAATATTCCAGAAGAGGTTACCTATTTTATAACAAGAATAGAAGACTATAATTTGCCATTTTTCGGCATGTTAGCAATGAACCTTGTCTTTCCATTTTTAGTTTTGATGAATAGGGACTATAAAAGAAATAATTTTTTGATTGTAATGGCAGGAATTATTATTGTGCTAGGGCATTATATTGATGTTTATAATATGATTATGCCCTCAGCAGTTGGAGATCAGTGGTATTTTGGTATTCCAGAGATTGGTGGTTTTATGTTCTTCATGGGACTGTTTATACTGTTCACCTTTAAATCATTAGAAAAAGCACCTTTGCTTGCTTCAGGAGACCCATTTTTAGGCGAGAGCAAACATTTTCATTATTAAATAAGTAATAGATAGGATGACTATATTTTTAACATTAATACTACTTATACTTGTTACTGTATCAATTTGGCAGGTGACAAAAATTTTGGAACTTTCTCAGCCAAAAGTTCAGTCTAGTCAAATTGCAGACGACAGTGACAACCAAACTCAAGGAAAATTAATGTTTGCTTTTTTAATTTTTGTATATGGTTTAACTATATTTTCTTTTTGGATGTGGGGAGATGTTCTCCTGCCAAATGCTGCTTCTGAACACGGATCAGAGTATGATAATTTAATGTGGGCAACTTTTTCTGTAATCTTTTTTGTCCAAACTATAACTCAGGCTTTACTTCATTATTTCAGCTATAAGTATAGAGGAGAAAAAAGTAGAAAAGCATTTTTTTATGCCGACAATGATGTGCTTGAAGCAATATGGACTATCATACCCACAATTGTTTTAGCTGTATTGATATTGTTTGGATTATATACTTGGAATGATGTTATGTTTGTTGAAGAAAATGAAGACGCCCTAATGGTTGAGCTTTACGCCCAACAATTTAACTGGAAGGCCAGGTATGGAGGGGAAGACAATGTGTTGGGTGATGCTAATGTGAGATTTCTTCAAGATTTTGACGGAAAAAATCTCGTAGGAATTGATGCTACAGATCCAAATGGGCTTGATGATATAATTGTTCAAGAGTTACATTTGCCAGTAGGTAAAGAAATAATATTTAAAATGCGATCACAGGATGTTCTTCACTCAGCATATATGCCACATTTTAGGGCACAAATGAATTGTGTTCCTGGAATGATTACTGAATTTGCTTTTACTCCAATAAGGACAACTGAGCAAATGAGAATGGATCCTGACATTATCTCTAAGGTTAGAAAAATAAATGAAATTAGAAAAGTTAATAGTGTAGAATTAATTGCAAATGGAGAGGAAGCTTTGGAGCCATATATCTTTGATTATCTTTTACTTTGTAATAAAGTATGTGGAGCTTCACACTATAATATGCAGATGAAAATTATAGTGGAAACAGAACAAGAATTTAATAAATGGATAAAAAATCAACAGACTTTTGCTCAATTTGTACAATAAATTTATATAGAAATGTCAACAGGATCAATAAACGCTAAAGAAGAAGAACACGCTCATCACCATAAAGAAACCTTTATCACTAAGTACGTTTTCAGCCAGGATCATAAAATGATTGCTAAGCAATATTTAATAACAGGTTTGTTTATGGGTTTTATTGGAATAGCAATGTCTTTATTATTCCGTCTTCAATTGGCTTGGCCTGAAAAACCTTTTGGAATTTTTGAAATTTTACTAGGTAAATGGGCTCCGGATGGCGTAATGGATCCAAACGTTTATCTAGCATTGGTTACGATTCATGGAACAATAATGGTATTTTTTGTTTTGACAGCAGGCCTAAGTGGAACCTTTTCTAACCTTCTTATACCTCTTCAAATAGGAGCAAGAGATATGGCTTCGGGATTTTTAAATATGGTATCATTTTGGTTATTTTTTGTCTCTTGCACCTTGATGCTTTCTTCTTTATTTGTTGAAGCAGGTCCTGCAGCAGCAGGTTGGACTGTTTATCCACCTTTATCTGCCCTACCTCAAGCTCAGCCGGGTTCTGGAACTGGAATGACACTATGGTTAGTGTCAATGGCTATTTTTATTGCATCTTCCCTTCTAGGATCTTTAAACTATGTTGTAACCGTTATTAATCTTAGAACTAAAGGAATGACTATGACTCGTTTACCATTAACGATATGGGCCTTTTTTGTTACTGCTATAATAGGGATAGTTTCATTTCCAGTATTACTTTCAGCAGCACTTCTTTTAATTATGGATAGAAGTTTTGGTACATCTTTTTTTCTTTCAGATATATTTATTCAAGGCGAAGTACTTCACTATCAGGGAGGTTCACCAGTTTTATATGAGCACCTTTTTTGGTTTTTAGGGCACCCTGAAGTTTACATAGTTCTATTACCAGCGCTTGGAATAACTTCTGAAGTTTTAGCTACAAATGCTCGTAAGCCAATCTTTGGTTATAGAGCTATGATTGCCTCTATTCTCGCAATTGCATTTTTGTCTACAATAGTATGGGGTCATCATATGTTCATTTCTGGAATGAATCCATTTTTAGGGTCTGTATTTACATTTACAACACTTTTAATAGCCATACCTTCTGCTGTTAAAGCATTTAATTATATAACAACACTTTGGAAAGGAAATTTACAATTAAACCCAGCTATGCTTTTTTCAATTGGATTAGTATCTACTTTTATTTCAGGTGGATTGACTGGTATAATACTTGGAGATAGCACATTAGATATAAATGTTCATGACACTTATTTTGTAGTAGCTCACTTTCATTTAGTAATGGGTATTTCGGCTCTTTATGGTCTTTTTGCGGGAGTTTATCATTGGTTCCCAAAAATGTTTGGGCGTATGATGAATAAAAATTTAGGATATATTCATTTTTGGGTTACTGCTATTTGTGCTTATGGTGTCTTTTTTCCAATGCATTTTATCGGAATGGCAGGACTTCCTAGGAGGTATTACACTAATACGAATTTTCCATATTTTGATGATTTAGCAAATATAAATGTTGTTATAACTGTTTTTGCTCTTATTGCTGGAGCCGCACAAATTGTTTTTCTTTATAATTTTATTCATAGTATGTTTTATGGTAAAGAAACAGAACAAAACCCATGGCAATCAAATACTTTAGAGTGGACTGCTCCAATAGAACATTTTCATGGTAATTGGCATGGAAAAATTCCACATGTTCACAGATGGGCATATGATTATTCTAAACCTGGCCACGATGAAGATTTTATTCCCCAAAACATACCATTAAAAGAAGGAGAAGAAGAACTTCAGCATTAATTTTTTTTTGCTTGTTGTTCAGATTGTACTTGGCTAGTGAAAATTGATATCTTTGTTTAATGAATGAAAGTTTAGACCCGACAAATGAACAATTTAACCCCGAAGAACAAGATTTCGATAGAGCATTAAGGCCGTTAAGTTTTGATGATTTTGTCGGACAAGAATCTATTTTAAAAAACCTTAGAATATTTGTTGCGGCTTCAAATGAAAGAGGTGATGCTTTAGATCACACATTGTTTCACGGCCCACCTGGTCTAGGTAAAACCACACTGGCGTATATATTAGCTAATGAACTAAATGCAGGTGTAAAAACAACTTCTGGGCCAGTATTAGATAAGCCGGGTGATTTAGCAGGACTTCTAACAAACCTTCAGCCAAGAGACATACTTTTTATTGATGAAATACATCGCTTAAGTTCTGTTGTAGAGGAGTACTTGTACTCAGCAATGGAGGATTATAAAATTGACATTATGATTGAATCTGGTCCAAATGCAAGGACTGTTCAAATTAATTTAAATCCATTTACTTTGGTTGGTGCCACGACTCGTTCAGGTCTTTTAACTTCTCCAATGAGGGCACGATTTGGTATTAGTAGCAGACTTGAATATTATTCAACAGAGCTTATTTCTACAATTATTGAAAGAAGTGCTGAAATTTTAAAAGTTGAAATTGATCAAAAAGCTGCTATTGAAATTGCTGGACGCAGTAGAGGTACCCCAAGAATAGCAAACGGTCTGCTAAGAAGAGTCAGAGATTTTGCTCAAATAAAAGGAGATGGAAACATTGATATTAAGATCACGAAATTTGCTTTGAAGTCTCTTAATGTTGATGATTATGGTCTAGACCAAATGGACAATAAAATTTTAACTACACTAATAGATAACTTTAAGGGAGGTCCAGTAGGAATTTCAACTTTGGCAACTGCAGTAGCTGAAAATGGTGAAACTATAGAAGAAGTTTACGAACCCTTTTTAATTCAACAAGGATTCATAATAAGAACTCCTAGGGGAAGAGAAGTTACAGAAAAGGCTTACAGGCATTTGGGAAGAATTAAAAATAATCAAGAAGGATTATTTTAGTGAAGAGGATTCTCTAATTATTAGATTTGTTTTAAATATTTTTTTTTCATATTTAAATTTAATTTTTTTCTTTTTTGAATTAACTTCTTTTAAAAATAATTCAAAACACTTGTTGCCCATTAAAACTCCAGGCTGATTTACAGTAGATAAAGAGGGGGTTAGCTTGTCGGTTAAGAGCCAGTTGCTAAAGCCAACAACTTTAATATCGTCAGGTACAAGTAAATTATGTTTTTTGAGGCTTTCAAGGGCTCCTATTGCTGTATAATCAGACATTGAAAATATACCATCAAAATCAATTTTTTTTGAAATAAAATCATTCATTAATCTAAACCCCTCCTTGTCGGTCATTTTATTAGATGTTATAACTTTTTTTGGATCAAAAATAAGGTTGTAATCCTCCAATGCGTTTTTATAGCCCAAAAATCTATCAATAGAAACTTGAGGAAGTAATGGACCTCTAAAATGGACTATATTTCTACATCCATTTTTAATTAAATGTTCAGTAGCTAAATACCCTGAATTCCTATCATCTACTACCACTTTTGATGATTCAAGGATTTTAGAAATTTTATCATATTGGATTAAGACTACTCCAGCTTTTTTAACAGCTTCAAGATGTTTTAGGTCGTAGGTGTCTTGAGCTAACGAAATAAAAACTCCATCAACATTTTGTTTTAATAATTTTTCTATTAATTTTTTTTCAAGATCATAGGATTCATTTGATTTTAAAACAATGATCAGGTAGCCTTTTTTTTCAGCAGAATCTAGAATTCCTTTTACAACATTAACAAAAAAAGGATGACTAATATGAGGTATAACAACTCCAATAATTTTAGATTCTCTAGTTCTAAGAAATGCTGCTTGAGTATTTGGACTAAAATTTAAAGATTTAGCAAGATCTACCACTTTTTTTTTAGTATTTGCACTAACATCAGAATATCCATTTAAAGCTTTAGAGACTGTAGATGGAGCAATATTTAATTCTTTAGCAATATATTTTAGAGTTATTTTTTTCATAACACACTTAAACTTTTACAATATCTCAAATTTTTAAACAATAATTTATTAAATTCACAATTCGAAATCGATTTCGTTACAAATATAATTATATGTATTGAAATGTGAAATAAATGTTAAAGAATTAATGTAATATTGTTGTAGTCGATTTTTTAATTGTTGTTTATAATCTATAAAATATTGCTTAAAAATTAATTAAACTAGATTAACTTGTTTTTTACAATTATATTCATAAGCTTTAACAACTTAACAAAATCAAACCAATTAACTTAAACACGAAAGAATGAAAAACAATTTCAAGACTTCAATACTTTCACTTTTTACTTTTTTATTAAGTGTGGGTATGTATGCTCAAACAGTCAACGGTACTGTTGCGAGTGAAGATGGT
>CAJJCT010000004.1 GCA_905182735.1 Candidatus Marivariicella framensis
CAACAGGAGTAAGCACATATTCCAGATCATCATATTCATATAATAATTCTTTACAAGCTGTTCCTTGTCCAAGAATTACATCATTATCGTTTGAGGGATGAATAAAAGTAGCACCTTTTGATTGTTCAATTTCTCTAGCAGCAATTTCTCTTGCTTTTAGATTTGGCTCACATTCAATCAGCTCTCCCTTATAACCTTTTACAGCAGTTTTTTTTATTTCTGTTGCATTAGAGGGCATAACTATATATGCTTTTATACCGATACTACTTGCCGCTAAAGAAAGAGCCTGAGCAAAATTACCAGAAGAATGAGTAACCACACCTTTTCTTTTTTCTTCTTCACTAAGTTGCAAAATCGCATTTGTAGCTCCTCTCATTTTAAATGCTCCCATCTTTTGAAAGTTATCACACTTAAAATGGATATCTGCTCCTGTCATCTCATTGATTAAGCTAGATTTCATAACTGGTGTATTATGTATATATGGTTTGATACGATTATGACACTCAATTAGATCACTTTTGTCCATTATAAATTTTTATAAAATATTTGTTTTATAAGTAAGCCTAATATCTCTTGAAGAAGCTCCTACCTTAAGTAAATAATTTCCTGGTTCGACCTTCCAACCTTTTTCATCTTCACTCCAATAAGATAAATATGAAATAGGAATACTAAACTTTAGCCTGATTGATTCTCCCTTCTCTAGATTAGGGGTTTTTAAAAACGCTTTTAATTCATTTGGAGGCCTATCAATTTCACTATCAGTTTTTGATAAATATATTTGAACTATTTCTTTTCCCTTTAAACTCCCAGTGTTTTCTATTTCAACACTCAAATCAATTTTATCATTAGTTTTAGTTACTTGAAGATCTGAGTATTTAAAATTAGTATAGGAAAGCCCAAATCCAAAGGGATAAGAGACATCAATATTTGCTTTATCAAAGTGCCTGTATCCCACGTATATTCCTTCATCGTATAGAGTGAAATCCTTATTTTTTTCTTGTTTATTTATTGGTTTGTCCTTATTTTTTATAAATAACGATTTTACATCTAATGGTTCTCCATCCATCGGAAAATTGAATGAGGAGGCATGGTCAATTAAATTGACAGGGAAAGTCATTGGAAGTTTTCCACTTGGATTAACTTTTCCTGTTAATATATCCGTTACTGAGTTACCTGCTTCTTGACCTCCTTGCCATGCAAGTAAAATTGAATCAGCATACTTTTTCCAAGATTCAGTTTCAATAACTCCACCCACATTTAAAACAACAACAACTTTTTTACCTAATGATCTAAACTCCTTACTAGTAATCTCAATCATTTTTAGCTCTTTTTTTGACAGTAAAAAATCATCAACTTCAATCCTGTCAGAGCCCTCTCCACTATTTCTGCCAATTGTTATAATTGCAATATCTGCTGATTTTGCCAACTCTTTTATAGAGTTAATCGAGTAGTCTATTTCAGGTGGAGTATAAGGGTTAAGCATTCCCATTAAAGTTCCTAAGATACCTTCATGCTTTTTAAAAGATGATTCATTGGCTAAAAAATGAGATTTGAAAATGTTTGAACTGACTTCATTTATCTTATAACCTGAACTTACTAGGGCTTCTTCTAGAGAGACTGTATAAGCTTCTTCAACATCTCCTGAACCAGTTCCACCAGAAATAAAATCAAAAGAAGTAGCCCCTATTAAAGCAATATTTTTAATGTTTTTTAGAGGAAGCAGACCTTCATTTTTAAGAAGTATCATTCCTTCAGATGCAGATCTTCTTGTAATTTCAGCATGCTTCAATAGATCAGGATTGTTATTAAAATCGTAATTTCTCATCTTATTAGATTTTAATATGAGTTTCAAAATTCGATTAACTGAAGTATCGATTTCTTGTATAGATAAACTTCCGTTTTCATAGGCTTCTTTTAATTCATCCCATTGATTTTGTGTTCCAGGCTCAAGTAAATCATTACCAGAGCGTATTTGATTTTTAGCATCATTTCCTCCAAACCAATCTGTCATTACAACACCCTCAAAACCCCATTCATTTCTTAAAATATTTGTCAGTAATTTCTTGCTTTCTGAAACATTTTCACCATTAACTTTGTTGTAAGAAGACATTATTGTCCATGGCTGAGATTTTTTTACTATGATCTCAAAGCCTTTTAAATATATTTCACGAAAGGCCCGTTCGGATATAATTGCATTATTTGAATTTCTTGAAGTTTCTTGATTATTGGCAATGAAATGTTTAACAGATGTGCCTACTCCATTTGATTCAATTCCATTAACCATTGCCGCTCCAATATTTCCACTTAATATTGGATCCTCTGAGTAGTATTCAAAATTTCTTCCACATAATGGGTTTCTATGAATATTAACTGCAGGGCCTAAAATTATATCAATACCATAGTTTAAGGCTTCATTTCCCATTGCATTACCAACTTCTTGAACTAGATCAGTATTCCAGGTAGAGGCAAGAAGAGTACCAATCGGAAATGCAGTACAATAATATGTTTTTTCATCACCGTCTCTTTTAGGTGAAATTCTTAATCCAGCAGGACCATCAGATAAATATAGACTTGGTAAACCAAGCCTTGGAGTAGAAACAATTGTTCCCACAGCTCCTGGAATTCCATTTTTTGACATACCTAAAGCCGACTTCATTCCTGATCCTTTTAATAGGTGAATTTTTTCATCAATATTTATTTTTGATAAAATATCTTTTGCTCTTTCATCAATAGTTTGTCTATAGTCCTCATATACATCTAGTTTTTTATTTCCATTTCTATCAATAAAAGTTAATTCATCATTTTTTATAGAAACAGGAATATTTATTTTTTTAGAAAAATTATTTTCAAAATCTAGCACATTGTATTTGAATTTAAGAGCATGATATCCAATAAACAATAAAATTATAGAGATAATTGAAAACATAAAAATCAATATCCTTTTAATAATTTTTTTCATGTGGCTAAATACATTTAGAGATTCTCTGGGAAAAATAACTAATTAATTCATAATTACTATCTTAAGGGTTAAAATAAATTTTTAAATGAAACAACTCTGGTTTGTAATTATTTTTTCATATTTCTAATATAATGAAGATATAATTAATACTAAATGAGAAGAGAAGCTTTATTGTCAAGCAATAAAAAATTTAGATACATGCTGGGAAGATCATGGGATGATTCTCTAGACAGAATTCTTTTTATATTACTGAATCCTTCAGTTGCAGATTCTAAAAAAGATGATCCAACCATTAAGAGATTAATTTCATTTTCAAAAAAATGGAAATATGGAGGTTTTTGGGTTTGTAACCTATATGCATATATAACCTCGTATCCCAAAGAATTATATAATAATATAGATAACAATAGGATAAGAAAAAATAAAGAGTATGTAAAGAAATATATTTTAAAAAGTAAACGTATTGTCTATGGGTGGGGAGTAACAGAGCATGAACCTGAATGGCTAGTCGATCTTGTTAAAAAACCATATTGTTTTGGCAAAAATAAAAATGGAACACCAAAACATCCATTATACTTAAGTTCTAATACTGTGATGATTAAATATAAAAAAGCCCTTATCAAAAGATAAAGGCTTTAATTTATAAGCATAAATAATTTTAGTTTTTTGCTTGGTATTTGTAATAATCTTCAACAGGAATCATCAAGTGATCATACCCTGTTCCTTCAAACATAATATAAGGAGCACCAGAATTAAAATCACTAGTTTGTCCCTTTAAAGAAGCAGGATCTTTTGGCATCAACATTAAATGAGCACCAGACTCAATCCATTGACCTTCAGCGGAATCTTCTTTATTAAGAACCAATTGTTTAGTGTTGTCTTCACCCATGTCTCCATGAAGCATCCACATCCATCCATCACTATCCATTTCAGGGGTTTCCCCAGACATAAAAGCCATTGCCCATTTCATAGCTTGACCATCCATAACCATTGGCATTGCTTCGTGCGGATCTTTCCACCCATTTTCAGGATCAGACATTCCTCTTGGATTTCCAGCCATTGCAGTCCAGCCGTTTGTACCTTCTCTTAAAACAGTTTTCCCGTCAGAATCAATAACTGTACAGTTTGCAGCTATAAATGATGGAGCACCAGTACTTAAAGCCCATATTTTCCATTCAGTAGAAGTATGTGGACCTTCAGGCTCCCCATTGGTATTTTCTTGTTCAACAACTTCTGGTTCAGGTGCTTTTTGAACAGCATCATTGCAAGCAGAGATTGAAAAAGCAAAAAGTAGTAATAATATTTTTTTCATTTTTTGTTTTTTTAGAATTTTATTTCAATATACGAAACTAAGACTATATTTCAATTTCAAAAAGAGAAACCGAAGTATTCTGATAATGATCTGGAAGGTTTTCAGATACAGATAACTGGGTTAGGCCTAAAAATTTAAAGCCACAATTTGTATAATGTTTTATTAGTTTTTTATTGTGACCAACGGTATCTAATCGAAT
The DNA here is from genome assembly GCA_905182735.1 of Candidatus Marivariicella framensis. Lineage (GTDB taxonomy): Bacteria > Bacteroidota > Bacteroidia > Flavobacteriales > Flavobacteriaceae > Marivariicella > Marivariicella framensis. The sequence continues at coordinate 4,471 of CAJJCT010000004.1, forward strand.
ATATTTTTTGTCATTTTTTAGAGCGTATTCTTTAGCCCATTCTACGACTTTTAAAGCAAAATTATTACCTCTATGGTCTTTGTGTGTTGCAAGTCGATGAATATAAATTGATTTTGAATTATTTTTTTCTCCCCAAATGTATGGATCATCAAATGTTACCACCCAAACACAAACAATTTGATTTTTGATGATTAACTTAAATTGTCTTTTTTCAATGATTTCATTTTTCACCATTTCTTTATCAAACTCTGGCCAAATATCTATAACTCTTTGTTTTTGATATTCAGTAGCAACTTTATACATTTCAAAAATGAAATCAATGTCAATTAATTCGCTATTTTTAATGTCCATAATATTCAATAATTAATATTTGGTTAAAATAATAAAATGATTGGTATAAACACCATAATGAAATTCATGACATTAATTTTTTTGTCCTATTCTTTGAGTGCTCAAAGAGGAACAACGGGGCAAGAAGTTTTTGCCAATCGATTTCCTAAAGATGTAGAAGCAATTTCAAACTCTTCACTTTTAATTTCAAATGAAACAGATCATGATATCATTGCACTAATAAGAGGTCAATACAATGAATACCTTAGGCATATTTATATAAGAACAGGAGACGAATGGGTGTTTGAAGACATGCCAATAACCAGATTCTATGTTCAATTTAAGGCTAGAGAATTTTATTTTGAAGATCTTAAAAGAACTGTTGTGAATTTTGGGGAAAAACATTCTTTCTATTTTTTTTATGACCCTCAACAACAAGAAGATTATAAGACAATAACTGAGGAAGAATTTTTTAAGTGGTAATTTGATGTATGCTTTTAATTAAAATATTTATATGAATGATTCTTATGTATTAGTAACCGGTGCTTCCTCAGGAATAGGACTTGAAATTTCAAAATGTTTTGCCAAAAGGGGGTTTAACTTAATTTTGACAGCAAGATCAAAAGACAAACTAAATGATATATCTGAGCAGATTAAATCAAAATATAATGTAAACGTTGATTTTATTTCATGCGATTTGAGTGACAAGAACTCACCATTTAAAATTTTTGATTACTGTAGTTCAAAAAATTATGAGGTATCAATCTTAGTTAACAATGCGGGGTTTGCCAATCCTGATAGATTTCATGAGACTTCGATGGATGATGAAGAAAAGTTTATTCGAGTTCTAGGAACATCTGTAATTAGCCTTACTAAAGTTTTTATAAAAAAAATGCTTCAGAAAAAACATGGAAGAATAATGATTATTTCATCCGTAGCCGCTTTTGCGCCTCCTTCTTCTATTCAATCTCTTTATGGTCCAATTAAAACATTTATGAATCGATTTAGTGAAGGTTTAAATTTGAGCTATAATCGTAAAGGAATTACTTCAACAGCTGTATGTCCTGGATATACAGTGACAAATTTTCACACAGCTAGTGGGGTTCAAGATGAGATGGATAGGGTTCCAACTTTTATGAAAAAAGATGCAAAAAGAATTGCTGAGGAAGCAGTAGAAGCAACTCTTAAAGGAAAGAGTCTGTGTGTTCCAACAAAAACATGGAAAGTCATTGTTTTCTTAATAAAATTATTGCCCTCTTCTGTTTTTTCTATGGTTAATAAAGCTATGGCTCCAGGACGATATGAAAAGTAAACGGACTTAGTTTTTTAAACCTAAAAAAACATTAACCCCCTTTGAAACTGGGTTTCCAGACGTTCTTCTAAAGCTAATAACTTGTCCAGTATGATAAATTGCATCAGAGATAGGGCCATTAATTAAGTTCCATATAGGAAATGAAGACTGACCGGATTCTCTTTGGAAAATAATTTTCATATTTTCAACATCATTTGAATTTGCAGATAAAAATTTTTCACTTGCCATCTCTAATTCAATTAGAGTTTCTTTTCTTAAATCCTCAAAACTTTCAGGCATTGTTTTTAATGGACGAACATTAGGAGTAGAGCTTCCAGTATTATTTATAGTCCGAGCTAACCCATAAATATGTCCAAGAGTTTCGTAGCTTGATTGAGCATCCTTAGACGGTCTATATGATAGATCCTTAGTTGTTAAACCTTCAGTTGCCCAATAATATCTAAAACCAACCCCTTGAATCATCCTGGCAGTAATTGTAGAAGAAGAAATTTCTTTTGGAGCTTCAGGGATTTTAGAAAATGGAAGTTTATTCTGGGAGTAGGAATTATTCATAAAAATTAAAAAAAAAAGAGTAAGATTATATTTTATATCCATTTGATTTAGTCTAGTTTTTTATATTCGGAACTAATCAGCAATACGACATTTTGAATGGCTTGAAGATAATTTTCAAGATCATTGATTCTCAATTCTAACATAGACGCTTTTACTTTTAGAAGATTTTTTAGTTTTTGATCCCGAAGTTTATTAAAAGTGTCATTATTACTTATGTCATAATTGTATTTGTTTTGAGTATTCAATAGCCAACTAGCAATTAAATCAGTATTATTTTTTGTTGCAAGAGCCATCCCATTTACTCTTTCTTGTTGTTTGGTGTAGATTGACTCAATTTCTTTTCTAAGTTTTTTATTTTTTATTTCTAATAATTTACCAGAATTAAGCATGGATTTAAAAAACACTCTTTCGGGTTCCCAAGCATTCCATGATACTAGAAGTAGAAACAAAGACTCTTCATTATATTTTTTTACATAGGAGATCTTACCATCAATATTAAAGTTATGGATGAAGGGATTGTTGCTGTGAATATCAAAAATATCTTTTGGAGAAATAGTTTTAAAATTCTTAATCATCTCATTATTAAGATAATTCATGTTTTTAACTTGTTTCAAGTGTTCTTTTGTATATTCAATATTAGATACCATTTCTTCTCCAAGAGTTATTACCGCATCATTCAAAACACTTTTTTCACTAGCTGCCTCCCTATAATTTTCAACAGAGAATGAGGCGAAAATGCTAATAAAAATAACCAAACCGTCAATAATTAATTTCCTCATAAAGCTTAAATTTTATACAATTTACAGTTTATTTATTTCTTTCCCAAGAAGGTTTTCTAGCTGCTTCTGAACTTAATTTATATCCTAAATAAATTTCAATATTATTTCCATTTAACATTGAATTTTTTGGTCTCATCTCATATCCAACTCCAAAATCTAAATTTTTAAAACCTTTAAATAAAGTTTGAAAACTAGTGTTTTCATTACTTGAAACACCGACTCCAAAAGAAAGATTATCTCCTACATTTAAATTGGAAAGTATTACCATTTGGTTATTAATATCCTTTGCAATACTGTAAATTAATGATGGACTAAAACTTATACTTTCAGTTATGTTTATATCAAAACCAAAGGAAGTATAGATTTGACCATTATCAATTGCCTGAGAAACTATTCCATTTTCTTCTTCATAACGGTTAGATTTTAGTAAGTTATTCATTGATAAAGCTATAAAGTAGTTTTTTCCTTTATAATAAGCACCTAAACCCACTATTGGATTTGAATAATTTTTCACCATACTAAGAGCAGAATTACTTTCTGGCGTGATTCTTTCAATGGAGTTTATATCTATATTATTAAAAAACATTCCTCCTTTTATTCCTAGATTTAAATAGCTGTCATTAGAAAACTGAAGTCGATAACTATAATCAATAGTTGCTGCACCGTGCGATTCAATATTTACTTTTTCATTTTGAACACTGATTCCCCAAGAAGCGTTTCTATTAACATTAGAGTTATAAATCATTGACTGAAGACTAGGCCCACCTTCAACACCAATCATGGAGGTCTTATAATTTAACCCTACTAAAGATCCTTCAACACCTGTTGCAGCGGGATTAATTACACTCATGTTTTGTTTGAAAAACAAATAATAGGGCTGCTGTTGGCCAAAGATATTCTGGCCAATTAAAAAGAGGAAAATGATTAAAAACCTTTTAGATATGTTATTTATTTTTTTCGTTTTAATATTTTTAATAGGTTAAGAAAATCCATCCGTCTAATCTTTCTCCATCAGCTTTAATAATCACATAGTAATAGCTTCCAGCAGGAAGGAGTTGACCATCCTGATGCAACCCTCCCCATTGATTATCATAGTTTTGACTTGTAAAAACTGTGTTTCCATTTTTATCAAAAACGCTTACCATAGTTCCTGGATGATCATTAATATTTGTAATTATCCATTTAGATTCTAAGGAATTTGTATTGGGAGTTAATAGTTTTGAAACATTAAACTGTGTTGAAACAACAACTTCAGAAACACAGTCTCCCCATGAAGGTTTATTTCCTGTAACCAGAGGAGAATTCGTTGAAAAGTTTAAAGGTTCTGCTATAATATTGGTTACACACCACGATGATAAATCTTGATTAAACGAAGACGCCTCCCAAAGCATTCCAAACATATTGGATACGTTTGAAGTATCCCAATTTCCAATGTCTTGATTGAAAACAGTAGCTCCATTAAACATTTCACTCATATCTGTGACATTAGAGGTATTCCAACTTCCAATGTTTTGATTGAATGCAGTTGCTTGTAAAAACATATTTTGCATTGTTGTCACATTAGAGGTGTTCCAAGCATTGATGTCTTGGTCAAATGCAAAAGAAGAATTAAACATTAACTCCATTGTAATAACATTAGAAGTGTTCCAAACACTAATATCTTGATTAAAAGCAACGGCTTCAGCAAACATTCCACTCATATCAATGACATTAGAAGTGTCCCAATTTCCAATATTTTGATTGAATGATATTTTTTCAACAAATAAAGAAGACATATTTGTTACACGAGATGTACAAACACAGGTAACATCTTCATTATTTTCAACCATAGTTCTAAGAGTGGTTTCATCAACAACAGTATACTCTTTAGCGTTAACAAAACCTTTTTCACCAATAGTGGCTTCTGGACATTTTATTGTAACTCCGTTACTATCCAAATAAATATTGGGATTAATTATAGATCCACAGCTTCCCCAAGAAGGTTTATTTTCTGAGCTTAAAGGGGAGTTGATTGAAAAGGAAACTGGTTCTGCTATAATATTGGTTACGCACCATCCAGATATATTATTATTAAAGGCTGTTGCATTTCGAAACATATTTACCATTGAAGCCACATTAGAGGTGTTCCAGCTCCCTATATTTTGATTGA
>CAJJCT010000005.1 GCA_905182735.1 Candidatus Marivariicella framensis
TGCTCCAAGAGCAGTTACTTGAGTTGCTAACGCAGCAACAGAATTAGCCACTGCAGTAACTTGAGCAGCAACACCAGCATCTAGTCCTGAAACCGTACTGGCTAATGCTGCAATATCAGCATTTAGACTGTCAAACTGATCATCATAATTTTGACATCCAACAGCTACAAGAGCAAGGGCCAAAATACTTAATAAACTTTTTTTCATTTGATAAAATTTAATTAATATTAATTATTTAAAAATGATTCTATATTTTTAACGATATAATTTCATTCACACAATAAATACAAATATTGTGCCACAATTGATTCGTTGCTTAATAAAATGTTTTTATTTTAGTGTTAAGTTTATTTAATTGTTTTTCATTTGGATTAGCGAAATACATTATATCTTAACTACACATTCTTTAAATATATGAAAAAATTAAAAGTCATTACTCTTTGTCTCTTATTTATCAACTGTCAAAACTCAGTAAAAAAACTTACGCCTGAACAAATACATAATAAGATAATAACTATTGATACTCACGACGATATTGATGTAAATAATTTTACAGACAGCCTGAATTACACTTCAGACACTGAAACTCAGGTTAACTTGCCTAAAATGATTAAAGGGGGTTTAGATGTTTCCTGGTTTATAGTTTATACAGGACAGGGAGATTTAACTCCAGAAGGCTATAAAAAAGCCTCTGATAACGCAGAAGCTAAGTTTGATGCAATTGATCGTCTTGTAAATAAGTACGCTCCTGATCAAATAGAGCTTGCTAGATCAGCTGCAGATGTTAGAAGAATATGGAAGTCAGGGAAAAAAGTGGCAATGATTGGTGTTGAAAATGCATATCCGATGGGTCTTGATACTGCAAATATGAAACGATATTATGATCGTGGAGCCCGATACGTTTCTCTTGCTCACAATGGTCACAGTCAATTTGCAGATTCTAATACTGGAGAAAAAGATAGTATTTGGCTTTATGACGGGTTAAGTGATTTGGGGAGGCAGATGGTCGACAAGATGAACTACTATGGTATAATGATCGATTTATCACATCCATCCAAAAAGGCAAATCTAGAAATGCTTGCTCTTTCAAAAGCACCTGTTATAGCCTCACATTCTTCAGCTAGAGCATTGTGTAATCATTCAAGAAATTTAGATGACGAGCAGCTATTAGCAATTAAAAAAAATGGAGGAGTAGTTCAAACAGTCGCTTTAGGGTCTTATTTAAATGCCGAAAAAGTCAAATCATTTAACACTCTTAGAGATAGTGTTTATCAAGAAACTGCTTCTCAATTAGGTGTTGAGATGATTTCGATGAGAAAATTAAGAGGGCTTCCTTTATCAGAAATATCAAAATATAGAGCTAGTTATAAAAAAGTAGTAGACGCCTCTAAAAATGCGATTGAAGAAATTAAAAAAATAGCACCTCCAGTGAGTGTAGTTGATTTTGTAGACCACATAGACTATCTAGTGAAAATAATGGGTATAAACCATGTAGGAATCAGTTCAGATTTTGATGGCGGCGGTGGAATAGAGGGGTGGAGTGATGCTTCTGAAACTTTAAACGTCACAAAAGAATTAGTTAGTAGAGGGTACTCCGAAAAAGAAATAAAGAAAATTTGGGGAGATAACCTTTTAAGGGTAATGGAAGAAGTAGAAGGTGTGTCTAAACAGCTTCAAGGAAAATAATCTTATCCTCTATTATATAGGTATTCAAGTAAATCTCCTATTGCCAAACGAATCTCCTTTGTTGGGTTTTCGAAATGATTTACCATAATTGAAAAGACATACCAATTCCCTTTTCTTGAAATTATATAACCTGAAAGATTGTGATTATTTCTTAAAGTACCAGTTTTAGCATAAACAAATGGTGTTTCTCCTTTTTTGTAATATTCCTTTATAGTTCCTGATTTGCCTCCTGCCGAGAAATAAGATTGAATTCCTTTCAAACCAATCTGGTTATGTATTTTTTGAAGAACAGATACGATTGTTCTTGGAGTCATCATTGTATATCTTGATAATCCAGATCCGTCAAACCACAAAAGAGGGTCTGGAATCCAAGAGTTCCAATCTTTTTTTAATTGATTTATAGCCTCTAGTGTTGAAAAACTATCATTTAACTCTTTGCTTATCATTAGAAGCAATGATTCAGAAATTAAATTATCAGAATCTTTTAAAATAGCTTCATAGATCCTTTTACTGTTTTTTGAATATAAAACCTTGTATGTTAACAGGGGCGTAGTGTCATTTATAACGTTGGAATCTAGTCTATAGTTTAAAAGACTAGCCGTTAACTTTTCAGATGTTTTAAAAGGAATATAAATTGAATCTCTTTGTAAGACCTTTTGAGAGTTTACTATAAAAGAGTTGATCGACTCGCTCCTTACTATACTGTTATTTAACGATTTATCCTCTGATATTTTAAACAAAGGTGGATAAGCTAATATTTTGTTATCGCTATTTTTTATAAATAGTGCAACATTTCCAAAAAGTGGTAAAATTGAGGTTTGAGCAGAAAAATAAAATGGATAATCATCCCAAGCCCATCCAGGCCCAAATCTAGGGAGATCAGATTGGCCATGATGATAAATAACTTTTTTGAAAGAATTTAAAAACTCCTCCAGATCATCATCAGGATATTTAGGATGAAAAAGAAGAGGGTAACCCGTTGATGAAATGTGTAACTCTTTATTAAAAAAAGAATAATTAATTATAGGCATGGAATCAAAAGTTTGGACTGCGCCTAAAAACGTTAAAAGCTTAGTGTTTGATGCTGGTGTCATGTATTTTGAAAACATTACACCCTTGATTTTTTTATCCGACCCTAAAGGCTGGACAGCCACGGCAACATGAGATCTTGAAAAAACTGGATTCTTATTTATTAATCTTGAAATTTTATTTGAACTTATTCTTTGACTAAAAATACTAGAAGTAATAAAAAAAATTAAAATAAATTTTCTCATGCACTAAAAATACAAAAACATAACGGTTGTATTTCCTGAGTTAATTTCTAAATGCATGTTGTTTTAAAAATAGCTTATAAATTAGCTGTAATTTAAAGTTTATGTATTTTTCAGAATCAGAAGAGTGGTTTGCAATTTTCATTTGTTTTATAATTGTCATTAGCTTTATAGCTAGTACAATTCAAAATATTCGTGAGACTATTTCTGAAGAAAAACAAAAACATAATAAACAAAAACAAGAAGAAGAAAAAGTAAAGGAGTTGATTAAATATATCGACACCAAGTCAGAACTAATAAATAGTGTTTTGGATGCCCAAGAAAAGATAGACGGCAAAAAAAAGTCTATTGATAATAATAATTCAGTATGAAAAAGGAAATTACTTTAAAAGAAGCCATTTTAGAATTTGAAAATAGAATTTCAAAGGAAATGTATAATGACTCTGTTCACAAAATTAAATTAATGACAGCACGGGACATGATGGTTAAGCTTTTAAAGGGAGAATGACTAGTGTTTTTAGTTTTGAATATTTTATAAAATATAATTGATGGAATTAATACCAAGTAGTGGAATTACAATTGAATCTATTTTTAGAGGGGTTCTAGGTATGACTATTTTACTAGGTTTGTCTTATGCAATGAGTGTAAATAAAAAAGCCATTAAATGGAAGACTGTATTTTTAGGACTTTTAATACAACTAACCATAGCAATAGGTGTTATAAAAATTACTTGGATATCAAATGTTTTTGAATTTTTTGGAAGTTTTTTTATTAAAATTTTAGAATATACACAAGCAGGAACCAACATGTTGTTGGGCGACTTTAGTGATGTTGAAAAAACAGGATATATATTTGCATTTCAGGTTCTTCCTGTTATCATTTTCTTTTCTGCCTTAACCTCAATTGGATATTATTTTGGGGTAATTCAAAAAATCGTAAGAGGCCTTGCCTGGGGGCTAACAAAACTTTTAAATATTACTGGTGCAGAAAGTCTCTCAGTTGCTGGAAACATATTCCTTGGTCAAACCGAAACACCACTTTTGATTAAAGCCTATCTAGAAAAAATGAATCGATCCGAGTTATTTTTGGTTATGGTTGGAGGGATGGCTACCGTAGCAGGAAGTGTGTTAGGGGCCTATATTGGTTTTTTGGGCGGTGATGACCCTGAAGCAAGATTAACTTTTGCAAAAAGCTTATTAGCTGCTTCTGTAATGGCAGCGCCAGGCGCTGTTGTTATTTCTAAAATCATTTACCCTCAAGTCGATGAGGTTAATACAGATATTTCAATCAGCAGCTCGCACATTGGAGAAAGTTTTCTTTCTGCAATATCAAAAGGAACAAGTGAAGGGGTTAAGATGGCTGTTAATGTGGCTGCAATGCTTTTAGTTTTTATTGCATTAATTGCTCTTGTAAATGGAGTGCTTCATTTTTTTGGTGAGATTGGTTTAAATAATTGGATATCATCTCAAAACACTCCATATTCTGGACTCTCTGTTGAATTTATTTTAGGAATTCTTTTTTCACCTTTGATGTGGGCAATAGGTGTTTCTGGTAATGACACTTTATTAATGGGGCAGTTACTTGGTGTGAAAATAGCAGCGAGTGAATTCGTGGCTTATGTTCAATTAGCCGATCTAAAAAATATTGAAAGTGTTATTCGTTTTAATCATGAAAAGTCAGTTATAATGGCCACCTATATGCTATGTGGGTTCGCAAACTTTGCTTCTATTGGAATACAAATAGGAGGCGTTGGAATTATTGCTCCCAAAATAAAACACATTTTAATCGAGCTAGGATTCAAAGCTATGATTGCTGGAACATTAGTTTCACTTCTTTCTGCAACTATTGCAGGAATGCTAATTGGTTAATGCTTTAATTCATTTTTAGCTTTCTCCATGCCTTTTGAAGGAAAAATAAAGAAATTACAGATACAAAAAGTAATAAAAATGCAAACATATATTTTGCATAAATAAAATATCCTATTGAAAAAAGAATACTGTAAATAAACATACTTCCTAATATCATACAAATAATTCCATTAGGCACATCCCATGCCTCCTTTTTGCCAATAATATTAACCCCATCTTTAGCTGCTTGATCTACTACTTTTTTCCAACCAAAACCTCCTGGTTGAATTTTTTTGTAAAAACTTCTTAGTGTTTCTTCATCTTCTGGTTGAGTCATGAAAGTTACAACTACCCATGAAAATGTAGTGATCGATACTCCAATAATTAATTGATTTTCTGGAGATATAATTTCAAATCCAATCATTGGATGAATTATTTGTAGATAAAGAGCAACTAAAAATGAAATAATCATTGCTGAAATTTCACTATAAATATTAATTCGATACCAAAACCACCTAAGTATAAAAAGTAGTCCTGTACCTGCTCCAATTTGGAGTAATATAGAAAATGCTTGAAGTGCATTACTTAATAAAAGGGCCAATAAACAAGATAGAAGCATTAAAACAATTGTAGTAATACGCCCTAAAAAAATTAATTTTTTATCCGAGGCTTCTGGATTAAAAAACCTCTTATAAAAGTCATTGACCACATAAGAAGATCCCCAGTTAAGGTGAGATGCAATTGTGGACATAAATGCCGCTGCTAAAGAGGCTAGTAGTAACCCAAGAAGGCCTGGAGGTAACATGGTCATCATTGCTGGATATGCTAAATCATGTCCAATTATACCTTTATCTATATCAGGAAATGCCGTTTGTAAATCACTAAGATTTGGAAAAACAATTAAAGAAGCTAAAGCTATTAAAATCCATGGCCATGGTCTAACTGCATAATGCATAAAATTAAAAAGTAAAGTTGCCCACACAGCGTGATTTTCATCTTTTGCAGATAACATTCTTTGGGCAACATATCCTCCTCCTCCTGGTTCAGCTCCTGGATACCAGACACTCCACCATTGAACAGCTATAGGAAGTAAAAAAACTACTAAAAACAGTTCTTTATCTGAGACGTCCGGAATTAAGTCAAGTTTAGGTACTATATCAGGGTGAGATATGAGAGCATTTAGACCACCAATTTCAGGGAGATTAACAATTACAATTGCGGCCCAAAAAGTTGCTACCATCGCCAAAGTAAACTGAAAAAAATCAGTCATAATTACTCCCTTAAGTCCTCCTAGGGAGCTATAGACGACTGTTACACTAGAAGCAATCAAAAGAGTTTGAACAGGAGTTAAGCCCAGCATCACGCTTCCAATCTTAATTCCAGCCAAACAAACTGTAGCCATAATCATAACATTAAAAAAAACTCCTAAATAAATCGCTCTAAAACCTCTTAAAAAAGCAGCTCCTTTCCCTCCATATCTCATTTCATAAAACTCTAAATCAGTGAGCACTTCTGATCTTCTCCATAATTTGGCATAAACGAATACTGTTAACATTCCTGTTAGTAAAAATGCCCACCAAACCCAATTACCAGAAACACCATTTGTACGAACAATATCTGTAACAAGGTTTGGTGTGTCAGCAGAAAAGGTTGTTGCTACCATTGAAATTCCAAGTAGCCACCAGGGCATGTTTCTCCCTGATAGAAAAAACTCATTCACGCTACTACCTGCCTTTTTAGAAGCAAAAAAACCAATAGATAAAAGTATTATGAAAAAAATAACAAGAATTGACCAATCGATAATTTCGAGTTTCATATTTTAAATTTTTTAAACGCATAAGTTATATTTTTAATTTTTTATAACTACAAAAACTTAAATAAAAGTTTATTACTTAGTTTTAAGTTTTTGTTAAAGAGTTTGTTAAGATTCTATATTTTTTGTTTTTTATGAAACTATTAAAATATATTTGAGAATATTTAGATAAATGACAACCACTTTTAATTTTAAGGCTATTCATAATTTGATTTCTTTGATCATCATCTTATTTTCTTTGAATATATTTTCTCAATCTGAAAAAAGTGAAAAAGTTATTATAGTTCCTGAAGAAAAATCTCCCTTGTTATTAAGTCCAAAAAAAAATATGTCTCTCAATTTTAAATTGAATGATTTGACTCCAAATAAAGAAAACAATTCAAATATAAATATGATGGATCAAGAAGAGTTTATCGATCCAAACGAATACTATACATCTAGAATGAATAGAAAACAAGGAGAAAAGAATAAGGTTGTTGATTACTCCCAAAATGATCTGTATTTAGGAGATTTTAAGACTGGAGATCAAAATATTAATGTAGTCTTTAGAGATCATGAATATCCTGATGGAGATATGATTCAAATAAGAGTTAATGATAAAGTTGTCATGGGCAGCATATTACTTGAAGAGAGTTTTAAAGGAGTAAATATTGAGTTAGAAGAGGGTTTTAATCGAATTGATTTTATTGCCTTGAATCAAGGTGAGAGTGGTCCTAATACTGCTGAACTTAAAGTTTATACTCATTCAGGAAAACTAGTAGGTTCAAATCGCTGGAATCTAGCAACTGGTGTAAAAGCAACATATATAGTTGTAAAAGAATAGGGAGTTTTTGTAAATTTCCCAAATGAAAGAAATAATTTCATCTCTAGAATTATTACTCTCCCAATTGATTGCTCCATTAGAATGGATAATGTTATTTTTTGTTCTTGGAGGTGGTCTTTTTCTTTTATTTTATTCAAGAGCTTATCCACTTACACAAATAAAAAAAGCTTTTGGTTTATTAATTAAAAAAGAAGAAAATCAAGGAATTTCAAGATTTCAAGCATTATCAGCTGTTCTTGCTGCAACCGTGGGTTTAGGAAATATTTCAGGCGTTGCTATTGCTATTCATATGGGTGGACCAGGTGTTTTAATCTGGATGTGGCTAACGGCTATAATTGGATCCATAATAAAGTTTTTTTCATGTACTTTATCTGTTCAGCTTAGAGAAAAAGAATCAAATGGAGATCCATTGGGAGGACCAATGTATTACATGACTTTAGGAATTAAAAAATGGGGTAAACCATTGGCTATATTTTTTTCTATTGCAGGTATTTTCGGTGTGCTTCCAGCATTTACAGCTAATCAATTAACCCAAACATTCATGAATGTAATTGAGCCAAATCAATATGTTTTATTAGGTGATTTGGGATGGAAAATTTTAATAGGTATAATTTTATCAATTATAAGCGCTACAGTTATTTTTGGAGGCCTAAAGTCAATAGTTAAGGTTACCTCAAACCTAGTTCCGTTTATGGTTTTTTTATATTTTTTAATGGGAGTTTTTATTTTAATGAATAACGCCTCTGATATCATACCCACATTCAAACTGATCTTTTTTGAGGCATTTAATACAAATACTGCTGTTACTGGTGGCTTTTGGGGCTTAGTGATATTAGGTGTTCGACGTGCAGTATTTTCTAATGAAAGTGGTGTTGGAAACGCACCCATGTATCATGGCCAATCTCAAAGTTCTAAAGGAACAGATGAAGGATTGGTTGCAATGTTAGGCCCTTTACTTGACACGGTACTAGTTTGTAGTATAACAGGATTAATTGTAATCATAAGTGGTGCTTATAAAATACCTGAGCTCAATGGAATTGTTCTTACTCTAGAGGCTTTTAGAATATTATTTTTTGGATTCGGTGATGTTTTACTTTTATTTGTGGTTTCTGTTTTTGGAATTTCCACCTTATTGACCTATTCATATTATGGAGTTAAATGTTTTGGTTTTTTAACACATCCTAAATGGGGTCGTTTTTATAACTATTTTTATATAGGCAGCATAGTTCTTTCGGCTATAGTTACAGTAGAGGTTGTAATAGGTGTAATTGATCTAGCATTTGCACTTATGTGTATACCAAACATGATAGCTATTCTTTGGCTATCTCCCCATGTAAAAAAAGAAATGCAGTCACGTAAGTGGATTTAAATTATTGTTGACCTATCGGTGGAGGTCCATCGGGTAACATTCCTTTATATATGTAATCTCCTTTTCTAGTTTTAAACTCTTTTTTAACTTCATCAATAAGTTTTGGGTTTGTAAACATATCTACCATTGTCATACTTAAAGCTTTTGCAGCTTGCATCATGCCTTTATGACCTATTGACATTCCACCACATGCTACAACTGCCCATGAATGCCATGGCGTTCCTATTGGAGCTGTTGTTGCGCCCATTCTAACTACAGGAACTATATAGCTGACGTCTCCAACATCAGTTGATCCTCCACCTGGATGCTCAAGTGTTTCTCTTAAAGGCTTGATTTTACCGTCAATCCCTAATCTAGGCTTCATAGTAGCCTCTTGAATTTGATAAGCGAAATCAAGTTCATCCTGAGTGTAATTGATATCTCCCAAAATCTCAAGATTTTTTTGAATAGCTCTACCTCCAGCTCTATTTGGAAGGAGTTCGTGAATTCCAGAAACTAAACGAACACTATGCTCAACATTGGCCAAAATAGCAGCTCCACTTGCCATTTTTTTTACTTGTTCATAAACAGGGGTCATACCCTCTCGTTTTGTGTCTCTAACACGAACCCAAATTCTAGAATAATCAGGAACTACATTTACAACTTTTCCAGCATCTTGAATGTCATAATGTATTCTTACTGTTGGTTTTATATGTTCTCTGTAAGAGTTTATTCCATGAGTATAAAGCTCTAAGGCATCCGAAGCACTTCGACCATTCCAAGGGTCAGCTGAAGCATGGGCAGATTGTCCATAAAATTCAACTATAAAATCAACCAATGCAAGTGAGGTCTGAACATCAGCCTCAGTACTGTCAGAGGGGTGCCAATCTAAGCAAACATCTAAATCATCAAATAATCCTGCCCTAGCCATCCAAAGTTTTCCAAAAAACTTCTCTTCTGCTGGGGTTCCATAAAACTTCACGGTTCCTTTTAACTTACCTTGCTCTATTAATTTTTTTATTGACACCGCTGCCCCTAAACTTGCCGTTCCAAATAAATTATGTCCACATCCATGACCTGGGGCTCCTTCAATAATTGGATCTTTATTAGAAGAAGTTTTTTGTGATAATCCAGGTAAGGCATCAAACTCTCCTAAAATTCCTATTACAGGACTACCTGAACCATATGAAGCAATAAATGCGGTTGGTGTCTCCGCAACTCCTTCTTCAACATTAAATCCGTTTTCTTTTGCATATTTAATTAATGCTTGTGAAGAAATAGATTCCTGAAATGCAATTTCGGCAGCACCCCATATTGCATCACTAATCTTTATTAACTCTATTGACTCGTCATTTAATGATTTTATTACTTCATTTTTTAATTTTTTGATTTTTTGAGCATAAATAGAACTAGTAAAAAGTAATAGAAAAGTTATAAGTTTTAATTTCATGGTATTTAATATAAAAATGATTATTAATTACTAAAGTTAAGACTTTGGTTTTTTTTCAATCAATAATATTAGTATTAAAATTCCAATAATTCCAAAAAAGAAGCCTAATAAGAACCCTAATTGCCTACTTCTATTTTTCTTTTCAGCTAGATAGGCTCCCCAGGATCCCAATGCAACTCCAATTGCCATTGAAAAATAAAAAAAAGAATTACTCATTGATTTTAAATTTTAAACTCACTTTTGAGAAAATCGCATAAAGAAGAACTCCGAAAGGACCCAACATAAAAGTACAAGTCAAAGGAATAATAATAACTATATGAGATATTTTTCTTTTCTGAGCATTTTGAAGTATCCATGCACCCATCCAGAAATCAAAAGCTAAATAATGTATCCAGCCAGCAGCAGCTGATTCTGGTGTAGAGTTTTTGAAAAGTTCTAGGATTCCATCCAATGATGAAAAATCTGCTTGAAATATATTAGGAACTTGACCTAAGAAAAAAACATAACCAAAACTCAAAATTAATGGTACATAAGGGTAGCTTATCATTTTCTGAGTGATGTTACTCTTAGGGGTAAAAATCATCAAAGCCCAAAAAAATATCATTGATGTATTAATTATTGTAAAGATTAATGATGTCATAAGTTTTTGTAGTCTAAAAAATATTACCTTGAAGAAGGTGTTATAAAAAATCAATGTTGATCTTCAAAGATATAAAAGGAAATAGAATTGATCCACTAGAACACACACTGACTCTATTAAAAGAATTTCCTTATCTACAGATTCATATAGGTGCCGATTCACAAAATTTAGGTAAAAAAACTGTTTACTGTACTGTTATTGCATACAGGTTAGGCAATAGAGGAGTTCATTATATATTAAATAAGAGAAAACAGATTATTATAAAAGATATGTGGAGCAGGTTGTGGCATGAAGCAGAGTTGAGTATTGATACTGCTGAATGGTTAAAACAACAAATAAAAGTAAATATTGAAATTGATATGGATTATAACGATAATGAAGCTTATGAATCAAATAAATTAATTTCTGCTGCAAAAGGTTGGGCTAATTCGTTGGGCTATAAAGTCAATGTTAAACCTCAAATACAGATTGCAACGAGAGCTGCAGATTACAACTGCAAATAAAATAATAGTTACTTGTCTTTTTATTGAGAATCGTTTAATTTGTAAACAATGAAAAATGTAATTCTTATATGTCCCTTATTAGAAAGAAAGAAATGGATTACTATTTTTAAAAAATTAATACCTGATTGGGAAATACAATCACTAGAAAGTATTGAAAATAAAGATTTAATTGATACTGCGCTAGTTTGGAATCATCCTAGAGGGATTTTAAAAAAATTCAAGAATCTTAGCTTAATTTGTTCTCTTGGTGCAGGAGTTGATCATCTAATTTCCGACCCAGACATTCCGAAGAGAATTAAAATTACAAGAATAGTAGACCCTCTCCTTTCCTTTTCGATGTCTAATTATATAATTATGGCTGTTCTTCAATATCATCGAAAGTTTGATAAATATATAGAAGATCAAAAAAATAAAATTTGGGATCATGATTTAAGTCCTGAAATTAACATCTCTATTGGTGTTCTTGGATTAGGGAACCTTGGAGGGGACGCTGCTATTAAACTTAAAAATATTGGTTTTGAAGTTTATGGATATAGTCCTAGTCCAAAACAAATAGATGGTGTCAGGTGTTTCTCTGGAGATCAAATGAGTGCGTTTTTAAAAAAAATAAATATTTTAGTTTGTACTGTTCCGTATACTCCGAAAACTCATAATCTTCTATCTGAAAAACTTTTTAATCAATTGCAAAACCCTACTTACCTAATAAATGTTGCAAGAGGTAAAGTTCAAAATGAAGCAGATATTATAAATGCTATTGATAAAGGATCTCTTACTGGAGCATTTTTAGATGTTTTTGAAAAAGAACCACTTCCTGCTTCAAGTCCACTTTGGAATAATAAGAAAATAAAAATAACACCGCATATAGCCAGTGTTACAAACGCTGAGGCTGGAGCAAAGCAAATAATAGAAAATTATAAAAGAAACTTAAAGAGTGAAACCCTAATTAACGAAATTAATTTAGAAAAAGGGTACTAGCTGTTTTTTATTGCCACACCTATTTTTTCTGGACCAAAACGAACAACATCAGTAACCGGAAGGTTGGTTTCTGATTCCCAAAAATCAATTGCTTTTTGAGCGGAGACAGAATCTAGTTTAACCGTATTTAATGATATTCCAACAACCTTAGTCTCTGGAAAGACTCCACAGGCTTTCACCAGTGATTCATTTAACTCTATAACTTCATTTAAATTAGGGATTTTTACGTGCTCTACTGGGGGTCTTAAATTAGTCAAATCAGCCCGATGGCATAAGATTAAATGTGTGGGACAACTACCTCTCATTAATGGTAAAGTGGCTGAACTTCCTGGGTGTAATAATGATCCTTGACCTTCAATAAAAACCCAATCACTTTTGGATTCTTCCATAACTATTTTTTCAACTGCACCACAGGCATGATCTAATTTATATGCATCCAGCGGTATGCCATTTCCTGTAACTGTAATTCCTATTTGACCCGTCGCTATAAAACTACTTTTAATTTTGTTCTGTTTAGCCCACTCGTTCAACTCAAGACTTGTGGTCATTTTACCAGAAGCCATATCTGTGCCTACACATAATATTCTCTTATTATTTATTTTAAGAGCCTTACCTGTTGCTATTTGGGGGATAAACTGTGGGATTCTAACATCCCATATCCATTGATTACTAGCCAATGAGTTTTTATATTTTATAGCTAATTCATCGTGAAGACCATTAATAATTGATAAGCCTTTAAGTATTGCGCTATCTATTATAGAAAACCACGATTCAGGAATTTTCCCACCAGAATTTGCAATTCCAAGAAGAAGAACTTCTGCTCCATGGAAAATAGCAGCATCAAGGTTATCTACAACTGGAACACTTCTATTAATAGGAAGACAATCTCTAGTATTCTTTCCGGTATTTTCAGAATCAATTACAGCGACAATTGGATTTGGTAGATACCTCAGGGCTCCATAACCCATTTTACCATTTTCTGTGAATAAATGACCTTCCATGTATATGGCAACTTTTGAGGAGCTATGCAGCATTATGTTTGGTTTTCATTCGTTAAAAATGCTCCATGACCTGGAGCTATTCTTGGCATTGTGACTCCATTAATCATTTTTGCTCCTGATGCTGGATCTGGTTTAAGATTATAATGAGAATCAAGATCAATATGGTCAATGTGACCAGAAATAGATGCTGCAGCAGAAATGGAGATAGAAGATTCACTCATACATCCAATCATTGTTTCAAGTCCATAAGCTTTAGCGGTGGATAAAACTCTCAACCCTTCTGTTATTCCTCCACTCTTCATTAATTTTAAATTAACTCCATCTACCCATTCTGAATACTCAATAATATTTTGAGAAAATCGACATGATTCATCAACAAATATTGGTAATAATCTATTTTCATATAATGTTTTAAGATCTTTTTCCTTTCCTTCAGCTAAAGGTTGTTCAACATAATCACATTCTCTTTTTGACAACCATTCGATCATGTGTTTTGCCTTTTCAGTATCCCACCCCCCATTTGCATCAACTCGAAGACTAATATTGTATGGTTTTATACTTTCTAAAACTTGGTTATACATGTTTTTGTCAGCGTCAATTCCTTCTGGAGATCCTAATTTAACTTTAAGATACTTTGCCGAACTTCCATCAAATAAAAGAGGAATTCTGTCTTTAGCAGACTCAGGACTCATGATTCCAAGAGTTACGGATGTTTTTGATTTAGGGAGCGGTAATCCAAGTAAATCATGAAGTGGCATGTTTGCTTTTTTAGCTTTCCAATCCCATAGAGCTATATCTAAACCTGCATATGAACAAGGAGAGGTTTTTAATTCACGACTGATATATTCTATTTCAGAAATTGACTTATCATTAATATTAGTTTCAACAAGTCTTTGAAGTTCTGAAATCACTTGTTCTGGATTTTGAGCTCC
The DNA here is from genome assembly GCA_905182735.1 of Candidatus Marivariicella framensis. GTDB lineage: Bacteria > Bacteroidota > Bacteroidia > Flavobacteriales > Flavobacteriaceae > Marivariicella > Marivariicella framensis. The sequence goes on from CAJJCT010000005.1 coordinate 14,290, forward strand.
CTCATTTCTTCCAGGTGCAGATTCACCCCAGCCAATAATACCCTCTTTTTCAACTCTTACAAAAACATTATAGGAGTCACCATGAACTCCTCGACTTATTGCTAGAGGAAATCTTTTTTGTAATAAAGCCTTATGGAAACTAACTTTCATTGAATAAACTTTTAATTATAAAAACATAAGCTTTAATTAAATTAAAAATATCTTTGTGTTTATATGTAAATCTAATAAAGAATTTTAAACCTTTATTAAATTTTCTTGTCAAAGAAATAGTTATTTATTTAAAACACACATTAATTAAAATGAAAAAATTACTACTAATCCTTTTATTTATTCCAGTTTTTTTGAATGCCCAAAAAAAAATTACTGGTACTGTTGTAGACGCTGATAACAAACCTTTGATGGGAGTTAAAGTAATCGTTGAGGGAAGTAAAAGTGAAGCCTTAACTGAATCTAATGGAGCATTTTCATTGACAACAAACGAAAAGGGTAATTTACTATTTTCTAAAGTTGGTTTTTCAGGACAGTCTCTAACTTTTGATCAATCTACATATACAGTAAATATTACAATGAATAATGTTAAAAATATCATTGGTAAGGATAAAAAAACCAACTCACTAAGAAATATGAAAATAGTTTCTGGTAGAGATTTGGTTGAGGTTATTGCAGGAAGAATAGCTGGATCAAAAATAAAAACAGATTCAAGAGGTAATAAGAATATTTCAATAAGAGGAAGACAATCATTTAAATCCTCAGATGCAGTTATATGGGAAGTCAATGGGATGATCTATAATTCTCCTCCACCTCTCGATATTTCGCAAGTGCGTTATTTAGAGGTTTTAAGAGGTCTAGCTAGCGCTAACAAATACGGCTCTCTAGGTGGCGCTGGAGTTATTATTTTAAAAACTGAAGTTACTGACGCTGAATATGAAAGTTCTCAGAATCTATGGAATTCACCACCCCCGATGACCAAAGAGGAAAGAAAAGCACTTAGTGCAGAGAGAAAAGCAAAACGTCTTGCGAGAAAAGCAAAGAATAAGAAAAATTAGAAATTATATTTTGGCTTCTTTTTAAAGAAGAACTTAACTAAAGAAAAAACAATTTTAATACGGCTTTATCCTCCATTTATAAAATCATTATATTACAAAATGGATTTTATTAAAAAATTGGTCATTATAATTTGTTTGTGTGTTTTTTTTAAATGCGATTCTGATATTACTCAAAACAAAAAGTTATCTGACATTGAATCCTTGCAACTCAAAGCCTCTTTTGTCGATTTAAAAAACAAAAAAGTTGATTTAACATCCTTCAAAGGAAAAAAGGTTATAATTAATTATTGGGCTACTTGGTGTAGTCCATGCATTAAAGAAATGCCGGGTATGATTAAAGCACAACAGGTTTTAAAAGATTATAACTATAAATTTTTACTAGTTTCTGATGAAAATATTTCAAAAATCTCTAAGTTTAAAAATGATAAGAAATATGATTTTAATTTTTTAAAATCTGTTGGTTCAAATGAAATATTTGGTGTCTATTCTTTACCTACATCATATATTTTCAATGAGAAAGGAATAAAAATTGAAACTATAGTCGGAACAGTTGTTTGGGATTCCGAAAAAATGATAAATAAATTAAAAGCACTTTAATATGAAAAAAGTAAATTTACTTTTCTGTATACTCACTTTAATTTCTTGCACAACAAAAGAAATTTTTATTGAAGATATTCCCCTATCATATCACAATAATAATGCACAACCTAATTTAGTTTCTTACAATGGAACTTTATCATTATCATGGATATCTTCTGAACAAGATAATAATGCCTCTTTGCATTTTAGTCAACTTAAAAATGGAAAATGGATTGAACCTCAAAAAATTGCTGATGGCTCTGACTGGTTTGTTAATTGGGCTGATTTTCCAGCTCATGCAATTAACGAGGATTTAATACTTACGAGCTATTTAAAGAAATCAGATTCTGGAACATACACTTATGATGTCCTTTTGAATCTTCGAAAACTAACTGGAGAAAAAATAAAAGAAGACTTTTTATTAAACACTGATGGTGTAAAAGCAGAACACGGTTTTGTAAGTATTATCCCTAATAAAAAAGGATTTTTCGTAACCTGGTTAGACGGAAGAAATACAATAGAAAAAAAATCTGATGGGGAGCACAAACCAATGACGATTCGTTTTGCTGAAATCTCTAACACTGGAGATATTATAAATGAAAGTGAACTCGATGCAGCAGCCTGTGATTGTTGCCAGACATCAATAGCGAATACCAGTGATGGTCCAATTGTTGTTTACAGGGACAGAAGTGATAAAGAAGTAAGGGATGTTTATAGTGTGCGAAACATAAATGGGGTTTGGGAAGATCCCAATCCAGTTCATAACGATGGCTGGATAATTAATGGATGTCCTGTAAACGGACCTAAAGTTGCTTCTAACTCAAAAAATCTTGCTATCGCATGGTTTACTGCATCTAATGGCAATCCTTTGGTTAACGTTTCATTTTCAAAAAATAATGGAGCTTCATTTGATAAACCAATAAAAATTAATGATGTTAATGCCATAGGAAGAGTGGATATTGCTTTTCTAAATGATGATGAGGCAATAGTTAGTTATATGGAGGTTGACGATGCTGGAACCTATTTAAGAATTAAAAAAGTTTCAGTAAACAGAAGGATTTCGCAGCCAATTACAATATCTAAAATTGATGGAGGAAGAAATACAGGAGTCCCTCAGTTAGAAATAATCAATAATGAAATATTTATTGTTTGGACTATTTTTGTAGAAGGAATGAATCAGTTAAAATCTATAAAATTAAGTTCGAAAAATATCTAGAATACCCTCAGCGAATGGATTCCTTTAATCACAAAAATGTATTTTAAGTTTCTCATTTGTCTCTTTTCTTAATTAAAAGTTTCAATATAATTAGACTTGTCAATACTCCGGATAAATTAGCTATTATATCTAAAAAATCAAAAACACGATTATTGGTTAAAACTGGTTGTGAAAACTCAATAATTACACCAACAATTAAACAAATTGTAAAAACAATAGTATTTGGATTTTCAAAAAAATATTTTCTAAAATACATGGATAAACTTACAGCCTGAAAACCATAAAGAATAAAATGTCCGATTTTATCTAGGTGAGGAATGATTGGAGAAAATTCATCACTGCCTGGCATAATAAAAAAACTTAAATAAATTATTGTGAGAAAGTTTAAAACAGAAACAAATTGCCAATTAATTTTTTCAGTATTCATAATTAGATTTAAAAATGCTAATTTAATTAATACCCCATTATATTTGTAATAAAAAATATAATGTTCAATTCATCAAAGGGTTTCGATAAGATAGATCTTCATGGAATTCGTCACAAGGAAGCTATGGAGATGGTTCGAGATGAACTTGATCAAAAAAAAAATCAAGGATCATTTTCACTAACTGTTATAACTGGAAATTCTTCTGTTCTACAAAACCGAATATTTAAAGAAATTCTTGAATATACTCCTTACAATTACTATGTGCCATCTTGGAATTTAGGTCAAATTATTGTAGAATATGTAGTCCTGTAATCCTTTAGCTTCCTTTCCCTTCTATAGTCCACTAAATATAATACTTTACATTGATATTGATTTCCTTTGATTGATATATTATTTGTATATTTATTGTACGAATATTGTACGAATAATTATGCCGTACAAAACCGTACACATTATGGCATCTATTTCATACACAAAAATCAGATCAGAAAGCAAGAAATTTAAAGGGCAGTGGTATCCAAAATTTTATATCAATTCACCAAATTGGAACAATCCCAAAAGACCAAGATATAAGGACATATTATTTTATTATCGTGCTGATACAAATGAAAAGAAGAAACAAAACTTACATAACCAAAAACTTCTTGATGCAGTCCATCAACAATTAGAAGAACAATACAAAGGAGCAGAATACACAGATTCACTTGGAAGCAGCACAACATTAAAAAAACACTTGCTTCATATGATTGATGTCAAGCGAGGCAAATCAGAAGCAACGGTAAGAACCTTTATGAATCTTAAAAGTGCCTTAGAAACTTTCTGTAGTGCTAAAGGGCATAATATAAG
>CAJJCT010000006.1 GCA_905182735.1 Candidatus Marivariicella framensis
TAAAAATTAGTTTGTTTTTTGCGCATTGCAAATGTAGGTCATTCACAAAAAATATTAAAGCACTTTTGGTATATATTTTTATTAAAGCTATTTGACCTTATTCTCTTGAGTTTAAAAACCTTAAAAGTTCATATATTTCAATTATTAAACAAGCTGAATATGGAATAAAAAACGTTAAAAATTCTATATTTTGAATCTCTCCATCAAAAGTAAATTTGGGATATAAAAAAAATAAAAATAAAAAAATCTTGAATAGAGTACCAGTGCAATAAAACAAAATTGTATTCGAGCTACTTGATAATGAAAAAAAAAATGTTCCTGAGTATATAATTATAGCTAGGGTAATATTAAACACATAACAGATTATAATATTTGGCGGCCATAAAAAATCAAAAATATAATACGTGGTAAGTAGATGAGCAAAAAAAAGAGGAACTAAAAAAAAAATGGTCTTAATCAAAAATTTTAATGAAGCTTTAATCATTTCACTTACAAATTAAGATTCTTACTTTGTTTTTGTATTAAATATATTATTATGATTAGTCCAGCTGAAGAACACAGAATAGAAGGCAATTTGCTAGGAAGTAAAATCTTAGATTCAATCCATAGGCCTAAATGAATCATAAGATACATCAATATGCCGATCTGAAAAGCAAGACCAGAGAATACAAGCCACTTATTAGGCTGTTTTTTCATGGTTTTTTGTAAATCCAGAGAGTGGCTTAATCTGATTGTCTTCTTGAGACTTCATTGAGCAATTAGCGTTAAAAGTAGCTCCTGACTCAACAATAAGTTTGCCAATAAGAACATCTCCTTCTATGTTACTTGTCGATTTTAGGAAAAGTATATTTTTAACCTTTAAAGAGCCTTTAATTTCTCCTTCAACATCGGCTGTTTCACACTCTAAGCTCCCATTTACTTTTCCTTCTTTTCCCACAATAACCTTTCCCGAAGTTTTAATTGTTCCTTCTAAAGCTCCATCAATTCTAAAATCTGCCTCGGAAACAATATCTCCGTTAAATCTAGTGCTCTTTTCTATTCGGCTGTATTGACCGTTAATTTCTGTGTTTTTCATAATACTTTTAATTTACCCTTGGCCAGGATTTTTCAATAAAAATCTTTCGAAATTGGGCCGATAAAGTTACAAAATTATTTGAATCTAATAATTTCAATGTAGTTTGGGGAAGTTTTTGCTTAATGCTGTCAATTTCAAGTTTAGATTTTATACCGTGTATGACAATAAATTGATAATCACTATTATAAATATCGTTTGTTATTCTCCAGTTTTTAGTTTGAAGTTGATTTATGTTAATGTTTAGACTGTCTATTAATTGGTTTGGATCAAATTTTGAATCTTTTTTATAAGGAAAAACCCACTTAAACTGTGCTAATGTTTTTGTTTGTTCCTTGAAGCTTTTATTAATATTCTCTAGATCTGTTTTAGCTTTAACTGCGATTTTTGAGTTTGGATAATCTTTAATGATAATTGCAAGTTGCTCTTCCAGGGCCTTTTTTCCGTTTAATCTTCCAAGGATTTGAGCTTTTAAAAACATTGCTTTTGGTTCCCACTTTGATCCTGTCAATAAAACCTTTATACTTTCCATTATTGATAATGCCTCGGAATAATTTCCTTCTAAGTGTTTCTTTAATACTTTTAAATACATTGATTTAGGCGTTCTTAATTCTCCTAAAACATAATTGTCTGGATTCTGAAGAACCTTTGAGTAAACAGATTCTGGAAATTTGCTGATTAATTTTCTTTTATAATCATTTGCTAATTCATTTGATTCATCAAGATAAATTTTATATAAATGATACAATGCTGGAGATAAAAAGACAGGAGATGCTTCATTGTCTATAAGATATTTTAAGTTTTTGATAGAGAGCTCCTTATCTTTATATTTTTCTTTATAAATCAATCCCAGCTTTAAAGCTGCTTGATGGTTTTGTTGTTTTAAACTATCCATTATACCCGTTGATTTAGGTATTTGATTAATATAAAAATCAACAGATTCAATTTCTATTTTTGAAATTTTATAATCATTTTTAGTTTTATTTTTTTGAAAAGAAGTGTTTTTATATTGTGCTTGAATCTTATTCCTCCAATTATCAATGTTTGGTCTTTTACCCCAAGTTGATGCGTAATACTGTTTTCCTTTCAGGACTAAATTTGGATTATAAAAATAAAATGATGAGGGGGATTTTATTTTTAAAAATGAGTTACCCTTTTTTTCTTCACTAAGAGTCTCAAGTTTTTTAAGTTCTGCTTCTCTTTTATTTGTTAAAAATTCTTGAAAAAACTTAATTTGCTCAGCTTTATTAAGGCTTAAAAGACTTAATAAACTATCCGTGTTTTTAAACTGATTTTCAAAATATATAACATCCGAAAGATTATCACGTTCTCTTTGAGTTTTATTTTTAATAATTCCTTCTGAAGGTAATAAAGGGATCAGGCTGTCTAGATAGTTGCCTGTTAAAAGATAATTTTTATTTTTAAAATTAAGATCTGCTAAGTCTCTATAGTTTGCTTTTCGAGTAGAGTTGTCTATCCCCATACTCTTAAGTGACTTTGTTAAATATATTTTAACTAGGCTATCATTTTTTTTGGACAAATAATGCTCCCCTATGGCTCTATTTAGACTATGAGAAAACATCTTGTTTTCATAAACTTTTAATAGCTCCTCAATTGGCTGAACAAATTGTGTGTCTTCCTTTTCATGAGAAAGTCTTAACGAATTTATTTTTGCATTAATCCAAAACTTTCTTGGCGCTTGCCAATTTAATTCAACTATTGAGTTATAGTAATAAAGGGCTAGGTCTTTTGATCCCTTAGTCTCAAAAAGCTGGGCGGCAATATATGCATACCTTACTTTTCTTAGTTGGTTCTTCTCATGGTTTGCAGCTCTAATCATATAATAATTTGCTGAATCAACCTCTTTCAAGTTAATAAAAGCTTGTGCTAATGTTGCGTTTGCTTGTCCATATAGGTGGTTCTTATTAATGAGTTGTCTGGCTAAAGGCCTAAGGTTGTTTATCGCTATTTGATTATTTTGTAATCTAATATTTGTTTTTTCTCTCCAAATTCTTCCTTCAATATAAACTGATTCATCCGTACCGTTGTCTAATAAAAAATTAAACGCCTCTATAGCGGGGAAAAATCTTCTGTCATAATAGCGTGCTTTTCCTAAGAGTAAATATGCTTCATCAATATATGAGTTTTTTTGAGCTCCTTCTATGTTCATTGAGTGTTTTTGAATAGCTTTAACTGCTTTTTCTTCTGCTTTATCAAACCCAGGCACAATTGTATTGTCATCAAAATTTTCTCCTTTTAAAAGAATAGGATCTGTTTTAATTATTTCAAAAAAATTATCTTCTATAGTGGCATTTAAAATGTCTTCTCCTACTTTTAAGGCCTCTTTTCCATTAAAAACAACATTGTATTTAGTATTAATACTATGGTATTGTTTGTTTAAAAATCGATTTTTTTGAGTTGAACAAGAAGCTATTATTAAACAAAAAGTAAGAGAAAAGTAAAATGGCCTGTAGAAGTATTTCAAAATGGCTTTTTTCTTATAACTAAAAAAGCAGCTTTTTATTATAAATTAAAAAGGTTTAAAGAGTAAAATAGCTCTCAAGTTCTTTAAGTGTGGCTTTATTAGTTTCAATGTCTTTGATGATCTGACCTTTTTCAAGTAAAACTATACGGTTACATACTTCTGTAACGTGACTTAAATCATGACTAGAAATTAAAAAAGTAGTTTGATCATTCTTGACGAACTCTTGTATTAATTTCTTAAGAAGAATTTGTGAACTGGGATCTAAACTTGAAAAGGGTTCGTCAAGAATAACCAGTTCGGGTAAACCAATAAAAGAGGCTGTAATTCCAACTTTTTTTTGATTCCCTTTAGATAGGTCTCTAATATATTTTTTTTGATTCAAAATTTCATCCTTAAAAAAGCCAGAAAACTGCTCAAGCCAATCCTTTAATGTTTCATTTTTAACGCCTCTTAATTGTGCTATAAATTCAAAATATTCTTCAGGCGTTAAATATCCAATTATGAAAGTGCTATCTATAAATGCGCTTGTTTTGGCCTTCCAAGACTCATCTTTAGAAACTTTAATTCCCTGATTTAGTATGTCTCCTGAAGTGGGCTCAACCAAATCTAAAAGTAAACTAAAAAGAGTTGTTTTTCCGGCACCATTATTTCCTACTAGTCCAAAGCAAGAGCCTTTAGCAATTTCAAGGCTTGAAATATTAAGTACAGTTTTTCCAGAGTAGATTTTTGATAGATCCTTTATGTTAATCATTTTAATTATTTGTTTGATATGCTTCTAGAGTTTTATATTTATGCTTTTTAAACACCTTCTCAATTTGACTAATTATTAGACTGTGTAAGGTTATCCCTAACACCCCAAATAGTCCCACTAATAAAATTCCTATTTCTTCTGTAAATAAAAATTGCCCTACCCAATAAATTAAAACTGGTAATCCCATTTTAGGAAGAACAAAAAGAAACTGAGTAATACTAAATGCCTGAGTGTTTTCAAAAGCTTTAGCCTTTACATTTAATTTTAAAGGACTTTTATTTAATACTCCTGAAATAATCGTGATGTATCCTCCTAATCCCAGATTAAAAAAAGCACCTGCTATTATCATACTGTATATTTTTAATCCATAGTAAAGGTATGGAAGGGAAAGGATAGTAGCTATAACTGTTGCTGCAATCATTAAAACTAGCTTAGACTCTAAGTATTTTTTGTAAGAAAGGTTTTGAACCATTAAAAGAGGGTAATATTCGCTATCCCATGAAGGAATATATTGTCCAAAAGTCATCATAAACCCTCCTGTTATAAATAGAGAAGCAAACATTAATAACGCTCCGCTTTCTTTGTAAAGGTCTGGCGTAAAAAATATTACCCCATAAAATAAAAATAAAAATGACATGAGCACAACTTGTTTTGCCCTCGCGTTTCTAATAATCAATCTTATATCATTTTTTATTAATGATCCTAGTTTCCCAAAGCGATTTAAGAATGTTAACTTTTCTCCTATTATTTTTTCTTTACCTTTTGAGAGTCCCTTGTCTAAATAGCATTCTTTAATTAAGAATTTAAATAGCAAGAAGTAAGAAGCGGCAAGACTAAAAAAAACAATAAATAAATAAATTGGATTGGAGTATATTTTGTCAAGTCCAAAACCAAAAAAAGTGAAAATATCAAAATAATTAAATTTCTGAAAAGCGTATAAAAAAAACACAACGCCGATAATTGTTTTTAAAATTGAACTATTTTTATTTACTAGAAAAACTAAATTATTCAACATCCATGTAATCATTTGGAGACAAACCCACCAGGAAAAAATACCCAAAATGCTTCTTCTTGAAAATTCGACTTCATCTCCTGGGCCTCCTGAAAAAATAAAAACAATTGCAAATGGTAAAAAATAAAATATTGGGGAAGAATTGTAAATTGAAAACGTAGACTTTAATATTGTGTTTAGAATTATATATTTTTTAGTTATTGGCGTTATTAATAGCTGTTGTATCTCATTTGTAGGAAGAGCTTGAAAAAAATATCTAACTATGAAGGCAAAAATAAAATAATATAACAGATAACTGTTTACTATTGATAAAGGGGATTGATCAGGAAATTCTTTTTCTAATAAAAAAACGGAAATTCCACTAAAAAAAATTGCTGCAAGCGAGAAATAGGTTATAAAAAATCCTATTAAAACTTTAACTGCTAATTTAGCTCCGAATTGAGGGGCTCTTGAAAACTGCTTCCATTTAAGTTCAAGAAATTTACCTGTCATGATTTTATTCAGAATTGTCGCAATATACATACTTAATTGCTTTAGACAACTATATTTTATAGATCATTATTTAGAGTTTTTATTTATTAAAATGATGTAATTTTGAATTATTCAAATAATTTTATTTATAAGCTACATGTCTAATTTTAATCTTTTAAAAGTCATCGAAATTGATAATCTCACATCAGATTCTGTCGCTTTATCATTCGAAATACCAGAGAAATTTAAAAAAAAATATAATTTTATTTCTGGCCAATATCTTTCTTTAGAAATAATTATTGATAATATAAAAGTTAGAAGATCATATTCTATATGTTCAGGCCCTAATGAGTCTTTAAGAGTTGGTATTAAGAAGGTTCAAGGGGGGGTGTTTTCAAGTTATGCTGTCGATAAAATTAAAAAAGGAGATTTAATCAACGTGAGTTATCCAGAGGGCCGGTTTTGTTATAAATCTAATTCTGGAAAAGAAATCATAACAGGAATAGCAGCTGGAAGTGGTATCACTCCTATTTTATCAATTGCTCAGTCAGTTTTAGCTGCAAATATTAAGAATGAATTTAGATTAATCTATGGAAATAAATCTCTTTCAAAGGAAATGTTTTCCTCAGAGATAAACGCTTTAAAGGTTCTGTATTCTGAGCGATTAAAAGTCATTAATGTTTACAGTCAATCAAATGAGAAGGAAAGTAAGTTTGGACGAATTGATGAGTCTATTATAAGTTATTATGAAAATCAATATGGAATTGCTGACAAGTATTTTATTTGTGGACCAGAGTCAATGATTTATTCTATTTCAGATAATTTATTGACAAAGAAAATACCAAAAGACAAGATTTTTTATGAATTATTTACAACCAGTCAAAAAAATATTGCTGAAACTGAAAAAAAAAATTCAAAATTAGATATTGTTTATGATGGTGAAGTGTATCAAATAGGAGATATTTCAGGAAAAACAGTTTTAGAGGCGGCAATTGAATCAGACATTGATGTTCCTTACTCTTGTCAAGGTGGGATATGTAGTAGTTGTATCGCAAAAGTTGTAGCTGGAAGTGCCAAAATGAAAGCTAATCAAATACTTACAGAAGAAGAAATTGAAGATGGGCTAATATTAACTTGCCAAGCTGAATCTCAACAAGAATACCTTAAGGTTGATTTTGACGATGTTTAATTGTTGTTTTCTTCTAAAATTTCTATAGCCTTTTCAATCACAGCTTTTGGAGAAATAGTTCTAAAGGCATTTTCATAACCCCTAGGTATTTTTTTTCCATAAATAGAAGTAGGTATTCCAGGATATTTAATACGATCTGAGCAAATTGAATTGTCTTCTGGTTGGCCAAATGGAGCAAAACCGGCATATGGATGAGTCTGTCCCCAAAGGGTAATTACTGGGACCCCTGCATTTGAAGCTAAGTGTCCATTTAAACTGTCCATACTAATCATAAGATCTAAAAAAGGAAAGGCCTTAAGTTGTTCTTTAAAGTCTAATTCCTTTGATGCGTTCCAGCAATTTGAATAAGCTTTTGTCCAAACGGATAAAAGATCTTCTTCTTTTTTTCCAGCACCCAGCAAAAATATTTTATAGTCTCTTTGTAAAAAAACTATGACCTGCTGCATTAAATCTAAAGGATATGTTTTTCCTTCAAAAGAAGCAAAAGGAGCTATTCCTATCCATTTTTTTTTATCTGAATAAAAAACTTCTTTCAGTTTTTCTGGTAAAGAATTATTATGAGATAATTCATTTTTAGTAATGTCAATAGAAAATCCAAGTTTTGAAAAAACTTTTGAATATCTAAAAACAGTAGGTGTTAAAGGTTCAAAGTGTTTATTTCTAATTCTTGTTAAAGCTTTTTTTTGTCTTCTTCCTTTATCAATACTTTTAACCTTATATCCCAGTATTTTAAAAAGCAAACCTATTACTCTTGTTCTTATAACAAAATGAAGATCAGCTATATGAGTTGGCTTGATAAGTTTAAGGATTTTAAAAAGTTTATATATTCCATTTAAACCTTTATAATCATTTTCTATATCAAGAGATATGAAGTTAATATTAACAAACTCTTCAAATAGCGGAGCCATTTTAGGTCGACTAGCTAAATTAAATTCAACATTTGGATATTGCTTGGATAAAGCTCTAAGTACCGGTATCATAATGGCTATGTCTCCAAAAGAAGAAAAGCGAAGTATCAATACTTTTTTAGCTCGTTTCATTCAGTTACTTTCCGTCCTTGTAGAGGACAGGGTTTAATTCCTCATCATTATACATTTTCATTTGCTTATAGACCTTCATGTATTTTTTACCTTTAGAAATGTGATCTAATAATGAATCTATTGCGTTTGATAAATCAGTTTTTTGATCTAATAAAATATTTAACTTGGATTTGCAGGCTATTTTATGTTTCTCAGATGCATTTTTTCGATTTACTTGTTCTTCCATGTGATATATTTTTAATGCCAGAATTGAAAGTCTATCAATTGCCCATGCTGGACTTTCAGAATTGACTTCTGCATTTTTTAATACTTCAACATCTTTGTAATTGTCAAGAAAATAACTATCAATATACTCGACCATATCAGTTCTGTCTTGATTCGATGAATCAATTTTTCTTTTAAGTTCCATACCTTTTTTTGGATCGATATTTGGGTCTCTTATTAAATCTTCATAATGCCATTGAACCGTATCAATCCAATTTTTTCTATATAATAGATGATCAAAAGTATTTGTAAGGAAAGGGTTTTTAAATAGTTGATCTACGGAATTTAAAACATGGTATTGATCAATTACATTATTAAAAATGTCAAGAGCTTTTTTACTTATGCTGTTTGAGTTCACAGATTTAGATTTTCTTAAGTACATAATTTAATCAAAGATACTATTTGCTAGATGGAATCAAAAAGAATAATATATGTTCAAGGCAGAAAAAAACAAGATGGCTACTAAAAAAGATTCTTTCAAGATCATTTTCTGCGTTACCCTAATTAAAAGCTCTAATCCATACAATATTGATACTGTTAATATCATTAAAGTTTCTGGAGATCTGATAAAACTAATTACCAATAAATGAGCAACGAAAAGTGTTATCCTACTATAGTGTGTGTTTCTCTCTAGTTTATATAAGTTTTTTTTGTTGACAAACACTAATGTTAATAAAGCAATTATGCTTAAAGTTATTAAACCAACTCCTTGGATGCTGTTTGTTATTTGAAAATAAAAATCTTTTTCACTATTAATTAATTTATAAAAAGGTGTGTTAAGTGTTGAAAATGTATTGATTGTTAGTGCCATAAACCATGTTAAAGCTGTTGGCAAAACAACTGCAATAATTTTACTAAGCGTGAATTTACCTGTTAGGAAAATTCTTACTACCATTAAAGCTAAATATATTATGAAATAGGGCGTGAACAAAATGGAAAAACTAATAAGTATTCCAACTTCTATTAGAGATTCTTCTTTTATATTATCTATTGATAAACTATATTTTCTAGTTGCTAGAAATAAAAAGTATCCGCCAAGAACCCACTCTAAGTTCATTATTTCATATGGCATAAAAGAAACTAGTGCTGGGAATAAAAGCAAATAAATAATTGGCCTTTCTGTTGTATTAATTCCATCATTTTTAGCAGAATTTTTTATCCACCTGTTATAGCCCTGAAGCATCATCATAAATAAAACTATAAAGACGAAGTAATTTGTTAATGAAGGTTCGTTTATTTGAGAATTGTGATTTTCTCTTATTTTGAATATTACAACAACAGTCAAATATATATATGATAATATACTAGCTAAATAAGAAGATTTGCTGTATAGCTTTGTGAGCATATTCTCTTTTATTATATTTGTAAGATAAAGAATCTAATCATGATGAAAAATTTTTTTGAAGCAATCGCCTATGTGTTTGAAGAAGTTCTGTTTGTTCCTTTTAATTTTTTAAGACAACTTGAGTTAGATAATTGGTGGATAGCTAATGCTATGACTTGGGTTTTCTTATTTTCGGGGATCTGTGCAGCTGCTTACTGGATTAATCAACTTAAGGGTTTTGATGAAAGAGGTGAGGAAAATAAAGATCCTTCAGCTCATTCTTTTTTATAAATCAAATCCAATATCCTTTCTATAGTACATTCCTTTGTAGTTTATTTTTTGAAGTCCTTCATATGATTTTTTTAATGCTTCAGACATGTTGTCTCCTAGTCCTGTGACCGTAATTACCCTTCCTCCAGATGTGATTATTTTTTTGTCTTTAATGGTGGTTCCCGAATGAAAAACCAAAGTGTCTTTGATATCACTTATTCCCTCAATTTCATGTCCTTTTTCATACTCTTCTGGATATCCTCCTGAAACTGACATAACCGTTGACGCAATTCTTGGATCTATTTCAAGTTTTATTTTACTTAAGGTTTTATTTGCAGTTGCTTCAAAAAGAGAAACTAAATCATTTTTAATTCTAGGGATGACAACCTCTGTTTCAGGATCTCCCATTCGCACGTTGTATTCTATAACCTTAGGGTCTCCATTGACATTTATTAATCCAATAAAAACAAATCCTTGATATGGTAAATTATCTTTCTTAAATCCTAATAATGTTGGTTCTATGATTCGGTCATTAATTTTTTTTATAAACTTTTCATCTGCAAATGGAACAGGCGAAATTGCTCCCATTCCTCCAGTGTTTAAGCCCTTATCTTTCTCTCCTATTTTTTTATAATCTTTCGCCATTGGAAGTGTTATTCCTGTTTCGCCGTCTGTTAACACAAAACATGATAATTCTATTCCATCTAGAAATTCTTCAATAACAACTTTTTCAGATGCTTGACCAAACTTCTTGTTTATTAACATGGACTTAAGCTCTGATTTTGCTTCATTAATATCATCAATAATCAAAACTCCTTTCCCTGCAGCTAACCCGTCTGCTTTTAAAACATATGGAGGGCTCATGGTTTCCAAGAAACGAAGGCCTTTTTCAATTGAATTGGAGGTAAATTCAGAATGTTTAGCCGTTGGAATATTGTGACGGTTCATGAATGCTTTAGCAAAGGACTTGCTTCCTTCGAGTTTTGAAGCTTTACTGTCTGGTCCAATTAAACTTACTAGCTTTAATTTATCGTCTAATTCAAAATATTCTTTAATTCCTCCGACTAATGGAGCTTCAGGGCCTACAATTACCATTTCAATATCATACTTTATTACCGCTTCCTTAATAGATTCGAAATCAGTGACAGAAATTGCAAGATTAGTCGCTATTTCTGATGTTCCTGCATTGCCGGGAGAAACATAAAGATTTTTGCATTTTGGGCTTTGAGCTAATTTCCAGCAAAATGTATGTTCACGACCACCTGACCCAATAACTAAAATATTCATGATTTTTTTTTCAAATATAAGTTTTTACTTGTCCTGGCTAAAAAATTGATTAACCTTTTCTGTTAGGTTTTTTGAAATTTCTTCATGATTTTTTTTAGGAAGTATTTCATTTAATTTTAAATTACTTAAATCGCTTGTTTTACAACAATAAAAATAATCAGACAACCCCTCTAGCCTGCTTTTTTGATTAATATGGTCAAGCCCATCAGTTAAAAAAATAACTTTTGTTCCGAGAGAAATTGCAGGAAGAGCCGTGTGTATTCTAGATGTAATTACAAGCTTAGATTTAGAAATCATATCCAATTGTTTTTGTGCTAATAAGAATTTTTCTTGCTCAGTATGTTGGGTTATATCAACAATTTGAGATTTCGTTATAACTTTTAAAGGTTTTTGATCTGAAATAAAGGCTTCAAGTTTTCTTTTTGATTTTTTATAATTATAATACTTTTTAGGGAACTTAGCCAATTGGATAAAAATATTATTCATGCTAATTTTTGGATTCATTCTTTCTAGGGCGCTCATAACGAGAATTCCCTCTTTTTTATAATCTTTATTCTTGTTTTGTAAGGTAAGGGTCAAACAGCCAGAAAAGTATGCCTTAATTCCTCTTTTAGATAAAATTTTTTGAGTATAAGTATCTCTGCAACCAATGGGCTCATGTTTTTTAAAATATTCAATTCCTGAACTACTTAGCATCTTTTTTTTTGCTGTTGGATTTAAATGAAATGAAATAATTAAAGGTTTTATATTTTTTGTTGGCGGCCAGTTTTTTGAATTTTCCATAAACCATCCATTCATTATTAAATTTAATGATGGGCCAGGGTAAATATTTAGTTTTTCTCTATCTACATTAATGAATTTTTTACCAATTAATTCTTTTGCAGCTATACTTTGAATATAGTCTCCCAAGTTATTTGATTTTGAATAGGATAAAAAACCTCTCTGATTTTTATTCATATTTTCTTAAACTCCTTAACTCTTTTTTCTTCATTAAAAAGATCTATTATGTTTTGACGAGCTGCTATTCCTGTTTTATCATGCTTACCCTTTAGAAAAAGTTTTATTTGCTCAATATCTTTTATTCCATTAAATAAAAACCCTGTATTCCCAATTGCTTTTGGTATTCCAAAAACCGCATTCCCAATTGGAATGCATTCACATAGCATTGCCTCACAAAGAGAGTTCGGTAGTCCTTCAAGTCTTGATGCTTGAATATAATATTGACTTTCAGAAAAGTAATCTCTTAATTCTGTTTTATTTTTTGTTTTAATAAGCTCAACATTTGATGGCCTAATGTCCAAGGGGATTATGCTTTCAGACTTTAACCCTACAACCCTAAAATTAAAACTTGGAAGCTCACTGGCTAATTTTAATATTAGAGGAATCCCTTTTAGCTTTAAAACTCTAGAGTCATTAAAATTAGCAACAGTTAAAACTGTTTTCGGTAATTTTAAAAGTGATCGTTTCCAAAAACTTGAAGAATAGCTCGTGGGGACAATTTTAATTTTTTTTTCAATTTTAGGCATCCAATTAATAAGTCCTGAATTTATCTTATTCTGTAAAAAAGCATTCTTACATCCCTTTGATAAAGTCTCATCTACTACCCATATTTGAGATGCTAATTTAAAATTCATTTTTACAATTTTTTGCCTTAAATTGTTTTTTGAAAAAACTCCATGATTGATCTCTTGATCGGATACAGCATCATAGCCTCCAACCATGATGATGCTTTTAACCGAGAAAACTCTTGAAATAATTAACGGTATAAATGCATGATAGTCACTAAACCAGATTACAATACAATTTGATCTTGGTATAACAAAAATCCCTTTTAAAAGTTCTTTAATTCTGTTAATTGAAAAAAGAAAAATATTTTTTAATGGGGGAGATGCTATTTCAAAAACTTGATGCCCTATTGATTTTAAAGTTTCTATATCTTTTATCACAAACGAAGTTGGCAAAGTGTAAACAAAACTTATTTTTTTTGGCTTAAACATGATTAGTTTTTAGAGATAGTCTATTTGCTATTTTTCTATCATTGCTTAATCTTGGCACTTTGTTTTGCCCTCCAAGTTTTCCTATTTTTTTCATATAACTTTCAAAACCACGCTCTACTACGAGAGAAATATTGATTGGTTTTAAGACTTTTCCTTTTATTAAATCATCATAATATATATTTTGTTTTCTCATCTCGATGTCAAGTGCTTTTGAAAACTCTTTAATGTTCTTGGGTGGTGTTTTAAAATCAATTAACCAATCGTGATATGGTAAACCTGAGTTTGGGTTTATTTGAGGTGCTACCGTAAATTCACGAACTTCAATTGGAGTTGAATTAATTACATTTTTCAATGCTGTTTCAACTTCTTTGCTAATAACATGCTCCCCAAACGCTGAAATAAAATGCTTGATTCTTCCCGTAATAACTATTCTGTAGGGTTTGTCAGAAACAAAGGACACAGTGTCTCCAATATTATATGACCAAAGCCCAGCATTTGATGATAAAATCAAAACATAATTAACCCCTAGCTTTACGTCTTTTAGAGAAATTCTTTCATGATCAGAATCCAAGAATTTCTCTACTTCAATAAATTCATAAAAAATTCCATTATTTAAAAGCAAGAGAAGTCCTTTCCCTTGAGGTTTGTCTTGATAGGCAAGAAACCCTTCTGAAGCAGGAAAAACCTCAACAGAGTCTACCTTTCTACCTATTAAGCTGTCAAATAAGCCTTGGTATGGTTCAAAATTAACTCCTCCATAAATAAATAGAGAAAAGTTTGGAAATTGTTTGCCTACACTATTTCGCGAATTGCATATTATTTTTTCAAAATACATCTGAACCCAAGAAGGAATTCCTCCTATAACTGTCATATTTTGATCAATGGTTTCCTTTACAATTTCATCAACCTTATCTTCCCAGTCTTCAATGCAATTTGTCTCCCAAGTTGGCATTCTGTTTTTTTGTAAATATGATGGTACAAAATGAGCTACAATACCTGAAAGTCTTCCAATAGAAATTCCATTTATATTTTCTAAAACTGGACTTCCCTGAATAAATATTTGCTTTCCATTAACAAAGTCGACGTTTCCTGTTTGTTCTATATAATTTAAAATAGCATCTCTAGCAGAATTAATATGTGTAGGCATTGAATCCTTTGTTATTGGTATATATTTTGCACCTGAAGTTGTTCCGCTTGTTTTTGCAAAATACAATGGCTTTCCGGGCCATAAAACATCTTTTTCTCCTGCTATTATTGATTCAACATAAGGTCTAATTCCTTCATAATCATTTATCGGCACATTGGATTTAAAGTCTTCATAGTTTTTTATTAATTCGAAATCATGATCTCTACCAAATTTTGTTTGTGAAGCATTTTTAATTAAATCCTTTAAAGTTTTTTCTTGAGCACTAATTGGATTTTCAATCCATTTTTTGTTTTTCCAAACAATAAATTTTGCGAAAAGTTTAGCAGCTACTTTTTTCATTTACTATCTTGAGAAGTCTATAAATTTTTCTGGATCTAGAGGGTATCCTTCTGCCCACAGCTCAAAATGAAGGTGAAATCCTGTAGAAAACTCCCCTGTATTTCCAGCGGAAGCTATAACCTCTCCTGCTTCAACACTCTCGCCTTGTTGCTTTGATAAGGACGCGTTGTGTTTATAAACTGACAAAAGTCCATATGGGTGTTCTAAAATTATCACATAACCTGTCTCTGCGGTCCATTCTGAAAAAATAACCGTTCCCTCTGCCACAGATTTTATTGGTGTGTTTTCTTTTAACGCTATATCTACAGCAAAATGCTTTTCATCTATATTGAATTTTTCTGACACTATTCCTTTTGCTGGTGTAAATAAGATAAAAAGTGGTTTGTCTTCATTATCACTAATTATATTGTATTTATCCTCTTCTGCAACTATCAATCGCAATATTGAATCTTCTTCCGATGTTTTTATTGGATTTTCAAATAGCTTTTGAGTATTATCTATAGCTAAAGTGGATATCTCTTCTGCTTTAATATTTCCAGAAAGTGCACTTTTTATTGCATGAAGATATCTCTGCTGTTTTTCTATTTTCAATGTTATTGAATCAATTTTAATAGCATTTGAAATTGCTTCTATTCTCATTTTACTTGATGGATATCCTGGAATAAACTCTTTAATTGGAGAATAGGAAATAATAAAATAGGTGGTGGTTGCTATTATTGTAATAGACAAAACTGAAGCTAGAATGACAGCAACTCTTGAAAGCGTAAAGTGAAACTTGTCTTCAAAAGTGTCTTCGCTTATAACTACTATTCTGTATTGATTAAATAATTTTTTAAATCCAGATATTTTATTTTGTTTTTCATCACTCATCTTAAACAAAGATACAACTTCAACTATGATAATCGCCCCTTGGTTTTTGCTTTGAAATATTTCTTTATCTTTGTTTTAAATATATTTTAATATGTTAAGTAATATTTTAAACGGAATGATTGGTGGTCCTCAAGTTATTTTAATTTTGGCAGCTGTTTTATTATTATTTGGTGGTCGAAAAATCCCTGAACTTATGAGAGGCTTAGGAAGTGGTATTAAGGAGTTTAAAAATGCTTCTAAAGAAGAAGATTCCAAAAAAGAAGATAAGGAGAAAAAATAAATTTCACCTATTTTTATTGAACGAAACACTTTTAATTATTGTTTCCAACTCAAACATGTAATCTCTCTTGCTCATTGAGGGAGCAAAAACAAACCCTTCTATTGCTATCCATCTTTTTCTAAGTGTGTCGGATGTTAAATAATTTATAAATGGTCCTGCCATATAATCGTTAGCTACTTCCCAAGTCCCCTTTGTTAAGTAGGACGCTCCTCCTAACAACTGTGTTTTATAAAAATACGGTTTATAAGCCTTTTCAGTAATCATATATGAGCCTTTTAATCTTCCAGGTATATGTGTTTTTCCTATTGAATCTCTAAGTCCTATTATTGACTTGGATATATTTTTGTCAAATATTTTGATTGGAATTGAATAAACAATAAGGTTTAGATGTCCTTTGGATATGCGTTTTTGAACCCATATAAAATTAGCAGTGTCCTTAACTACTTTATATGCTGAAGGATACTTAATTTGAACTTCAAACCTGTTTTGAATGTTTCTTTCCGTGCTCAAAGACTTTGAAATTCGTCTTGACTTTTCTTTGATTTCATTCTCAACAAATACTCCTTTTATTAATTTTTCATTTTGTTCTAGAAAAAACATCATCTCCTCAGAATCAGCGCCATGTATTTTTGCAACAACCTGAGGCCTAGCATACAAGTCTGAGTAAAGATTAAACTTAGCTACTGAATCTTTCACAAATTGAATTATATTTCTAGAGTGTCTTGCGAAACCGTTAAAAATTTTTGGTTCTAAATATTTAAATGAAAATTGAGGTTCGTCAATTGGAAGTCCTTCATATGTTTCCCCTAAAGAAGATCTCACTTTTTTTCCTAAATCTCCTTCCCAGTTGGTTTTTGTCATAACAACATTCACCGTATTTATATTACCACTAGAATCTGGAGTATATCTAACTGATGGTTTGCTGTCACAAGTAACAAGAGTGAAAAAAATAAACAAAACACCTGATATTATGTTTAAAGAGAAAAAAAAGTTTTTTATAACAGCATTCATTTAATAAATATATAAAATAAGTTTGAGGGTTAATTTAAGGCCTCTATTCCTGGAAGTTTTTTACCTTCCAGGCTCTCAAGCATAGCTCCTCCTCCTGTGGAAACATAGCTCATTTTATTGGCAAAGCCAAATTTTTTAACTGCTGCCACCGAGTCTCCTCCTCCCACTAGTGAAAAAGCTCCTTTAGATGTGGCCTCTGCAATTAACTCTCCTAACGCTATCGTTCCTTTAGAAAAATTATTAAATTCAAATACTCCCAAAGGGCCGTTCCATAAAATTGTTTTTGATTTTTGTATTAAAGGTTTGATTCTTTCAATACTTTCTGGTCCAAAATCCAAGCCCTGCCATCCTAGGGGAATATTGCTAATTGAACATGTTTTAGTGTTAGCTGAATTGCTAAAGCTATCTGCTATTATTACATCTGATGGCAAGTGAATTTGCACTTCTTTTTCTTTGGCTTTTTCTATCAACTTCAACGCATATTCACAAAAATCTGGCTCACATATTGAGTCTCCTATTGAACCTCCTTGAGCTTGAATAAAAGTATATGCCATTCCCCCTCCAATAAGAATGTCGTTTACCGAATCCAGAAGACTTTCAATGATTGTGATTTTAGAAGATACTTTAGCCCCTCCTAAAATAGCAAGTATTGGTTTTTTTCCTTTATTAACTATTTTATCAATAGAGTTAACTTCTTTTTCTAGTAGTTTCCCTAAATATTTGTTTTTGAAAAATTGCGCTATAATCGTTGTAGAAGAATGAGCCCTATGAGCTGTTCCAAAAGCATCATTTATATATACTGTTCCTAATCTAGATAATTGCTTAGCAAAAGTGATTTCTCCTTTTGTTTCTTCTGGGTGAAATCTAATGTTTTCCATTAATACTACTTCGCCTGAACGCAGTGATTTGGTCATTAACTCTGCTTTTTCTCCAATTGTTGAAGAACAAAAAAGGACTTTTTGTTTCAATATCCTTGAGACCTCATCTACAATTAATGAGCATGAAAAATTTGCATCAACACCTTTTGGCCTTCCTATATGCGTTAGAAGGATTACGCTTCCCCCTTTTTTTAATACCGTCAAAATAGTTTCTTTTGAGGCTTCTATTCTTGTTGTGTCTGTTACTTTATTTTTATTATCCAAAGGAACGTTGTAGTCAACTCTAATAATAACACGCTCTCCTTCAAAGTTTACATTCTTGATTGTGTTCATGAAATCTATTTATAGAACAAAATTAGAACAATTTTTATGCTCATGGCTACTTTTCTAAACCAATAAATACGATAAGTTTCTGAGGAAAAAATAATATGTACTTTTAAGCTTGTTTTTATACTAAAATAAAATGATAGACTTTTGGGGACAAGAAAATTTAGCTAAAAAAATAAATCGAGAATTAGAGAGAAATGAGCTTCCCCAAACCCAATTAATCGCAGATGAATATGGCGGTGGAGGCCTTCTTTTAGCAGTTGCTATTGCAAAAGAATTGCTTGGACGTCATCCTTTCAAGCACCCTGACTTTTTTATTTGTTTCCCAGTAATTAAAATTGATAAAAAAACTGAAGTTTCTCTTGACTTAATTGAGGCTTTCAAATCATTTTATGAAAAAAATAATTATTGTAGTCTAACTGACTGGCTTCTTAGCCTAGGGTCTTCTAATAAGCAGGGCTCAATTGGTGTTGAAGAAGTTAACCAATTGCATCAAAAGATAAGCCTTAAAGCTTACGAGGGGAAAAGTAAGGTTTGTCTTATATGGGCTCCAGAACTTCTCAATATTTCAGCTGCAAATAAAATGCTTAAAATACTGGAAGAGCCTCCCGCTAAAACCTATTTTATGATGATTAGCGAAAAACCTGACCAAGTATTACCAACTATCTATTCCCGCTCAATTTTGTTATCTCTAAGCAAAATATCAATAGCAAAAATAAAAGAAAAACTAATTAACGCTGGTGTTGAAAATGCTTCAGAAATAGCAAATGCCTCTGAAGGAAACTGGGCGATTGCGCTTGAATTATCTAAAAATTCAACTTTAAGAAAAAAACTTGAATCTGTTTGGATTAAAGGCTTAAGGAGTGCCTTTAAATCAATCGGAAATAAAGCAATTGTAGTTGATCTGATGAGTTGGGCTGATGATGTATCGAAGCTTACTAGAGATGAGCAAAAAGCTTTTTTGGAGCTTGGGTCTGTTCTTATTAGGTCTGCTTTAGTCACGAACTATGGCGCAAACAAGGCCTCTCATTATTTAAGCTTAAACAGTTTTAATGTTAAAAAGTTAGCGCCTTTTGTTAATGGTAAAAACATCATTAATATTACTAGTTTACTAGAAGAAACATATTATCAAGTGAAAAGAAATGCAAATTCAAAAATATTATTTTCAAATTTCATATTAAAGATTGCTAAGTATTTGAATAAAAAAGAAGACTAGTTGCTTTTTCTAAAAACAAATACACTAGACGAATAGTTTCCGTTAAAAACTCCTACAATATTTGAAATTGTTCCAACTATGAAAGCCACAATCCAAGGTAAAAACATTTTTTTTCGTCTTGCTGAAAGTAAAGAGATGTAGTATGCGTCTAGAGGTAATGGCTTTGTTTTAAATAAAACAAATTTTTCCTTTTTCAAAAGCTCAATAAGCCCTTTAGGGGTAAAATGCCAGAGATGTCTTGGAACATCAAGGGCCGCCCATTCTTCTTTAAACACCTGTGAATCAAAGCTTTGTATGTTTGGAACTGCTAACACAAGTGATCCCTCTTTAGATAAAAGCTCTGATAAAGCGCTTATGCATTTAGTCGGGCTGGGTACATGTTCTAGCACATGCCATAGTGTGATTATGTTATAACTAGATGTTCCAAGGTGCTTAACTGACGAAAAAACACTTATCCCTTTAGATTGACAAATTTTTTGTGATGACAGACTTTTTTCAATTCCCGTTACTGGAATTTGCTTATCTGATATATATTTTAAAAAATCTCCGTTTCCACATCCGTAATCAAGAAGTTTTGTTTGTTTGACTAAAGACTTGATAATTTTATATTTAAAAAACATCATGGCCCTCCGGCTAATGAAGTATAGTTTATCCGTAAAGGTTTTTGATTCTACCTTGTGGGAATTATAAATGTTCGTTTTATAGAAACGATACATGTCCTCCTCTAAGTCAATTTTTGTTTTTGCAACAGATCGTTCATTGTTGTAATAAACAGAAAACAGTTCTCCTGTGACTAATCTGTCTTTTGCTGTACAATAATAATTATTATATTTTTTCATTTGTTTCACGTGGAACATTATCTACCCAAAGCAACTAACAGGACACTAATATCACTAGGATTAATTCCGCTTATTCTACTCGCTTGTGATAGTGATTGGGGCAATATGTTGTTTAACTTTTCTTTTGCTTCGCTTGACAATGACGCGAGTTCATTATAATTGAAAGAGACGGGTATTGATATGTTCTCTAGTCTATGAATTTTATCTGCCATTTGCTTTTCCTTGGCAATGTATCCGGAATATTTAATTTGAATTTCTGCCTGCTCTAAAATTATTTCGTTGATTTTCTCTTTTTCAATAAACTCAGAAACCTTAGGGAGCTTCTTTAAGTCGTCCATTATTATATTTGGTCTGGCAAGAACCTTAGCGAGCTTTCCTGCCTGCCTTACGGGGGAAGATTTTTTTGATTTTAATATTACGTTAAGCATTTTAGGATCAAAACTAGTATTGTTTAAAAATTTTATTGATTTTTCTGTTAACGCCATTTTTGCCTCAAGAGACTTCATTCTTTTTGAACTAGCCAAACCTATGTTAAAAGCCAAGGGCGTTAGTCGTTCGTCTGCATTATCTTGACGAAGTAAGGTTCTATATTCTGCTCTGGAAGTAAACATCCTATAGGGCTCTTCGGTCCCCTTAAGCACAAGGTCGTCAATTAGAACCCCTATATAAGCTTCATCTCTTTTTAAAACAAAAGGATCACAATCCTGATGCTTGAGGTTTGCATTTACGCCCGCAATTATCCCCTGGGCAGCAGCTTCCTCATAACCTGTTGTACCGTTTATTTGTCCTGCAAAGAATAAGTTTTCAATGATTTTAGTTTCGAGACTGTGCTTTAGCTGGGTTGGCTGAAAGTAGTCGTATTCAATCGCATAACCTGGCCTAAAGAATTTAACTTTCTCAAAGCCTTGAACTTTTTTTAAGGCTTCATATTGAATTTCTTGAGGAAGTGATGTGGAAAAGCCATTAACATAAACCTCAACAGTGTTCCATCCTTCAGGTTCTACAAAAATCTGATGTCTTGGTTTTTCAGAGAAGCGACTTATTTTATCTTCAATTGAGGGGCAATACCTGGGACCTGTACTTTGGATGCTACCGTTAAACATTGGAGATCGATCAAAGCCAGTTCTAAGCAGGTCGTGAACTTCTTCACTGGTGTAAGTAATATGACAACTTCTTTGAGAATTTAATTTGTTTGTGGTTTCTAAAAAACTAAAAGTTCCTGGGCGATCATCTCCAGGCTGTTCTTCCATTAGTGAGTAGTTAAGTGATCTGCCATCAACTCTTGGAGGTGTTCCAGTCTTCATTCGGCCAGATATAAAACCATGCGACTCCAAACAATGCGTTAATCCAATTGATGGACTTTCACCAGCCCTACCTCCACCAAAGTTTTTCTCCCCAATGTGAATGAGGCCGTTTAAAAAAGTTCCGTTTGTAAGAATAATTGTTTTAGAATGTATAGATATGTCAAGGGAAGTTTTTACACCAACGGCTATTCCATTTTCAACAATTAGACTTGTTACCATTTCTTGATAAAAGTCGAGATTATTTGTTTTCTCTAAAAGATCTCTCCAGTTTTGGGAGAACATAGATCTGTCGGATTGGACACGAGGGGACCACATTGCTGGACCTTTAGACCTGTTCAACATTTTAAATTGTATTGCGCTGTAATCTGATACTGTTCCGCTGTAACCGCCTAGAGCGTCAATTTCACGAACAATTTGGCCTTTTGCGATACCTCCCATGGCGGGATTACATGACATCTGACCAAGAGTTTGAAGGTTCATGGTGATTAATAACGTGCTAGAGCCAAGGTTGGCTGATGCTGCCGCTGCTTCACATCCTGCATGACCTCCACCAACAACAATAACATCATATTTTTTATCAAACATATATAATAGAAATTAATGTTTCACGTGGAACATGTTGATCATTTTATCTTCTTCATTTGACATTTTATTTTTAAGAGCCTTAGTCTTATCATGAAAACCTAAACAATGAAGAAAACCATGGGATATTAATCTAAGGGTCTCATTTTCAATACTTTGATTAAATATTTTTGCATTTTCAAAAGTCTGTTCTGTTGAAATATAGACCTCTGCAACTATATTTTTATTAGTCCCGTAAGGGAAGGTAAGAATGTCCGTGTGAGTATTATGGTTTAAGTATTTCAAATTTAAACTTAACATGTGTTCCGTTGAAACAAATGAATAAACTAGCTTTTTTACTGATACGCTATAGGCTAATGCGGATGAAATGAGCCATTCCTTTATACGGTCTTCATCAATCTGGGGGGACATGTTAATAAATTGTATCATTTCATTTACAAATATACACCAATCTAAATGCAGTTGAAACTAAGCGATTCTTTATATTTACAGCATCATGAAAGAAAGAGTTAGATTCGCGCCAAGCCCAACCGGCCCTTTACACATTGGAGGCTTAAGAACGGCGCTTTTTAACTACCTGTACACAAAAAGCAGAAACGGGACTTTTATATTACGTATTGAGGACACTGACAGAAACAGACTTGTAAAAAACAGTGATAAATACATAGAAAAAGCCTTATCCTGGGCGGGTATAATTCCTGACGAGAGCCCGTCTTTAGGCGGAGAATATGGTCCTTACATGCAAAGCGAAAGAATTAGTATTTATAATGAAAAAATTGAACTGTTGATTGCAGCCGATAAGGCGTATTATGCTTTTGACACAGATGAAGAGCTCGGAAGGCTAAGAAGTGAAAAAGAAAAAAAGGGATTAGTTTTTAAATACGATTATTCAACAAGATGTTCACTAGACAATTCTTTATCTATGAACGGTGAAGATATAGATACAAGAATTAAAAAAGATTCTTTTGTGATTCGTCTTAAAGTTAATAGTGGAAAAACAATATCCGAAGATCTTTTGAGAGGTCTTGTGCATTTTGACAACAGTGTTCTTGATGATAAAATATTGGTTAAAACGGATGGGTTTCCAACCTATCACTTTGCAAATATTGTGGATGACCATTTGATGAAAATAACAACTGTAATTAGGGGAGAAGAGTGGCTTCCTTCTCTTCCGCTTCACGGCTTGATACACGAAGCTTTTGGATGGGAAAAACCAAATTACATACATCTCCCTTTAATCCTTAAACCTTATGGAAAAGGCAAGCTTTCAAAGCGTGATGGAGCGAAAGGTGGATTTCCTATATTTCCGCTAAGCTGGGAAAAAGATGAGGGATTTAAAGAGATGGGCTTTTTAAGCAGCGGAATGATTAACTACTTAGCGCTGCTTGGCTGGAACCCCGGTAGTGATGATGAGTTTTTTAACCTAGACGACTTAATAAAGCTATTTAACATTAAAGGTCTTCAAAAAGGAGGTGCAAAATTTGATTTTGAAAAAGCAAAGTGGATTAACCAGCAACATCTGTTAAGACTTGATTTTAATGAATTTGAAATAAACTTTCCTGAGCGTGTAATAGATTTAAAAAACAAATATCCTTCAAAGTGTGCTGAAATCTTTTTACTAGTAAGAGAAAGATTAAAACTGGCTGGTGACTTTGAAAAAGAGATTGAGTTTTTTTTAAAGGATCCTGCAGATTATGATCAGAAAGCAATAAATAAATTGCGATCAAAAAACGATGTTGAGGTAATAATAAAAGAAATAGAAGCTGTTGTTGAAAAAAATGGTGTTGATAGGCTTAAAGAAAACTTGAGTACTTTGTCTGGTAATAAAAATATTAATTTTGGCTCAATAATGCAGCTTCTAAGAATAAGTTTAGTGGGAAAATTGTCTGGTCCAGACATTGTTAAAGTTTCAGTGTTAATAGAAAAAAGCTTAACTTTAAAAAGATTGGCTAATTTAAAAAATCATATTAAAAATAATTTATCATGACTATATTTTCAACAATATTAACCGTATTTACAGTTCTAATTATTTTGTCTGGAGTGTTTATTGTCAAACAACAAACCTCTGCATTAGTAGAGCGATTTGGTAGATTTTTAGCGGTGAGATCTCCTGGACTTCATATAAAAATTCCTTTCGTTGATAAGATCTCAGGTCGATTAAGTCTAAGAATTCTTCAGCTTGACGTTATTGTTGAAACTAAAACTAAAGACGATGTTTTTGTTAAACTTAAGGTGTCAGTTCAATATAAAGTTATTGAAGATAAGGTCTTTGATGCTTTTTATAAACTAGACTTTCCTCAGGATCAAATAACGTCTTATGTTTTTGACGTGGTCAGAGCAGAGGTGCCTAAAATGATCCTTGATGATGTGTTTGAGAAAAAAGATGAAATTGCTAATGCAGTAAAGAGCGAGCTTAATGAGGCAATGAGTAGTTATGGGTATAACATAATTAAAACATTAGTAACGGACATAGATCCTGATGCTGAAGTTAAAACTGCTATGAATAAAATTAATGCTGCAGAGCGACAAAAGGTTGCTGCTCAGTATGAAGGTGATGCGGCAAGAATTTTAATTGTAGAAAAAGCAAAAGCTGAAGCTGAAAGCAAAAGGCTTCAAGGTCGGGGTATTGCTGATCAAAGAAGAGAAATTGCTCGAGGCCTAGAGGAGTCCGTGGATGTTCTTAATAATGTCGGCATAAACTCTCAAGAAGCTTCTGCTTTAATTGTAGTTACTCAACATTATGATACTTTGCAGTCAATTGGAAGCGAAACAAACAGTAACCTTATCTTGCTGCCGAATTCACCTCAAGCAGGAAGTGAAATGTTGAACAACATGGTTGCCTCGTTTACAGCAAGTAACCAAATTGGAGAGGCGATGAAGGAGCAAAATCTAAAGCTAAAAGGTGATGCCAAAAAAGAATAAAAATGTGTTTACTTCTTTTTAACCCAACTATCCCTCAGACCAACAGTTTTATTAAAAATAAAATTAGTAGGGGAGCTCTTTTTGTCTAAATTAAAATAGCCCACTCTTTGAAATTGATAAGAGCTTCCTTGTTTAGCGCTCAATATGCTTGGCTCTACAAAGGCGCTTTGAGTTATGAGTGAGTTAGGGTTAACAAAGTCAATAAAACTTTTATCCTTGTGTTGATCTGGAGAGGGGTCAACAAAAAGACGATCATAAATGTTTACTTTAACTTTTATCGCGTGTTTTTCACTTACCCAATGAAGAGTGCCTTTGACCTTTCTTTTACTTGCCTCAGATCCTGAACCACTTTTGGAGTCTTTATCATAAGAGCAAAGAATCTCAACAACTTTACCCTCTTCATTTTTTACAACGGATTCTCCTTTAATTATGTAGGCGTTTTTAAGCCTTACCTCTTTACCTAGGGTAAGGCGAAAAAACTTTCTATTAGCTTCCTCTTTAAAGTCCTCTCTCTCTATAAGTAAATTTTTGGAAAAGGGTATTTCTCTTGTGCCAAGATCGATTTGTTCTGGATTAATTTCGCCACTTAACAGTTCTTCATGTTTATCATAGTTGATAATGGTTAACTTTACAGGGTTAAGAACAGCATTAACTCTTGGTGCAATTTTGTTTAAATGGTCCCTTGCGCAAAACTCTAATAGTGACGCCTCAATAATGTTTTCTCTTTTAGCAATTCCTGCAGTTTCAACAAACAGCCTTAAGGATTCTGAGGTGTATCCTCTTCTTCTAAGTCCTGATATAGTGGGCATTCTTGGATCGTCCCATCCGTTTACAAGCTGTTTATCAACTAGCTGTTTTAATTTTCTTTTTGAAGTAACTGTATATGACAAGTTAAGCCTTGCAAATTCAGTTTGTTTAGGAATACTTTTATTAATTGGAAGTGTTTTTAAGAACCAATCGTATAAGTCTCTGTGGGGCTTAAACTCTAGTGTGCATAGAGAGTGTGAGATTTGTTCAATATAATCTGACTCTCCATGGGTCCAGTCGTAAGTTGGATAAACCTTCCACTTGTCTCTAGTTCTATGGTGTGTTTTGTCAAGAACTCTATAAATAACAGGATCCCTCATTAGCATGTTTGGTGATTTCATGTCGATTTTTGCCCTTAAAACATATGAGCCTTCTGGATGTTTCCCTTCAGACATTTCTACAAATGTTTTTCTGCTCTTTGCAGGTGGTTGATTTCTAAACGGGCTTTCTGATCCAGGGGATAACGGCGTTCCCTTTTGTTCAGCAATAAGCTCTGAGCTTTGAGAATCTACATATGCTAAATTATTATCAATTAAAAACAGGGCCCACTTATAAAGCTGTTCAAAATAATCAGAGGCATAGCACTCCTTGTTCCATTTATATCCAAGCCATTTTATATCTTCTTTTATAGCCTCAACATATTTACTCTCTTCATTTTGAGGGTTTGTGTCGTCGAACCTTAAATTAACCGGGGCGTTATATTTTAGGCCTAAATTAAAATTTAAACATATCGCCTTTACGTGCCCTATGTGAAGAAAGCCGTTAGGTTCTGGAGGAAAACGAAAACGAAGAGATTTGGAGCTGAAGCCGTTTGTTAAATCATCTTCAATTATTTTTTCTATAAAGTTTAAAGCCGGGACGCTATTGTCCATAAATATTTTTTGGTAAATATATAAAGAGTGTGTGAACTATTCATTTGAAAACTAGTTTATATATTTGAGGTAATTATGGGGAAAATTAGATTAAAAAATGTTAAACTTTATTCAAATCACGGATGTCTGGACCAGGAGGAGTTAATTGGGAGTGATTATGTTTTACAACTAGAGGTTAGTGTTGATCTAAACAAATCATCAAAATCAGACAACCTTAATGATACTGTAGACTACGTAGCGCTAAATTCAATAATTAAAGAAGAAGCCCTTAAAAGATCTAAACTTCTGGAGGCTGTTGCAAAAAGAATAATTGATAGAATTTTTAACGAGCACGCGTCTGTAAAGAAAGCAAAGGTTGAAATCTCAAAAATAAATCCTCCAATTGGTGGTGATGTTGAGGCCGTCTCTATTATTCTTAAAAGAAAAGAAACTTAAAGGAATTAGTGCTATTTTTGCACCCACGGCATCGTGGCCGAGTGGCTAGGCAGAGCTCTGCAAAAGCTTCTACAGCGGTTCGAATCCGCTCGATGCCTCTTAAAGCCCGTTATAATTATTAGCGGGTTTTTTATTTTATATACTTTATTGACCCTCCCAACCTCGTATTTGTGATAAGTTTTTTGGGGCTTCCATAAACTCTAATTATTGCTCCTGTTGTAGCGTTTGCCTCCATCAACGTAGAGGCTGTAGCGTGAACAACAGATCCTATGCTTGCATGAATCATTGTTTGTTTAGAGCTAAGTTCTTCTGCAGAGCAAATTCCCCCTGTACTTGATTTGATTTCAACAACCGACGATTCCCCTTTTATGCTTACTGATCCTCCTGAAAACACCTCAACGGTGGCTCTGTCTGTGTTTACAATTCCTACTAATAAAGATCCTTCTTTAACTTTTATTTTTAAATTCGTTTGGTTTATTGTGTCTTTTAAAAAAACTTTTGAGCCTTGAAATAGTTTTAATTCATCAATGTCATTTCTATAATAAACGTCAACAAATATATTTCCTAATGAGAGTTTTTTATCTATTCCAGCCCTAAGCTTTAAGTTGTTGTTTTTAATTTTATATCCAAAAACAGAAGTGTCCTCATTTTTATCGCTTAATACAATTTTGTTTTCTTTAGATTTAATCAGGTTAACTTCAATCCCAGCATAAACACTTATAGTGCTAAAGTCGCCCAGCACACTAATGGTCTCTATTTTTTCTTGAGCTTGTAAAGGGAATAGTAGCGTTGATGTAAATAAAAAAAGTAAAATACGTTTCATGATTTATTTTTTAATGTTTTATTTTTATACTAAAGTCCAGGTGTCTATTTACTAAGTCTGCTTTTTTAACAGTTACCTCTATCGGGTCTCCAAGTTTATAAACTTTTCCTGAAGCGTAACCTTCTAGTTGGTGTTTTGTTTGGTCGTAAAAATATTGATCATTTTCAATACTTTTAACCGAAATCATTCCTTCACATTTATTTTCATTAATCTCAACATAAATTCCCCTATCTGTTACCCCTGATATTATTCCGTTAAAATCAGAACCTATCTTGTCTTCCATATATTTAATTTGCATATACTTTATAGAGTCTCTTTCTGCTTTTGTCGCTAATTGTTCTCTATAGGAGGAGTGAACGCAAGCGTCTTCCAGCGCGTCCTTGTTAAATGCTTTTTCTCCATCTAAGTATTGTTGAAGCAAGCGGTGGGTTAACACGTCTGGATACCTTCTTATTGGAGAAGTAAAGTGTGAATAACTTTCAAAAGCTAAGCCATAATGGCCAATATTATTTGTTGTGTATACAGCTTTAGACATGCATCTTAAGGTTAATGTATCTATCATGTTCTGTTCTGGCTTTCCTTTAATGTTAAGCAATAAATTGTTTAGTGATTTTGTTAAATCCTTATTAGCTGTTTCAAGTTTATATCCAAATGTGTTTACTAAATTTTTTAAGTTTTTTATTTTCTCTATGTCTGGCTCATCGTGAACTCTATAAATAAAAGGTTTTACTGGTCTTTTTTTATTTATAAAGCCTGCTACTTTTTTATTAGCTAAAAGCATGAATTCTTCAACTAATTTATTTGATTCTTTTGATTCTTTAAGTTTTATGCTTTCAGGTTCATTTTTTTCATTTAGATTAAATCCAACTTCAACTCTATCAAAAGATAATGCCCCTAATTCTAATCTTTTATTTCTTAACTCTTTTGCTATATTATTTAATTCTAAAACTGCTTTAAAAGTTGAATTTGATAT
Organism: Candidatus Marivariicella framensis; assembly: GCA_905182735.1. Lineage (GTDB taxonomy): Bacteria > Bacteroidota > Bacteroidia > Flavobacteriales > Flavobacteriaceae > Marivariicella > Marivariicella framensis. The sequence continues at coordinate 28,788 of CAJJCT010000006.1, forward strand.
ATAATATTCTTGTTTTACTAATGATATTGTTTTGCTAATATATGGCTTACCTGTTTCTATTACTTGTTGTATTTCTTCATAAGAAAATCTATTATCTGACTTTATTACTGTTCTTCCAAACCATTCTGAATAAATTTTTCCTTTATTATCCATTTCAAAAACTGCAGAAAAGGTGTATTTTTCTTCATTAGGTCGTAAAGAACATAAATTATTTGATAATATTTCTGGAAGCATGGGGACTACCCTGTCAACCAAATAAACAGATGTTGCTCTTTTATAAGCTTCATCATCAATTTTAGTGTTTTCTTTAACAAAATAGGAAACATCTGCAATATGAATTCCTATTTCAAATTTATCTTCTCCAATTTCCTTAAAAGATATTGCGTCATCAAAGTCTTTTGCTGTAATAGGATCAATAGTAAAGGTTAAAACATTTCTAAAATCTCTTCTTTTCTTTATTTCTTCATTCAGAATTTTTCTTTCAATTTTATCAGCACTTTCAATTATTTCTTTAGGAAAATTATATGGAAGACCATAATCGTATAAAATTGCATGCATTTCTACATCAATATCACCTGGTTTTCCTAACACCTCTATTATTTCTCCGAAAGGTGATTGAGCTCTTTCCGGCCATTCAGTAAGTTTAACCACTACTTTCTGACCATCCTCTGCTTTTTTCATTTCTTTTGATGAAATAAAAATATCTGTATACATTTTTGGTCCTCGTGTTAACACAAAACCAAAGTCTTTTTGTTTTTTAATTATACCAACATACTCGTGTTTAGATCTTTTAATAATTTCAACCACCTCTCCTGAAATATTATCTTTTCTATCGGGCCTTTTAAAAACATAAACTTTAACTGTATCATTATTCAAAGCTTTATTTATGTTTTTTTTAGATATAAAAATATCTTTTCCACTCATTAATAAGTATCCATTACCAGAACTTGTTATTTCTATAATACCCTCCTCATAAAACTTATTGTCCTCTATAAAACCATACCTTCCTTCAGATTCTTTAAAAATTCTTTTAGAAATAAATAAATCATTAAGTGTTTTTATAATATTGTTTTTTCCTTGAGTATCTTTGATTTCGAGGATAGATGAAACTTGCTTAAAATTATATAACTTTTTATTATTACTTTGAAAAAGGCGTAGTATTTTGCCTTCAAATCCTTTTGAATCTTTCTTATTTTTTGACATTCTTTATCTTAATCTTTCAAAATTAGGTATTAGATTTTGTAAAATACTTAACATTTATAAACAACTATAAACATTATCATTATTATTTAAATTAAATTAAATTAAAAATGATGATGATGATAGCTTGTTAATATAACAAATAACTTTTCCTTTTTTTATTTTGATTATAAGTAAATAATAATTTTTATACACTTATCAACTTATATAGATGTATATAAAAACATGTTTATCAGTTAAATATAAAAGTATTTAACAACTGTTAATATATTATAATAGTTAATAATAATATTTAAAAAACAATAAATATATGTTTATAAGAGTTTGAAAAATCTTAATAATAAAATAACATAAAAGAATAAAATATTTGTGTATAAGAAAAGTTTTTATACCTAATAAAATTAAACACATAAACAAATAAACTTATCTTTAATACGAACACCTTTTTAGCCGTTTATAAAAAAATTATTAACCAATAAAAAATAACATTATTTATTGTAAAAAAATGAAAAATGAAAATAGCAATAGGAAATGATCACGCCGGGGTATATTATAAAAATGAAATAATAAAATATTTAAAATTAGAAAATATAGAAGTAATTAATTACGGAACAGACACGGAGGAAAGTGTCGATTATCCTGATCACATTCATCCAGTATCTAATTTTGTTTCAAATAACAATGGAAGTTTGGGTATTATTATTTGCGGAAGCGGAAATGGAGCAGCAATGACTGCAAATAAAAGAGAAAACATAAGAGCTGCTCTCTGCTGGAATAATGAGCTTTCTAGACTTTCTAGGGAACATAATGACGCTAATATTATAAGTATTCCAGCAAGATTCGTTTCTGTTGAAGAGGCAATTCAAATGGTAAAAGTATTCAGCTCAACAAAATTCGAAGGGGGTAGACATCAAAAAAGAGTGAGTAAAATTCCTTGTTAATAATGATAAAATACAGTTTTTTCAATTTTGAACAGCTTTCTAACGTAAAGCTTTATCAAACACTTCAGCTTAGAGCTAAAGTTTTTGTAATAGAACAGAAATGCTTGTTTCAAGACATGGACGATCTAGATCAAAAAGCATATCATGTGTTGGTTGAAAAAAACAATAAATTGATTGGATATTCAAGAATAATAGAAAAAGGTATATATTATTCAAAGTTTTGCTCAATAGGCAGAGTTCTAGTTAATAAAGAAGAAAGGAAGAACAAAGTGGGAGACGGGCTGGTTGAATACAGTATTAAAATAGCCAAAAAATTATTTAAAAAGGATTCCATAAAAATATCCGCCCAGTCATATTTGATAAAATTTTACGAAAAGCACGGATTTATATATAAAGGAGAAGATTATTTAGAAGACGGAATTCCTCACAGCGCCATGTTTCTTGACTAATTTTTTTAGAACCCCTAATATTTCGGAAGAAAGACTAACAGACAAAGGAATGCGCTTCCCCATATAAAAAAATAAATAAATTCCTGGAGGACAATTATCAATAAAAAAATCACTAGTCTTATAAACCTCAGACTTAATCCTTCTTTTTATTAGGTTCCTGTCAACGGCTTTAGAAAAATGTTTTTTAGAAACAGCGTACCCAACGTAAAAAAAACCTTTTTCTTTTTCGCAATATCTAACACCAACATTCTTTTCTTTATGAAATTCTCCATTTTTAAAAAGAGACTTAAAAGCCTCTTTAGATTTTAAAGAAAGTAATTTATTTTTTTTCAATTGCTTTATCCCTTTTTAATTTCTTAAAAAACTCATTATTCTTTCGATTAACATCAGCCATGTATCCAGTTGGATCAATAATAACAGAAACAATGTCATCCTTAGGCCGGTCAATAACAAGCAAATACTCCGGCATGGACCAGGCCCAGTCTTTATTTATGGTCCAAGAAATTTTGTAAGGATTGTTTTTTTCACCCCTCATTAAAGAAATTGGTATGTACTGAATTTGATTACTCCCATCACTAAAGTTAATTAATACGTCTAAAGGCATTGGCATAGACCCAACCCTGTTTAAAGTAATATGAGTTTTTTTATCAACTTCATTAATTTCCTTAATGCCATAGTCAATTTGATTAGTAGTCTGTGTCCAGTCAGTTAAGTACCACTTTAGCTGTATTCCAGAAACTCGCTCCGCAACTCTTCTGAAATCGTTGGGTGTTGGGTGTGTAAACTTATGGGACTTATAATATTCCTTAATTGTGTTTGAAAGATTTTCTTGGCCAATCACATATCCCAACTGAGCCAAAAAAACAGCACCCTTACTATAAGCGGTACTTTCGTATGCCATATTATAATCATACCTGTTTGCATTTGTTGATTGTGGTTGTTCAAACCCAGAAAGAGCGAGACGTAAATAACTACTGTATGAACCACTAAGAGGAAACACTTTGTTTTCCTCTAAAATTTTATCTACTGCAAGCTTAGAAATATAAGAAGTAAAACCTTCGTCCATCCACTCGTGCTTCATCTCATTGGTTGCTAAAACATGCTGAAACCAAGAGTGGGCAAGTTCATGAGCTGTTACCCCTACCAAGCTTCCAAATTTTCTATTCCCGGTAATAAGAGTAAGCATGGCATATTCCATTCCCCCATCACCTCCATGAACGACGTTATACTCTTTATAAGGATAATCACCTATTGTGTTATTAAAAAACCGCATTAACTCTGCAGTTTTTGGTTGAAGTTTTTTCCAATTATCTATAATATCAGGATTATTTTTATAAAAGAAATGAAGTGTAACTCCTTTAGGGCCCGGGTAAGTATCGTGAATAAAGTCTGGATCAGCAGCCCATGTAAAATCGTGAACCATTGGAGCTATAAACCTCCAAGAAGTTTTTCCTTTTTTTGACTTAGATTTTTTTCCTCCATATCCATGACCATAATCTAGGGGGGTTTGAAGGTATCCACTAGCCGCCACCACATAATTTTTATCAATATTTATTGTCACATCAAAATCACCCCAAACTCCGTGAAACTCTCTTCCGATGTAAGGTTCGGCGTTCCAGCCGTCGTAATCATATTCAGCCATTTTAGGGTACCATTGACCCATAGAAAGAGCAACACCCTCCTTAGAGTCACGTCCAGCTCGACGAATCATTTTTGGAACCTGACCCTTAAAATCAAGCGTGATCGTGGTACTTTTCCCAGGAAGCAAAGGACTCTTTAAAGACACTTCAAGAATAGTTCCAGAATATTCAGCAGATAAAGACTCGCCTTCCTGCTTAACGTTTGAAACCTCTAGCCTCCCCTCCTCCTCTTCAGGTATAGCATTTATATCAACACTAAAGCGCTTGTTTTTGTCTTTACCGCTTATAATTCTTGTTGCCATTTCGCTTCCAGGCTTAAAAGCGTTAAAGTAAAGATGGTAAAACACCTTATTGATTGTGTCAGGAGAATTGTTAGAGTAAATTAATTTTTGTTCTCCACTATATTCAAAAGAATTGACATCCATATTTACAGTCATTTGGTAATCAACAGATTGTTGCCAATAGTTTTGAGAGATAACAGACGCGCTAAATGAAATAAATAAAAAAGAGAAGAGAAAAGTTCGTAACATATTAATAGAAGTTAAAATCCCACTAAAATAAACAAATCAATATTAAAAAAACTCTTTTAATGTTGAGCCCTGATCAAAACTCACTCCTTTTTCTGTCATTTTCAATGAAATAAGTTCATTAAAAGGGTCGTGCTCCATAAAAAGAAGCCAGTTTTCTTGACAGGCAGACTTTAAAAAAGATGTTTTTTCTTTTAAAGTAATTAGAGGCCTTGTATCGTAGCTCATTATATAAGGAACAGGAATGTGGCCAATTGTTGGAATTAAGTCAGCAGCAAAAACAATTGTTTTTTCTTTATACTTAACCACAGGAAGCATTTGTTTTTCTGTATGTCCATCAACCAGAATAATATCAAACCCCAGCTCTGAATTCTTGACATAAGGACCTTGATTTTTAATAAAATTTAGCTGACCACTTGATTCAATAGGGTTAATGTTTTCGGGAATAAAGGACGCTTTTTCTCTAATATTTGAGCTTTTTGCCCAATTCCAGTGATTTTGATGAACCCAGAATTTAGCATTTTTAAAAGCCGGAACATAATTACCCTTAGAATCTATACAAATAGAACCTCCACAATGATCAAAATGAAGATGAGTCAAAAAAACGTCAGTTATATCATCACGATGAAACCCATTTTCTAATAGAGACCTGTCTAGACTTAAGCCCCCCCACAACCCGTAATGACTAAAAAATTTTTCATCTTGCTTATTTCCAATACCTGTATCAACTAAAATTAATCGACCCCCATCTTCAATCAACAAAGACCTAGCGGCCATAGAAATTCTGTTTTTGTTATCGGGAGGATTTGTTTTTTCCCATAGAAGCCTCGGAACCACACTAAACATAGCGCCCCCATCTAACTTGAAATTTCCGGTTTCTATGGAATAAAGGTTCATGAGTTTAAATTTAGGTAAAATTAAAAAAAAGAATTTCATAAATTAGACAACACATAGGGAATATGTTTTAAAGCGCACTATAAAGAAACATATTAAATCTCTATTTTATATATTGCCCTTAAATTAAGCCAAGCATGGAAGGTAGCTTTGTGATTCTTTTAGTCGGATTTGTTATCGTTTCAATTGCAGGACAGCAAATAGCTAAAGTTTTCCAAAAAATTAAGCTTCCATTAATTACGGGTTTAATTATTACAGGAATATTAGCAGGGTCCTCTTTTTTAAATTTTATTCCTTCAGAATCGTTACCAAAATTAAACTTTCTTAATAACCTAGCTCTTGCCATAATAGCTTTTTCAGCAGGAGCAGAGTTTTATTTAAAAGAGCTAAGAAGTAGGATAAACAGCATAAAATGGATGACCGTGAGCCAGCTATTCATAACTGTAATACTAAGCACCTGGCTAATTTTCGAATTTTCTTCATATGTCCCTTTTATGGAAGATCAACCCGAAAACATAAGACTTATTATCGCCTTGCTGTTTGGGGTTATTTTTGTTGCCAGATCTCCTTCCTCGGCAATAGCGGTCATAAATGAAATGAAAGCAAATGGCCCATTTACTAAAACATCAATGGGGGTTACGGTTGTTAAAGATGTTTTAGTTATTATATTATTTGCAATATGCCTTTCTGCAGCGAAAACAGTAATTAAAAATGAAGATCTAGATTTTAATTTTTTAATTTTTTTAATACTTGATTTGGTATTATCATTTCTATTAGGAATAATTATAGGCATCATATTGAAAGCTCCCTTGTCTCTAAAAATTAATAAAACAATAAAAGCGGTTGGGGTTTTGCTTATAGGATATAGTGTATATCTTTTTGCAGAATATATCCGAAGTAAAACGGGAATAATCATTGGCCATGAAATTGTTTTAGAGCCGCTTCTTGTTTGTATAATAGGCAGTTTTTATATAACAAACTTCACCAACAATAGGATTGAATTTGTTGAGCTTTTAGATGAAATAAGCCCAACTATTTACATAATCTTTTTTACGCTAACCGGAGCGTCTTTATCTGTTCAGACATTAATAAATGTCTTTTGGATCGCAATAGCCTTTTTTGCGTTACGAATTTTCTCAATGTTTTTGGCGGGAATATTTGGGGTGCTATCGGCAAAAGACGAAAAAAGATTTTTATTCATTTCATGGATGCCATATGTCACTCAGGCCGGGGTGGCTTTAGGCCTAACAACTATAATAGCAAATGAATTTCCTGAATGGGGATACGAGTTTCAAACAATTATTATAGCAATTATTGTAATTAACCAACTAATAGGCCCTTTACTGTTTAAGATATCAATAGAGATAGCCAAGGAAAGTCACTTAAAACATAAAAGTTCAGAATTTGATGGAATAAAAGATGCTATTATTTTTGGCCTAGAAAGCCAATCTATTGCTCTTGCCATGACCCTAAAGCAAAGCGGTTGGGTTCCCAAAATCATAACTTTTTCGGATGTTGAGGGGAAAACAAGTGATGACTTTGAGATTATTAAATCAGAGGATATTTCACTTCAATCATTTAAACAGCTAAACCTAAAAGGTGCCGACGCAATAGTATGTCTTTTATCAGATAAAGAGAACTACAAGATAGCAAACCTAGTATACGAACATTTTGGAACAAAGGACGTTATAGTTAGATATAATGGAGCAAGAGAATATTATGAGAGACTCATAAATATTGGAGTGAGAATAATTGACCCATCATTAGCCATGATCAATCTTCTAGACCACTTCGTGAGATCACCAAACGCAACCTCTCTCTTGTTGGGGCTTGACAAAAACAAAGACTCTGTTGATGTTGAAATAAGAAACAAAGACATACACGGAATGACATTGAGAGACCTTAGGTTTCCTACCGACGTTATTGTTCTTTCATTAATTAGAAAAGGACAGGTTCTAATTTCACACGGATACACAAGACTTAGAATTGGAGACTCTGTTACTTTGGTTGGGACGAAAGAAAGCGTTGAGAATGTTAGGTTTAAGCTAGAATCCTAGGTTATTTATTGAGAAAAAAGCCACTTAAAAAGAAAAGGATCGTTAAGCGCTAAATCCCAACTGTTATGCTTTATTTCATCATAAAGAGTAAGTTTTGTTTTAGATTTTAATCGAATTAATTTACGAGCTAATTTTTTTGAAAACTTGACATCAACTACATCATCTTTTTTTCCATGAAATAGCCACAAAGGAGTGCCTTTTATTTTATTAGCCCATGAAGGGCTTCCACCACCACAAATAGCAAATGCAGCTCGAAAAACCCCTGGGTTTTGAGCCAAAATCTCGATTGCACCCATAGCCCCCATTGAGAGGCCACCGATATACCTTCTTGAAGGATCGATAGAATATTTTGATTCAAGACTATTTAAAAGCTCTATAACCCCTTTAAGCATATTGTTTTCAGAGAGAGTTTTATTAAAAACAAAACGCTTCTTATTTGTTTTTTCCCAGAAAGGAACATTCGCCCAGTAATCTTTAGCTTTACATTGCGGAAAAACAACAAAAGAATCATGTTGTTTTTGAAAATTATCAGATCCCATTACTTTTGATCCGTGAATTAGCTGAGATTCATTATTATTTCCTCTCTCGCCAGAACCATGAAGAAAGATTAATATAGGATAAGATTTTTCAGAAGAATAGTTTTTAGGAACAATTATCCTGTAGGGTATAGTGTCTTTATTGTTAGAATATATTTTGTAATCAAATTGAGCACTAACACATGCTGAAAAACAGAAAAACAGTAATAACTTCAAATTAAACATTTGATATTAAATTAATCATTCAGCTTTAAAACTGCCATGAAAGCTTCTTGAGGAATTTCAACACTTCCAATTTGTCGCATTTTTTTCTTTCCTTTTTTCTGTTTTTCAAGCAGTTTTCTTTTTCTAGAGATGTCCCCACCATAACACTTAGCAGTAACATCTTTTCGAAGAGCCTTAATGGTTTCACGAGATATTATTTTTGCCCCTATTGCAGCCTGAACAGGAATATCAAACTGTTGTCTAGGTATCAATTCTCTTAATTTTTCACACATTTTCTTTCCAATATTATATGCGTTATCCGCATGAATTAAGGCGGAAAGAGCATCTACTTGATTGCCATTTAAAAGAATATCAACCTTAACCAGCTTAGAGGATCTGAGTCCAATGGGAGAATAGTCAAAAGAGGCATATCCTTTTGAGACAGTTTTAAGGCGGTCATAAAAATCAAAAACTATCTCTGCTAAAGGCATATCAAAGGTTAGCTCTACTCTTTCTGGTGTTAAATAACTTTGATTGGTAATAACACCTCTTTTTTCTATACAAAGAGACATTATATTTCCTACAAAATCAGATTTAGTAATTATTGAAGCCTTAATGTAGGGCTCCTCAACACGATCTAAATATGAAGGATCAGGTAAATCGGAGGGATTGTTTACTGGGATTATTTCTTGAGGATTTTTTTTGATGTAAGCTTGATATGAAACATTCGGAACTGTAGTTATAACCGGCATTCCAAACTCTCTTTCTAGCCTTTCTTGAATAATTTCTAAATGTAACATTCCTAAAAAACCACAACGAAAACCGAACCCTAAAGCCGCCGAGCTTTCAGGAATAAAAACCAGAGAAGCGTCGTTAAGCTGAAGCTTTTCCATGCTTGAGCGCAGTTCTTCATAATCCTCGGTATCAACTGGATATATGCCAGCAAAAACCATCGGCTTAACCTCTTCAAACCCATCTATAGCAGGAGTATTTATGCTTTTTGAGCTTACAATAGTATCTCCAACTTTAACTTCGCTTGCTTCTTTTATGCCCGTAATTAAATAACCAACATCTCCAGCAGACACAGAATTTTTAGGTTCTTGTTTTAGTTTTAATAATCCAACATCATCCACATTATAATCTTTGCCTGTGGCTAAAAACTTAACTTTATCTCCTTTTTTAATCTCTCCGTTTATTACTCTGAAATATGTCTCGACCCCCCTAAAAGGATTATAAATTGAATCGAAAATTAAGGCCTGTAAAGGCGAATTTAGATCTCCTTTTGGACAAGGAACCTTTGATATAATTGCCTCTAAAATTGATTTTATTCCTAGACCAGTTTTGGCAGACGCAGGTATTACATCTTCTGAATCACAGCCAAGCAACCCAACAATGTCATCGGTAACCTCTTCCGGATTAGCGGAAGGAAGATCAACTTTATTTAAAACAGGAATTATTTCTAAGTCATTTTCTAAAGCTAAATAGAGGTTTGAAATGGTTTGAGCTTGAATACTTTGAGCAGCATCAACCACCAGAAGAGCCCCCTCACAAGCGGCAATAGACCTAGAAACTTCATACGAAAAGTCAACATGGCCAGGAGTATCAATTAAGTTAAACACATATTTTTCACCTTGATGAAAATACTCCATTTGAATTGCATGAGATTTTATTGTTATTCCCCTCTCTCTTTCTATGTCCATGCTATCTAAAAGCTGATCCTTTTTTTCTCTTTCTGTAACAGATCCCGTGAAATCAAGAAGCCTGTCTGCAAGAGTGCTTTTGCCATGATCAATATGAGCAATTATGCAAAAGTTTCTAATATTTTTCATTTAATTTTGGAGTATAGGCATGCAAAGATATTAAATTGCATACCCATTACTCTTTTCTTGTTGAAGAACTTCATAAACAAAACACAAAAGAACCAACAACTAAGTTAAAACAGACTTTTTTATTAGTTTTGCACAAAAGATATCCTTTGTTAACTATAGGCAACATATCGCTCCCAGACTTCCCTCTTCTTTTGGCTCCAATGGAAGACGTTAGTGATCCTCCATTTAGAGCCTTATGTAAAAACCATGGCGCGGACATAATGTATACTGAGTTTATTTCAAGCGAAGGGCTTATAAGAGATGCGGCTAAAAGCGTTCAGAAACTTGATATTTATGAAAAAGAAAGACCTGTAGGGATTCAGATTTTCGGAGCAAATATAGATTCAATGTTAAAGGCCGTAGAGATAGTTGAGGCCACAAGCCCAGACATAATTGACATAAACTTTGGGTGCCCCGTAAAAAAAGTGGTTTGTAAAGGAGCGGGAGCAGGTATTTTAAAAGACATTCCTTTAATGGTTAAACTAACTGAGGCAATGGTGAAACACACGAGACTTCCTGTCACTATAAAAACCAGGTTAGGATGGGATCATGACTCTATAAAAATTGTTGAAGTAGCAGAGAGGCTCCAAGACGTGGGTGCTGCAGCAATATCTATTCACGGAAGGACACGAGCACAAATGTATAAGGGAGAGGCGGATTGGTCTAAAATTTCAGAGGTTAAAAATAATCCACGAATGCACATTCCTATTTTTGCAAACGGAGACATTAATACGCCTGAAAAAGCAAGAATTATTCGAGATGAATATGGGTTAGATGGAGCAATGATTGGACGGGCTGCAATAGGCAATCCATGGTTTTTTAATGAGGTAAAATCGTACCTAAAGGATAAAACTGTCACAAGCTCACCGTCTATAGGTCAAAGATTAGAAGCAGCGAGAAGTCATTTAAAAATGGCAATAGACTGGAAGGGGGAAACTTTAGGAGTTTTAGAGACAAGAAGACACTATACAAATTATTTCAAAGGCATCCCTGATTTTAAAAAGTATAGAACAAAAATGGTAACCTCCGATTTATCTCATGAAGTTTTTGCAGTTTTTGACGAGGTAGGAGACAAGTTTAAAAACCTTGCGAAAGTGTAGGCTAGTCTAAAGAATTTTGGATGCCTCTGGTAGCCCAAGCAGAGGTAATGGCTCCCAAGACAAAAACAGTTGTCAAAACAATAAAAATATTTTTTGAAATAAGCGATACGGGATAAGCTAAAGAAGTTCCAGGAACAAAAACGAAAGGATACAGGTCTTGAACAAAAATTAATACACTTCCAATAAGCACTCCTCCAACTGAACCAATTATAGAAATAAGCAAACCTAAAAAAAGAAAAACTCTTTGAATATTTTTTGGAGTTTCACCAAGAGCATAAAGTAATTTTAACTGAGAGGCCTTGTCTACCCTCATCATTATTAAAGATCCAATTAGATTGAATAAGGCAATTAAAATCACCAATGAGAAAATTAAATAAACAGCTAAGTTTTCAGTATTTATCATCTTATACAAGGCTGGGTTTTGCTCAGCCCTAGACTGTATTACAAAACGACCATCAAAATGTTGTTTTAAGTTTGAGAAAATCTCTTTTTCAGAATAATTAGAATCAATTTTAATTGAAATGTGTGAAAACTCATCATCTTCAAAACTCAACAATTTTCTTGCAAAATCAATTGAACAAAACGCATATTTTTTATCAATATCTTCACTTATTTGAAATATTCCGTTAACAAAGGCAGGCATTGTCACAAAAGGAGAGCCTTTAAATTTAAGCTTCCCTTTTTTTGGAGCTGACAACTCTAAGTATGATGAGTAATCATAAACACCGACGCCAAGACTCGAAGAAAGACCATAGCCTAAAACAACTGAATTTGAATCAAAATCAATCCATTCTCCAATTACCACTAAGCTGTCAACAGGGCTAGTTGAAGTATATGATGAAGAAACGCCCTTAATATAAGCAGCTTGATTCTTTCCTTCAAAACCGAAAAACACCTTTTCTTCAATCACTCGAGAAGAAGAAAGAATCCCTTTTGTGCTGAGTAAATCTTTCCATAGTTTTTCATCGACTTTTAGAGTTTTACCATTTTTAGGAATGATTTTGAAATCAGGCTCAAATTGATCATAAAAAGCCATTCCAAAATCTTTTAAACCCTCAAATCCACTTAAGACTATCAACAAAGCAGAAGAGCTTACAACTAAAACAGTTATAGCAAACAGATTAATTCTATTGACAACAGTTTGAGAGCTTTTTGAAAACAAATACCTTAAAGCAATTCGAAAAGAAAATTTCACAATTATCTTTTTTGTTTTGAAGGAAGCAGGTCTGAATTAGAAATAGGATTCTCAGGATTTTTAAGAGCAGAATCTATTTTTTCAATATAATCTAAGGAATCATCAATATAAAAAGCTAGCTGAGGAGTTCTTCGCATTTGATTTTTCATTATTTGAGACAATTCATGCCTTATTTTAAAGCTGTTTTCTTGCATGGATTTTAAGTATTCCAAAGCAGATGTAGAAGGAAAAATACTTAAAAAAATTTTTGCAAAAGCTAGATCTACAGTGACATGAACCTTAGTTATCGAAATAATAAGATTCGAGAGCCCTTCTTTTCTTATATTGCCCTGTAAAAGAGTAGCCAGCTCTTTTTGAATTACAGAGGCAATTTTTTTTTGTCTTGGAGTTTCCTCATTCATAAAACAAAGCTAAGCATTATTTGTATTTTTAAATTGAGTTTATTGAATTCAATAAAAAACAATCTAAAAACTTGTAAAAGGCAATCAAATATTTTTTAAATTTAAGCCATGGTTGAATAAAACCATATATTAGCAAAAAATTAATCTACTTCTAAATATAAAGTTTGATGGATAAAAAACCAACGGTAGAATTAAAACTACCGATCTTAAAAAACATGGAACTTGTTGCTACCCAAACAGCTGAAGTGGTAGCCAAGCACATGCAGTTGTCAGAAGAAAAGTCGGGAGAAATATCAATGGCCTTAATTGAAGCATGTATAAATGCTTTTGAACATTCAGAATCTAAAAGTGAAGTGTATATACATTTTATGATTGACGATCATAATTTAACAATTAAAGTAATTGATAAAGGAAAAGGTTTTGATGAGTCAAATGTAAAAATTCCAAAAATTGAATCAAAAATTAACACTGATGAGCGAAAAAGAGGCTGGGGAATTATGCTTATAAAGGAATTAATGGATTCTGTCAATTTTGAGTCAGATCACACAGGAACTACTCTAACGATGGTTAAAAAAAAGGACACAAATGAATAAAGTAACAAATGTTGAGCTAATAGGAGATGTTATTGTTGTTGCAACTGAAGGATATCTCAATAAAGATCTTGGAGACGAAATTCAAAAGGCGGCTCAAGAACACATATCTAATGGAGTAAATAAAGTCTTAATTAACCTTGAGCGGTCTAATATTGTAAATAGCATTGGAGCCTCTATTTTAATTGAAATAATTGAGGAGCTTCAGGAAAATAACGGAGTTCTTGCCTTTTGCGAATTAGCTCCAATAATAGAAAAGACATTTACAATAATGGGCCTAACTAAATATTGTAAAAGCTATCCAACTCAAGACGCGGCTATAACAGCCATGTCTTAAGAATTAATATACATTTTGGAACCAATTTTACGCCTTAGTGAATTAAAATTATTTAAGGACAAGCTTGATTTTATTAAATCCCAAAAGGGATTATTCTTACTTCAAATTTTTTTTTTCAGTAAAAAAACAATTATTAAATCTCTAGGTTTAATTGAATACTTTGATCAGTTAATACCCCAAAACATTCTAAGAACTAATAACTTTCATTCAATAGAGGAAGGTGAAAAGGAATGGAAAACACTTAAATCTTTTTTTGATTTTCATACATATACTTCAGGTTATGCAATTAATATTACAAATAACAACAACCCCATAGGTGTTATTTTTTCTCCATTTAAAACTCCCCCTTCGTCTTTAACCCGCTCTTTAGTTTTAAATTTTAAAAATCAAATTGAAAATCAAATTGAAATTAAAGATATAGAACAAAAGCTTTCTAACACAAATAAAGAGCTAAGTAATAAGATGCTAGAGATTGAGTCGTTAATTGATGTAACGGAAATCATAAACAATCAAGATGGTCTTAAGCAAAGTCTTTTTGAAAACATTTTAATAACCATACTCTCTATTTTAAACGCATCAAAAGGAATGATTCTTTTGAAAGATGAAAAGTCAGGCTTCTTTAATGTTATGTCGCAGTTTAACATTCTTAAAGAAGAGTTGCCTAATAAAATTATAAGAATAACTAAAGGAGTTTTAAAGGAACTTGATCAAGAAATGAAATCTAAGATAATTGATGATCCTCAGAAATACGAAATTCTTAAAGCTTCTAAAAAAAACTGTATTGTTAGTCCAATTATTACAGGAAATTCTGTTGAGGGAGTTCTTTTGCTTTTTGATAAAGAAAGCAGAAATGGCTTAATTAAATTTACACAACAAGACCTAAGACTTTTCGACAGCTTAAGTAAAAAAGTAAGCCTTGCATACGACAATATCCGGTTAATTGACTCTTTAAAAAGCTCTAACAAATTAGTTGATAACATTATGTCTTCAATTACAACAGGGATTATCATGATTAATGTGTTGGGGGAGATAGAGTTTGTTAATCACTCTGCCAAAAAAATATTTGGAATAGAACAAGAAGAAGTGATGAACAATCATTACTTCATGGTTTTTCAAAATAATCAACCTTTAATCGAACTACTTGAAAGCTCGGAAGTTAAAGACGAAATCATATATGAAAATAATTTTAAAATTAAAGATATTGAAGAAAATCCTCATGAAATAAATCTTACACTCTCTCCAGTTTATAATGAAGAAAACGAAAGGTCTGGTGTTGTTTTTTCTTTTGAAGATCTTTCTGGAATTAATAAGATTAAGTCAACATTTAAAAAATATGTTTCAGAAAACATTGTAGATGAATTACTTCAAAACGAAAACTCTTTAGAGCTTGGAGGAGCTCAAAGTGAAGTATGTGTTCTTTTTTCTGACATTAGAGGTTTTACTGCTCTTTCTGAAAAAATGAAACCCTCAGAAGTTGTTTACTTACTAAACACATATTTTGAATCAATGATTGATGTTGTTTTTTCTTACAACGGAACACTAGATAAAATAATTGGTGATGAACTCATGGTTTTATACGGAGTTCCATTAAAAAATAAAAATGATTCTCAAAGCGCTGTTAACTCAGCAATTGCAATGTTTAAAGCTTTAGAAAAATTCAATAAAGAAATTGAAAAAGAAAATTTACCGAAGCTTGAAATAGGAATAGGAATTAATTACGGTAAAGTTGTGTCAGGTAATATTGGGTCAGAACGTCAAATGAATTATACGGTAATAGGAGACGCTGTAAACCTTGCATCAAGATTATGTTCTCATGCAAAATCTGGGGAGGTAGTTATTTCTAAGAGTGTTTTCGAAGAATTAGATAACCATGAAGGATTTGAAGCCCAAGACCCCATAAGAGTAAAAGGAAAATCAAAAGAAGTTCAAAATTGGATTTATAAGGCTATTTAAGCGGCTTTTTTAATTATAACAATAGTTATGTCATCAGGATTCATGACACCTTTTGCCCAGTCATCTGACAAGAAAACAAGAGCATCTTTAATTTCACTGGCACTTTTTTCTGCATTGTCTTTAATGCAGGCTTCAATCTTATCATAATCCAGTAAATCATCTGAAGGGTTTGGCAGCTCTGGAAGGCCATCAGAAATCATGACCATTACATCTCCAGGCTTGAAATCTTTTTTAATCCCATCAAATTTTTCATTTTCAAGACCCCCTAATGGAAGATTTGGCACTAAAACTTCCTCAACCTCTTTAGACTTAGAGGAGAAAAAATAAGTTGGTGGCATAGCAGCAGAACTAAGCTCTACAGCATTTTTATTAAACTTAGCAACACTAAGACTCATTCGAAGTCTACCAAAATTAACACGTTTAACGATTCTATTGAGTTGACCTAAAATTGTAGAAGGCTCACCCATAGGGACCCCATTAAGACCAGCTTTAGTAACAGAGACCATAATTCCGGATATCACACCATGTCCAGTTGCATCACCACAAATAGCGTAAAAATATTCTCCTTTTTTATAAAAGAAGTCGTAATAATCTCCACCGATTTCTGTAGCAGGTTTTAAATAAGTGCTGATTTCAAAACCGTCAACAGTAGGAAGAACTTTAGGGAGCAAACTATTTTGCAATTCTTTCGCTTCTTCAAGCTCTTTAGACTTTCTTTCTCCCTCCATTTTTTCTTTGGTCATCTTTTCTCGGTACTTCACAAAGAAAGTCACAGTGATAATTAAAAGAATTACGTACCCAACAATAGACTCAATTCGTAACCACCAGGGAGGTAAATTATTAATTTTCAAAGAAATTATATTTTCACTTTCATCACCACTACTGTTTATCGCACTTATTTTAAACTCAGAAGAGTAAAGAGGAATTGATTTTAAAGAAATCATATTATTATAACCGTTAGATAAAACATCTTGATAGATGTCAGAAGACAAATAATATTTGATTTGATTTGGCTTGAAAGATGAGTTTGTAAAAAGAGTTAATTCAATCGAGCTAATCGAATTATCGATTTCTATAAGATTATCATCACTTATAGGCAACACTTGCTTTTGATTTTCTTTATCATACCCAATTACATTTAAGACATGTAAATCAAATTTTTCTTTTTGAAAATCATCGATTTTGTTAGGATTAAACTCCTGAATATTATCGACTCCTGAAACAATAATTTTTTCTCCAACTGAATGTAGTGCTTCTCTATGAAAAGAGTTTATGTCAAGACCATCAATACTATTTATGTTACGGATGTCACTCTTGTTATTTATGGAATTAACCCCATTACCTGTTTGAACCCATACAAGCTCATCCTTCTTCATAAAGTCATAAATATTATTAGACAATAGCCCATCACCTACAGTAAAGTTGGTGAACAAACTGTCTTTTAGACTTAAGGAAAACATTCCATCTCCTCTTGAAGCAATTAAAAGGTTTTGAGATTTAGAATTAAAAAACAACTTAGTAACTGAGCCAGAAGCTAATGTTTTACGATTACCTTCTTCGTATGAATAGTTTTTGACATAATTATTAAAATTCTCTTTGTAAACCCTCAAGCCAGTATTAAAATCAGACACCCATAAAAAAGAATTAACTAGTTCAATATCACTGAAGCTTTTCGGAATATTGGGATTTATGAGCTTATTGTATTTGTATTTTATTTGACTGCTTAAAAAATCATTTTTAAAATTAAGATCAAACTTGTCAGGAACTAAATATGAAACGACGCCATTACCTGTTGATAAGTAAATAACAGAATCAATTAACTTAACATTGTTTAGCTTTCCGTTTAATATATCATTTGCAGAAAAAATATTTTCTAAAGACCTAGACGACGAAAGGTCAATTATAGAGAGGTTTTCATTTGCAACAAACAACAGGTCGTCTTTTAATTCAAATTTAGTATTTGAATTAATATCAACATTAACCCTGTAAACTCTTTGCTTTTGTTTGTTTGTGTAAGAAATTAAAATAAGTTCTTTATAAACAGAAATACTTCTATTTTCAGAAACATTATAGAACAACACCCCGTCCCTAGTATCAATATCTGAAACGAGTTTTGAGACATTTGACTCGGTATAGATTCCTTGATCAGTTCCAATGAAAACTTTATTTCCTTCTGTAATATAAACTGTTTGAATTCCTGAAGGAATTAAAAAAGACTCTTTGGATAAACTTTTAAGATTTATTTTATTTAACTCATTACCTCCTTTTGAATATAAATATAAATGATCTCCTTTTCTTAAAGAATTAAGGTTAGGTTCTTTTGATACGTTATAATGAAAGGTAATATCTGTATTAGAAATATTATAAGTATATAAGTCACCTCCAGAAACTATTACATCCGTGTTTTCATCAATTTTAGATATTAGATCAACGTCGACACCTTTTCCAAATATATTTTTGTCAAACTTTTCAGAAAACTCATTAAAAATATTTATACCATTACCTGTAGCAACAAGCAATTCATTATTCGAAATCCGTACTATCGATTTAATATTATTTGACAACAAACTTGACGACCTCTGCTTAATATATCTTTTAACTGTTTTTTGAGATCTATTAAAAACATTAAACCCGTTAGGTGTCCCAATAAATATTTTTTCTTCACCAAAAACTATTAAATTATTTTTGTTTGCATAATCAAAACTTGAACTAGACAAAGTCGTTGGATTAAGAGGGTCATACTTTAAATGAAACTGAATTTCCAGAGATGAATTTAAAACATAAACTCCTGAGAATTCAGAAGAAACCCAATAGGTGTTCGATTGGGAATCGAAATTGACAGCCACGGGCCTGGACTCTAACTCAACCCTTTTGAAAGAAAATGTTTTGGGGTTAAAGAAACTTAACCCTTCATTTGAAAAGGCCGCAATTAGTCCATTATTTAGTTCTTTTAATTCATATACCTCAGAATTAAGCAAACCTTTTTTATTTGAAATATTTGAATAAAATACGGTGTTGTTGGATGGAGTTATTAAGTTTAAACCTTCGTCTGTTCCTATCCATTTTCCTCCACGTCTATCTAAAAGAAAGCTTTCAACATAATTAGAGCTTAGCTCAAGATTATAAGACGAATACTGAGCAACCAGAGTTGTATTAAAAAGCAGAAAAACAAATATTAGCTTTTTTTTCAAGAACTTAAACTTTATCAAGTTGGGCTTGAGCTAAAGATCTAATAATTGAGTTTTCCCATCCCGCAAAATTATAGTTTGCTAAATACGTAAAAAGCTCAGTACTTTCACTCTTTTTTCCCTTAGCATTAACAGCCAAAGCATAAAAATAAAGCTGATAATTGTCAGCTTCAAGAAGAGCTCGTGGAATCTGATCGTAAAATGAAATAGAAGCATCAATGTTCCCAGACATTAAATTTAGGTAACCCGAAAGCTTATAAAAATTTATCATCGCCTTTGAATCATAAACCAGATATTCACTTGAAAGAAGAGAGTATGATTTTAATTCATTTGAAGCCTCTTCAAATTCACCAAACAAAATTAAATACCAGATTTTATTGAACTCGTTATTGATATCAATATTAAGTTCGATTCTTCTAATCTCATCTTCACTTGAAGCTGAGGAAGTCTGAAATTTCTTTATTTCGTCTTGATGGTTGTTCATACTTTGAAGACTTTCTAAGGCATCTTCTTTCATTTGACTGTGACCATAAGTTATAAACCTTTCAAAATCACATCTGTACAAAAATATGTTTTTTCCTATTTCATCAAGAGTAGTATTCTTTAAAACTCTATCTTCTAATAGGTCAATTTCTTTTATGGCATCATTGTATTTTTTCTCATACAAATATGTGTTTGCCAGCCATCTTGAAATATTTACATCATATCCAATCCTGTAATCAATAGCAATAGACGCTCTATATATTTCCCTTGTCTTTTCATATTCTTCTTTAAACAAATAATTATGTCCACTAACTAATAATGTTTGCTTGTACGAAGGCGAATCTTTATCTTCAATTAAATTTATGGCTCTATCATAAGCATTAAGAGACTTATCAAACTCTCCTTGAGCTCGATATATGTTACCTAATAATCTTGAATAAGCATAATTTTTTTGATCACTTTTTTCTGCATCTTCTATTAATGATATAGCCTTTTCCTGATCAATTTCATCATCGGCTAAGAGTTGAAAATCGACTGTAGTGACATAATGCAACTGAGATAATAGAATTTTTGCCATAGAGTTATTAGGGTCTATTTTTAAAGCCTTTTCCCAGCTTAATTTAGATTTGGCAGGGTCTAAAAGCACCATGTTCTGAAAGCTTCCAGTATACAGCCACAAATAATAATAACCAGGATACTTATCTGTAATATCATTGAGCATACCCTCAGCTTTAACCAAATTTCTAGAAACATTTTCTTCATAAATAGAAGTTATTAGAGCCTTTTCAATCTCTGAAACACTCTCTCTGTTTTCATAAGCATCAGTTATAATTTTTCTACGCTCACCAGAGTTTAAATTATTATTATAACTCCCTCTAAGTGCATTTGAAAGATGAAAATTAGAGTCTAGCTCAAATATTTTATCTAAAATTGGCAAAACTTGAGGACCATCCATTCGATATCCGGTTTTGACTCTAAAAACATCACTTGTAAATAAACTCAGAGCTTCTTCGGAAGATGAGGTTAAAGGGATTTCTAACACTTCTTTTTCATTGGAGCAGCCAATAAAAATCACAGAGATAAATAATAAACAAAGTAACTTTTTCATTTTAATAGTTTTAATTAGTAATGTACAATTAATTAGAGACCTAAGCTGCTTTTTTAATTACGACAATAGTTATATCATCAGGATTCATAACACCTTTAGCCCAGTCATCTGAAAGATAAACAAGCGCATTTTTAATTTCTTCTGCACTACACTCAGCATTTTCTTTAATGCAATTTTCTACTTTTTCATAGTCCAACAAATCATTTGTTGGATTAGGTAATTCTGGTAGGCCATCTGAAATCATTACCATAACATCTCCAGCTTTAAAGTCTTTTTTGACACCATCAAACTTTTCACCTTCAAGCCCTCCCAAAGGAAGATTAGGGACCAAAACCTCTTCAACTTCTTTAGATTTAGAAGAGAAGAAGTAAGTAGGAGGCATTGCAGCAGAACTAATCTCCACAGCATTTTTATTGAATTTCGCAACACTAAGACTCATTCTAAGTCTACCAAAATTCACTCGTTTTACAATCCTGTTAAGCTGTTCTAAAATTATTGAAGGAGTGCCCATAGGAACTCCGTTAAGTCCTGCTTTAGTAACAGAAACCATTATTCCTGAGGTCACACCATGACCTGTTGCATCACCACAAATAGCATAAAAGTATTTTCCTTTTTTATAAAAGAAGTCGTAATAATCTCCACCGATTTCTGTAGCAGGCTTTAAATAGGTGCTAATTTCAAAACCTTCCACAACAGGAAGAACTTTGGGGAGTAAACTACTTTGAAGCTCTTTTGCCTCTTCTAATTCTTTAGATTTTCTTTCTCCTTCCATCAGCTCTTTGGCTTTTTTCTCTCTATACTTAACAAAGAAAGCGACAAGAACAATTAAAAGAATTATATAACCAAAAATGGATTCAACCCTTAACCACCAAGGAGGAGCATTATAAACTGAAATAGACAAAGAGTTACTACTTTTCTCTCCATTTCCGTTAATTCCATAAAAGTTTAGATTTGAAGTATAATAAGGCAGACCACTAAGCTGAATTTGATTATTATAACCATTTTTGACTAGCTCTTTACCGTTTTCCTTTTCAACAAAATACTTCACCTGATTAGACTTGTAGCTAGTATCTGAAAATAGATCAAATAGAATCGTTTTTATTTTATAGTCAACGTTAATTACGCCATTATTAATTGGAAGTACTTTTCTGTCATTCAGCTCATCTATTCCGACAATGTTAAAGGAATTAATTTTAAAGTTGTCGTTTGAAGGTTTAATTGATTCTAGCGAAAATGACTGCAAAGACTCTTCTCCCGAAACAATTATTTCATTATTAATCTTATGTAGTGATTCTTTGTGAAAAGTAACAGGACTTAATCCATCTTCAATAGTAATGTTTTTGATCAGTCCGTTTTCAATAAAATTTATCCCTGTTCCTGATTGAAAAAATAAACGTTCAGAGGATTGTAAAAAATCATATACATTATTAGAAAGCATTCCGTCTTCAATATTTAGATTTGAAAAAGTACTGTCATCCAAGTGATACTTAAAAAGCCCTGATCCTATCGAGCCAACATACAGTACTCTTTCGCCTAGTATATACATTAACTTTGTTGGAGTAGAAGTAGCAAGTGAGTTTTTAGAATCACCGTTAAATTTGAAATTTTTTATGAATGAGTTAAAATCATTTTTGTAGACCGAAAGGCCTGATTGTTGGTTTGTAACATAATAAAGCGATCCAATTTTTTCAATATCAACAAACCCTCTGGGAACTTTGCTATTTAAAAGCTCGTTGTAATCATAAAAAGTTAGTTGTGATCCTGTATTTTTTTCAAACAATATATTTATTGGGATCTCGAACAAACCATTATCATGAGAAACATATAGCGTGTCATCTATACTTTTCATATTATCAATAGTATAGCCTTTAAAAGAATCTTCAGTCAAAACTGACTCATGAAAGTTTTTTTTTATTAAATCAAAAACATGAAGATTTTTTTTGCCAATAAAAATCAAATTTCCATTTGTTTCAAATGACATTTTTGAAAAATTAACGGAAAAATCTTTTTTATAAACGCTATTGTTGTTTAAATCCTTTACCTCAATTGTGTTATCAGAGATATTAACTTGCTGATTTTTGAAAACATAGAAAAAGTCAGATTTAATAAAAGCATCAAGCTTATTTACTGAAACATTTTGTTTTTCTAATTTTTTAACACCATTATTAGTTCCAAAATACACTTTATCAGCATGAACCTTAACAGAGCTTAAAGCCCCACCTGTGCTATAGTTTGTTTTATTTGTAAAGTTATAATCAGTCTGGGTAATGCTTGAAGAGTTTTTATCCCAAAATAAAAGATGACTGTTGCTTCTAGTCATATTATTGTTAGTGGGAATAGAATTTGTTTTAAGAGCGTTGATTTTTAAATCATTGGAATTAAGAGAAACTACATAATCAGCATCAACTGTTCTTAAAAAAACAGGCCCTTCAGGAATAGATGATAAAGAGTTTATTGAAGACGAGGTGCTAACTTTACCTTCAAATTTAGAAGATTCTATATCAAAAACAACAAGTTCGTTTTCACTCGCGATCAAGATCTTCTTATTAAACCCCTCAATGCCAACAATATTATTACTTGATAACTTTGATTTTTTTCCTTTAAAATATCTTTTAAAAGTTTTAAGCTTTTTATTAAAGATGTTAAATCCATTATTGCTAGAGATAAAGGCTTTAGAATCAGAAAAAATAATTGAATTTTCATTATTTTTAGAAAGCTTTGAAGTAGATATAGATAAAGGATTCAAAGGATCAAAAGTATAATGACCTTTTATTTTAAAATCAGAATTGATTAAGTAGTATCCAGAGCTTTCTGTTGCCACCCATAAATCACCGCTATCTAGCTCTTCGACAACTGAGACTGGTTTTGAAGCTAATTTTATTTGAATAAAATTAAACTTATCAGAATTAAAAACACTCAGACCATCTTGCGATAAAGCAATTAAATTATCATTATAAGTGACAATCAGATTATCGACTTTGGAATTTAAAAGACTTAATGAATCTTGTATATCAGAATAAAAAACATGTTTTTCATTATCATAAAACACATTTAGCCCTTCATCAGTAGCCGCCCAAAGAAGACCATTACTCTGCTCTGTTATATCAGAAACGTTGTTTGAGCTGAGCTGGAGCTCAAGTCGAATCGTTTGAGCTTGGACAGAAAAACACAGAATAAGGACAATAGCCCTAAGAATAAAAAACCTCATTTTAAAAATTTTATAGATTTGTTTTGATTTGAGCTTTTGCCAGGTTTTTAACTATTGAATTTTGCCATGAAGCAAAGTTGTTATTTGCAAGATCAACAAACATCTGTTTACTTTCTTCTTCTTTTCCTACAGCTTTTTTAGCCAATGCTAAAAAGTAACTATGATAATTGTCGTCACCCAGAGCTTCTTTAGAAACTTTTGCATAAGAGTCAATAGACGCCTGAGGCTCACCTTCCATTAAATTTAAATATCCGAATAGACTGTTGTATTCGTTCATCGCTTTAGTATTATAGACTAAGCTTTTCTCAGAAAGAGTTTTAAATTCAGTCATAAGTTCACGGGCGACTTCATACTTTCCAAACAAGATATTAAACCACACTTCAAAAGACATTGAAGTAGATAAATTATTTAAAATTAGCCTTTCTTTTTGTGCTTCATCTACAGCAGAATCTGATCGAATTTTAAGAATTTCAGATCTTATTTGGTTCATTTTATTTATTGAGCCAAGTGTTTCTTCTTCTTTTTGACTATGACCAAAGGCTAAAAATTTTGCAAATTCAGTGCTGTTTTTTAACCAAAGCTTATCAATTTCAGGGATATCAAAGCCGTCAATTCTTTTTTGAGCCTCAGAAACAGTTTGAATAGCGTTAGCAAAATCTTTTTCATAAATGTAGGTGTGTGACTTTAAAACAGAGTAACTCACATTTCCATATTCATTAGCTAGTTTAACAGCTTGATCATAAAAGGTTCTTCCTTCTTTATATTTTCCTTGAAATGTAGAAACATGACCAACCATTAAAAGTGAATTTGAATAACGACGACTTGTTTTATTTTCCAACATGCTTAATGACCTTTTATAAGCCTCTTCAGCCTTTTCAAAATCTCCCATTGCTCTATATACATTACCTAAAAATCTGTATGGAACATCACTTTTTGGTTGAAGCTTTGCGCATTTGAAAAGATGACCCTCTGCTTTTTTTAGATCTCTTTCTTCTGGAGCAAATATTCCATCATCAACATCTATAGAATAATGAAGAGTAGATAGGGAAAAATATGCATCAAATGAATTAGGGTTTATCTCAACAGCCTCCATCCACCTCTTCTCTCCTTGATATGGATCTATCTTGCTTTTGAGGTCTCCTGACCATAACCTTAATTGATAATACTGAGGGTATTTTAATATCAATGCATCTAGTATTTCATCTTCCTTTATTCTGTTTCCATTAATCCAACGCTCATACCGAGACTCAATCATCCCGGATTCGAGGTCACTTGCCTTTTCGCGATTTTTATATGCCTTAATCAAAGCCGCACGCCCCTCTTCTGCAGACCTTAAATTACCCCAAAAAAGATTTGAAAAATAAAAATTAGGATCCAGGGAGTCAATTTTTTTAAGTAGAACTTCTTGATGATCTCCCCAATTTCTTTGTTCCCAGTTTATAAGAACCTGATTAAGTAAAACTTTTGCTTCTTCAGAGGAAGATGTTAAAGGAATTCTTTCAGCTTCAATAGTTTCGGAGCAAGAAATTATGAATAAAGCTGTTAGAAGTAATAAAAGTAATTTTTTCATTTTGATTTTATGTTAAATTAAAAAAGTTGAATAATGTAGAGGCTTAATATATAACTAGCAAAAAGTACTACTGATTTGATTAAAGATTTGATCGCAGTATTTACATGCAAAAATTTTGTAAAGGCTATATTTCCTGTTACATAAACCATATGAGTTAAATGTTTGTGGTATTCTTCAGGATTCTCTCGTAAGCTATTAAATTTTGGATGATATTCGGAAAAATCTTTGTTGTCCATTGCTATGTCTCCAAAAAATAAAGGAGATTTTAAAGCTGATTGCTTTAGTCTAGGAAGAAAACAACGAACGCAAGCAGTAAAAGCTAGCAGGGTAAAGTATATTCCAGGAAGCAGTAAACAAAGAGTTAAATAGTCCCAAGCAGTTACAAAATTTAAACTATATACATTTTCATCATCTAAAACATCTAAGGTATATGCAGCTGTAAAAAACAAACTATAAACAGAGATTACAACACTTGATTTAATTTCAGCGTATCTGATTTGATCATAATTGTAGTGTATGATCTCCCAAAAGTCCTCTACATTTTTTCTTTTTTCCATTTTATATATTTATTTCAAGTCCATAAACAAAATCTGTATCGTTTTTCAGACGTTTAATATAGTTAACAGAACGGTACCTTACAACATATCTGACGTAAGTACTTAATTTTTCGTTGATTTTAAAACGAATATATTGATTGCCAAAAACTCTAACATTACCAATCTCATTATACTTCCATTGAGAATAAATAGTTGTTGTAGAGGTTACATTTTCAAATAGTTTTACAGATGAAAATACATTAAAAGAAATTCGAGTGGTTTTTTGACTAGAACTTTCATATTCTATGTTTTCATAACGATACTTAGGATAAGCTTCAAATTCATAAAAAGGACCAACAGCTATATCAAAATAATTTTTGTCTTTTTTGTAAAGGTGTTGTCTAAGCCCAACACCAAAGAGTGTCCTTTCTTCAATAAAAGATCTTGCGCTTTCTCCAGTTTGAAGAAACATAAATAAGCTGTGGTCTTCGTTTAGAATTCGATTCCATCTAAATTGAAGATTAGTGGTTTTGTCAAAGTTATTACCATTAAACTTAGTTGAAGAATGTGAAAAAGTAAGGCGAAAAAGATCATTTTTAATTCTTGATCCAAGAGTGACATCAGCTCTTATAAATGACAGGTCAAAATTACCAGTTTTTTTATCACCCATAAAGTTTGCAAAAGCATGAAAAGTTGAATCAATTTTTTTTAAACTTGACTCAGTATCAACTATAGTTTGAGAAAACAATGTGTTTGAAATAAAAATTATTCCAATAAAATAGAGATACTTGTTTTTCAAAATTAAAAGCATATTTGTTTTTCGAAGATAATTAAAAAATGAATTAAGGCTACAATGCATAGAATTAATTATTTCAACTTAGATATTTCTTTAATATGACTTGGCCTTGTTTCGCAACAACCCCCTAATATTGTTGCTCCTGCATTTTTGAATTTTTTAACAAATTCAGCAAACTTCTTGGGGTTTAGGTCATTTCTCTTTCCTAAAAACTCATTCGGATTACCAGAAGCGCTTTTCTGGTAATTATCTGCATACCCTGACTTTGGATTTGTAAGTTTAAACCCATTAAGTTTAAACCCAAAAGGCACCCCCAAACTTTTTATTTCCGCTAGATTTAATTCATAATTTTCAGGAGATACACAAGAAAGCATTAATCCGATCAAATTATTGTGTTCAATTTTATTTATAATATCTGTAATTTTTTCTCCACTTGGCAACCTTACACCTTCAGAAATATGAGCTCCAATTAAATAGTATTTATTAAATGATTTTATAGCTTCAATCGCTAGTTTAAATTCATTAACACTGCTATAAACATCTAGGTAAAAAAAATCAATATACGGGTTAAGTATTTTTGCCTGATCATAAAAATTTTCTTTAATTTCAGCATCAGGTCTAGTGTCAGATTCATAAACCAAGTTTTGAGGGGGTAGGCCTCCAGCTATTAAAATATGCGGATTTAATTCTTTCGCTTTTTTTGCTATTTCTCCTGCTTTAATATTTAAGTATTCGAACTTATCTTCGATATTGTTTTCTCTAAGCCTTATTCTTTTAGAGCTAAATGTTGTTGTTACAATAACTTCTGCACCAGCCCTTATAAAGTCTAAATGTGTCTCCAAAACAAGTTGATGATATTTTTCATGTAATAACGCGTTGGCACTCCATAAAGTTCCATTTACATCAAGACCTCTTGCAAGCAACTCTTGGCCCATTCCCCCATCTAAAATTCTTACTTCTTTAAAAAATTTTTTATCCAATTTGCTTTACTTTAAATTCACAATAATTATATGACTGCAAGATAATTTAAAATCACTATTTCAGATTTAATATTTAACTTCAAAAGTTTATAATTTTCTCAAACTCATTAATAATAGATTTTTAACTTTGATAAATTAACACACTAGATAATATAAGTTTAAACAATGATTGAGTTAGTAAAAAGAGCAATAAAGTTTTCTAAAAGGATAGCTGTTATATCAAATCAAACGGAATATAATTATGATCAATTATTAAGAAAATCAAATTCTATAGCCAGCAGCCTACTGGACAATCAAATAGATTTATCAGAGGAGCGAGTAGCTTTTTTAATCCCGTCAAGCTTTGAATATGTAGTGACTCAATGGGCTATTTGGAGAGCAGGAGGGATAGCTGTTCCCTTATGCACCCTTCATCCCCTTCCGTCTCTTAGATATGTAATTGAAGACTCTGAAGCTTCAATATTGATTGTTAGTAAAGAGTACAAAGCGCTTTTAGAGCCAATAGCAAAACAGCTTAAAATTAGATTATTAGTCGTTGACGATTTGTTAGACACCCCAAGGATAGATTTACCTGAAGTTTCTATGGACAGAAGAGCTATGATACTATACACTAGCGGAACAACTAACCTACCTAAGGGGGTCGTAACAACTCATGAAAACATTCAATTTCAAACAGAATGTCTTGTAAATGCTTGGTGCTGGGAATCAACCGATCGAATTTTAAACATCCTTCCCTTACATCACATTCACGGAATTATTAATGTTTTAAGCTGTGCTTTATGGTCAGGAGCATGCTGTGAATTTTTACCAAAATTTGATTCTAAAAAAGTATGGCAAAAATTAACAACAGATCAACTATCCTTGTTCATGGCAGTTCCTACAATTTATTTTAAACTGATAGATTTTTGGGAATCATCTTCAGAAAAAGATAAAGTTAGGCTTTCAGGGGGAATAAAAAATTTAAGGTTAATGGTTTCTGGATCTGCGGCTTTACCGGTTCCTGTTTTAAACAAGTGGAAAAAAATCACATCTCACACCCTTTTAGAGCGTTATGGAATGACAGAAATAGGAATGGCTCTCTCCAACTCTTATACAAAGGAAAGACGTCCAGGTTATGTGGGATTGCCTTTGCCAGGAGTTCAAGTTCGACTTGTTGATTCAAATGGAAATAACGTAAAAGAAACAGGAGAGCTTGGCGAAATTCAAATTAAAGGCCCCAATGTCTTTAAAGAGTATTGGAAAAATCCCAAAGCAACACTGGGTTCATATCAAGATGGATGGTTCAAAAGCGGAGACGTAGCTATTTTCAATAATGGAATGTATAAAATTCTAGGCAGGGACTCTGTAGACATTATTAAATCAGGAGGATACAAAATTTCTGCATTAGAAATTGAAGATGTACTGCTAAGACATCCAAAAATTAAAGAATGTGCAGTTGTAGGTGTTCCGGATAATGAATGGGGTGAAATAGTTGCCGCAAGTATAATTGTAAGTGACAAAAACATTGATTTTAATTCTTTAAAAGTCTGGGCAAAAGAATTATTGCCAGCATATAAAATTCCAAGAAAATTTATTGTTCAAGACGAGCTGCCAAGAAACACACTAGGTAAGGTTACTAAAAAGGTTTTAAAGAAGGCCTTTGACTGACATTTTTCATACGCCCACTTAGCTTTTTCCTAAAAACATTTATGTATTCTTGACGGTCTTTAGGTTTGATTGTTTTTTGAATCATATCAATTAAATATTGATGTGCCCATCTTCTTTTGTGATACTATCACAATTCCCTTCCATTACTGGCCTTATCAGACATTCTGAAAATGAATTCTTCTTTATTTTAATGTTTTTGTCATAAATTCTTTTGCAAACACAAATGATTTAGCTCTTGCATTGCTATTTCCTCCGATAGTTACACCTTTAGAGGCGCAAAATAAGAAGCCCACTTTTTGAAGAAAAGGATTAGACATTGGAATATTAAAGTAATTTGTCAGTACTTCACCATCACTTGTTAACTTAAACATACAATCTTTAAAACTATAGCCATTTTCATTGGTTTGCAACCCTCCTTCTCTATCAAAGCCATGATGAGAATTTTCATAAATTGTTATATCAATGTTAGAATGACCTCTTAGCTTATTGACTAAATTATTACAAGGATCCGAAGGCGTCCAATCATCTAAATCTCCTATTAAAATATGAATTGGAGATTGAGTGAAATCTAGATTTTCAGGTTCAAAAAAACAAGGTGGATAAAATGCTAAATGTGAAGAAAATTTTAATTTTTCACTTATAGCGTTTTTAAGGGGAAGCCAAGCTGAAAACAAAGCGACTCCTCCCCCTAAGCTCCATCCTGTTATGGAGATTTTTTCATTATTTATCAATGGGTGAGCAGATAATTTTTCTAAAGCTTTGTATGAATCGACTATCATTGCAGCAGTTGTGACTTGATTTTGTTTTCCAACAGTGGATTCAATGCCTCGACTCTTAAAACTATTTAGTTCAAAAGTTGCAAATCCAGATTCTTGATACATTTTTAAGTACTCCAGGTGATGTTTTTTCCAACCTAAACTTCCAGCTACACCAATTATCAAAGGATATTTTTTTTTTGGATTCAGAGAGTCAAACGGAACAATTAATTTGCCAAAAACTTTTTGATCTTCTAAGTTTTCAAAATTAGAAATAACGTCGTTTAACGAAAATGGGTTAGAGCTTAAAAAAGTTATTTTTTCTTGATAATTTTGACTTTTTAAAGAAAGAGACAAGAATATAAATATGTATATAAAAGGTTTGACAATCATACTTAATTGACTTTGAAACCTTAAAGTTAACATTCATATTTTAATATTTTGTTTTTTTTAGACAATTCACACCTTGACTTGTAAAATTGAGAAGCCAATAAAATTTAATTGTTTTTTGCAATTAAATTATTATACTGATTCCTTAATCATAAAACAAGATGAAATGAAAAAGCTAATAGATAAATATCAATTCATAATTGGCACGGTAATTATTCTTGCTCTTGTGATAAAAGATACAATAGGTGCAGGTATTTTAACATTTGAAGTTACTGACAATTGGTTGCCTTTTGAACTGACAATTACATTATATATTATTTCAATAGCCTTATTAGGCAGACACATATATCAAAAAAACAAAAGATAGTTAAAACTGAAAACACGTGAAATGAAATTTAGAGACTTTATTTATAATAAAGAGACAAAAGAATCCCACTTAGCTGGAGTTATTCTTTTAATTATTGTCATCTTAATTTGTGGAGCTGGTATATCTAGTAGGTAAAATACTCTAAACCACATGCATATCTTCTTCAGTAAGTTCAGGTGTTTCTAATTTCCTTACATTTAAGAATATGAAAAAGCTAATTCTACTATTAATGTTTATTCAGCTTATTTTTTCTTGTTCTAAAGAATCTGACAAGCTAAATGAAATTATTGAAAAATATGAAGCTGAAAGAGATTATAAATTTAAGAGGAATGAGTCTGTAGAAAACACGATTAAGTATCATCAAGCGGAAGCTGATTTTGCAAAAGAAATAATAGAAAAATTAGAAATGATTTCTGTTGGTGAATTATCTGAATCAGAAATCATATCAAGAGAATTGTTATTGTTTGTTTTGAAAAATGAAATCGATTTTAATAAATACAAAATGTATTTAAATACTATTACCAACGAAAATGCTTTTCATTTGAACTTGTCTAGAATGGGAAACCAAACTCTTGAAAACAAGAAACAGGTTCTGAATTACTTAAAACAACTTGACAGTTTGCCACAACATATAGGATACAACTTAAATTTGTTAAGAACTTCCCTAGACGAAGGAATGGCTCAACCAAGAGCAGTTTTTAGTAATTACAATTATAGCTATGATAAACACATAGTTTCAAATCCAACAGAAAGTGAATTTTATAAACCATTTCATGATTTACCAGATTCATTTTCTAATGAATTAAAAGATTCTATTATTAAAGTAGCTAAGAAAAGCGTTCAAAAAAATGCTATAAATCAATATAAAAAAATTAAAAATTTTTTTATATATGAGTATTTTCCAAATACAAGAAAAGAATTAGGAATATCTTCTATTCCAAATGGAAAAGAGTTTTATCAAAATCGAATAAACTATTACACTACTAGTAATCAATATTCTGCTGATGATATTCACCAAATTGGAATAAAAGAAGTGGCAAGAATTAAAACAGAAATGTGTAAAATAATTGATAATCTTGAATTTAAAGGAAGCTTTGCAGAATTCTTAAAATTTCTTCGATCGGATGAGCAGTTTTATCCAAAAACAGCTAAAGAATTATTAATTTTTGCACGCGATATTTCTAAAAGAATTGATGCTGAATTACCCAAGTTTTTTAAAACATTGCCTAGAAAGCCATATGGTGTAGTTTCGGTTCCTGCAGATCTTGCTCCAAATTATACAGGAGGACGATATTATTCAGGTGGTCATAACGAACCAACAGCAGGGTTTTATTGGGTTAACACCTATAATTTATCTAGTAGAACTTTATATACAATTCCTGCTTTAACAGCTCACGAGGCAGTTCCTGGACATCATTTACAAATTTCATTAAATAGTGAATTGTCTAATTCAATTCCAGAGTTTAGAAGAAAATTATATATATCTGCTTATGGGGAAGGGTGGGGATTGTATTCAGAATACTTAGTTGATGAAATGGGTATTTATACAACTCCATATGAAAAATTTGGTCAATTAACTTATGAAATGTGGAGAGCATGCAGACTGGTTGTTGATACAGGGGTACATTCAAAAAATTGGACAAGAAAACAAATGATTGATTATATGGCTGAGAACACTGCTTTATCAATTCATGAAATAAATACAGAAACAGATCGATATATTTCTTGGCCAGGGCAAGCTCTTTCATATAAAATAGGAGAAATAAAAATACGAGAGCTTCGTGAAAAAGCAGAAACTGCTCTAGGTGAAAAGTTTGATATTCGTGAGTTTCACGAAATTATTCTTGAAGAAGGGACTATAACACTATCTATTATGGAAAACAGAATAAACTCTTATATAAAGAAAAAATAAAACTACTATTATCCATCAAATTAGGAAATCTGTTTTTAAAAGCTTATTTCATTACTTGAAGTCTTTTGAAGATATAGGCGGTTTTACTGACGATTAATATTGTTGCATGATTTTACGGGTAAGACTTTTTTAAATTCTAAATACGCTTATATTTGCACCTAAGTTGTTGAAATGCTGAAAGTGGTGTTTAAGTCAATATTGTGATTTTGAATAAAACACTTACCAATACAACATTAAGATGCTCTGTCAAGCACTGATACCATTGACAACGGTCCTATAGCTCAGTTGGTTAGAGTAGCTGACTCATAATCAGTTGGTCCCAGGTTCGAGTCCTGGTGGGACCACCAACAAAAACCGTAATGTCTTTATAAACAAGGTGTTACGGTTTTTTATTTGCTATTATGGCAACATATTGGCAACAAATCATATGTTTTTTGTTACCTGCGCGTTACTAAAAGTCAAAAAAAGCCGACCCAAGAGCTTAAATAACCACCCCCACTA
>CAJJCT010000007.1 GCA_905182735.1 Candidatus Marivariicella framensis
GCTAAAGATGAAAGAGATGATATGATAAATTCAAAATCGTATAAATTAGGATACTTACTTTATGAGTTCTCTTTATTCATTTTTATTGGATATGTATGTTCTAAATTTCAAAACAAGGAATTATTAAATCTAACGGGAAACCAAGAGTTATATAATGGTTTCAACTTAACAGATGGTGGAATTGTTTTTTATATACTTGTACTACTTGCATTTATATCAATCATAAAGTCATTGTATCAGTTTTACTTATATAGAACCGTTTAAAATGATATTAAAAAACAACTTAAAAGAAGTCAGGCAAAAAAAGGGTTTAACTCAAGAAGAATTAAGTACAAATGTTGGAGTCAGTAGACAAACAATTATTTCAATTGAAAGATACAGATATAAACCAACTTTAGAATTAGCTCTAAAATTAGCGCAGAAACTTAATATGAAAATTGAAAAGCTATTTTACTTTGATTAAAAAATACGCTGTAAAAAATTAATTTATATAGCTAAAGCTTAACAACTTCTGTTCGTGCGAACAAAAGTTGATATTTAGTACTCAATTTAGTACTCACCCCCATTTGGAACACTCCTAAAATAAGATAACCTTCTCAAAATGAGAAGGTTATCGTTGTAACTGCGCGGTCTGGACGGGACTCGAACCCAACCGTAACTATCTATTAGTCAGACAATTACAAATTATGTGTGTTCTCAATGAGTACTAAATTTGTTGATTTTTGTACTCAGTGAGTAAACTAAAAACTCTATGAGTGAACTATTTACCTGAGGGGAGTACTAAATTTCGGTTTAAATATATCATTCTGAATTTTAATTGAGAAATAGATTGAGAAGTATTTTCAGTACAAAAAGGAAAATAAATTAAAATAGTCTTTATATTGGATTTTTATTGATCTTTAATTTAAACTAGGTTTAATTAATAATTAAATATAGTAAATATAAGTATGCTTAAAAATACACTTATCATAATTGTAATTATATCGAATGGTTTGTTTTATAAATCTTATGCACAAGCAAATGATTCAATTTCGAAACTATTGGTCAACGACTTAAAACAAATTTATAGTCAAAACCATATTAATGGATTTTCTGTGGCTATTGTAAATCAAAATGGATCACTATTTGAAAAAGGGTTTGGGTATTCAAACAGGAAAGAAAATAAAAAATATACAGCAAATACAATTCAAAATATTGCTTCAATTTCAAAAACCTTTATCGGAATTACCTTGATGAAAGCTCAAGAACTCGGTTATCTTAATCTTGATGACCCTATTAACGATTTTCTACCTTTTAAAGTAATTAATCCATATTTTCCAAACATACCAATAACCATTAGACAATTAGCAACACACACTTCAAGCATAAGAGATCCATCCAGGTATGAGAAGAATGGGTATATTCTCAAAGAAGAAAACAACGGAGAGGCTAAAGTGAATAGAAATTTTCGATCTCCTAATGAAATGATGACTCAATCTGTTTTTTTGAAAAATATTTTGAATAAAAAAGGTAAGTGGTATAAAAAAAATAATTTTTTAAAAAATAACCCCGGAGAAATCTTCGAATATTCTAACATTGCTGCGGGATTAGCCGCATTGGTTTTAGAAAATGCAATGGGAGAACCGTTTAACGTATTAACAAAAAGATACATTTTTGAACCATTAGGAATGTCTAATACTGGTTGGTCTTTTGATGAAGTGGATTTTTCAAAACATTCAATTCTTTACTCAAATATAGAAACTGAATTAGCTTTTTATCAATTGATAACATATCCTGATGGAGGTTTAATTACTTCATCTAGTGATTTAGGAAAATATTTATCAGAGTTAATTTCCGGCTACAGTGGGAGTGGTAGAATCTTGAAGGTAGAAAATTATGATGAGTTGTTTAACTCTAATTTGAATGATGAAAATCATAAAGAAAGAAATGACAACGCCTACAATGATGAATACAATATGGGTATTTTTATGGGATCGTCAGCTCAAGGACAAATAGGTCATACTGGAGGTGATCCTGGAGTTACTACCTTAATGTTTTTTAATGCTAAAACTAAAATTGGTAAAATCCTTCTAGTAAATACTGATGTTAATAAGGATGGAATAAACGAGTTAAGGGCCATTTGGAAAAAGTTGGATGAGTTCGAAAGTAAATTTGAACAAGAAACTGAAAAAATTCATAAGTGAAGAAGAATTTAATGCCATGGGATTTGCAGAAATTCTAAACCCTATTGGATATGAATGGTTAATTGATAAAAAAAATGCAGATGCAGCAATTAAGGTTTTTCAGTACGGAACAACTTTAATGCCTAACAACTCGAATATATACTATAGTTTAGGAGAGGCCTATTATATAAATGAGGATTGGAATAACGCTATAATAAACTTGGCTAAATCGTTAGCTCTGAACCCTGAAAACATAAATGCCATAACGAAGATTTCAAAAATACACGAACTGAAAGAGAAACAATCCGATTAAAAATACTGTTGCCAACAATGTATAAAAATAATAGCGGTTTTAGTACAAAAATAAAAGTCTGTACTTCACTATAATTACTAAAATATGAGACAAATTTTAATTACATTTTGCACAACAATACTAATTCTCGGTTGTAGTTCTAATAGAACAGAGTTTAAAGGAGTTCCTTTTGAAAAACACACAACATTAAACGGAACAGGATTTACACAAGAAAAACTGGATTCATTAACAAGTCACATCAAAAATAACTTGACAACAACAGGCATGCTTATCCTAAAAGATAGTAAAATTATTTTTGAGTATGGAGACGTACAAGATTTAAGCTACTTAGCATCTTGTCGAAAAAGTGTTTTAAGTATTCTCTATGGCAAGTATGTCAATAATGGAACAATTGATTTGTATCAAACTATTGGAGAAATAGGGATTGAAGAAGATAACGGTCTTTTAGAAATAGAGAAGTCCGCAACTGTTGACCATATAATAAATTCTCGTTCCGGAGTTTTCCTTGAACCAGCTAATGCTGGTTATGATGAAGACAATATCTTAGAAAGAGGTTCGGTAAAACCTGGAGAATATTTCGTTTATAACAATTGGGACTACAATGTTGCAGGTTATATTTTTGAAAAAAAAACAGGCAAAAATATTTATCAAGAACTTGAGGAACAGTTAGCTATACCACTTGGTTTTCAGGATTGGAATATTAAAAATCAAAAAAAACAATATAAAAAAAGCAAATCAAGATATCCAGCTTATCATATGTATATTTCTGTAAGAGATATGGCTAAAATTGGTCAATTAATGCTCAACAAAGGTGAGTGGAATGGTAAACAACTCGTTTCAAGAGACTGGATTGAAAAAATTACAAAGACAGTGACCCCAACTAAAACAGTCAATGAACGATATGGAAGGGACGAATCAAGTCCTTTTCAATTTTCATATGGCTATATGTGGTGGTTAATAGATAATTTTAAACACCATCCAGATTTTGAAGGAGCCTATTCTGCAACTGGCTATGGAGGGCAATTTATAACTGTGATTCCAAAATTAAATATTGTAGTAGCACATAAGCACAAACTACCAACTCTTGTGAAATGGGGGCTGAAACGTGGTAATGATGTTCCTGATTGGCAATATTGGAGTTTATTATATGATTTTATCAAAACGGAGAGATAAAATATACTGTGGGCAACACGGTATATAAAAAATAGTTATATAATATTGGAAGTGATTCGAACCATGTAAAAAAATAACTCCTTGGTAATCAAGGAGTTATAATTTTAACGATGATTGCGGTCTGGACGGGACTCGAACCCGCGACCCCCTGCGTGACAGGCAGGTATTCTAACCAGCTGAACTACCAGACCGTGATTAGCGATTGCAAATATACACTGGATTTTGACTTACCCAAATCTATATAACAAAAATATACACTTGATTTTGTACTTAAAACAATTTACATAGCCGCGTTTAATGACTCTGCATATGTAGCTTTAGGAGCAACACCAACTTGCCTTCCTACTATTTCACCGTCTTTAAAGACCAAAACAGTTGGAATGTTTCTAACTCCATATTTAGCAGCAAATTCTTGATTTGAATCTACATCTAATTTTCCAACTATTGCTTTACCCTCAAAATCAGTACTTATCTCATCCATAATTGGTCCAACCACTCTACATGGTCCACACCATTCTGCCCAGAAATCAACCATAACAGGTTTATCTGCTTTTAAAACTAACTCTTCAAATGTTGAATCTGTAATTTCTAATGCCATAACAATATATTTACCACAAAATTAGCTAAAATTATTTCGAATAACCTCAATATTTATTTGTTTTAATAATAGTATTTTTATTGTAAATCATTTTATTCTATACTTTAGTGAAGCTAAATCTAATTCATCTAAAAGGTCATCACAAACATCTACTTTTTGTTTACGACTATTTAATGTAATTTTTATTTTATCTTCTGGATGATATATCTCAAATCCAATTGGTTTTTCACCTTTATATCGATTGAAAATATTTTTAATATTATCGATACTATCCTGGTCTAAAGATTTAAGGTTAGAGCTTATAATAAGTTTTTTTGAGTTAGTTTTAATTGTTTCACCAAGTAATTCAAAATGTAAGAATTTCATTCTTGGAGGTCCTAATTTTCCAGTCTCTCTATTTCGCCACCCTTCCCTTATTGAAACCCTAAATCTAACTATTGAATTAAAATCTATAAAGTGAGCAAATTTTAGATACTCTTCTCCGAAAATTCTAAATTCATGTTGATCATCAAAATCTTCTAAAATAAATTTACCCCATCCGTTTCCATTCTTGGAAGTAAGCTTGTCAAAATCATTAATAATCCCAGTAAAGTATAGATCTTTATTTATTAAAGAATCTATATCATTTAGGATGTTAAGTGGTGCAGAAGAAAAGAGATTTATAGCTCTTAAGTGCTCATCCAAAGGATGAGCAGATATATATATTCCGACGACTTCTTTTTCTTTTTTAAGTAAATCTAATTTCTCCCATTTATCACATTCAGGTATACTTAATTCTTGATAAGTAGAATTGTCTTCATCTCCAAATAAATTAATCTGAGATGAGTTTAGATTTTGCTGATATTTAGCTCCAAACCGCATAGCTTTTTCAAAAAACATTACACCGTCTCCATCTGGATTAAAATATTGTGCTCTATGAGGAGAAAAACCATCAAACCCTCCAGCTAATGCTAAATTTTCAAATGTTTTTTTATTTGCAGCACGTAGGTCTATTCTTTTAGACATGTCAAAAATTGATTCGTAGTTGCCTTTTTCCCGGTTTTGAATTATAGTTTCAACCGCTCCTTTTCCAACTCCTTTGACCGCCCCCATGCCAAAACGTATTGCTTGATTATCATTTACTGTAAACTTATAGAAAGATTCGTTTACATCAGGCCCTAAAACTTCTAACCCCATATGTTTGCATTCTTCCATGAAAAAAGAAACTTGTTTAATGTCATTCATATTATTAGATAGTACTGCTGCCATATATTCGGCTGGATAATGCGCCTTAAGATATGCTGTTTGAAAACCAATCCATGCATAGCAAGTTGAATGTGATTTATTAAATGCATAGGAAGCAAAAGCTTCCCAATCTTTCCATATTTTTTCTAAAATATCTTTAGGATGGTTTCTTTCCTTTCCTCCTTCTAGAAATTTTGGTTTTAATTTTTCTAACAATGAGAAAATCTTTTTCCCCATTGCTTTTCTTAATAAATCTGCTTCACCTTTAGTAAAACCAGCCAGCTTCTGTGATAATAACATAACTTGCTCTTGGTAAACAGTTATCCCGTATGTTTCTTCAAGATACTCAGCCATTTCAGGAAGATCAAAACTTATTTGTTCGGTTCCATTTTTTCTAGCAACAAAACTTGGAATGTACTCAAGTGGTCCAGGCCTATATAGAGCGTTCATTGCTATTAAATCTGCAAATACTGTTGGCTTTAAGTCTCTTAAATATTTTTTCATCCCCGCAGATTCATATTGAAAAATTCCCACTGTATCTCCACGCTGAAAAAGAGAATATGTTTTTTCATCATCTAGCGGAAACTTATCAGGATTAAGATCAATATTGTGTTTATATTTAACAAGCTTTACGGTGTCTTTAATCAAGGTTAAAGTTTTCAATCCAAGAAAATCCATTTTTAATAACCCTGCATCTTCAACTACAGAATTATCAAATTGAGTTACAACTAAATCAGAGTCTTTTGCAGTAGCAACAGGAACAAATTTAGTTATGTCGTCAGGAGTTATAATTACTCCACAAGCATGAATTCCAGTATTTCTCAGAGAACCTTCTAGAATTTTTGCTTGCTGTAAAGTTCTTCCTGCTAGGTCATCTCCTTTATATAAAGATTGTAATTCTTTGACTTTTGCGAATTCATCCCCTCCTCTAACTTGTTCTTTAAGATAGCTGTCAGATCCTCCAAAAATTTGACTTAATTTTAAATTAGGAACTAATTTTGAAATTCGATCAGCATCTCCTAGCGGTAAATCCAAGACTCTTGCAGTATCTCTTATAGATGATTTTGCAGCCATTTTTCCATATGTTATAATCTGAGCAACTTGCTTAGAACCATATTTTTTAATTACATAATCAATAACTTTTGAACGACCTTCGTCGTCAAAATCTATGTCAATATCAGGAAGGCTTACTCTATCAGGATTAAGAAATCTCTCAAAAAGTAAATTGTATTTAATCGGATCCAAATTTGTTATTCCTAAACAATATGCAACAGCAGATCCAGCAGCTGAACCTCTTCCAGGACCAACAGAAACATCCATACTTCTGGCAGCTGAGATAAAGTCTTGAACAATAAGAAAATATCCTGGATAACCTGTATTTGAGATCACCTCTAATTCAAAATCTAATCTATCAGAAGTTTCTTTAGGCAGCTCTGGATATCTTTTTTCCGCTCCTTTATAAGTTAAATATCTTAGATAAGCGTTTTCTCTCTCAACACCATCATTATTCTTTGATTCGAATTCATCAGGAATTTCAAATTTTGGAAGAAGAACTTCATTCGCTAAATCAAATGAAGATATTTTAGAGATAATTTCTAAACAGCTAAATATTGCCTCAGGAATATCTTTAAAAATCTCTTTCATTTGCTCTTGAGACTTGAAATAATATTCTTGATTTGGAAGGCCATAACGAAATCCTCTCCCTCTTCCTATTGGTGTTGTTTGTTTTTCACCATCTTTTAAGCATAATAAAATATCATGTGCATTTGCATCCTCTTGGTTTGTATAATATGTGTTATTAGACGCTACAACGGAAACGTTATGTTTAATAGATAATGCTATTAATCCTTTATTTACTCTTTTTTCATCTTCTTGATCATGGCGCATTAATTCAATATAAAGATCACTTTTAAATAGGTTTTTCCACCACAATAGTGCTTCTTCAGCTTGACGTTCTCCAATATTTAAAATTTTTGATGGAATTTCTCCGTATAAATTACCTGTTAAAATAATTAAATTCTCTTTGTATTGTTCAACTATCTCTCTATCAATTCTTGGGACATAATAAAATCCTGATGTGTATGCTAAAGAACTCATTTTAGATAAGTTATGATACCCATTTTTATTCTTTGCAAGAAAAACCACTTGATATCCATCATCTCTTCTAGTTTTATCTTTATGATTTTCACAAACATAAAATTCACAACCTACAATTGGTTTAATTTCTTTTGTTTTATCTTCTAATAGACTATTATGATTTTTGACAGCTTTTATAAAGTGGAAAGCTCCCATTAGGTTTGCTTTATCTGTTAATGCTAAAGCCGGCATATTATTTTTTTGTGCTGCTTCAACTAGCTTTGGTATTTGGGAAGTAGATTGGAGTACAGAAAATTGAGAATGAACATGTAAATGAACAAAAGGGGTTTCAAGTAATTCTACTTTGGTATCATTTGAAATAATTTCAATACCTGAAGAAACTTCTTCTTTAATTAACGCTTCTGATGCCTTTTTTAAATTAACATGAATAAGACCAATAGGTCTCATAGAGGATTTGAAATTATCTTGAACTGATCTGTAATACGAGGTTTCACCATTAAATGCATTCGGTGCTATCGATTCATTTCTTATTAATTCAAAAAGACATCTTGTTGTTGCTTCTACATCGGCAGTTGCATTATGAGCTTCATCAAAACTATCGTTAAACAAAAATTTATTTAATTCAATAAGAGTTGGTAGTTTAAACTTACCCCCTCTACCTCCCGAAATCTTACACAAACTCGCTGTTTCTTCTGTGCATGTATCTATTATAGGAATTCCCTCAAATAAATTATCAAACCCTAATCTTAAAAATTCTGCTCCAATGATATTTAAATCAAAACTTACATTATGACCACATATAAATTTTGCTTTTTTTAGAGCAACTTCAAAACTCTTTAGTACATCTATAAGATCAATTCCATCATCTTCAGCTAATGCAGTTGAAATTCCATGTATTTTTTCTGAATCATAAGGGATATCATACGCATCAGGTTTAACTATGAAATTTTCATGAGAAACACAATCACCATTACTCTCGTGAAGCTGCCATGCAATTTGAACACATCTTGGCCAATTATCACTATCCGTCAAGGGAGCTTTCCACTTTTTAGGTAGTCCTGTAGTTTCCGTGTCAAAAATGAGATACATACTTAAACTTTATGAGTCTAAAAATAAATCATTATTGTTAGTGAAATTAAGTTTGTTTTAATCATTTATTAACTAACACTGAATAAATAAACAATAGAGCTATAATAGACTTAAGAAAAATCAGAAGAAGAAGCTATATTTGATAAAATTTTTAGAAAACGATTTGTTTGAAATCTCCTTTAATGACAAAAATCAAGTTTTACTTGGTAATATGCTTAAACAAAAGCAGAACTTCCTAGTTAAAGGATTGATAGGTTCGGGATTAAGTTTTCGGTTGGCAAATGAATTTAACAAATCTCCTAAAGTTTTTTTATTAATTTTTTCAGAAGCTGAGGAGGCTGCTTATTATCTTAATGATCTAGAATATTTAGTTGGCGAGAAAAATGTATTATTTTTTCCGGCAAGCTA
Organism: Candidatus Marivariicella framensis; assembly: GCA_905182735.1. Classification (GTDB taxonomy): domain Bacteria; phylum Bacteroidota; class Bacteroidia; order Flavobacteriales; family Flavobacteriaceae; genus Marivariicella; species Marivariicella framensis. The sequence continues at coordinate 9,065 of CAJJCT010000007.1, forward strand.
TCGAAAAGCATACTCCACAGAAGATACTGACAACTCCAATGTTCTCCTAAGATCTTCTGTTTTGAGACAACTTACTCGTAAAAATGCAAAAATAATAGTTACCTACACTGATGCTATTTCAGAAAAAATAATCTCTGAGCATACTTTGAAAAAAAACACTTTGACGATAAAAAAAGGGATGAGTGTCTCTTTAGATTTTATTAATGAGAGTCTGTTTGAATATGGCTTTGAAAGAGTTGATTTTGTTAGTGCTCCTGGAGAATTTGCTCTTAGGGGAGGTATTATAGACGTTTTTTCTTTTTCAAACCATCACCCATATAGAATAGAATTTTTTGGAGATGAAGTTCAAAGTCTTAGAACTTTTGATGTTAAAAATCAGCTTTCTATTTCTAGTCTTGAAGTGATCGATTTGTTACCGAACACTTCTATAATTTCATTTACTGATAAAAGAAAGACCATCATAGATGTTCTTCCCGAATCCAGTACTGTGATAAGTTCAAATATTGACAATACTCTAAACAGATTAGATACTTTATTTAATAAAGCTCAAAATATTTATTCTAAATCTGATTCTATTTTACAGTATCCTCCAGAAAAATTATTTGTCAATTCAAAGCAACTAATTAAAAGTTTTGATGATTATTCTCATTTATTATTAAATAAAAGTGACTTTATAAAAATTTCTGATTCTTTAGTTTTCAAACAGTCTCCACACCCAATTTTCAATAAGCAATTTAATCTTCTTGTTGAGCATCTTAACCAAAATAACAAAAATGGATTTATTAATTACATTCTCTGCACTAACACTCAACAAGTAAAAAGGTTAAATGATATTTTTCAAGAAATGGACCTTACTGTTCATTACAAAATTTCAGAGTGTCCTATTCATGCTGGCTTTGAAGATTTTGACTCAAAAGTAGCATGTTTTACTGATCATCAAATATTTGGCAGGTATCATAAGTATAAGCTAAAATCAGATAATACAAGAAAAAATACATTAAACCTTAAGGAGTTAACCTCAATGCAGGTTGGAGATTTTGTAACTCACATGGATCATGGTGTTGGACGATTTGGAGGATTACAGAGGATTATGGTTGAGAATTCAAATCAAGAAGTTATTAAAATTGTATATGCTGAAGGAGATATTCTTTATTTAAGCATTCATTCTTTACATAAAATTTCAAAGTTTAATGGTAAAGATGGGCATGTACCAAGAATATATAAATTAGGTTCTAAATCATGGAAAGCACTCAAGCAAAAAACTAAAAGCAAAGTTAAATCCATTGCATTTGACCTTATAAAACTCTACGCTAAAAGAAGAGAAAAAATAGGATATGCCTGTTCTCCTGACAGCTACTTACAATGGGAGCTAGAAGCCTCTTTTTTATTTGAAGATACTCCAGATCAGAGCAAAACAACTCAAGATATAAAATCTGATATGGAAAGTGAAAGAGCTATGGATAGATTAATTTGTGGAGATGTGGGTTTTGGTAAAACAGAGGTGGCTATTAGATCCGCATTCAAAGCTGTTGATAATTCAAAACAGGTAGCGGTATTAGTTCCAACTACGATATTAACATTTCAACACTTCAAAACCTTTTCCAATCGTCTTAAAGAATTACCTGTTAGGGTAGATTATTTGAACAGATTCAGAAGTCCAAAAGAAAAAAAACAGTTGCTAGAAGATCTTGCTTCTGGAAAAATAGATATTTTAATTGGCACTCATCAAATAGCTAATAAGTCAGTTGTCTTTAAGGATCTTGGACTTTTAATAGTTGATGAAGAACAAAAATTTGGAGTCTCAGTTAAAGAACAGATTCGTTCCCTAAAAACAAACATTGATGTATTAAGTCTAACAGCAACTCCCATACCTAGAACACTTCAATTTAGTTTAATGTCTGCTAGAGACTTATCAATAATAGCAACAGCTCCCCCCAATAGGTATCCTATTGAGAATGAAGTAATCAGATTTAGTGAATCTATTATTCGGGATGCTATTATGTATGAGTTAAAACGATCTGGACAAATATTTTTTATTCATAATCGTGTTGAAAATATTACAGAAGTCTCAGGCATGCTTCAACGTTTGGTTCCAGACGCTAGAATTGCTATAGGTCATGGACAAATGAATGGTAAAAGACTAGAGAAAACCCTCATAGGTTTTATGGAAGGAGAGTATGATGTATTAGTAGCAACAACCATTATTGAAAATGGTCTTGATGTTCCAAATGCAAATACAATTTTTATTAATAATGCCAATAACTTTGGATTAAGTGATTTACATCAAATGCGAGGAAGAGTTGGAAGAAGTAATAAAAAAGCATTTTGTTATTTCATAACTCCACCTTATAGCTCAATATCCTCTGAAGCTCAAAAAAGAATCAATGCAATTCAACAGTATTCAGAACTAGGGTCAGGGATGCAAATAGCCATGAAAGATCTTGAGATTAGAGGTGCTGGCGATTTATTAGGAGGTGAGCAAAGTGGATTTATTAATGAGATTGGATACGATACTTATCAAAAAATTTTAGAAGAAGCAGTTCAGGAGCTCAAGGAAACTGAATTTAAAGAGCTGTATAACAATATTGAACCCAGCTCTTTAAAAAATCAAATTAAAAACGTTCAGATTGACACTGATTTAGAAGTTCTTTTTCCTGAAACATATATTAATGTTATAAGTGAAAGATTATCATTATATAATGAATTAAGCAAAATATCTAATGAAGATAAGCTCATAGAATTTAAGAAAAACTTAATTGATAGATTTGGCTCAATTCCAGATCAAGGAAATGAATTATTAAATAGCATTAAATTGAAATGGTTAGCTGTGAAAATTGGAATAGAGCGCTATGTAATAAAACAAAATAAATGCCTTGGTTATTTTATTGAAGATCAACAAAATGATATTTTTAAAACTGAAACTTTTGGAGTCTTTTTAACTAATGTTCAAAAAGAAAAATCAAATATTGCTATTAAAGAAAAGAATACTAAAAATGGATTAAAGTTGATTTTAGTAATTGAAAATGTAAAAAGAATAGATCAATTATATGATACTCTAAAAGAATTGACTATAAATTCTTCAAATCCTTAATCACTTGAAAAGCGATATTTACAGAATCTTCATCCATTAAAATTGTGAATTCATTTGAGGTAGAAATAACCTCATTAATATTTACTCCTTCCCATGATAGTCTTTGAAATATAAAGTAATATATACCAGGTATTGTAACATTTTCAGTTGGAAGCTTAATTGAAATAGCTGAAAGATCATGAGTTTTTTCAAGACAAACTTCATTAATGAAAACAGATTCTATTGTTGAAGACAACTCTTGACTTACAATAATATTACATTCTCCAACCCCTCTTGATGTAGTAAAAAAAACGTTTTTGGATGTTTCTATTTGATTTAAAAAATTTGCTTGTGCTGGCAAAAGTGTTTCGGATATTTTAAAACAATAATCCACTAAAGATGAACGAACAGTTATGTCGCCCATGTTTTTTAAAACTCTTACAATTCTATGAGTTGTAATAAATTCTTGAGTATCAGAAATTCTTTTTAACGCCATAACAATCGCTCCACTTTTAGCTGGCTTTCGAAGAGATTTTTCAATTTCTGGCTGAATCTGTCTAGCTAATGATGTTAGATTGATTATATCTTGAGATAGAGCAATTGATAAAAATGGTTTTGTTTTTATGTATGCTGAAACTTCAGAAGATATTGTTTTCATATATATAAATTAATGTTATAAATATAAACAAGTTGTTATAAAAACAACAACTTGTTTAAAAATCAATTTAATATTATATTATAGGGTGGTTAATAATAAAGGTTTTCATTGTATTTTTGGTTAAAACTAATTGATGGGTAAAACTAAACGATATACTCTAACCGCAGCTCTTCCTTACACAAATGGACCAATACACATAGGCCATTTAGCTGGAGTATATATTCCTGCTGATATATTCGCTAGGTATCTCCGAAATAAAGAACGTGATGTTGCTTTTATATGTGGAAGCGACGAGCACGGAGTTGCTATAGCAATAAAAGCAAAAAAAGAAGGTATAACTCCAAAAGAAGTAATTGACAAGTATGATAAAATGATTCGTAAATCGTTTGAGGATTTTGGAATTTCATTCAATAATTACTCCAGAACTTCAGCAAAAATTCATCACGAGACTGCTCAAGAATTCTTTAGGGATCTGGATTCTAAAAATATTTTTATTGAAAAAACTTCAGAACAATTATTCGATGAAGAAGCTCAGCAATTTTTAGCCGATAGGTTTGTAACTGGAACTTGTCCAATATGTAAAAATAAAGAGGCTTATGGTGATCAATGTGAAAGCTGCGGAAGCAGTTTAAACTCTTCAGATCTTATAAATCCAAAATCAACTCTTTCTGGTTCTTTTCCCATTAAAAAAAGTACCAAGCATTGGTATCTTCCACTAAATAATTATGAAAAATTTATAAAGAAATGGATATTAGATGGTCATAAAAAAGACTGGAAACCTAATGTATATGGACAGGTGAAGTCTTGGATAGAAAGTGGTCTTCAACCTAGGGCAGTAACAAGAGATTTAGATTGGGGAATCCCAGTTCCAGTTGAAAACAATAAAGGAAAAGTTCTTTATGTATGGTTTGATGCTCCTATCGGCTATATTTCATCTACAAAAGAATGGGCGAAAAAAAAGGGAATTGATTGGGAACCATACTGGAAAGATGAGGACACAGAATTAATCCACTTTATAGGAAAGGATAATATTGTTTTTCATTGTATCATTTTTCCTTCGATGCTGAAGGCTTCAGGTAAATATATTTTACCAAAAAATGTACCTGCGAATGAATTCTTAAATCTTGAAGGAAATAAAATTTCTACATCAAAAAATTGGGCAGTTTGGCTACATGAATACTTAATAGATTTTCCAGAACAACAAGATGTTTTAAGATATGTTTTAACAGCTAATGCTCCAGAATCAAAAGATAATGATTTTACTTGGAGTGATTTTCAAGCAAGAAACAATAATGAACTAGTAGCTATTTATGGGAATTTCATAAACAGAATAGTCGTTTTAACTCACAAGTATTATGATGGAAAAACACCTAAACCAGAAAAGCTTTTTGATGATGACAATAAAATTTTAGATTCAATAAGTCGTTTTCAAAATAAAATTAGTGATTCTATTGAAAAATTTAAATTTAGAGAAGCACTAAAAGAATTGATGAATTTAGCTAGACTTGGGAATAAATATCTTGCTGATCAAGAGCCTTGGAAATTAATAAAAAACACACCTGAAAGAGTTTCTACTATAATGTATGTAGGCCTTCAATTAGCAGGCCGTTTGGCATACTTGAGTGAGCCATTTCTTCCTTTCACTTCAGAAAAGCTATTAAAAATGTTAAACTTAAAATCTTCTGACTGGAATAGTATTGATGATCAAATAACTATTGAAGAGGGGCATGTTATTAATAGTCAAGAGTTATTGTTTTCTAAAATTGAAGATTCTCAAATAGAAAAACAACTAACTAAGCTTGGAGCTACTAAAAAAAACAATGATTTAAAGCCTATTCCCCCAATAAAACCTGTTGTTGATTTTGAAAATTTTAAAAATCTTGAAATTAATGTTGGGGAAATTCTAGATGCAGAAAAAATACCAAAAACTAAAACTCTTTTAAAACTTAAAGTAAGTGTTGGAAATGAAGAGTTGACAATTGTATCCGGTATTGCAAAAGAGTATAGTTCTGAGAAAATCATTGGTAACAAAGTAACTGTTCTAACTAATTTAAATCCAAGAAAAATAAAAGGTGTTGAAAGTCAAGGAATGATATTGATGGGTAAAGATGTTTCGGGTAAACTAATTTTTATTAGTCCTGACAAATCAAAAATTTCAAATGGATCTAAAGTTCACTAATTATTACCAAGTCTGACTTTTTAAATTAAGTGCTGCAATTACAATATCCTTTCTACTTACTTGGCCAACCAATCTTTTTTTATCAATAACGGGGAAGCGTCGTCTATTAGTTTTTGAAAAAAGTGATGCAGCATCAAATATACTTGTTGAAGCTTCAATGGTTTCAACATCCTTAGTCATAAAATGATAAACAGTTTTATCAAGTATGGGCATATTAAAATATCTACTTTCAGAAATTTCTTTCATACAGTCAGCTTCGGAAATAACCCCCATCAATTCTCCATGTTTATCAACAACCGGCCCTCCTGATATTCTATATTTAATAAAAGACTTCATTACATCATGAATAGTTTGTTTAGGCCGAAAAAGTATTAAACTCGTAGACATCACATCTCTAACAAGAATGTTCTTTACTACTTTTTTAGCTAAAGAAACTCTAGGGCCTTGAAAACTTTTAATTGCCATTTAACAGTACTTAATTCATTATAAGGTAATTAATTTAATTTAAAAAAAATCAAATATTCACATAAAAACAAAAGACTAAATGAAAAATTGTAATTTTAAAAAATGAATAAAATAGGAATTCTAGGCTGCGGTTGGTTAGGCTTTCCTCTAGCTGAAACTTTAATTAAAAAAGGGTATGTTGTAAAAGGAACATCCACATCTTCTGAAAAAATTAAAAAATTATCAAGACTAGGTGTGAAATCATATCATTATTTATTTAGCCCAGAAAAAACTTCAAATTCTCCTTTTTTTAAATCTATTGACACACTAGTTATTACAATTCCTTTTGTTAGAAGAGGAGGTCCATTAATAAATATAAACAACTCTATAGCTTCTCTCGTAAAGATAATTGAAAACGAATCGATCAAAAAAGTAATTTACTTAAGTAGTATAAGTGTATATGATTCACAAAAAGGAATTGTAGATGAGTCTTGTAATTGTAATCCTAATTCAAATTCTGGAATTGAAACTTTAAAAATTGAAAATCAATTAAATAATGGCAATTTCATAACATCACATATTCGATTAGGGGGGTTAATTGGGAAAGACCGCCATCCTATTTATAGTTTGAGTGGAAAAAAATTTCATAAGGGAAATGAAGTGATTAATCTTATTCACCAGGATGACGCAATAGGTGTAATCTTGAAAGTAATCAAGAATTTAAATAAAGAAAATTTAATATTTAATGCGGTAACTCCGTTTCATCCTTCAAAAAAAGAATATTATTCAAAGATTGCTGATCAAAAAAATATTTTGCCACCAAGATTCTTAAAAGCAGAAAACATTAAAAGAATTGTTAATTCAAATAGAGTTATAAAACTTTTAAACTATGACTTTAAAGTCGATGATTTAAATATTTAATATTGACCAGCCCAACAGTAACGAAAATTGATGGTCTAGGCAATAAACTTAAATAAATAATTAGTATTCATTTAACATAACATTTGTTGAATGAAGACTAATTTGTCTCGTTGCTAAATAAATTAATTTCTTCATTTATAGACTTTATTCTATTAATGAATGAATTATAGCTTAAGTAAAGGTTTTGAAGGCTTATATCTAACTCCTTCCAGTTTTTATTTTTTGAATGATATCGTGATTGCATTAACATAGTATGAACTACTTTAAGTCGACTTTTAATGTCTGGTAAGTCAATTTTTGTTGGAAATCTTGACTTGGATAAGGTTTTTAATTTCAACTCCAATTCCTCAATAAAAACAAGATTGCCTTCAGGATTAAGTTTTATCAAACTCTCAAAGCTATCAGTGAAAGCAGTAAACTCTGGCCAATTGAAAATATCATTTCTAATTCTATACTGAACAGACATCGAGTCTAATTTGATTGGTGGAGAAAATTTAAAATCTATTATTGTATCGTTGGTGTTTTTACTAACTAAAGGTTTCTTTATTTCTTGACATGAAAAAATTAAAGAAAAAATTAAAGCAATAAGTGTTTTGAGCCTCCCCATTTTTATTATCAATTAAGACCTGAACTTAATCAAAAGTAATACAAAGAATAGAATTTGAAGAAAATAAAGGTGATTTGAAAAATTATTATTTTTTTTAATTTTTAACTTCTGATATATAAAATGTAGCAGAAACGACACAAATACCCATCCTAGATAATTTTGAATTGGTGCAATTCCCGAATCAAAAATCCAAAAATCTAAATCTGGGGCAACTGGCTCAATCAATAAATCTAAAAACAACATAAGTGTCACTCCTAAAAAAATACGAGTATAGAAATTTTTATTAATTTTTTGAGCTATACTAGCTGTTATAATTAAAACCATTGCCCAGTTATAACCAATTAAAATAGGAACTCCTAATAACTTAGGTCCTAAAGCTTCTCCATAAAAATAAGTTCCAAAAATAAGTCCATAATTAACTCCTAAAATCTCTGTAAACATTCCAATAATAAATGCTATACCAGCTATCATGATTGTTTTATTAGAATCTGATGAGTTAAGAAGTAATAAAACTAATGATATAATTAAGTTTAATGGTGTCGCCGAAATAAACCACTTACTATCTCCATAAAGTATTCCTAAAAGACCTGATAAGTGAAATGTCCAAATTACTAAAATGGAAATAGAGGAAAATGATGTATATCTATTTTTTAACATACTATAATTTTTTTACTAAATCCGAAGTTATTTTGGCTGACAATAAACAAAGGGGTATTCCTCCTCCAGGATGAACACTTCCTCCACAAAAAAATAAGTTTTCAATTTTTCTTGAAAAATTTGGATGCCTAAAAAAGGCAGATAACCTGTCGTTACTTGAAGGCCCATATAAAGCGCCTTGGTGAGATTGTGTTTTGTGTTGAATAATTTTAGGAGTTAATACTTCTTCTGTCTCAATATATTTACCAATGTCAACTCCCAAATTTCGAGATATCTTTTTTTTTACATTTTTACGAATTTCATTCACCATTGAATTCCAATCCTGTCCTTTATCAGCAGGGGTGTTTATCATAACAAACCAGTTCTCCGAATTTTCTGGAGCATCTCCAGGTATGTCTTTTGATGTTATGTTTATATATACAGTAGGGTCTTTTGAAACAGTGTTTTGATTAAAAATGGACTTAAATTCATCGGAATAATTTTCTGAAAAAAATATATTGTGAAGATCTAATTCTTTAAATTCTCGGGATATTCCCCAATAAAAGATTACAGCTGAACTAGAAGACTCAGCATCCAATATTTTTTTTGGTTTTGGCTCATTTGGTATTAAAAATTTGTATGTTGGATTTATATCCATATTACTAATAACAACATCTGAAGCATAAAAACATCCATTAGATTCTACACCTTTAGCTTTTTTATTATCTATAATAATTTGATTAACATAACTATTATAAACAAATTCTACACCTTGTCTTTTAGCTAATTGAACTAATGAATCTGTTATACTCACCATTCCTTTGACAGGTAAAAAAGTTCCATAGTGCTGTTCAAGATGGGTAATTAAACTCATCATTCCTGAAGTTTGATATGGATTGGAACCATTATAGGTGGCAAAACGATCAAAAAATTGAATTAAATGTGGTTCTTCAAGGACCTCTTTATTCACTTCATGAAGAGTTTTAAAAATATCATATTTGCCAAGAAAAAGTATAGCATTTATAGCTTCTTTAGAAATAAATGTTTTTAATTTATGTAAAGATTTTTCTAAAAAAAGTGGTGCTGTTAAATCATACTTTTTTTGTGAACGATTAAAGTAATTAATTAATTTTTCTTTAGGTACGCCTAGCTTTTTTTCTACTTCATTTAGAAAATCTTCTTTGTTCCCATAAGCAACCAACTTTATTCCATCTTCCCAAAAATAATTGCAAGCAATCTCTTTCTTTATATAAGAAAAATAATCTTTTGGGTTTTCTCCACAAAGTTCAAAAAGTTCATCTATAAATTGCGGCATTGTAAATAAAGAAGGTCCTCCATCAAACCTATATCCAGATTTTTCAAAAGAATGTATCTTTCCTCCTGGAAAAGAGTTTCCTTCAAAAACCTTAACAGAATATCCTTTTTTCGCAAGCCTTATGCTTGAAGCAATTCCCGCTATACCAGAACCAATAACAATAGATTTATTCAATTTTAAATTTATTAGTTGAGTTAGATATTACGGTAAATCTGGAAAATAGATCTTCCTTATACCAGTTGTTTATTCGCGTTTTTCTGATGATTTCAGTATGTTCTTTTTGCTTGTAAGCAAATTCATTTACAGAATTAAAATTTTTCCAAATACTAATTGTTGCTTGCTGAAAAAATGGCCATTCACCGATGCCTTTATAGAAAATAACTCCCTTTGCTTTTTCTATAGCTCTACTTGCTATAGGCACCGATCTCCAAAAGGAAATCAGTCTATTCCAATTAAGAGTTGCTCTAGTTATTACAGCTACAGGATTATCATCTTCAATATGTTTTATTTCTTGAGATTTAAATGGCTGCAAGCCACTCCAGCAACCATGGCTTTTTACAGCTTTTAATTCAATATGCTTTATTGAGGTTGATTTCTTAATATACTGATTAAATTTTTTATGATTTTTGAAAAAGATTTCAGAAGAGTTCTTGTTATTCCATACACACAAAATAGCATAAGTTGTAAAATCAGGTTTTAAACTAAACCCTGATCCACTTCCTGTCCCCATAACTTTGATAAACTCTAATCCTTTAATTTTTGAAAAATTTCTTTTTGCAAAAGCCATTTCTTTGAAAGGCCAATACCAATTGTTTTCAAAATTAAAAAGTGTTAAAGTCGTGAAAGATTTGGTTTTTAAATTAATCGGTTTAGAATTGATTTTTAAATATTTAAGGCGCAAATATCGTCTATTTATATTTTTTAATCTGTTATTTTAAAAAAATAAATTATTTAATAATTGAATTAATTTTGAACTACACTTATAACTTAAATATTTTTGTTCATTCTTGTTAGTTTTAATTAATTTAGCAATAAAGTTTATTAAAATGAGTCCAAAATTTGTAGCCATTGTAGTTATCATAACAACTTTTTTTGTTATGATTGGAATAATCATAGATATGAGAAAAAAATAAGTTTCATGAAGATTCATAAATCTATAGATAAGTTTATTTATATTTTAATTATTGCTAACATCATTGCAATGATCGCAGAATCTCATGTTTCAGTTCGTGCAATTTATTTTGGTGAATTTTATGTTTTTGAAGCCATATCCATAGGTATTTTTTCTATTGAATATATGTACCGTGTAATTTATGCCTACAAAAAATCCAAGATGAAAGGTGCTATAGCTTATATTACTAGTCTTTTTGGCATTATTGATTTAATCTCAATCATTCCTTTTTTCCTAAATCAATTCACGAAAATAGATGGAAGGTTCTTGAGAATTTTAAGACTATTTAGATTGACTCGTATATTTAAGTTAGGAAGAGATTCATCATCGCTTAAGCTTTTCGTAAAAGCTTTAAGCGCTGTTAAAGGTGAATTAAAATTCACACTTTTTTTGTCAATTTTAACTATTTTATTTTCAGCTTCAGCAATCTATTATCTTGAAAATGCTGCTCAACCCGAAAAATTTTCAAGTATATCAGAATCAATTTGGTGGGCAACTGTATCACTTGCAACAGTTGGTTATGGTGATGTTTATCCTATCACTGTTGGGGGTAAAATATTTGCATCAGTTATTTCTTTAGTGGGCATAGGAGTGGTTGCAATTCCAACTGGAATAATAAGCGCCTCTTTTGTCGAGGAGATTATAAAGAATGGCGATAGAAGGAAATAAATAATATTTCAAATTAGACTTATTTAACTCTAAAAAACTTTTTTTATTTAAAATATATTTACAAAATTATGAACCAAAAAGTTATTGTAATTGGATCTGGCTTCTCTTCCATTTCAGCAGCATGTTATTTAGCTAAAAATGGTCATGAAGTTGAAGTTTTCGAAAAAAATAATAGCCTAGGTGGTCGGGCAAGACAATTAAAGCGTGATGGATTTACTTTTGACATGGGTCCTTCATGGTATTGGATGCCAGATATTTTTGAAAGATTTTTTAATGATTTTAACAAAAAACCTAGTGACTATTATAATTTAGAAAGACTTGATCCAGCTTATGAAGTTTATTTTGGAACTAAAAATAAAATTATAATTGATGGTGATTTAGAAAAAATTTCTTTGGCATTTGAAAATGAAGAAAAAGGAAGTGGAAAAAAACTTAAGAAATTCATTAAGGAGGCTCAATTAAATTATGATATAGCTATTAAAGAAGTGGTATATAGACCAGGTAAGTCTCCTTTGGAATTAATAACATTAGAAACAATTACCAAGTTAAATTACTTCATAAGGAATATACGGCAAGATGTTTTCAAAGAATTTAAAAATCCTAAATTAAGACAGTTACTTCAATTTCCTGTTTTATTTCTTGGAGCAAAACCAAAAGATACTCCAGCATTCTATAATTTTATGAACTTTGCAGATTATGGTCTTGGAACTTGGCATCCTAAAGGTGGAATGTACTCTGTCATTAATGGAATGGTAAGTTTAGCAAAATCTCTAGGTGTGAAATTTCACATTGACTCTCCAGTAGAAAAAATTATTGTTGAAGGCAAAAAAGCTTGTGGAGTAATAATTAATGGTTCTAAACACGAGTCTGATGCAGTTTTAAGTGGTGCAGATTACCATCACACAGAAACTCTTTTGAACTCAAATTTAAGAGCCTACAGTGAAAAATATTGGAGCAAAAAAACCTTTGCACCATCCTCACTACTTTTTTATATAGGTTTGAATAAAAAAGTAAATGATGTTGCTCATCATACTCTATTTTTTGATGTAGATTTTGATAAACATGCTTCAGAAATATATGATAATCCCAAATGGCCAGATGATCCACTATTCTATGCAAATTTTCCTTCTAAATCTGATGCTTCAATGGCACCTGAGGGGAAAGAAGCTTGTTTTATTTTAATTCCTTTAGCTCCTGGACTTGAAGACAATTCAGAGATAAGAAAAAAATATTTTAATGTTGTTATAAAGCGTCTTGAAGAAAGAACTGGGCAGTCTATTAAAAAACATATTTTATTTCAAGAATCATTTTGTGTAAATGATTTTATATCAGAATACAATTCATACAAAGGTAATGCCTATGGATTGGCAATGACACTATTTCAAACTGCTTTTTTAAGACCTAAAATAGAAAGCAAGAAGGTAAAGGGCTTATATTTTTCAGGACAATTAACAGTCCCAGGTCCGGGCGTCCCCCCGTCTTTAATTTCAGGAAAAATAAGTGCTGGTTTACTAGAAAAGTATTTTAGAAAACCCAATAAACAATAGTTATTTCGGCATCTTTAATTTTAATTTCTTCAGAAACAAGTTCAATACTAGACTCAACAACTTTTAAGTACCTTTCAATTTGCTCAGCAGTTTGTTCCCAAAGCTCCATACGCTTAAAAAGGTTATACTTAACATATTGATCATTCTCAACATACTCCCTGTTTTTAATCCAAAATTGCGGAGAATCAAAATCAATTTCTTCAAGGTCAAAAACCCACTTGCTATCTACACGATCATTAAATTTTCTAGTAAAAACCTCTTCTTCTTTATCTGTATTTAATTTCAAATACTTTAGATCCTGTCCTTCATATGTATTATAAACTGACTGTCCAATTTCAGAGCCTAAAAATCTGAATGTTCCGTCTAGTTTTATCGCATCATAAACAACTCTCGGAGGGTTAAAAGGATCTCTATTTGTATACATTTCTAATGGAAAATCATAATCATCCTTTCCATAAATCCATATGAACTGATATTTATCGCCACTATCCCATGTTTCATATAGCTCTTTATAGGCTTCCATTACCATGCCTAACACTTCTTGTTTTTCAAGTGTATATACTTTTATGGAATCCATTTCAGCTTTAAGGTTATGAAGATTTTCAATATTCCATTCACGATCCTCGAAATCATCCCCTTTTTGTTCAACACCAAATGACACTAATACCCCAAAAAAAACAATTAGAAACTCTACGAAGCCTTTTTTTGCACGATCAAAAAAATCTCCCATTGAAAAGCGGTCTCCAAGAGTTATTAGTTTTAAGAACCAATTAAGCTTTTCTTTTTCAACCCCAGCAGATTTTGACGCATTTGCAAATTCATCCTCTGAAATAACCCCATCCTTATCGGAGTCTATTTTGTCAAATTCATCTTTTTTTGCCATAATTATTGGAATATATACTGCTATGATAAAAAATTATTCTGAATCATTAGCAATGAATGCTATGTTTTCGTTAAATAATTTTTTAATTACAGCTATTAATTCCTTTTCAAATTGATTAAAAGTATTAATCAATAAAAGATCTTTATTTTCTTTATCAGATGAAATAGTTACTGGATAGAAATAGTCTTTAGGAGTTTTAATTGGAATTATCCCGGTCTTAATTCCTTCATGAGAATTTTGTTTAGAGTAAACGTAAGAATAAAGCAATAATTGAAAGAGCGAAGAATTCTCTAAACTCTTTTGGCTTTCAAGTCCTTCAAAAGTAAAGTTTGATGAAAATTTTAATTTATTTTTTTTTACAGATCCCGTTTTATAATCTGAAATTCTTAATTTTCCATTCCATTCATCAACTCTATCAATTGTTCCAATTATTTTAACCGGGAAGAGCAATTCTTTAAAATCTAAATCGTATTCTATTTTTTTTTCTAATGAGAGGATTTTTAATTTGTTTCCTTTTTCAATTAACAATCTTTCTGTCAACAGAAATTCCTCACATTGCTTTTTTAACTCTTCATAAATCAAATAGTTATGCCCTTTTCGTTCAGGATTACCTCCATAAATTAATTTATATTTTTCATCTAAAACAACAGGTAGTTTTTTAATCATAGAGTCATAATTACGAACTACAAGTTCTTTAGATACAAAAGGCTTATATATCGATTCTAATGTTTCATGAACTACATTTCCTTTATCTCTTGGTTCAATTACTGGAAATAGTTTTCCAAGCTCTCTTATTTTTAAAACCCTCTGATAATAAAACTGTAAAGGATTTATCATGAAACTTGTTATTGCTGAGGGTGAAAGTCCTTTTTTTACTATTGATTTTAAAATCTCTATTACTTCCTTAGATTTATCAACTTTAAATTGAGAGTTATTTTTAAAAGATGACTTCACTTTCATTAAGTTTAGTTGATGATTTGACTTTTTAAAATGTTCTAATTGATAAATAAATCTACTTTTTTCAGAGCCTCCAAGCCCTTTATCGCTCAAACTGTATAATAAATAAACATTACTGGCATTTTGAATTAGCCTATAAAATTGATATGCATATTTAGCATCCTGTTCTAAAAAAGTTGGAAGTTGAAAATGTTTTTTCACATCAAAAGGAAAAAAACTATCATTAGATTTTCCTTTAGGCAAAACACCCTCATTAACATTTGTTATGATTACAGAGTCAAAATCTATCAATCTTGTTTCTGGAAGACTCATTATTTGAATGTCAGAACTAGAGTCTCCAGAGAAATTTAATTTTTGTTCTTTGATAGCTTCTTTATACAATAAGAAGAGCACTTTTAAAGGTATGTTTTTAATTTGATCTGCATAATTTAAAAGTTTTGTTATTACCTTTTTAATTATGTTAAATTCTTCTAGATTAAAGGAACCCTCTTGTTTAATAAAATGATTTCCCTCCTCAAGGTGTTTAATCAAAAATTGTAATTTTTGTAATAAATCTGAAGATGATGCAACAGGCCTAAATACAATATATTGAAATGAAGTTTTATTAGAATAAAGTTTTTGAATTGGAAAATACGTATAATTAGATTCCTCGAGATCATTAATTAATTTATTAAAATTTATTTTTTCTTTTTTAAATTTATTTTTAACAATACTATCATTTAGTATCGAAAATACGTCTTCATAAAAATAATTTCCTTCAATAGTGTTTATATGCATTTCAAAAATCATATCTAAAATGGACACTGAGGAGGAATTATTAATAGCTAATCCCATTGTAACATTCCAATGGCTTGTGTCCAAATTTATTCCTGATAAGACAGCAGGAAGAATTTTATCATCTCCTAATATTATTCCTTTTTTACTAATAACATCACTAGGTTTCCAGTCATTAATTATTTGTCCAACATATTTTGCTTGACTTATTTTATTTGATGTTTCTATAACATTAAATACTTTATCTTTTTTAAAATTAGAAGATAATCCTTCTGGGTTTTTATTTCTTAAACATTTCCATTCTTTATAATAAGATCGAATAAATTTTCCTGCTGAATGTTTTTTATCATTATAAAATTCTTTATCCAAGTCCCAAAAAACTTTACCCTTTTTTTGAGAAATAAATTCTTGAATAATATTGCTTTCTGCAGTGTTTAACATATTAAACCCAATAAAATAGTGAAACTTCTTATTTTGAGATAAATACAACTCCAAGTGCTTGATAGCCTCTCTAAACTGCATTCCACTTGTTCCAACTCCATCTTTAATAAACTTGTTGTTTAAAGAAGAATATAGTGCTGGTATGTTTTTCCAAAAGTCAGAATTTTTAATCGTTGATGAGTCAGAGTTATCTAATTGAGCCCATTCTTTAATTTCTTGTGCAGATACCATGCTTGAAAACAGAGCCTTTGAATCAACTAAATAGCTATCCATTAAATTAAAGTCATTAATCAAAACTGGAGCCCACCCCATAAATTCATCAAAGTTTTGTTGATTTTTTTTTAAAATTATTTTACTGTAAATTAAATATAATTCAAAAACAACAGACGTATTTTCAACTCTATTAATACCAGAAAGCTCACTAATAAATTCAGATATACTAATAATTTCTGGAGAAATTACTGGCTTTTTTATTTTTTGAATTAATTTGTTTCTTAAAAACAAAGAAGCTCTATTACTTGGTAAAATTATTTTTATATTTTGAAAATCATGATTCTCATCTATAATATTATCAGCCACAAAATCTAAAAAATTAATCATTTCAAGGTTTTATATATTTTTTATTATTAGTGATTTTTTTAACTTCAATATCATCTTTTATATATACCAAGAAAGCCTCTATTGGTAGGTTTAATATTGATTCTAAATATTTAGAATAATTAATAATTTGAATTTTATCTTCTTGCTTTGAGTCTCCAGTTTTATAGTCAATTACAACACAAGTAGTTTTTGTTATAACTATTCTATCAAGTCTAATGATTCCAATCTTAGGTAAAAGTATTTCCTTTTCAGTGTAAATAATATTCCCTTGTTTAAAAAGGTGATTTAATTCCTTGTGATTGATAACTTTTTTTAATAGTTCACTGTAAGTGTATTTTTCTTCGATATTGAATAACTCCTCTTGAACAGATGATTCAATTGCGACATTTATATCCGATTCAAATTTAACTTTTGATAATAATTTATGAATGATATTACCTTTTAACCACTTTCCATTGAGTTTTGAATAAGTATCATTTTTTAAAAGTTTTTTCCAATTAAAATTGATTTTAGGCCTAAGAGCTTGATTTTTTGAATTATTGTAAGTTATACGATCATGTTGACATTCTTTGGAACCATAAATAAATGGAGTATTTAGATTTGGCTTGGAATCTTGATTTAAAACAAAATCAATTAATAGTTGTGCATAATTTTTTTTACTTTTTGGCTTTTTAAATAATGTTGTTATGACAACTATTTTATGTGAAGCCCTTGTTAAAGCGACATATAAAGTATTAAAAGCATCTAATTCATTTTCTGTTTTATCATTATCTGATATATTTTTTCCTTCTACACCATAAGTTTCTAATCTTGATGAAAAATTAATTCTACCAAAATCAATTTTTGATTCATTAAATTTAATAGGGTACCATGTCTGTCTTTTTATTCTTGAATCAGGCTGGAAATCTGAATAAAAAAATGGTAATACTACTAAAGGGAATTCCAAACCTTTAGCAACATGAATAGTCATAATTCTAACAGCTTGATTGTCGTCAGGCAATGGAATGGTAAGTTTTTCCGAATCCTTTTCCCATTTTTTTAAAAAATTATAAATATTGCTTTTTGATTGAATAGAAAAATCATAGCAGTAATCTAAAAAGAATTCAAGATAAGTGTCAAAATTATTTAACAAACCTAGGCTTGAAATAAGAGTTTCTGTTAATTCATAAAGGTTTGAATTTTGGATTGTTTTTGTATCAAATGAAAATCCAAATTTTATATCTAAAAAAGCTGTAAAGTCAGCTAAAGAACCTTCTAAAGATTCTTTAAAAATTTCATGAGATTTTTCATTTTGTGAATTCTTTTCTATAAAAAATTTACAAATATTAA
Source organism: Candidatus Marivariicella framensis (assembly GCA_905182735.1). Taxonomy (GTDB): domain Bacteria; phylum Bacteroidota; class Bacteroidia; order Flavobacteriales; family Flavobacteriaceae; genus Marivariicella; species Marivariicella framensis. Next base: position 27,266 of record CAJJCT010000007.1, read on the forward strand.
TTCTTTCAATTGAGTTCTCAGGTTGAAGACTTAATCTTAAAACAGAAAGTATAAGTTTTATTGAAGATGACTTTTTAAGTAAAAGTGATTCTGATGAAACAATTGGAATTTCAGTATTTGAAATTAATTCAAAGACAGATATTGCTTGTTTTTTCTTTCTAACTAAAATTGCCATTGAACCCCAAGGAAAACCATCCTTTTTAGCTTCTAATAAAGCATCTATAGTTTTTTGAATATGAACTGAATCCATCTTATTTTCAGTAAAATGAATTTCAGTTTTTCCACCAGGAGAATTATTATTTTTTTGATAAAAAGATTCTTTATAAAAAGAACGATAATTTAAATCAGCTATTGATTCTATTGCCCCTTTTATAAAAGTGTTATTAAATTCAACTATATTATCAAGACTACGATAATTTATAGGTAATGAATTGGTATTAATCTGAGTTTGATTAAATTTTTTATTACTCAAAAGTTTTAAAAACATTTGAACATCTCCTCCCCTCCATCTATAAATTGCCTGTTTGGGATCTCCTACTAAAAAAACTGATCCAGACTTGCCATTAACATCTTCAGTGTCTAATGCATGTTTAAGTAGTGGTTTTAAGTTGGACCATTGTAGCTTTGAAGTGTCTTGAAATTCATCAATAAAAAAATGTTTATACTTTTCTCCTATTCGCTCATAAATAAATGGAGCATCGTAGTCTTGAACAACTTCGGATATTTTTTCATTGAACTGACCAATTAACATCTTTTTTTCCTCTATTTGATACCTGTTAAGTATCTTCTCCATTTCTGCCATAAGAGAAAGTGGTGTCCATTGCTTATTTAACTCTTGAATTAAATTATATGTTAAAATAGATTTTTTAGCCTTTAAATAAGATTGATGAATTTCAGGAATCATATTATTAGCAATCATTATTAACTCTTTAGGATTATCTGTTTTCTTAACTATTCTGGAGCCTTCAGAAAGATTTTTTTCTAAATTATTTAAATAAATTCCTTCAAATTTATTTTCAACTATCAAAGAAAAATGTTTAGTAACTGATCCTCGAGAAAAAATAGATTCATCCAAGCCATTTGATCCTATTTTATCTAATATCTTTATTGCAACTAACTTTGCGTTTTCAGATTCTTTAAATTTGATTTTATTTAATATTTTTTGTGTTTTTCTAAAATCTTGTAATGAATTATTTCTTAATTTTTTAAGAAATCCTCTGTCATTTTCATTTAAAATAAGTCTTGCCACTTGAAGTAAACCATCATTTATAGATTCTTTGTTTTCATTATCAATTTTATAATGAACAAAGTCGACTAGTGATTTTGTAATTTCTTTTTCAATTCCAACTTTATCAATTATTATTTGTATTAATTCTTTCAGAATTTCATCTTGCTCGACTACTACCTCAAATGATTTTGGTAATTTAAGATCTAATGCAAATGTCCTAACTATTCGATGTGTAAAAGTGTCAAGAGTAAGAATGTCAAAGCCCGCATAGTCATATAATATGTTTTTTAAAACTCTCTCTGATTTTTTTCGAAGTTCTGATTCTTCAATATTTATTTTTTTTGAGATTTCACATCTCATTTCGGAATGATTTTTTTTAATAAAATCAGATAAGGTTTCAACTATTCTAGATTTCATTTCATTAACAGCCTTATTGGTAAAAGTTAAAGCTAGAAGGCTTCTGAAATGATCATCATTTGAATTTGAAAGTAGCTCTTGCAAATAATTAGAAACAAGAGAGTGGGTTTTTCCTGATCCAGCAGAAGCATTTATTAAATTAAATGAAGATTTTACCATTTATTATTAAATAACATATAAATGTAAGAGTTTCTTTATGTCAAAAAAATGTAAAATAAGAAAAAGAAATTATATTTTTGTAAGAACTTTAAAACAAAACCCATGGCATTTACATTACCAGCTTTATCATATTCAAACGATGCATTAGAACCGAACATTGATGCAAAAACAATGGAAATACATCACGGAAAACATCACAATGGATATACTACAAAACTTAACACTTCAATTGAAGGAAGTGATCTTGAGAATAAATCTATTGAAGAAATTCTCAAAAATATCGATATGGGTAATGCAGCTCTAAGAAATAATGGAGGTGGATATTTTAACCACTGTTTGTTTTGGGAAAGTATGAGTCCAAATGGTGGCGGTTTACCAACAGGTAGTTTATTAGAAGCTATTAACTCAGCCTTTGGCTCATTTGATTCATTCAAAGATGCGTTTTCAAAAGCAGCAGCAACTCGCTTTGGATCCGGGTGGGCATGGTTATGCGTTCATTCTGGGGGGGAAGTTGAAGTTTGCTCCTCTCCAAATCAAGATAATCCACTAATGCCAGGTGTTGGATGTGGAGGTTATCCTATTTTAGGGTTAGATGTCTGGGAGCATGCATATTATCTAAACTATCAAAATAGAAGACCAGATTATATTAATTCTTTTTTTAATGTGATTAATTGGGAAAATGTATCTAAGTCCTACAATCTTAGATCTTAAAACAATATAACATCTATCTAATAAGCTCTCTTTGATTTGCCTTCATAAAAGTTAATAAAAGCTCTATTTACAACTTTATTTCCTCCAGGCGTTGGGTAATCGCCTGAAAAATACCAATCTCCTAAATGAGAAGGGCAAGACACGTGTAAGTTTTCAATTGATTGGTAAATGATTTTAAGCTCTGATTTCAAAGAGTTACCAGAAAGTAATTCTGCTATTTTAGTGGATATTTGATTAGCACTTAAAGGCCTGTACAATTCTTTAACAAAGTTTTCACTCTCTTGAGTTTTATTAGTTATTGAATTTTTACACTTTTCATATATTGATTTTAATACAATTGCTTTTGTTCCCTTATCTTCATGCAAAGCAATTGCGGCTTTAAAAGCAATGAAGTCTTCTAATTTAGACATGTCTATCCCATAACAATCTGGATATCTAATTTGAGGGGCACTTGAAACAATAATTATTTTTTTTGGCCCGAGGCGATCAAGCATCTTAAGAATACTTTTTTCTAAAGTTGTTCCCCTAACTATACTGTCATCTATAATCACAAGGTTATCAGAAGGTTTAATAACACCATAGGTTATATCATAAACATGAGCAACTAGATCATCTCTACTGGAATCTTCGGTTATAAACGTTCTTAATTTTGCGTCTTTTATAGCAATTTTTTCAATCCGAGGTTTAATAGATGCAAGAGCTTTAAGAGTTTCAGAGTTTGAACCCTTTGAAATTGACTCTAAAAGTTGATTTTTTATATATTCTTGAGCACCTTCCACCATTCCATAAAAAGATGTTTCAGCTGTATTTGGAATAAATGAAAAAACAGTGTTTTTTAAATCTGAATTAATACTTTTTAAAACCTCTGGGAAAATTTTTCTACCAAGTGATTTGCGTTCTTTATATATTTCAGCATCACTTCCTCTAGAAAAATAAATTCTTTCAAATGAACATGCTTTTTTGGGTAATTCATCTAATATTTTTATGATTTTTGAATTTTCTCCCTTTTTGGTAATTATTGCATGTCCGGGATCTAGCTCCTTAACTTTAGAAAACGGAACATTGAATACAGTCTGTATTACAGGTCTTTCAGATGCAACCGCTACAATCTCATCATCCTCATAAAAATATGTAGGCCTTATACCGGCTGGATCTCTTAAAACAAATGTGTCTCCATGTCCTAACATACCTGCTATTGCATAGCCTCCATCCCAGTTTTTAGAGGCTTTAAATAACACTTTGGACATGTCTAACCTTGATGCTATTAAAGGAGTAGTCTCAGTCTTTGAATAGCCCTCTTTTTTTAATTTCTTATATATTTTTGCAACTGCGTCATCCAAAAAATGACCTATTTTTTCCATTACAGTTATTGTATCAGATTTTTCTTTTGGATGCTGGCCAAGATCAACAAGATTATCAAACAATTCAGAAACATTCGTCATGTTGAAATTTCCTGCAATAATTAAATTTCTATGTTTCCAATTGTTTTGTCTTAATAGTGGCTGAACACTTTCAATTGTATTTTTTCCAAATGTTCCATACCTAACATGACCAAGCATAATTTCACCAACATATGGAACCTTTGACTTTAAATCTTCAGGCTTCTCCAATAAGTCAGTATTTGATTTTAACTCAGAAACAATTCTCTCATTAATTTGCTTAAAAATGTCTTGAATAGGCTCGTTATTATTTGATCTTAATCGACTTATGTATCTTTGACCTGGAGGAAGATCTAATTTTATACTGGAAAAACCAGCGCCATCCTGACCTCTATTATGCTGTTTCTCCATCATCAAATACATTTTATTTATCCCATATAAAGCAGTGCCATATTTCTTTTTAAAATAACTTAAAGGTTTTTTTAAGTGAAGTAAAGCAATTCCACATTCATGTTTTATAGCATCACTCATAGTTCATTTAAATTTATTTGTTGTGATTTGAATTTTGTTAAATTTTCAATTTCTTTAAGTCGTTCTTTCAAATTTAGTTTGTTTACTGTTTGTAGGCTTTCTGTTCCAAATTCTTCTACAGTGAAAGATGCCATTGCAGAAGCATAAACAAGAGCTGTTTTCATGCTTTCAAAGGATGTGTTTGAATGTTGAGCAAGAAAACCTGCAAATCCTCCAGCAAAACTATCTCCAGCCCCTGTAGGGTCTTTAACTTTTTTTAATGGTAGTGCTGGTACAACAAAAATCTCATCACGATGAAATAACATTGCTCCATGTTCACCTTTCTTTATGATAACATATTTAGGTCCCAAAACTTGGATTGCATCAGCAGCATTTCTAATAGAATTTTGCCCTGTTAATTGAAGTGCTTCTTCATCATTTATACACAAAACATCAATTTTACTAATTACATCATCTAAAATTGAACGAAAATTATCCATCCAAAAATTCATTGAATCTAGTATAATCAAATCAGGTTTAACCTTCATTTGTTTTAGTGCTGATAGCTGAACCGCCGGATGAAGATTACCTAAAAGAAGTATATTGGAGGTGCTCCAATTGTCAGGAACTTTTGGATCAAAGTTTTCTAGTACATTTAATTGGGTATCTAACGTATCTCTTTTATTGATGTTTATATGATATTTTCCACTCCAAAAAAAAGTTTTTCCTCCTTTTACAATTTCAACTCCAGAAACATCGATATCTCTATTGGTTAATAGCTTTAGATCATTTGAATTAAAATCATCTCCAATGACTGATACAAGTCCAATTTTTATATTAAAAATTGAAGCAGCAAAAGCTATATATGTTGCAGCTCCTCCTAAAATGTGTTCAGCTTTTCCAAATGGAGTTTCGATAGCATCATAAGCTATTGTTCCTACAACTAACAATTTGTTACTCATTAGGCAAAAATAGAAAACTTACTTCAGTTCATAACGAAGTTTATTTGTCATTTTATGATTTTTCATAAAATTCATCTTTATTCAATTTATTTCCCAAAGCTGCTTTTACAGCTAAATAATCGCATCTTTCATTTTGTAAATGATTGCTATGTCCTTTAACCCATTGGAAAGCTACATTATGAACTCTGTAAATTTGAAGAAATCTTTTCCATAAATCTGGATTTTTCTTATTCTTAAAAAATTTTTTTTCCCAATTAAATACCCACTTTTTTAAAACTGAATCAATAACATATTTTGAATCAGAATATATAACAACATCTGAGGGTTTGTTTCTCAATGCTTCCAAACCGATTATAACTGCTAATAATTCCATTCTGTTATTAGTGGTTTTTTTAAATCCTCCTGAGAGTTCTTTATTGTAGCCATCCGATTCTAAAACAATTCCGTATCCTCCTGGACCTGGATTACCTCTGGAAGATCCATCAGTATAAATTTTAATATTTTTCATTAAATTTTTGACAAGTATTCTTTAATAACTCTTGGGAAATGTTCTTTTTCTAGACTTTGGACTTTCCGCTCAATAACAGCTAGAGTATCTTCAGGATGAACTGAAGTTTCAGCTTGAAAAATTATATTTCCTTCATCATATTCATTATTAACCAAATGAATAGATATTCCTGTTTTTTTCACTTTACTATTTATGACTGCTTTGTGAACATTATTTCCATACATGCCCTTTCCTCCAAACCTTGGAAGAAGTGATGGGTGAATATTGATTATTTTATTTGGATACCTTTCAATTAAAGATTCTGGAATTTTCCATAAAAAACCAGCCAATACTATTAGATCCGTATTGTTTTGATCAATAATGTTAATAAATTTTTCTTTAAAATATAATTTATCAAAAACTAAAGTTTCAATATTATATGGCTTAATTCTTTCAAAAACGTATGCATTCTTATTATTACCAGCAACTAAAACAACTTCAACATTAGAGCTTTTATCAAAATATTTTATAATGTTTTCGACATTTGATCCGCTTCCAGAAGCTAAGAGAATAATTTTTTTAATTGTTGTTTTCATAACTTGATAAACACTTTATAATCTTATCTTAAAAGAGTGTTAAAAATTTCTTTACAAAGAAACAATAATAAATAAACATTATATTTTATTAAAGAAAACTAAGTATTAGACTAAAGTTTTTTATTTTTGCTGTTACAAATTTAAAATAATAAATTATGTCTGACATTTCTTCTAGAGTTAAAGCAATAATAGTTGACAAATTAGGTGTTGATGAAAACGAGGTTGTAGCAGAAGCAAACTTTACCAATGATTTAGGAGCTGATTCCCTTGACACAGTTGAACTTATAATGGAGTTTGAAAAAGAATTTGATATTCAAATTCCTGACGATCAAGCAGAGAATATTGCAACAGTAGGCCAAGCAATTCAATTTATTGAACAGGCGTAAAAAATCCATTGTAATGAAATCAAAACGTGTAGTAATTACTGGACTAGGTGCTCTAACTCCAATTGGCAACACACTTATTGATTACTGGACAGGTTTAATTAAAGGCCAGAGTGGCGGTGCACCCATAACCTATTTTGATGCTTCGAAATTTAAAACTCAGTTTGCTTGCGAATTGAAAGGTTTTGATCCTCTTAATTTTTTTGACAGAAAAGATGTCAGAAAATACGATAGGTTTACTCAATACGCACTGGTATCAACTGATGAAGCAGTAATTGATTCAGGAATAAACCTAGAAAAAGAAGACAAAGACCGGATAGGTGTCATTTGGGGTTCTGGAATAGGTGGTCTTGAAACTTTTCAAAATGAAGTAATTGAATTCCAAAAAGGCGATGGGACTCCTAGATTTAATCCTTTCTTCATTCCAAAATTCATTCCTGATATTGCCGCTGGAATGATTTCTATTAAATACGGCTTTGCTGGGCCCAATTTTGCTACAGTTTCAGCATGCGCATCTTCATCTAATGCTATTATCGATGCTCTTAACTACATTAGGTTAGGCTATTCAGACATAATGATTGCTGGTGGATCTGAAGCTGGTGTTACAATTGCTAGCGTTGGAGGATTCAACGCTCTCCATGCACTCTCAAAACGAAATGATGATCCTTCTAAAGCCTCACGACCTTTTGATAAAGACAGAGATGGGTTTGTTTTGGGTGAAGGAGCTGGATCATTAGTTCTTGAAGAATATGAACATGCGATTGCTAGAGGTGCAAAAATATATGCTGAATTAGCTGGAGGTGGACTTTCTGCCGATGCGTATCATATGACTGCCCCTCACCCAGAGGGACTAGGAGCTATTAAGGTAATGAGAAACTGTCTTAAAGACTCAAATACTAACCCACAAGATCTAGATTTGATTAATGTTCATGGTACATCAACTACACTTGGAGATATTGCAGAGATAAGGGCTGTTAAAGAAGTTTTTGGGGAACATGTTTATGGTATTAATATTAATTCAACAAAATCAATGACAGGTCATCTTTTAGGAGCTGCTGGAGCTATTGAAGCGATTGCTTGTATAATGTCAATAAAAGAAGGGATTATACCTCCAACAATAAACCATGAAAATGATGACGAAAATATTGATTCAAAATTAAACTTTACGTATGGAAAAGCACAAAAACGAAATGTTAATATTGCTATGTCTAACACTTTTGGATTTGGCGGTCATAATGCCTGTGTTTTATTTAAAAAACTGAATTTATAATAGGTGATCAATCTGGGTCTAATTTTTAAGAAAATCAAAGGTCCGAATCATGTTTTTGCTTCTGATTTAAGAAAACTCTTAGATTTTAAACCAAAAAATATTTTGATTTTTAAAACCGCATTTACACACAAGTCAAAAAACATTCGGGATCAAAATGGATTTTTAATTAATTATGAAAGACTTGAGTTCCTTGGAGACTCTATTTTAGGAAGTATCGTTTCAGATCATTTATATTTTAATTATCCAGATTTTCATGAAGGTGACTTGACGAAACTTCGTTCTAAAATTGTAAACCGTGACAGCTTAAATAACATAGGCTACTCTCTTGAGTTATACAAATTACTCGACAGTAATCACAGTATACAGAATGCAAAAGATGATATACATGGCAACCTACTAGAGTCTCTGATTGGTGCAATCTATCTAGATAAAGGCTTTGACAAATGCAAAATATTTATTTTAAATAGAATTATTGACTATTATATAAATTTTGACACGATAAATTCATCAATAATAAGCTATAAAGGAGCGCTGATTGAATGGTCTCAAAAAAATAAACATAAAATTCTTTTTAAAACAACAAAAGATGATGGGTTAAATCCTAATATTAATTTTTCTTCCATTCTTTTTATAGATAACAAGCAAATCGCAAAAGCTGGAGAGTTGTCAAAAAAAAAGGCTGAAGAAAAAGCTGCAAAAAGAGCTTATAATGCTTTAAAATTGAAGTTTAAAAATAATGAGTAAAAAGTACTTTCTTTTGGATGAAATAGTTGAGGAATATGATTTAATTGCTATTCACACTAGCTTAGATGACTTTTCAGTAGCTTTCGTTTTAAATAAAAATCTAAGAGCAAATTTTAAAAGAGTTAAAGAAAGTTTAAGATATAAGAATTCAACTTTTGAAATGTTTCAATGGAAAAACTTAAAAGAAGGAGTTAATTGTAGTTTAATTTCTAATAAGAATTTTATTGATTCTGGAATTAAAAATGAATCCAATTCATTATTTAATCTTTCGGAAACAAAAAAGGTATCTTTGATTAACTCTTTATCCAATGTTGATTATCTATTAAAGATTAAAGAAGGTATAGACATCGAGCAAACAATTAAGATTTTAAATAAATTACCCCAATTAATTCTATCTTACGTTGTTGACAACAAAGAAGTTAAATCAAATTTCAATTTAATACTTGATTAATGTCAGAATCAAAAAAAACTAAAATAATTGCCACACTAGGACCTGCATCTAATTCACCAGATGTAATGGAAAAGATGATACTAGAAGGTGTTGATGTGTTTAGAATTAATTTTTCTCATGCAAATTATGACGATGCCTCTAAAAGAATCTCTTTAATTAGAAAACTTAGTGATAAACTCAAAATTCATGTTTCTGTTTTAGCAGATCTTCAAGGGCCTAAGCTAAGAATTGGTGAAATAGAAGATTGCTCAGAGGTGAAAGAAGGGCAGCTAGTTACTTTTTCCAGTTCTAAACCTTTTATTGGTAATTCTCAAAAGGCTTACATGACATATAAAAAGTTTGCGTCTGATGTTAATATTGGAGAAATTATTTTATTAGATGATGGCAAGTTGATTTTTAAAATACTAAGTACTGACAATAAAGATCTAGTGACTGCCAGAGTTATTCAGGGAGGACCATTCAAATCTAACAAAGGGGTAAATCTTCCCAATACAAAGATTTCACTTCCAGCTCTAACAAAAAAGGATATTGAAGATGCGGTTTTTGCTATAAAACAAAAGGTTGATTGGATAGCTTTATCCTTCGTGAGAAAAAAAGAGGATTTAATTGAACTAAGAGAGTTAATTGAAAAGCATTCTGATCACAAAATTCCAATTATTTCAAAAATTGAAAAGCCTGAAGCTTTAAAAAATATTTTTGAAATAATAAAAAATAGCGATGGCTTGATGGTGGCCAGAGGTGATTTAGGGGTTGAACTTCCTGCAGCTGAAGTGCCTTTGATCCAAAAGCAACTTGTGTTAAAAGCAAAGCAAGCAAGAATTCCAATTATAATTGCTACTCAAATGATGGAAACGATGATAGAAAGCAGGACAGCTACTAGAGCAGAAGTAAATGACGTAGCTAACTCTGTTATGGATGGTGCTGATGCTGTAATGCTATCTGCAGAAACTTCGGTAGGAAAATTTCCAGTTGAAGTAATTAAAACAATGACCTCAATTCTTATGAGTGTTGAAGGATCTGATCTTATTAAAGTGCCAAGCCTACCACCGGAAATTAAAACAAAAAGATATATAACAAAATCCATATGTTATCATGCGGCTATAATGGCAAATGAAATTAATGCTAAGGCTATATGTACTTTAACAAATAGTGGTTACACTGCTTTTCAAATTTCAGCTTGGAGGCCTAAATCCAATATATTAGTTTTTACTTCCAATAAAAGAATTTTAAGTCAACTAAATTTACTTTGGGGGGTTAAATCTTTTTTTTACAATGAGTACGAAAGTACAGATAAGACAATTGAGCAAATTAATGATCTGGCAAAAAAATTTAAATATGTTTCTAAAGGAGATTTCCTAATTAATTTGACAGCTATGCCTGTAAAATCAAAAGGAATGGTTAATACGCTAAGAGTTTCTGAAATTTAAATATAATTAATCATGCCTATTGAGATTGAACGAAAATTTCTGGTTAAAAATCTTGATTTTATCAAAGAATGCACTCATAAAAAGCAGATTGAACAAGGTTATTTATCCAAAGACCCCAAAAGAACAGTCAGAATAAGAATTGAAGAGAAAAAAGCATTTTTAACAATTAAAGGTGAAACTTTTGATAATGGAACTAGTAGAATAGAGGTTGAAAATGAAATTTCTATTAAAGATGCTCTTGAACTAATGAAACTTTGTTTACCAAATCCTATTAAAAAAATTAGATATATAATAAATAAAAATGATTTTATTTTTGAAGTTGATGTCTTTAAAGGTGAAAATGAAGGGTTAATAATTGCCGAACTGGAGCTTAATTCAAAAAATTCAAGATTTCCAAAACCTGATTGGTTAGGTAAAGAAGTTACGGGACAGGTAGAGTTCTATAACTCGAAATTATAACTATTATTTATCTGCATAAATTTTAATTATTTTAGTGCCTTTTGAATCCATATGAGCTCTATACATTCCTGCAGTATTCATTTCCATAGCAACATTTCCTTTATTGTCAAGAGCTATAACACCTCCATTACCTCCTAGTTTTGCAACTTTATCATGAATTACAATCCGAGAAGCTTCTTGAACTGATAGGCCTTTATATTCCATTAAGGCAGAAATATCATAAGCAACCACAGAACGAATGAAAAACTCTCCCCAACCAGTAGCTGAAACCCCACAGGTTTTGTTATTAGCATATGTTCCTGCACCAATAATTGGTGCATCTCCAATGCGATTCCACTTTTTATTTGTCATTCCTCCAGTTGATGTTCCAGATGATATATTTCCGTTTTGATCAAGTGCAACACATCCTACTGTTCCGTATTTTTGAGTTAATAGGTATTCTTTGTCAATTATCACTGTCGAATTTTCTTTGAATTTAACTTTATCTAAAGATCTAGATCTACGTTCTGTAATAAAATAACTATTTTGTTTTAGTTCTAGTTTTTGACTCGACGCAAATTCATCAGCTCCAGTCCCAGACAACATAACATGTGGAGAATTATTCATTACTGCTATTGCAGCAGAAATAGGATTTTTTATTTTTGAAGCTCCAGAAATTGCCCCAGCATCAAGTGTTGATCCGTTCATAAATGAAGCATCAAGCTCTACATTTCCATCGAAATTTAAAACAGCTCCTTTCCCTGCATTAAAAAGTGGAGAGTCCTCCATTACATTAATTGTTTTCTCAACTGCTTCTTGACTTGACCCATCATTTTTTAGAATTTCATATCCAACCTCAATAGCTTCCTCTAGTTTGTTAATATATTTTATTTCCATTTCTTTAGTCATGTTTTTTTTCAATATAGTTCCAGCCCCACCATGAATTACAATAGAAAAAACGGATGTATCTTTATTACCTATGTCGTTTTTGGGAGATTGACATGAATAAAAGAAAAGTAAAATAAGCATTAATTTAAAAGGCATATTATTTTTTTAAAAGATTGATTACTCAAACGTAATAAATATTCTTTTAAGATAAACTTTTTTCAAATAATGCTACCTTTAAATTTTATTATAAAAAATTCTGATGAATAAACAAACTTTAAAAATTTTAGCATCTCTTGGTATTGAAAACAAACAATTAGGTTGCAGTACTGGGAGTCATTGGATGGGCTCTGGAAAAACAATATCAACAAGCTCTCCGGTTAATGGATCGTCACTATTTGAAGTAACAACTGCTAGCGTTGAAGATTATGAATTGATAATTGAAAGTGCAGAAAATGCATTTCAAATTTTCAAAAAAATCCCAGCACCAAAACGCGGAGATTTGGTTAGACAGTTTGGAGACGCGTTAAGAAATCAGAAAGAAAACTTAGGGAAGTTAGTTTCTTATGAAATGGGAAAATCATATGAAGAAGGTTTAGGTGAAGTTCAAGAAATGATTGACATATGTGAATTTGCTGTTGGTTTATCAAGACAATTACATGGACTAACCATGCACTCTGAGCGTCCTTTGCATAGAATGTATGAACAATACCATCCTATTGGTATAGTTGGTATTATTTCTGCTTTTAATTTTCCTGTTGCTGTTTGGAGCTGGAACGTTGCATTAGCATGGGTATGTGGAGATGTTTGTATTTGGAAACCAAGTGAAAAAACTCCTCTATGTAGTATTGCATGTCAAAAAATTATAGAAAAAGTTTTAAAAGAAAATGAAATGCCCGAAGGAATTTCGTGTTTAGTTAATGGAGGTGCTGATATTGGAGAATGGTTATCGGCGGATAAAAGAATTCCACTTATTTCAGCAACAGGATCAACTAATATGGGAAGAAAAGTAAGTGAAACTGTTGGCAAGCGCTTAGGGAAAACACTCCTAGAGCTAGGAGGAAATAATGCTATTATAATAACACCTCACGCTGATATCAAAATGACTATAATTGGAGCTGTGTTTGGAGCAGTCGGCACCTGTGGTCAAAGGTGCACTTCTACTCGTCGTCTAATTATTCATGAAGAAATATATTCCAAAGTAATAGATGCGCTTAAAAAGGCCTATAAGCAGCTTAGGATTGGGGATCCATTAGATGTAAACAATCATATAGGCCCACTTATTGATAAAGAAGCTGTAAGTCAATACCTTAATGCGATTGATATGGCTGATAAAGAAGGGGCAAATTGGTTAATAAAAGGAGCTTCTTTATCTGGAGCAGAATATGAAGGTGGTTGCTACGTATCACCGTCTGTGGCTGAAATGAATGATGATGCTTCAGTGGTTCAAACAGAAACATTTGCACCGCTTCTCTATGTAATGAAATATTCTGGAGATGTTCAAAACGCCATTAATATTCAAAATAATGTTACTCAAGGTTTGTCTTCTGCTATAATGACTCAAAATCTGCAAGAAGCAGAAGCTTTTTTATCTCATTGGGGAAGTGATTGTGGAATAGCAAATGTAAATATTGGAACATCAGGAGCTGAAATTGGTGGAGCTTTTGGAGGTGAAAAAGATACAGGAGGAGGGAGAGAAAGTGGTTCAGATGCATGGAAAGTATACATGAGGAGGCAAACAAATACAATTAATTATTCATCAAAACTTCCTTTAGCTCAAGGAATTAAATTTGACATGTAGAAATTTAATTAATTGAAAACATCCTCAATAATAGAAACTGTATTTTATTTTTGGACAAGTTTTGTGCAAATTATTTTAGCAATGATATTAATTTATTCACTGGCAGGATTATTTTTAAAAAAAAAATTCAATTCTAATCATTTAAGATATTTCACATTTGGATTGATTTTTTCAATTATTCAATTAGTTCTCGGAATCATATTTATTTTTACATTTAATCCTTTTGGATTTTTTTTAATAAAAAATATTTTTAGTGTTATTACACCTGTTTTATTTATTTATTTAGGATGGTCTCTTCACAACAAACAGTTTGATAGTAGAAAAAAATTTCTACGAATATTTATTTTTTATGGACTTGGCCTTTTTTTATTGTCAATAAATTATTATAATCTAAATTAATTATGTTAAAAACATATGAAAATAAGTTGAGAGTTTTACATCTTCAAAAAAAATGGAAAGTTGCAGTTTTAGGAAGTGGTAGTTGGGCAACTGCATTAGTCAAAATTCTAACTGAAAACAAAAGAAAAGTCAGCTGGTATGTTAGAAATAATGAGAGTTCTATAAAAATAAAAAAGCATGGTATTAACCCAAAGTATCTTAATTCTTTAAAACTCAAAACAAAAAGACTAAATATTGGTTGTGATATTAATAAAATAGTTGAAGAGGTCAACGTTATTATCGTCGCTATACCTTCCGTTTATGCTTTTAAGGAGCTCAATAAAATAAATATCGATGTTAGTGAAAAAATATTCATTTCTGCGGTAAAAGGAGTTCTACCAGAAAAAATGCAGATTTTAGGAAATTTTTTTCACGACCATTTTAAAATTTCATATAATCAAATTGGAGTGATTTCTGGTCCATGTCATGCTGAAGAGATTGCAATGGAAAAACTTTCATATTTAACCTTTTCTTGTCCAAATAGCACAAATGCTAAAGTAATATCAAAATGGCTAAGATGTAAGTATGTTAGAGTTTCAATTTCAGGGGATATTACTGGGACTGAGTACGCAGCAATGTTGAAAAATTGTTATGCAATAGCTGCTGGAGCAGCTCATGGACTAGGGTATGGAGATAATTTTATGAGTGTTCTAATGAGCAGCTCTATAAGAGAAATGAAAAAATTCATTAAAAATATTTATAAGATGAAAAGAAACATTAATAATTCGGCATATTTAGGAGATTTATTGGTTACAGGCTATTCTTCCTTTAGCCGTAATAGAAAACTTGGAGTAATGCTTGGAAAAGGCTACGATGTTAAAGATGCTCTTTTAGAGATGGATATGATTGCGGAAGGATATTACGGGTCTAAATCTGCATTTCAAATAAATAAAAAATTCAAGTCTAACACTCCAATCTTAGATACTGTATACACAATCATGTATGAAAAAACTAACGCTAAAAAAGCTTTTAAAAAATTAGAGTCTAAGCTTGACTAGGTATGAGGTTTAAACTGTTTTAAAAACCTAAGATCATTTTCAAAAAACATTCTAATATCACTGACTTGGTATAAAAGCATGGCAATTCTTTCAATACCCATTCCAAAAGCATATCCAGAATACTCTTCGGGGTCAATGCCACAATTAATCAGAACATTTGGATCAACCATTCCACATCCCATAATTTCTAACCAACCTGTTCCTTTAGTGATTCTTCTGTCAGTTTCTGTTTCTAGACCCCAATAAATATCTACTTCAGCACTTGGTTCGGTAAAAGGAAAATAAGAGGGCCGTAAACGGATAGTAGATTTGCCAAATAATGCTTTAGTAAAATATTGTAATGTTTGTTTTAAATCAACAAATGAAACATCTTTATTAATATATAACCCCTCAACCTGATGAAATATACAATGAGATCTTGATGATATAGCTTCATTACGAAAAACACGACCTGGAGAAAGTATACGAATTGGGGGTGAATTACTTTCCATATATCTAACTTGAACAGATGAAGTGTGAGTTCGAAGTAAAATATCTGGATTAGTTTGAATAAAAAATGTATCCTGCATATCTCTCGCTGGATGGTGCTCTGGAAGGTTTAATGCAGTGAAATTATGCCAATCGTCTTCGATTTCTGGTCCATCTGACAAATTAAATCCAATTTTTGAGAAAATTGATATAATACGATTCCTAACAATGGACAAGGGATGTCTTGTGCCTGAATCAGGGACTAACCCTGGGCGAAACAGGTCTCCATTTGCGCCAACCTCATTAACTATGTTTATTTCTCCCTTGAAAGATTTTATTTTTTCACTTACAGCATTTTTAAGCAGATTTAATTCTTTTCCAAATTGTTTCTTGTCTTCTTTTGGAACATTTCTAAAAGAGATGAAGAAGTTGTTTAAAACTCCTTTTTTACCTGAATATTCAATTCTGAATGATTCCAGTTCAGATAAATCTTGTGTTTTGAAATTATTTACTTTTTTCAAATGCTTTTTTACCTCTTCAATCATAATGTAAAAGTACAGATTCTATTAATTATAACAACTCTATTTAAAAAGACTTATTATTTGATTTAGGATAGCTTTAATTTATACCTCAAATTTAGTTTCTTTTTTAATGAATGCTTAAATTGAAAAAAATATTCAGATGAATGTTAATTGGATTGACTTGATTCTTTCAGGTATATTTATTTATGGAGCTATTGTCGGTTTCAAAAGAGGACTAGTTAGAGAAGTTGCAAGTTTATTTGGTTTATTTATAAGTATAATTAGTGTTTTTTATTTTTCAGACCAGTTATCAAATTTGATTGAAATATTTTTGAATTTGACTTCAACTGTTGCATATATAATTTCATGTTTAGTAATCTTTTTAACAGTCATATACTTAGTTTCTTATTTAGCTAAAATAATAACTAAAGCATTAAGTATAGTTGCCCTTGGTTTTTTAAATCGTGTAACTGGTCTAATTTTCGGCTTATTTAAATGGATAATTATTTCGTCAAGTATAATATTCATAATAAACAAAATTTTATTTTTTAATGAATTTAGCGAACAACTAAAAGGCGATCAAATGAAAACTTCTATTATGTATAGTCCTCTTTCTGAAGTTGGTGCTTTTATTTTTGAAAAAATTAATACTAATACCAACGAAGAAGAATGGGAATATTTATAAAGTTTTTATTTGGTTTTCAATTACCCAGCCCTCAGATCCATTAACTAACCTTATTTTTTCCCAACCTTTTAATTTGTCCATTAACTGAACTTTGGTTCCTTCGTGTAAAATAAATATTTCTTCATTCCTACTGTTAGGTTCAGAAAAAACTGATAATTCTTTTGCGAAAATAATTCCATTTTTTGTTTCATTTAATTTTTTGGACTCCTTCCAAATTATATTAGAGGTCAAAAAAGAAAAAGACAGAAAAACTATTGATAATGAAAAATAGAATCTTTTATGAATGGAATTATATGAAAATAAGTAAAACAAAGATGAAATAAAAAATATTAACATAAAGCCAATTGACATAAAGGACCAAATTCTAAAAGAAAATAAAAAAATTAAAGAATCTATGTTTTTTTGAACTTGTGTTTTTGGAAGCTCTTCAATACTATCTAATATCATGTTTTTCGCAAATGATAAATTTTTTAAAATATATTGATCTTTTGGTGATAAAATTAGTGCCTTTTCAAAATAAAAATTACTCTTAGCTACTTCATTAAGCTTATAAAAACAATTTCCTAGATTAAAATATAATTCAGGGCTATGCAGCTCATTTTCTAATATTTTATTGTATTCATTAATAGCTAACTCAAATTCACCTTTATTATATAATTCATTACCCTTTTCAAATAATAAATCTGAAGTTTGTGAAAATCCGATTTTGAATAATAAAAAAACTATGTAAAAAGATTTTTTCATATTAAATTTCATAATCAAGTTTTTCAATGATTTCAATTGCAGAATCATAATCATGTTTCATTTTAACCTCGGTTATTGGAGAATATCTAGCCATATCACAATTATCTAAAATGATCATAAAAGAATCAATTGTTGATGTATTAGCTCCTAATTTAATTAATGAATCAACTATTATTTCTTTTTTCATATCTACAGTTTCAATTTTAAGTTTTGCTTTTAAATAATTATGAAATGCTTTTTCCAAAGAGTCATAAAACTTGGACTTATTATTAATATGTTTTTTTGCATTTCCCAAAAACTTGATAGCAAGCTTACTTCTTCTTTTCAATTTTAAATAATTTTCATCAATGGTTCTAGAACTCCATAATCTTTTAATAAAAATAATAATAGGTAAAAGTATTAGTGGCAAAATTATTATTAACCAATAGGTTGATTTTTTCCAAAATTCAACTTGATTAATTGGAGAAAATTTTGATTTTAATTTTATAAAACCAAAAGTATTATTAGTGTTTGTTTTTAAATCTTGATTAATTTTATCTTGTTTTTCAATTAAATTATCAGAATCACCCCCATAAACATCAACCATATGATCAATAGAGCTTAGAGTTTGATATGAGACTTTGTCGGGGTCAAAATAGATAAATTCAATTGATGGAATCGGATATTTTCCCTGATATTGCGGAACCATCGTATAAGTATTTTGAATTGTCCCTTCCATACCTGAAAGAGTAGTGTTGATTTCTTCTTTGTATTCTGGCTCAAATACCTCAATAGAGCTTGGAACTTTTATTTTTGGAAGTTCAAAAAGCTTTAAGTTTCCTTTTCCTGTAACCTTAACAATTGATTGAAATGATTCTAATGCTTTAAGAGATTTTTTATTGATCAAAAAATCTAATTTAAATTTTCCAACTGCTCCAGAAAAATCATTTGGTCGATTTTTAATTGGAAGTTCCTTTACGTTTAAAACACGTTTTCCCGCATTAACAGACCTTGAAACTTGTTTATAGATAGTATTTCCAAAAAAGTCTCTACGTTTAGTTGGAATTTCTAGAACTAAACTCAATGCAAGAGGTTCAATAATTAATTTTCCTATTTTTTGAGGATATAACACAGTTTTTCTCCATATTACTTCATTGTAAGCCTCTCCCTTATATGATCCTGATTCAACCCTTAACTGTGGAATTTTTATTGAACTACTCCAAAAGTCTCTGAATTTAGGGCTTTGAATTTCACGAGCATCAGAAATTTTAATCGGATTTCTAAAATACAGTTTATAGACAACAGTTATTGCCTCATTTAAATAAGGATTGGTATTAGAAATTTCTGCTATGAGATGCATGTTCTCATCAGCTAAATACTCAACACTTGAAGATCCAGAAGGCTTTATAACAGAAGGTAAAACCTCAATTGAAACAGGAGATGTTTGATATGAAATTCCTTCAAAGCTGATCTCAGCAGATCCTATTATAAATGTTCCTTTTTCTTTAGGTGCTAAAAAATATGTAAAAGTTTTTGAAAAAGATTTTTTACCATTAATCCATGAATTACTTACAGATTGATTTGGACCTCCTACTAAATTGAAATTTTCAAATGATGGAGGATTAAAATTGTCTCCATTTTGATTCATCACAAAATCAATTCTTAAGCGCTCATTTACTCCTAATTTTTTCTTACTGACCCTAAGATCAAAATCAACCTGAGCATTTATAAAAAAACTAGATAGAATTATATATATGTATGTTATTATACGCATTGAATTACCAATCCTTTTTAGTTTTAACTGGTTTACCTTTAACTTTTTTAGCATTGATTTTATCTTGTACTTTTTTCTCTTGATTATTTATTGCTTCAAGAAGACTTTTAACCTGTTCTGGTGATAACTGTCCTGGTTTTCTGTTTTGATTTGAATTATCTTTTTTAGAGTCTTTCTGATTTTTATCATTCGCCTCGTTATTTTCTTTATTGGGTTTATCTTCTTTTTCTTCTTTACCATTATCATCTTTGTCAGAAGATTTTTCATTTTTATCATCCTCTCCTTTTTTATTTTTGTCTTTATTCTTGTCATTATTTTGTTTATCCTTGTCTTTATTATTTTTATTTTCATCCTCTAATAAAGACTTTGCAAGAGCATAATTATATCTAGTTTCGTTATCTGAAGGATTATTTCTTAGTGCATTTTTATAGGATTCTACTGCTTTTTCATATTCTTTTTTCTTCATATAAACATTACCCATATTGTGAAGCGCTGCATGCTTTTCAGTTTTATTTTCAGAAAATTTTTGAGTTCTAAAAAACTGTTGTGCAGCTTCATCATATGCATTTGCCTGATATTGAGTGTTTCCAAGGTTAAATAAAGCTTTTGGAGTTTGAGGTGCTCTTGTTAGAGCAAGACGATAATCCATTTCTGCTCCTAAATAATCTTCCTTTTTAACTTTTTCATTTCCTTCATACAATTCATTGTCAATAGAAGTTTTTTGAGAAATCAAAGAAAAGCTAATAAGTAAAAATAATAGGTTTAAGTATTTCATTTTAATTTTTTTTCATTAAAAAGGTTTAATTTTTTTAACCACATTGTTTCTTTTTCAAAAATAAATAATTCGATTAAAAGTAATATAAATGATATAAAAATAAATGGCTGAAACCGATCTTTATAACTGACGAATTTTTTTGCTTCAAATTCTTTTTTTTCTAAATTTTTTAAAATCTCAGACACAAAGGCTAATACCTCTTTCGTGTCATTTCCATCTATATATTGTCCATTAGCATTTTCAGAAATTAATTTTAAAATTTCAGTATTTCTTTTTGTTATTACAACCTCTCCATTTTCATCTTTTTTATAACTTTCCAATACGCCATTTCTTTTAATTGGGATTGGTCCTCCTGATTCTGTTCCAATTCCAAAAGTAAAAATTTTAATTCCATTAGCAGCTGCTCTCTTAGATGCACTTTCTGCCTCGTCAGAGTGGTCTTCTCCGTCAGAAATAATAAAAACAACTCTATTGGTTTGATCCTCATCATTAAAATATGTTGATGACAAATCTAATGCAGAATTTAGAGCAGTTCCTTGAGAAGACAACATATCCGTGTTTAAACTTTGTAAAAACATTTTACCTGCATTATAATCAGTCGTTATCGGCAGTTGGGGAATAGCCTGGTTTGCATAAGCTATTATACCTATTCTATCACCAACCAAATTATTTATTATTGCTGAAACAAGTCGTTTAGCTTTTTCAATACGATTAGGGGCAATATCCTCTGCTAACATGCTTTTAGAAACATCTACAGCAAAAACAAGATCCACCCCTTCTCTTTTTACAGTTTCTAACTCTGTACCTATCTTAGGATTAATTAACCCTATTATTAAAAAAAATAACGAAAGAATTAAAAGAAGAAACTTCAATGAAATCTTAAATATTGATCGATTGGGACTTAAATATTTTATCATTTTTAAACTAATAAACTTTTTTTGAGTATTTAACTTCCATCTCATAACCCATAAAAATAAAACCAAAAGAAATGGAATAATAAAAAATAAGTACGTGTAGGATGGTTCGTCTAATAAATACATAATTTATATAAAGCTTCTAAAAAGTGTGTTACGTAAAATAAATTCTAATATTATGAAGGTTAAAGCCAAAAAAATAAAAGGACGATATTTCTCATTATAGTTAGTATACTTAAATTCTTCGATTTCTGTTTTTTCTAACTTATTAATAACAGAATAAATTTGTTTTAATTTTTCGTTATCTGTAGCTCTGAAATATTGACCACCTGTCATGTCAGCTATTGATCTTAGGAGCTTTTCATCAATTTCAACTTTAGTCATTCCATATTGAAAGCTACCATTAGGCATAATTCCTATTGGAGCTTTTGCCATTCCATTGCTCCCAAGGCCAATAGTATATGTTTTAATTTCATATTCAGCTGCTAATTCAGAAGCGATTTTTGGATCAATAAAACCAGAATTATTAACTCCATCTGTCAAAAGAATAATTACTTTACTTTTAGCTTTGCTATCTTTTAACCTATTAACTGATGTGGCTAATCCCATTCCAATTGCAGTACCATCTTCGATTAATCCTTGATATTGAATTTCAGATAAACTATTTTTAATGATATTTTTATCACTGGTAATTGGAGTAAGAGTATAACTCTCGCCAGCGTATACTACCAAACCTATTCTGTCAGATACTCTATCATCAATAAAATCTGAAGCCACCCTTTTTAAAGCATTAAGACGATTTGGTTTTAAATCTTGAGCTAACATACTAGAAGAGACGTCAATTGCCATAACAATATCTATTCCTTTGTTAGTTTTACTCTTAACCGATGTTTCTGAGGTTTGAGGTCTAGCCATTGCAATTATTAATAGAGATAAAGTAATTATTCTAAAAATAAAAAGTGTTGGCCTTAAGTATATTCTCAATGTTTTTCTTTTAATGGTATCTAAATTTGATAATTGAAGATGAGCTTGTCTATTTTTATGAGAATAGATTTCCCATATAATTAACAATGGTATTAGACCAAAAAGCCAGAAAAAGTATGGGTTTAAAAAAGATAAGTTTTCTAACATATTTATAATTCTTTTATTAATTCAATACTATTAATAATTTTTTTACTTATTTCATTACCATAACGGTCATCTTTATTGTAAATCAATGTTAAACTAACTCTCCCTTTATCATAATCAATAATTAAAGTTGTGAAATAGCATCTTACCATCTCATCGTCTTTAACCTTTAGAAGATCAAGAGTCCCTGATATTTTAAGTGTAGGAAGACCAGAAGATGTTTCATAATTATCTGTATCCATTAATATATTCACAGCTCCCTGACTTTGGTATCTTTCAATTGTTTGATTAATAATTTTTTTAGTTTTTTCTTCTCCACTTATCTTACTGTTTCCCTGTGAGTTTTCATTTGAATCACTTTTATCATTCTTTTCAAAAAGTAATTCAATATAGTATTTGGATTGAATACTATCCATTATAAAAAGAGTGGATGTGTTTGGATTAATTATTTTTCTTTCTAAAATTTTTGGAGTTAACAATTTTATTGGAGGGGAGCCATACTGAGAATTAAACCACTCATTATTAATTAATTTTTTGGTTGGATATCCAAATAATGTATCTCTAACAGGATAATATCCAAATATTAATATTAGAAGTATAATTGACGAAACGGATAAAATAAATATTGAACTTAAAACCCATTTTAATATTTTTTTTTGTTTTTCTTTTCTTAAAAATTCTTTATAATTTTTTTTAGCTTTTAATTCTTCGATTGTTGGCTCTGGTAAAACCTCTTTTGTTTCTATAACAACATCTTCTAACAATTGCCTGTCTAACTTAGCAGCACCTGAGTCTGGAACGGCTCTAGCAAACTTTACTAAATCAGCAGTTCTAAGAACAGTTTTTAAATTCTTGATGGTTAATTCTTCTAAATCTAATTTTCCTTCTTGTTTGTGTAGCTCTAATTTTAATAACAGTTGATCTGAAGTACTTTCCAATGCATCTATATTAATTTCTTCTTCGATATATCTTCTAACGACCTGTGTTAATTCAGAATAGTATGTTTTAAAGTCCTCTTGAATTTCAGGATTTCTTTTTTCTAATTCTTTGAGAGCTTTAATTGCTCTTTCAAAAGGAGGAATAATTTTTTTTCTTTCTGATGATTTTCTTTGATAAACAAGTGTTAAATAAATCAAACCAATAAAAATAAGTGCTATTATAACTGCATAAACAGATCTCTTAATTAGATCATCATAATTTTTTCTAACCTTTTGAAGTGGTTTGATTTGATAGAGCTTCTGTTTAAATGTATCAACAATAATGTCTTTTACCTCAATTTTTACTGAGTCTGAAAGCTTGGAAAAACCATTAACTAACACTCGTTGTGGAGGTATCTTATAGTGTCCTGAATCAAATTGAATTAAGGCATATTTCTTGGTCAATAAGTACTTGTTTTTAATTTTCTGAGTGTCTGTTGGGAAAATTTCTAAAAGTTCCATTGGGGCAATTTGCAACTCCTCTGGAAATTCAATTCTTTGAATTGAATCAACTTCAATATTTAAAAAATAATCAATTTGTTCTCCAATATTAATTGTACTAGAAACAACACCAGAATTGACTTTTGGCATGATTTGACAATTAACTTTACCAAATACTAAAAAAATTAAAGTAAATCTGAAAAAATTCATTTATCTAGTTCTTTTTTTAAAATAACCTAATAGTTTTTTTACATAACTTTCTGAAACTCCACAACTGATTGATCCTGCGCCATTTTTATTGAATAATGTTGAAAAGTTTTCAGCATTTTTCGCATACTCAATTGAATAAGACTCGCGAATTAATTTAGAATCAGTATCAACCCATGAAAGTCCTTTTTTTTCTGAATCCATAATTGGTATAAGTCCCATTTTAGGCATAAATGTTTCTAGTTTATCATAAATTCTAATCCCTGTCAAATCATGTTTTTTTGCAGCAATTTTTAATGTTTTTTCGTAATTAGAATCAATAAAGTCTGACAAAAGGAACACTATCGCTTTCTTTTTCAGAACACTAGATAAAAAAGCTAATGCTTCTCCAATATTAGTTGATCTATTAATGGGTTCAAACTCAAGCAATTCACGTATTATTCTTAAAACATGTGAGCGTCCTTTTTTGGGGGGTATATATAACTCTATATTACCTGAAAACATTGCTACACCTACTTTATCATTATTTTGAAGTGCAGAAAAAGCTAAAGTAGCTGCTATTTCAGTTATCACTTCTCTTTTTGTTTGAGATTGAGAACCAAAAAACTCCGAGCCACTAATATCTATCAAAAGCATCAAAGTAAGTTCCCTTTCTTCTTCAAAAATTTTTATATAAGGGCTGTTGTACCTTGCAGTTACATTCCAATCAATGGCTCTTACGTCATCTCCAAACTGATATTGTCTAACCTCACTAAATGTCATACCTCTACCTTTAAAAGTACTATGGTATTCTCCACCAAATATATGATTGCTTAATCTTCGAGTTTTAATCTCGATTTTACGAACTTTTTTTAAAAGTGCTTTAGTATCCATGAAATTATAGCTTAGGGTACTTCTACTTCATTTACTATTTGACTAATTATTTCTTCAGTACTAATATTTTCAGCCTCAGCTTCGTATGTTAAGCCAATTCTATGACGAAGAACATCATAAATTACAGCTCTTATGTCCTCAGGAATGACATACCCTCGATGTCTTAAAAACGCATGGCATTTTGCGGCAGTTGCTAAATTAATACTTCCCCTAGGAGATGATCCAAATCCAATTAATGGATTAAGTTTACTTAGGTTATAGTTTTCAGGATAACGAGTACAAAAGATTAAATCAAGTATATATTTCTCAATTTTTTCATCCATATATACTAACCTAACTGATTCTTGGGCGCTAATAATTTGCTTTATTGAAACAACTGGCTTTATTTTTTCGAAAGCTCCTTTTAAATTTGAACGAACAATTAATCGTTCGTCTTCAATTTTGGGATAATCAATGATTGTTTTTAACATAAATCTATCAACCTGAGCTTCAGGTAATGGATAAGTTCCTTCTTGTTCTACTGGATTTTGAGTTGCCATTACTAAAAAGGGTTCCGTTAGCTTAAATGAAGTATCTCCAATTGTAACTTGCTTCTCCTGCATAGCTTCTAGAAGCGCAGACTGAACTTTTGCTGGAGCACGGTTTATTTCATCAGCCAATACAAAGTTTGCAAATATAGGCCCCTTCTTTATTGAAAAATCATTCTCTTTCATATTAAATATCATAGTTCCTATTACATCGGCAGGTAAAAGGTCTGGTGTAAACTGTATACGACTGAAACTGCCTTTAACTGCCTGACTTAAAGTGTTAATCGCTAAAGTTTTTGCAAGACCTGGAACTCCTTCTAATAAAACGTGGCCACGACCTAAAAGCCCAATGACAAGTCTTTCAATCATAGTTTTTTGACCAACTATAACTTTATTCATTTCCATAGTAAGAAGATCTACAAAGGCACTTTCCTTCTCAATGATTTCATTTATCGAATTAATATCTATGTTAGTGTTTTCCATGATATATATTAAGGTTTAAAATTTAGTGCAACAAAAATGAAGATTAATTTTAGCAATTGTTGTTAATAATTGGTTAAAAAATAGAACTAGTTGCAAGCCTAGAGGCACAAAGTATTACTATTTTAGAAGAAATTATAGCTTTTAATGAATAAAGAACTGGCTTCTAATATTATTTCAGGAACAATGACTTGGGGCAAATGGGGTATAGGACTATCCACCCATAAAATGCAGGAACTAATTGAATATAATCTTGAAATAGGTATAAATTCTTTTGATCATGCAGATATTTATGGCGGATATACTACTGAATCTGAATTTGGAAAGGCACTTCAGCTTTCAAGTATTCAAAGAGAAAATATAAAACTAATTTCTAAATGTGGAATTCAGTATCCATCAGACTTAAGGCCAGTTAAAGTAAAGCACTATGATTATTCAGCTAAACATATAAGATATTCTGTTGAGAATACATTGAGAAATTTAAAAACTGAATATATTGATGTGTTTTTACTCCACCGACCGAGCCCTTTGATGAATCCTGATGAAATTGGTCCTGTAATTTCAGATCTCGTAAACGAAGGGAAAATACTAGAATTTGGAGTCTCTAATTTTACAAAACATCAAATAGAATTATTAAGTGTATCAACAAATATCAAACATAACCAGATTGAATGCTCTTTAACTCATACTGATTCATTTAGTAATGGAACTCTTGACTACTGTCAGCTAAAAAAAATAAATGTAATGGCATGGTCTCCTTTAGGTAGTTATTTTAAGGTTTTAGACAAAAAAAGAGCTAGAATTAATTCTGTTTTAGAAAATCTCTCCCAAAAGTATTCTTGCAATGAAGATCAGCTTATTTTAGCATGGTTATTTAAGCATCCTTCGGGAATCAACCCTGTAGTTGGAACCACTAAAAAAGAAAGACTTTTATCATCTGTAAAAGCAAAATTTATAAATCTTGAAACAACCGATTGGTTTGAAATTCTAGAAGCTAGCTGGGGAGAACGTATACCATAAAAACTATGATAAAAAAAACAATTTTAATAACTGGGTCAAGTAGTGGAATTGGCTGGTCTACTGCAGAAAAACTAGCAACAAAAGGACATCATTTAATATTATGTGGAAGAAATTTAAATAAACTTGAGGAGTTGTCAAATAAATTAAATACAAATACACATATTTTAACTTTTGACGTTAGAAATAAAGAGGATGTTTTTAAATCCATTGCATCCATTCCAAAAAAGTTTAAAGATATTGATGTAATAATTAATAATGCTGGAAATGCTCATGGACTTGCCCTTGTGCATGAATCAAATATTTCAGATTGGGAAGCGATGATTGATGGAAATGTTAAGGGTCTTTTTTATGTAACAAAAGCAATTTTGAATGATATGGTTGAAAAAAAATCAGGTCAAATAATTAATGTTGGATCAATTGCTGGAAAGGAATCTTATCCAAAAGGAAATGTTTATTGTGCGAGTAAAGCTGCTGTTGAAAAATTTACAGAGGGTCTTCGCTTAGACTTAAATCCTTTTGGCATAAGAGTTGGCGCTATTAATCCTGGATTAGTAGAAACAAACTTTTCTAATGTTAGGTTTAAAGGTGACAAGGAAAGAGCTAAAAAAGTTTATGAAGGTTTTACTCCATTATCTCCTGAGGATGTTGCAGATTCTATTTGCTATATGATAGACGCTCCAAATCATGTTAATGTAGCTGATTTAACGATTTTACCTACTGATCAAGCTGGAGCTTATGTCTTAAATAAATTAAATTAATACCCGTCTAGTCCCTCTGGATACAAAAAGTGATTATAAGGGAATCTAGTAATATGAATATCACGAACGACTTTATATGTGTCTTCTCTAAACTTTTTAAAATTATCTTTTTGAAGAGCAGATATAAATACACTTTTACCATTACTTTGACTAACCCAAGAAGTTTCTAATTCTTCAATAGTAAAGTTCTTGTTTGTCTTTTTAGAAATTAAATCATCTGAATCCCATGGTTCTGGCTCGTATGCATCAATCTTATTAAAAACCATTAATGTAGGTTTGTCTATACTTTTTATATCGTGTAAAATTTGATTTACAGACTCAATGTGATCTTCAAAATTAGGGTGAGATATATCAACAACATGAAGGAGCAAGTCGGCCTCTTGAACTTCATCAAGGGTGCTTTTAAATGATTCAACCAATTGAGTTGGAAGCTTTCTTATAAAACCTACTGTATCACTAAGCAAAAAAGGAAGATTACCAATTACAACTTTACGCACAGTAGTATCTAAGGTAGCGAACAATTTATTCTCAGCAAAAACATCACTTTTTGAAATTACATTCATTAAGGTTGACTTTCCAACGTTGGTGTATCCAACTAAAGCTACTCTAACAAGATCCCCTCTATTTCCTCTTTGAGTTGCCATTTGCTTATCTATAAGTAATAACCTTTTTTTTAGAAGTGAAATTTTATCTCTGACTATTCTTCTATCGGTTTCAATTTCGGTTTCTCCTGGACCCCTCATTCCTATTCCTCCTTTTTGCCTTTCAAGATGAGTCCAAAGCCCCTTCAAACGGGGAAGTAAATATTGATATTGAGCTAATTCTACTTGGGTTCTTGCATAGCTTGTTTTAGCACGTTGAGCAAAAATATCAAGTATCAAGCCAGTTCTATCTAATATTTTACACCTAAGAATTTTTTCTATATTATTTTGTTGAGCAGGGGTTAATTCATCATCAAAAACAACTGTACTTACATCATTTTTACTAACAAAAACCTCAACTTCTGCTAACTTACCGCTTCCAATAAAAGTTTTTGGGTTAGGTAAATTTATTTTTTGAGTAAATCTCTTTATCACTTCTCCCCCTGCAGTAAAAGATAAAAACTCAAGTTCATCTATATATTCTCTTGATTTTTCTTCGTTTTGCTCAGGGGTTATTACACCAACTAAGACGGTCTTTTCGTAAACTAATGATTTTTGTTCAATCATTAGTTAGTTTCCAAGTTTTCAACAATAGATTATAATTATTAAATTCAGCATATGTGTAATGATTAATCCAATCTCCTAGATTAATATAACGAGATTTTTCAGTTGAAAGGTCCAAAGGAATATGTCTATGACCAAAAACATAAAAGTCTCTTGATTTTTCTTTTTGTTTTCTCAAAACGTATTGAAAAATAATTTCATTTTCAGGCCCATCATATTTTATATTATCATCACCAGAAATTAATTTATTGTTTATAGATAAATACTGAGCCAGTTTTACTCCAATATCAGGATGAATCCATCTAAATAAAAATTTCGATATTGGATTAATGAAGATTTTTTTCATTCTTTTATATCCATAATCTCCAGGGCCAAGACCATCTCCATGACCAATTAAAAAAGACTTACCATTTAAATTGAACTCCTGAGGCTTATGAAATACAGGAATGCCAAGTTCAGTAATAAAATAATTCTCCATCCACAAGTCATGGTTACCTACGAAAAAATATATTGGAATACCCTTATCAGACAGATTGGCTAATTTTCCAAGAATTCTCACAAACCCTTTTGGAACAACAGATTTATATTCAAACCAAAAATCAAAAAGATCGCCTAATAAAAATAAAGCACCGACATCTTTTTCTATATAATTAAGCCATTCTAAAAACTTATTTTCTCTAATTTTACTAGAATCTGTAGATGGAGCACCAAAATGCTGGTCTGAAGCAAAATAGATTTTTTTATTTTTTGAAATGGATAAAGTATTCATCTACTACAAAGATAGTGAAGCTTAATGATTAACCGCTTGTTCAATATCATCTATCAAGTCTTGAGAATCTTCTATTCCAACACTAAGTCTTATCAAAGA
Source organism: Candidatus Marivariicella framensis (assembly GCA_905182735.1). Lineage (GTDB taxonomy): Bacteria > Bacteroidota > Bacteroidia > Flavobacteriales > Flavobacteriaceae > Marivariicella > Marivariicella framensis. The sequence continues at coordinate 56,894 of CAJJCT010000007.1, forward strand.
GTCTAAAACTCCACTTTTTTCTCTTATTTTTTTTGGGATAGATGCGTGTGTCATACTTGCTGGATGACCAGATAAACTTTCAACACCACCAAGAGATTCAGCTAAAGTAAAGATCTTAAGGTTTTCAATAATTTTTATAGCATTTTCATAGTTAGAACCTTTAGGGATAAAAGAAATCATTCCTCCAAAATCATTCATTTGCTTTTTTGCGATTAAATGATTTGGATGATCAATTAAACCTGGCCAATATACTTTTTCAATTAAAGGACTCTTATTTAAAAACTCTGCTATTTTTTTGCCATTATAACAATGACGTTCCATCCTTACAGCTAAAGTTTTAATTCCTCTTAGGGTAAGGAAACAGTCCATTGGTCCTGGAACAGCTCCACTTGCGTTTTGAATAAAACGGAGACGTTCCTCAAGGTCGTCAGAATTTACAATTAATGCTCCTAAAATGACATCACTATGGCCAGCAATATATTTTGTCGCAGAGTGCATAACAATATCAGCTCCTAGTAAAAGTGGATTCTGTAAATAGGGTGATGCAAATGTATTATCAACAGCTAATAATATACTGTTTGACTGTGAGATATTACTTACAGCTTGAATATCTACAATATTCATCATTGGATTGGTAGGAGTTTCAACCCAAATTAATTTTGTTTTTTTATTAACCTTAGACTCTATTTCATTTATGTTTTGAAGATCAACAAAATGAAATTTTAAATCAAAGATTTCAAAAATTTTAGTGAAGAGTCTATAAGAACCTCCATACAAATCATGGGTAGCAATTATTTCATCACCAGGCTTTAACAATTTAAGTACTGCATCCATAGCTGCAAGACCCGAGCCAAAAGCTAATCCATGTTTTCCAGATTCTATACTGGCTAATGCATTTTCAAGAGCAGTTCTTGTCGGATTATGGGTCCTACTGTACTCATAACCTTTATGGCCCCCAGGAGTGGTTTGAGCATAAGTAGAAGTTTGATAAATAGGAGGCATAACTGCTCCAAAGGATTCATCAAGTTTTTGACCTCCGTGTATTACTCTAGAGTTAAAATGCATTTTTTTCTTCATGAAATTTGGACTTAAATTTTAAACAAATGTATTTGATTTTATCATAAATATAATTACATATGATTAAAATACATTTTCTTTGTAAATGAAAAAATGAGTTTAAATGTTATCTTTTTACTATTTAAAAAACTGTTCAACTTGTAAAAAAATTATTAAAAAATTGGACTTAATTGAGTCAGAGAGCTTAATAGACATTAAAAAACAAGGTATTACTGAAAGTGAACTTGATTTTTTACACTCTCTTTCAGGTAGTTATGAATCATTGTTTAGCAAAAGATCTCAGTTATATAAGCAAAGAAAATTAAAGGATGTTAATCTTGATGAAATTGACTTTAAAAAACTTATTTTGGAACACTACACCTTTCTGAAACGACCAGTATTAGTAATTGATGATAAAATTTTTATTGGAAATTCCCCAGAAATTATTAAACAGGCAAAAAATATTATTAATGGATAAAAGTAAAATTTTAGCTCTTATTGCTGCTTTGATTGCAACTACTATATATGGCTTAAATCATACTATTGCCAAAGTTATAATGCCTCAATATATTGGAGCCTTTGGATTAGTTCAATTGAGACTTATGGGAGCTGGTTTTATTTTTTTCATCATTAGTTTCTTTGCTCCAAAACAGAAAATTGATACCGCCGATTATTTAAGATTATTTTTCGCCGCATTACTTGGTACATGTATTAATATGTTAATGTTTTTAAAAGGATTAGAACTATCTACACCTATTAATAGTGGTGTAATAATTACGTTAACTCCTGTAATGGTTTTGATTTTATCTTATATTTTTCTAAAAGAAAAAATTGGACTCACAAAACTTGGAGGAATTATATTTGGTTTTGCTGGAGCTCTTATATTAATTTTTTATGGAAAAGAAGTTAGTGAAAATGCCCCTAATGCAATGTTGGGGAATATTATGTTTTTAATTAACGCATCTGCGTTTGCTGGATATTTAGTTTTATCCAAGCCACTTACTCAAAGATATCACACTTTAGTTTTGATGAAATGGATGTTTTTTATTGGATTTATTTTATCTTTTCCAGTTACATATAACGAATTTAGGTTAGTACAATGGACCTCACTGCCGTTTGAAGCTTTATGGCGAATGGCTTTTGTTGTTATTGGAACAACCTTTTTAACTTATATGTTAAACATGTATGCACTTAAAAGTCTTCCCGCCTCAACAATAGGGGCTTTCATATACTTACAACCCCCAATTGCAATAATTTATGCTATAGTAACAGGAAATGATTCACTAGATTTAATAAAAGTTATTGCAATGGTTTTAGTTTTTTCAGGTGTATATTTTGCTACTACTAAATTAAAAAAAACATCCTAATAACTTATTGAACAGCCCAAACTAACCCACCTGTTGCTTCCTGAAGGTCAACACATCCCTTTTGTTCTCCTGGAACAGGTCTAAAGTCAAGTACATTTTTTGCTATATATTCGTTGTGCCATCTATAGGCAGACACTGCCCATTGTCTAAGAGTTACAAGTGAAACATATGCCATAGCCTCCTCGGGAACTGATGTGTTTTGATCGTTTAAAATTTTTGACCAATAATTACTATTCATTGAATCCCATTCTTTAATTTGATCACCCTCTGCTAAAAGAAACTTTTTTAATTGATTTTCACATTCATCAAAAGTTAATTTATAAACACTTGATTTTGAATTGGAAATCAATGTGTTATTAATAAGTGAATTCACGTTTTGAATACCATATGTATCTTCTTTCTTAGCTAAACTTGCATATGAGTCAATATACCTGATAAGCTTAAGTTCTGATGCTCCGGGTATTCCATCAGATTCAGGAATAATGAGCTCAAGAAATTTCTCTACAATTTCTTTTTGATCTAATGAAAAAAAGCTTGGTTTCCAATCTATTTCTGATTGACAACTTTGAAATATACTTGCAAGAGCAGGAGTTACAGTTAGTGAACCAACTGAAAATCCAATATTTTTTAATGCGTTTCTTCTGTTCATTTTTTAAATATTCATTTTTTTAAGTTCTTCTACCGCATGATTAGCAGCTCTTGCAGATAAAGCCATATAGGTAATAGAGGGGTTTGTACACCCAGCAGATGTCATAGCAGATCCATCAGTAACATAAACATTAGGAACACTATGAAGTTGGTTGTTTTTATTTAAAATGGAAGTTTTTGGATCATGTCCCATACGTGCTGTTCCCATCTCATGAATACCATTCCCAAAATTGTAAGTAGAATCATATCCAGTAATATTTTTAAAACCAGCCTTATCGAGCATTTCAATGGCTTGTTGCTGCATATCTTTTCTCATATTCAATTCGTTTTCTTTAATTTCACAATCAAAGTTTACTGTAGGCAAACCCCATTTATCAGTTTTATCATAATCTAACGACATGTGATTTTCATGATATGGTAGAATTTCACCAAATGCTCCAAGGTTAATTCCCCAATCTCCAGGAGTTAATATTTCTTTTTTAAATTCAGATCCATATGCATTCTCTGGAATGACATTCCATGAACCTCTACTTCCTCCTCCTTGATACCCATAACCTCTAATGAAATCTTTTTGATCAGTTTTACCTCCAAGATTTCTAAATCTAGGTAAATAATGTCCGTTGGGTCTAGAGCCTGTATAGTATTTGTCTTTATGAGCATCTGAGGTTCCATATGCTCCAATTTGAAAATGATGATCCATTAGGTTGTGTCCTAATTCTCCAGAATCATTTCCCATTCCATTTGGGAATCGATCTGATTTTGACTGCATTAATATTGAAGTTGTTGGAATAGTTGAAGCGCACAAGAAAACGACTTTTGCTGAATATTCTATAGTTTCATTTGTTTCTGAATCTGTAATTCTTACTCCGGAAGCACGTTTTGCCTCTTCATCATAGATAACCTCTGTAACAATAGAGTTAGGTCTTAAAGTCATGTTTCCTGAAGCTTCGGCTGCTGGAAGTGTTGAGGAGTTACTACTGAAATAAGCCCCATAAGGACAGCCTCTTCTGCATTTATTTCTGTACTGACAAGACACTCTTCCTAAGCCTGGCTTAGTTCCCTCAGTAATGTGAGCAACTCTTCCAATTGTAAGTAAACGATCATCATAATTTTGTTCTAGAGATTTTTTTAAATCCTTCTCAACACAAAACATTTCCATTGGTTTGAGGAACTTTCCATCTGGAATTTGAGGTAAGCCTAATTTTTCACCACTAATACCTATGTACTCCTCAACATAATCATACCATGGAGCTATATCTTTGTATCTTATTGGCCAATCAACGGCAACACCTTCTTTTAAATTTGCATCAAAATCTAAATCTCCTAATCGATAAACTTGACGACCCCACAATAATGATCTTCCCCCAACATGGTATCCTCTAATCCAGTTAAATGGTTTTGTTTCGCTGTATGGGTTTTCAATGTCATCAACAAAAAAATGTTTTGTTGATTCAGAATTCACATAACCTGTTCTACTTTGTTTTGGTTGACTTTTTTTAATTTCTTCTGTAATTATATCACCTGCTGGATAATCCCATTTCTGATCGTTCATTGTCTTATAATCCTCAACATGCTTTACCATTGGACCTCTTTCAAGGACTAATGTCTTTAATCCTTTTTCACATAATTCTTTTGCAGCCCATCCTCCACTGACTCCAGTTCCAACGACTATAGCGTCGTAATTGTTTTTAATCATTAATTAATGTTTTATTACTCTTAGTTGGTGTTTTTTATTTCGCTTTACTGAAATAAAAGATGAATTTACAAATTATTATCAATTTTTTTTTTTTTTAATGTTTATTTCTAAATAATAATTTTGATAAGTGAAATTTCAATAATATTAAGTTTTTTTAATATGAGTATATTTATCTACTTTTAGAAAAGCACAACCAACCTTAACATTCAAATAAATGAATCGTAAAAAATTTTTATCCAACATTACTTTTGCAGGAATAGGGATTAGTTCTCTAGGAATAACCGCTTGCAATAACCAAGCTAAAAAAAGGATTGTTTCTTCAGCTGCTAAAAATCCTTTTTTTAAAATATCACTTGCACAGTGGTCCATTAATAGAATGATTAAAAATGGGGATATTTCTCCGTACAAGTTTGCTGAATTAGCGAAAAAATGGGGTTTTGAAGGAATAGAATATGTTAATACTTTGTATGAAGATGTTATGAATAGCTCCAATAAAAGTTCAGCCCTAAAAAACTTTATAATTAAAAATAATCAGCTTGCAAATCAATATGACATAAAAAACTTATTGATTATGATAGATGAAGAAGGAGATTTATCTTCAGGGGATAAAAATACTCGATTATTAGCTATAGAAAATCATAAACCATGGGTTGAGGTAGCAAGTGAAATGGGGTGTCATTCTATAAGGGTAAATTTACATGGTAGTATTAATAAAGTTGAATCATGGAAAGCTTCATCAAAATACAGCTTAAGTATTCTATCAGATTATGCCTCAAATTATAACATTAATATAATTGTGGAAAATCATGGGGGTTATTCTTCTGATGCAGATCTTTTGATTGGTGTTATAAATGATGTCAATAAAATCAATTGTGGAACACTACCAGACTTTGGTAATTTTTGCATTTCAAAAAAATGGGGGGCTGCTAACGATGAATGTGATAAAGAATATGATAGGTATTTAGGCGTTAAAAAGCTTATGTCAAAAGCTTTTGCAGTTAGTGCCAAATCATATGACTTTAACCTAGAAGGAAATGAAAAAACTATAGATTATGATAAAATGTTAAATATTGTCAAAGAGGCTAACTATTCAGGCTATATTGGAGTGGAATATGAAGGGTCTATATTGACTGAGGAAGCTGGAACTATTGCCACTAGAGACCTTTTATTAAAGCATAATTAAAAATAATAAATCTTAATCACTATGAATAAAATTAAATTTCAATTATCATTTATGATGTTTCTTGAGTTTTTTATTTGGGGAGGATGGTTTGTAACAATGGGAACATTTCTTTCTCAATCATTTAATGCAAGCGGATCTCAACTAGCTCAAGCCTATGAAACTCAATCTATTGGAGCAATAATAGCTCCGTTTATAATTGGTTTAATAGCCGATCGTTATTTTTCAGCACAAAAAATTCTTGGATTCCTACATATACTGGGTGCAGTGATTCTTTATTTAGCAGGTACATCCGATGACTTTTTATCATTCTACCCATTTGTGTTAATCTATATGATTCTTTACATGCCAACACTAGCATTAGTAAATTCTGTTGCATTTCGTCAAATGAAAGATCCTTCTAAGGAGTTTCCTCCTATTCGAGTTTTTGGAACTGTTGGTTGGATTGTTGCAGGCTTAATAATCGGATACCTGGGGTGGGAATCTCAAAAATTATTAGCAAATACATTTTACGTAACTGCATCGGCATCAGCAATTCTTGGAGTATTTAGTTTCAGTCTTCCAGATACTCCTCCTACAGCAGACAAAGGGGATTATAGTATTAGTAAAATCTTAGGGCTTGACGCTTTATCTCTTTTAAAAGACACTAGATATCTAATATTTTTTGTATCATCAATATTAATTTGTATTCCATTAGCGTTTTATTATCAACATGCAAATCAGTTTTTAAATGAACTTGGAATGCCAAAAGCTGCAGCAGTAATGACATTGGGGCAAGTATCTGAGGCTCTATTTATACTGTTACTTCCAATATTTTTGAAACGTTATGGTATTAAAACAACATTGATTGTTGGAATGCTTGCATGGGTTATTAGATATATTCTTTTTGCATATGGAGATATTGGTGAAAATGCATGGATGTTAATTTTTGGGGTAATACTTCATGGAATTTGTTATGATTTCTTTTTTGTTTCTGGACAAATATACACTGATCATAAGGCAGGTAACCAGTTTAAAAGCTCTGCTCAAGGACTCATCACCCTTGCCACATACGGCTTGGGCATGTTAGTTGGGTTTAGATTAGCTGGATACATTACAGATCAATATACAAATGCTTCAGGTCATGACTGGACACAGATTTGGATTATACCCTCTGGATTTGCTCTTTTTGTTCTAGTCTTTTTTATGTTGACTTTTAAAAATGAAAAAATTAAATTAAAAGATGAGTAAAATTCGTTTAGGTATTTTGGGTGGAGGTGGCGACTCTCTAATTGGAGTAGTTCATCGTATTGCCTCTCAAATGTTTGATAAATATCAAATTATTGGTGGGGTTTTTAACCCTAATTGGAAGGAAAATTATGATTTTGCAAAAAAAATTGATTTGCCCACAAACAGGGTTTATAAAGATTTTGAAAACTTAATAGCTGAAGAGTTAAAATTACCGGAGAATAAAAGAATGCAAGTGATATCAATCTTGACTCCAAATTTTTTACATTATCCAATGGCAAAAAAATTAATTGAAAGTGGTTTCAATGTCATATGTGAAAAACCTTTAACCACAAGCTATCAAGAAGCTATAGAATTAGAGTCACTAAAAAATGAGAAGAAATGTGTATTTGCAGTTACTTATACCTACACAGGATACCCAATGGTTAGGCAAATGAAACAAATGATTTCAGATGGTGTTCTTGGAAGAATTCAAAAGGTTGATCTTCAATACTATCAAGGTTGGATCAATCCAATCATTCATGATAGCGAAAAAAGAACTAACACTTGGAGATTAAACCCAGAAAAATCTGGCATAAGTTGTTGCATCGGAGATATTGGGACTCACGCTTTTGACATGTTAGAGTATGTTACCGATCTTAAAGTGTCTAAATTACTTTCTGACCTAAATTATATGTATGATGACAATCCGATGGATGTTGATGGTACAATATTAGTTAGGATGGATAATGGAAGTAAAGGAGTGATAAGAACAAGCCAGATTGCTACAGGTGAAGAAAATAATTTTACAGTAGCAATTTATGGGGAGAAAGGGTCTTTAAAATGGGAACAAGAAAATCCTAATTACTTAAATTATCTTACAGAAAATAAACCATTTCAAATTCTCAAAAGAGGAAATGTATACAATTCTGATTTTGCAGAAGATGGAGTGAAAATACCTTCGGGTCATCCTGAAGGCATTTTTGATGCAATGGGGAATATTTATAAAGGAGTTGCAAAGGCAATTAATAAAGAAAAATCATTTTCTGGAGAATATCCTGAATTATCTGATGGAGTAAGGGGAATGTTATTTATTGAAAAAGCAATAACTTCAAATAATAACGGAAATATCTGGGTAGAACTTTAAAAATTGAAAACATTGAAAACAATAAAAGGACCTGCTATATTTTTAGCACAATTTGTAGATAAAAAAGCTCCATTTAATTCTCTAGATGGAATGTGTAAATGGGCAGCAGATCTAGGTTATAAAGGAATTCAAATTCCAACTTGGGAGTCTTTCCTCATAGATATTGATAGAGCTGCTGAGAGTCAAACTTATTGCGATGAATTAAAGGGTAAAATTAATAGCTATGGTCTAGAAATAACCGAACTTTCGACTCACCTTCAGGGCCAACTGGTTGCAGTTCATCATTCTTATGACTTAATGTTTGATAATTTTGCTCCTGAAAAGTATAAAAACAATCCAAAAGCCAGAACAGAATGGGCTATTTCTACTGTAAAAAAAGCTGCAACAGCAAGCAGAAGACTTGGTTTGAAAACACATGCCACATTTTCAGGCGCACTCTTATGGCATACGTGGCATCCATGGCCTCAAAGACCTAGTGGATTAGTAGAAATGGGCTTTTCAGAACTAGCAAGACGATGGCTTCCAATATTAAATCACTTTGATGAAGAAGGAGTTGATGTTTGCTATGAGATTCACCCAGGAGAAGATCTTCACGATGGGGTTACTTTTGAGCGATTTTTAAAAGCTACTAATAATCATAAACGAGTAAATATATTATACGATCCAAGTCATTTTGTTCTTCAACAACTTAATTACGTTGAATATATTGATCATTATCACGAATTCATTAAATCTTTTCATGTAAAAGATTCTGAGTTTAGACCTAATGGTAAAAAAGGAGTTTTTGGAGGTTATAGTGATTGGATCGATAGAGCAGGAAGATACCGTTCACCTGGTGATGGGCAAATTGATTTTAAACAAATTTTTAGTAAATTAACAGAATATGGCTGTGATTTGTGGGCTGTTATGGAGTGGGAATGTTGTATCAAAAGTCCTGAACAAGGAGCTAAAGAAGGAGCTAAATTTATTGAGCAACACATAATTGAAGCAACCAATAAAACATTTGATGACTTTGCTGGGGGAGAAATTGATGAAAATCATTTAAAAAAAATTTTAAACTTATAAAATGAAAAATATAATACTATTAATGGGGGCTTTTATTTTATCCTGTCAGGATGTGCCCAAAAAAAATACAACTGAATTAACTTCTTCAAAGACAGAAAAAATTGATAATTCAAAGTTAACAAATTGGACTAGTCTATTTGACGGTAAGACATTTAATGGATGGCACCAATTTAACAAGTCAGAGATGAGTCCTGCTTGGTCTATTGAGGATGGAGCTTTGGTTTTTACTCCAAATGAAAAGTATGGTGGAGGTCATAACATTGTTACTGATGGTGTATATACAAATTTTGTGTTGTCTTTAGAATGGAAGATTTCAAAGGGTGGAAATAGTGGAATTTTTTATGGAGTAAAAGAAGATTCAAAATATAGTGAAGCATACCAAACTGGCCCTGAAATTCAAGTACTAGATAATGAAAGACATCCAGATGCTAAAGCTAATCCTAAATATCATCAAGCAGGTGCCCTTTATGATTTAGTTCAACCAAGTGAGGACGTTTGTAACCCTGCTGAAAGCTGGAACCTAGTCGTTCTAAAGATCAATCATGTTTCAAACAAGGGCAGTGTAAGTCTAAATGGAACTGAAATTGCTATTTTTCCAGTTAATGGAAAACCATGGGAGGAATTAGTTAGTGGATCTAAATTTGATAATGAATCTTTTGCTGACTTTGGTAAATTTAAAACAGGAAGTATAGGTCTTCAAGACCATGGTGATGTTGTATCTTACCGTGAGATCAAAATACGTGAGATAGAGTAAAATATGATAAAGTCTATGACAGGTTTTGGAAAAGGTGAATCCTCTTTCGAAAGCAAAATAATTGTAGTAGAAATCAGAACTTTAAATAGTAAAAATCTTGATATAAATTCTAGGATATCATATAACTATAAAGAATTAGAATCTGAATTCAGAAAAGAAATAGCTAATTCACTTAAAAGAGGTAAGGTTGATATTTCAATTTATGAAAAATCGGTTGGTGAAGAATCTCCTTCAAAAATTAACAAAGAAGTAGTTAAAAATTATGTTGCTCAATTAAAAAAACTATCGAAAAATAGTAAAATAGATTTTTTATCTATAGCTATGAGATTACCTGATACAATGAAAACTGAAAAAGAAGATGTAAGTGATAATGAAAAAACTGAAGTATTATCATTGTTCAAAAATACATTGAAAAAGGTCATCGATTTTAGAAGTCAAGAAGGAAGAATTATTTTTGATGATTTTAACAATCGACTAGCTCTAATTGAGGATGATCTCAAGGCAATTTCAAAAATTGATCAAAATCGAGTTCTTTTAGTAAAAGAAAAATTAAAAAATTCTTTAGGGGAGCTTAAAATAAATATTGATGAAAATAGATTCGAACAAGAATTAATTTATTACTTAGAAAAATATGATATTACTGAGGAAAAAGTACGTCTAAATAATCATATTAATTATTTTAGAGAAACTTTGAGCTCCAAAGAATCAAATGGAAAAAAACTTGGATTTGTTTTGCAGGAAATGGGTCGCGAAATTAATACAATAGGGTCAAAAGCAAATGATTTTAAACTTCAGAAAATAGTTGTTCAAATGAAAGATGAATTAGAAAAAATAAAAGAGCAACTTTTAAACTTGTTATAGTGAAAACTAGAAAAATGATTGTTTTTTCTGCTCCTTCAGGCTCTGGAAAAACTACTCTTGTGAAACATTTATTAAATATTTTTCCTGATTTAGAGTTTTCAATTTCTGCAACTACTAGACGTCCCAGGGGTAAAGAAATCAGCGGAAATGATTATCATTTTTTTAAAAAAAAATCTTTTATAGATGCAATAAAAAATAAATCTTTTATTGAGTATGAAGAGGTTTATCCCGGAACCTATTACGGAACCCTCAAGTCTGAATTAGAAAAAATATGGAAGAAAAACAAAATAGTTGTTTTTGATATTGATGTTGTTGGCGGTTTAAACATAAAAAAACAATTCTTTGAAAACACTTTATCAATTTTCATAAAACCTCCAAACATTAAGACTCTTGAAGGTCGTCTAATTAATAGACAAACTGATAATTTAGAGAAAATTAGAATTCGAATATCAAAAGCTAAAAAAGAAATAGCTTTGTCTGATAAGTTTGATTTCACCGTAGTTAATGACAATTTGGAAATTGCTAAAGTAGAAATTGAAAAAATTGTCAGTGACTTTATATATAATAAATGATAAAAAAAGGACTCTTTTTTGGTTCATTTGACCCAATTCATAATGGGCATTTAGAAATAGTTAAATTCTTTTTAAATAAAAAAATATTAAGTGACGTAATCTTTGTGATAACTCCCCAAAATCCTTTTAAATCTGAAATTAAATATCAGGATTTTGAGAAAAGATATGAGGCAGTTGAAATAGCAACTATAAGTAATCCGAAAATTAAAATATCTGATATTGAATCAAGGCTTCCAACTCCAAATTACACTTGTGATACACTAAAGTTTTTAAGAAATGAAAGTCCAGAAATAGAATATGTTTTTTTAATGGGTAGTGATCTATTAAAGGATTTTGATAAATGGAAAAACTTTGAGGATATTTTAAAACACCACAGTTTATATATTTATCCTAGAATTAATAAAAATTCTATTCCTGAAAAGTTTAAAATAAATGAAAAAATAAAATTCTTTGAGGCTCCGCTTATGAAAATGTCAAGTTCTCTTATTCGCGAAAAATATAAAAATGGAGAATCTGTTAAGGATCTAGTTCCATTAGTTGTTTTAGAATTTATTAAAAAGAATAACTTGTATACTATTTAAAGGTTATCAATTATTTTGACTAATTTTTTTGTATTCTCTTCCCTGGAAAAAGGTAAAACTGAATCAAACTCACCTTTAATTTTTTTTCCATTTAACCAATTGTCATAATTGCTTTTCAAAAATGATGTGATTAACTTAATTTCAGTAGGTTTTACCGTTAAATTATAACTTTGTTTGGATAACAAATTTGCTGCTTCACTCTCTGTATCTCCAACCATTAAAATTGGATTTCCCGTAGCCATGTATTCAATTAATTTTCCTGAAATCATCGTAGATTTTTTATTTTGATCAAATAAAAAATTTAAAAGTATATTTCCTTGATGCATCAAATCAACTGCTATGGAGTGATCAACATAACCATAATACTTAATATTTAAAACTTGCTTAAATTCTTTTAAAATTTCATCAGAAATTGAACCCGCAAAGATTATTTTGAACTTAATTTCAGGGTAAAGCTTCTTAAAGTTAATCAATGAATTAATAATTGACTTATAAGGGTGGTTTTTTGTTAATAGTCCAGTAAAAACGATTTTAAAATTCTTATTAATTTTCTTATAATCTTTATTAAAAAGGTTCGTGTCAAAACCATTGTAAATTTTATAAAAATTTTGCTTTACTGATATTTTTGATTGCAACTCCATGTGAAAGTTTTCTGACGCAGTTGTTAAAATTGCATCTGCATTTGATAAAACTTTTTTTTCCAATAGAGAATCTTTTTTTTTGGCAAAAGGAAGTCGATAAAATGATTTGAGATAAAACATATCTGTCCATGGGTCTCTAAAATCAGCAATCCATTTTAAATTTAGTTTAGATTTTAAATGTAAACCTATCATATGGGTTGAGTGAGGGGGACCTGATGTAATAATTTTATCAATTTTGTTATCATTTATTATATGTAAAGCCTTTTTAATAGCTGGCTTAACCCAAGAAACTCTTGCATCTGGAATAAAAAAATTTCCTCTAATAAAACTTGCAAAATGATCTAAATTTTCTTTTTTTGAAAATTCACCTTGTGGAATTTTATTTCCATTTTTACCTTTTTTAAGTGAAGTGTAAATTTTAAGCCAATTATAAGCCTTTACATAATGAACTGAGATGCCGTCAGCCTCTTTTAATAATGATTTGTCTATAGAAGGGTACGAGGCTGATCCTAAATCAATAGTTAATACAATTGGAGAATAACCTAGTTTTTTTAAATATTTTGAAAAATACAACCACCTTTGAACTCCTGATCCTCCAGATGGTGGCCAGTAATATGTAATTATAAGTATTGGTTTAGACAACATAGGGTCTAATATAAAAAATATAAGTAAGGAATTTATTTATTTGACTTCCAAAGAGGCACAGATGAACAAGCTTCTCCATAAGATATTTTTTTGGCAACTCCTTGTAGTTTGTTAATCAAAAATCCATAGGCAGAATCTGGTATTGAAGGATCACTACATCCTTTAATTATAATTGATTTATTAATATATTTAGTGAAATCTAATTGATTAATAGCTGATTCAAAAAGTACTGTTTCCAACTGTTCCAAATCACCTATTACAATTTTTCTTGCATATGATTTGAGCGATGCTGCTATGAGTAGTTTAGACCATGAAGGAAGAATTGCTTCTGAACTACAGCCAACAGCAACAAATTGACTTGAATACTGTGTCCAGTCGTGATTCTTAACATAGTCTCTTATTTTGTTTTCTCGAAGAATGACCCCCTTATCTAAAATGTTTTTTAAATCAAAAAAACATCTAGTTCCTTCAAAACGTATTTTTTCAAGGTTAATAGTAATTAAGGGACTATTTGAAACTCGATTTACAATAGGCTTATCCATAACTTTATAGCATTCCTAGTTCTAATTTAGCTTCATCACTCATTAAATCTTTTGACCATGGAGGGTCAAAAGTTATTTCGACTGATGCGCTTTTAACTTCATCAATTGACATCACTTTTTCTTCTACTTCAACTGGAAGAGTTTCAGCAACAGGACAGTTTGGAGTTGTTAATGTCATTAAAATTTTAACTTCTAAATCTTCATTAACAAACACGTCATATATCAGTCCTAATTCATAAATATCAACAGGAATTTCAGGATCAAAAATAGTTTTGATGACTCGAACAATTTTTTCTCCTAACTCATTAACATCAATCTGTGTATCCATTTTAATTCAATTGTGTTTGATATGCAATTGCATACATTTTTAGTTGTTTAATCATAGACAAAAGTCCATTTGCTCTTGTAGGGGAAAGGTGCTCTTTTAAACCTATTTCATCTATAAAGCTTGTGTCTGCAGCTAAAATATCTGAAGGATGTTGTTCAGAAAAAACTCTCAAAAGTAAAGCAATAATTCCCTTAGTAATAATGGCATCGCTATCAGCTGTATATATAATTTTATCTTTTTTTAATTCTGCATAAACCCAGACTTTGCTTTGGCAACCTTTAATGATATTATTATCTGTTTTATTTTTTTTATCAATAATTGGTAATGATTTGCCAAGTTCAATCATATATTCATAACGTTGCATCCAATCCTCAAATAGTCTAAACTCATCTATAATTTCTTTTTGTATGCTAGTTATTGATTTCATGATTAAATTTACTAATTAAATTAACATCATTTTTGCTCGTTTTATTGCTTTAACCATAATATCAATTTCATCTTTAGTATTGTAGAAAGAAAAAGAAGCTCTAATTGTTCCTGGTATTTGAAAATAGTCCATTATTGGCTGTGCACAGTGATGACCTGTTCTTACCGCTATTCCTAATTTATCTAGAATTGCACCTACATCATATGGATGAATTGATTTAATATTAAAAGACACTACTGCTGTTTTCTGGGTAGATTTTCCATAAATTTTTAGACCTTCTATTTTAAGAAGCTCAGAAGTGGCATATTCAAGAAGTGTTTTTTCATATTTAGCTATCAAATTATATCCGATTTTATTGAGATAGTTTATTGCTGTTCCCAAAGCTATTACTCCAGATATATTCGGTGTGCCAGCTTCAAACTTGTGAGGCAATTTAGCGTAGGTAGTTTTTTCAAAAGTAACTTCTTCTATCATTTCACCACCACCTTGATATGGCGGCAACATATTTAAAAGTATTTCTTTTCCGTAAAGCACTCCTACTCCTGTGGGTCCCATTAATTTATGACCTGAAACAACATAAAAATCAATATCTAATTCTTGTAAGTCAACTTTTATATGAGGAGCAGCTTGCGCACCATCGATCAAGACAACTGCATCATAAGAATGTGATATTGATAAAATTAATTCAATTGGATTAATGGTTCCTAAAGCATTTGAAACATGGGACACAACTACCAGCTGAGTTTTTTTATTACATATTTTTTCAAATTCTTCTATAATTAAAACCCCATTATTATCCATTGGAGCAACTTTTAAAATTGCTCCAGTTTTTTCACAAAGCATCTGCCAGGGAACAATATTAGAATGATGTTCCATTGCTGATAAAATAATTTCATCTCCTTTTTTTAGAATTTCTCCATATCCTGATGCAACTATATTTATGCTGTGGGTTGATCCTGATGTAAAAATAATTTCATGAGAATATTTAGCATTAAAGTTTGACTGAATAGTTCGTCTAGCTTTTTCATAAGCATCAGTAGCTTCTTGACTCAATTTATGAACCCCTCTATGAATATTCGAATTGTAGTTAGAGTAATAATTAGAAATTTCATCTATTACAACTTGAGGAGTTTGAGATGTTGCAGCATTATCAAAATAAACCAATTGATTTCCATTTATCTTTCTTTTTAAGATTGGGAAATCATTTCTTATTTTTTTAATATCTATCATTATAAATCAAAACCAAGGTTAACTCCTAACTTTTCAGCAATTTGTCCGTTTATCCTTTTTTTCAAAACATTAATCTTAACACTTTGTAAAATATTATTTGCAAAAGCATAAGTTAATAACGCTTTAGCTTCTTTTCTTGGAATACCTCTTGAACGAAGATAAAACAAGGTGTCTTCGTCTAGTTGCCCAATGGTGCATCCATGAGAGCACTTAACATCATCAGCAAAAATTTCAAGTTGTGGTTTAGAGTTTATAGTAGCTTTATTATCGATCAAAATATTATTACTTTGCTGAAAAGCATTTGTTTTTTGAGCAATTTTATCTACAAATATTTTTCCATTAAAAACTCCTTTGGATTCTTCAGAATAAATTCCTTTATAATCTTGATGACTATTACAATTTGGCTTAGAATGGTTAACTAATGTGTTATGGTCTACATGTTGTTTGCCTTTTAATATTGTTAATCCTTTGAGAGTTGACATTATATTTTCACCCTTATGAAAATAATTTAAATTATTTCTAATTAGTTTCCCTCCAAATGAAAAAGTATGGACACTAGCGTGACTGTTTTTTTCTTGAACTATATATGTGTTGTCAATTAAACTTGCTGAATCCAGATCATTTTGAATTTTATAATAGTCTACAAAAGAGTCTTTATGAGCATAGATTTCGGTAACAGTATTGGTCACCATATCATGTTCACAAATGCTTTGATGTCTTTCAATAATTTGAACCTGAGCATTTTCTTCAACAACTATAAGATTTCGAGGTTGAAGCCATAAAGCTTTTTGCTCTCCAGTAGAAAAATGAATAATTTCAATCGGTTTTTCTGAAACTTTACTTTTAGGAATATATACATAAGCACCTTCTTTGGCAAATGCTGTATTTAACGCAGTCAAACTTTCATCTTTAATCGCAGCTTTATTATAGTATTTCTCAATAATTGGTTTGTATTTAGGTTTACTAAGAGCCGCTGATAAAAGACATACGTCTAATCCGTCATGTGTTGTTTCTGAAAGAAACGGGCTGAATACACCATCAATAAAAACTACTTTATAAGTGTCAATATCATATAAAAAATATGGCTTTACAGTTTTAAGTTCAATCCCAGAGTCCGTTTTTGGAAATAAAGCATAATCTTTATTAACTATTGGAGCCAAGGAAGTGTATTTCCATGACTCGACTTTTTTTGTTGGAAAACCTTTTTCTTCAAAAATTCTCAAGGCTTTACTTCTAAAGTTTTGAATAGTTTCATTAACCTCTGATTGTTCTTCAAAAGCAAGATGTGAATCTAATAGTTTTTCCTTTAACTCCATTAACTTGATTCTTGTTTAACCCAATCATAACCCTTAGCTTCTAATTCGTGAGCTAAATCTTTTGTTCCTGATTTAACAATCTTACCATTGTGAAGAACATGAACAAAATCAGGAGCTATGTAATTCAAAAGTCTTTGGTAATGAGTAATTATAATTACTGCATTATTTTTATTCCTTAGTTTATTAACGCCATTAGCTACAATTTTAAGCGCATCTATATCTAAACCAGAGTCAGTCTCATCAAGTATGGATAATTTAGGCTCTAACATTGCCATTTGAAAAATTTCGTTTCGTTTTTTTTCTCCTCCGGAGAACCCTTCATTAAGGGAACGGGATAAAAACTTTGTGTCGATTTCAAGGAGTGCAGCTTTTTGTCTAATTTTTTTCAACATTTCACTAGCAGGCATATCCTCTAGACCTTGAGCTTTTCTGGAAGAGTTGATCGCTGTTTTAATAAAATTTGTAACACTGACTCCAGGTATTTCAACTGGATATTGGAAAGACATAAAAACCCCTTTATGAGCTCTTTCTTCAGCATCGAGTTCATTAATATCTTCACCATTTAAAAGGAGGTTTCCTTTGGTCATTTCGTATACTTCATTTCCAGCAATAACAGATGCCAAAGTGCTTTTTCCTGATCCGTTTGGACCCATAATTGCATGAATCTCCCCTGCTTTTACATCTAGGTCTACTCCTTTAAGAATTGATTTACCATCAACTGCTGCGTGAAGATTTTCTATAGTTAACATAATTATTTTGTGTTTATCCCACCGATCCTTCGAGGGAAATTTCTAATAGTTTTTGAGCTTCAACTGCAAACTCCATTGGTAATTTATTTAAAACTTCTTTACTGAAACCATTTACAATTAGAGCAATTGCTTTTTCATTATCAATCCCTCTTTGGTTACAATAAAAAATTTGATCCTCACCTATTTTACTTGTTGTTGCCTCATGTTCAATTTGAGCAGAATTATTTTTAGCCTCTATATAGGGAAAGGTGTGAGCTCCACATTCATTACCCATTAACAATGAATCACATTGAGAAAAATTTCTGGCATTGTGAGCTCTTGAATTTACCTGAACTAATCCTCTGTAGCTATTTTGAGATTTCCCTGCAGAAATACCTTTAGAGATTATTGTACTTCTTGTGTTTTTTCCAATATGAATCATTTTAGTCCCTGTATCAGCTTGTTGAAAGTTATTTGTTACAGCAATCGAGTAAAATTCACCTATTGAATTATCTCCTTTTAAAATACAAGAAGGATATTTCCATGTTACAGCAGAACCAGTTTCTACTTGAGTCCAAGAAATTTTAGAATTGTTGTGACATATTCCTCTTTTTGTAACAAAATTATAAACTCCTCCTTTACCCTCTTTATTTCCAGGATACCAATTTTGAACTGTTGAATATTTTATTTCAGCATTATCGTGAGCAATTAATTCTACAACTGCTGCATGCAATTGATTCTCGTCTCTAGAAGGAGCCGTACATCCTTCAAGATAACTAACATAACTTCCTTCATCAGCTATAACAAGTGTTCTTTCGAACTGACCAGTTCCTCCTTGATTTATTCTAAAGTAGGTAGATAATTCCATTGGACATTTAACACCTTTTGGGATATAACAAAATGATCCATCAGAAAACACTGCTGAGTTTAGTGCTGCATAATAATTATCTGTAGAGGGAATAATAGATCCAATGTATTTTTTAACTAATTCTGGATGATCTTTAATTGCCTCAGAAATTGGACAAAAAATAATACCTTTTTTTGCCAAAGTGTCTCTAAATGTTGTTGCTACAGAAACAGAATCAATAACAATATCCATTGCAACACCAGATAGTTTTTTTTGCTCGTCAATGGAGATTCCTAATTTATTAAAAGTCTCTAATAATTCTGGATCAACTTCATCTAAACTTTTATATTTATCCTGTTTTTTGGGAGCGGAGTAATATGAAATAGCCTGAAAATCAGGTTTTTTATAATTTACATTTGCCCAATCAGGTTCATCCATCTTTAACCACGCTCTATAAGCATCCAGTCTCCATGAAGTCATCCATTGAGGTTCATTTTTCTTTTTTGAAATTGCAGTAACAATTTTCTCATTGAGTCCTACAGGGAATGTCTCAGATTCTATATCGGTATAAAACCCATATTCATACTCCTTAGTCTCAAGTTCTTTTTTTAATTCTTCTTCCGTATAAGCCATAAAATATTATTTATAGAGAGAAACTTTCTCCACAACCACAAGTTCTTTGTGCGTTTGGATTATTAAACACAAATCCTTTTCCATTAAGCCCACCGGAATACTCCAAAGTAGTCCCAATTAGATAAAGAAGACTTTTTTTATCAACTATAATTTTAACATCATTGTTTTCATAAAGCTTATCTTTTTGATTGGTTTCATTATCAAAATTAAGCTCATATGACAAGCCAGAACAACCACCACTTTTAACCCCAACTCTAACGTAGGCTTGGTTTGGGTCAAAGCCTTCTTCCGTCATTAACATCCTAACTTTATTTTTTGCCGAAGCAGACACCTTAATCATCTTTATTTAAAGTTTGATTAATAGAGTGCAAATATACGTAATACTATATATATAAAGGTTTTCATCTGAAAATATTGATAATAAAAAGATAATATTTACTTATTCAAAATAGCAATAAAAATATCATTTCCAGTTAATTTTTTAATATTAAAGTCTCCATCATTACTTTCAGTTGTTCCAACCATAATGATTGAGCCATTTTGAAGCTGAGAAATTGAGCTTCCAAGATCCTCATTACTTCCATTTAACTTCCAAGTATTTTGAATAATACCATTTGGCTGAATTTGACTTAAAAAAACAGCATTATTTTCAAAGTTTACTCCTTGTGAATTTAATGGATTTCTTGAATAACCTGTGACAAAATAGCTTCCGTCTATCGTTTGTTTTAGGTCTTTTGCGTAATCAAACTGTGGACTGCCATGTCGTACTTTACTTAATATACCTCCTGAAGAGTCTAACTTTATTAATAAAAAATCATTCATTCCTTGAGTTTTAAATCCATCAATTTTTGGACTATTTGTATTTCCTAAAATTGTATAACTATTATCTTGATTATTAATAATAATAATACCTTCATCAATAGCAGAACCTCCAAAAGATTTTTCCCACATCAATTCTCCAGAGGATGATAACCTTACTACCCAAATATCATAGCTTCCAAATGAATTTGAAATTTCTATGTCTTGACTTTCCGATGTACCAACTAAAATAAAGCCTCCATCTTGCGTTTCAACTGAATCATATGATCTGTCATTATTTGACCCTCCAAAGTATCTTCTCCAAACCACATCTCCATTCATATTTACTTTATGGCACCAAAATTCTCCAACTCCATGCCTAGATGTACTTCCCTGACCTTCTGAAGCTGTAACATCTAAAAATCCATTAAAAAATAACCCCCCATCTCTTGTTTTAATTATATTATAAGCATGATCATGTCCAGCAAAACCATAACTTTTTTCCCAAAGTAGTTTTCCGAAAGAATCGGTTTTTAGTAACCAATTATCATGCTGACCTTTATTAATTGAAGCATCACCGTCATTACTTTTACTGTAACCAATAATGTAAAAGCTGCCATCAGAAGACTCTATAACATCATTTCCTATATCATCGTCAGAACCTCCATAAGTATTTGTCCAAATTATTTGACCTTTGGAGTCAAGTTTAGTTAAAAAAATATCATTTCCTTCTCTATTTTTATTTTCAAAATCACCATCTGTACTTTTCGTATGACCTACAATAACAAAACCACCGTCATCTGTTGCCAAAACTTTTTTTACAACATCTTCTTTAGTTCCACCTATAATTCGTATAACTTTTAAACTATTTTCAATAAAAGTTATATCAGAGAAGCTGATTTCTGAAAAATCAGGAGAACATGAGAAATTTAAAAAGAATACAAGTATTAAGGTTTTTTTCATTTAATCAGACGCTTTAACTAAAAAAAGCCCGCTCTGACCATCACTTATGGCAATAATTCCACTTTGAAAAAAAGGATAAATATTCCAAACTCCGTCAAAACTACTAAGGTCACTCTCGGGATAAGTATCAAAATACATAACTTCATCCATAGCCTTATTTTGAATTTGTGAAATATCCATTACTCTTAAACCTGCTGTGTAATTTGATAAATAATATAGACCTCCAACGACATAACCATTATGATCAATTGCAGTTGTAGTTCCATTGTATGTAAAAGATAATAACGGTTCAGATAAATTGGTCATATCAAAAACAAATGTTTTTGTATTTCCACCAAAATAATATTCATCTAATTCATCTCCAAAAAATAAATATTTGTGATCTGATGACAACCAACTTTGATGAGCATAACCGGATCCACCATAAGATTTTGTAGTTATTAATTCAGGATTACTTTTATCTGTTACATCAACAATAACAACTTTATTATTTGATCCACCATCACTATTACTTCCAATATAAATTTCTTTACCTGTAAAGTTTTCATCTGGGCCGTGATATGAAACAACTTGAGCATCATGAGAATATCCCATATTTCTATATCCACCAGCTTCTATTGGATTCTTAGGATCATTGATATCAATAAATAATGGGCCGCCAGAATACCTCTGAGTTCCTATAACATAAGCGTAACCGGTACTTTCATTGATTGCGATATTATGAGCATTTCCAAAGGTGTTCAATCTTTTATCTGGGATTAAGCTTTGAAAAGTATTGATTTCTCTTAATCGGGTTAAATCAAATATTTGAAGGCCGTGATCATTTGCCTCAGACACAATAAAAGCATGATTTTTAAAAACCTTAATATCTCTCCATGTGCTGGGGGTGGAAACAGATATTTTAGCTAGATAAATAGGATTAAGCGGATCACTTATATCAATAAAGGCCGTTCCGTCATTTAAACCCTGAATAACATATTCTTTTCCAGTTTCACGATCAGTCCATCCCCAATTATCATTAGCAAAATCACTCCCTAATTCTGTTAATGTAATTTGACTATAGAAATCCATTCCACTGCATGGATATTCATTTGCAAATCCATTTTCACATAACACAACTACTCTACTAGGAGGGTCGGGTGTTAGAGGATCAATAACAACAGGAGGGTTTATAATTGAATCAGAAACAATTTCTTCATTTATTATCTCATATTCATATTTATAACAACTGGTGAAAATAATTATAAAAATGAGTAAAAAATATTTTTTTTGCATCATGCAATTTAAGAAATTCAAAGCTAATAAATAGATCTAAAAGAATACATCTATTTATGTACTTTTACCGAATGTTAGAAAATAAAAAAACAAAGCTTACACCCATAGAAAATCTTGGAGAATTTGAATTGATTAATCACTTAACCAAGAATTTTTCGATTGATAACCTCTCATCAAAAACTGGAATAGGAGATGATGGATGTGTAATAGATTTTAAAAAAAATTTAGGTGTAATAAGCACAGATTTATTAATAGAAGGGGTTCATTTTGACTTATCATATGTTCCACTTAAGCATCTTGGATATAAAGCCGTAATAGTCAATCTTTCTGACATTTATTCAATGAATGCAAAACCAAGTCAAATTACGGTTTCTTTGGCTATATCTAATCGCTTTACTGTTGAAGCTTTAGAAGAATTTTACGATGGAATAAAAGCAGCGTGTTCTAAATACAAAGTAGACTTAGTTGGGGGGGATACTACGAGTTCAACAACAGGAATGGTAGTCTCAATAACAGCAATTGGACAAGTAACTAATAAAAATATTTCTAAAAGAAGTGGAGCGAAAAATAATGACTTACTAGTTGTTTCTGGAGACCTAGGAGGTGCTTATGCAGGACTTCAAATTTTAGAGCGAGAAAAGGCTGTTTTTAAAGTTAATCCCAAAGTTCAACCTGATCTAGATTCATATACCTATAGCATAGGAAGGCAATTAAAGCCAGAAGCCCGGAAAGATGTTTTTGAGCTTTTAAATGAGTTGAAAATCACCCCTAATGCGATGATTGATATTAGTGATGGACTTTCCTCAGAAACTCTTCATTTATGCAAATCCTCAAATTTAGGATGCCATGTATATGAAGAAAAGATCCCTATAGATCCAGAAGTAATTAAAATATGTGAAGAATTTAAAATTAACCCAACCACTGCAGCGCTTAACGGTGGAGAGGATTATGAGCTTTTAATGGCTCTTCCACAATCTGATTATGATAAGATTAAAAACCATCCTTATTTGACTATTATCGGTCACTTTACTGATTCAGAAACTGGAGGAAAACTAATAACTGGTTTGAATCAACAAATAGAATTGACAGCGCAAGGCTGGAATCCAATTTGAAAATTAAGTTAGCCTAGTGAAACATCTAGAATCATCATTACTATAAATCCACCTATAAAGCCTAAAGTAGCAATATCAGTATATTTATCTTGCTGAGTTTCAGGAATGACTTCTTCAACCACAACAAAAATCATAGCACCTGCCGCAAATGCTAAGGCGTATGGAAGAATAGGAGTGAAAAATGTTACTGCTACTGCGCCAATAACAGCAGCAATCGGCTCAACAATTGCTGAAAGTTGTCCATACCAAAAGCTTTTAAATCGACTGACACCTTGTCTTCTTAAAGGCATAGCAACAGCAATTCCTTCAGGAAAATTTTGAATACCTATACCAATTGCTAATGTTAAAGCACCTGCAATAGATGCCTCAGGAATACCAGAGGCAACACCTCCAAATAATACACCAACTGCTAATCCTTCAGGAATATTGTGAAGTGTTATTGCTAAAACCATTAAAGTGGTTCTTCTCCAAGGCGTTTTAATCCCTTCAGTTTTTTTAAAATTTATATGGATATGAGGAAGAATTTTATCGAGAGAAAATAAAAAAATTGCACCTAAACCAAATCCTATAGCTGCAGGAATAACCTTTTCAACACCTGATCCTGGAGTCATTTCAATAGCTGGAGACAAAAGACTCCAAAAACTTGCGGCAACCATAACTCCACCAGTAAAACCAAGCATTCCATCAAGAACAGCCCTATTCATTGTTTTAAATAAAAAAACAAATGAGGCACCAAAAGCAGTTAAACCCCAAGTAAAAATAGTTGCATAAAGTGCTCCTAAAATAGGATTTATAGACTCAAAAAATGAAATAATACTATCCATTCATATATGATTATAGTGCAAAAATATCATAAAGTTTTATACTACAAAACATTTACAAAAAAAACAATTAATAAATAAGAGTATTAATGTTAATTATATACTTTTGAAGTTAAGACTTATGGAAACAGAGAAATTTGATTATGTTATTTGTGGTGGTGGAGCTTCTGGAACGCTTCTAGCAAATAGCTTAGTTTCAGATTCCTTTTTTTCTAATAAAAAAATTTTATTAATAGAAAAAGACTCCAAAGCTATAAATGACAGAACCTGGTGTTTTTGGGAAAAAGGTGAAAGTGAATTAGACCATATTGTAAGTAAGAAATGGAACTCTGCTATCTTTAAAGCTAATAATTTTAAAAAACAGTTTGAAACCTCACCATACAGATATAAACTAATAAGAGGAATTGATTTTTACAATAATTTTAAGGGTTTAAAGTCAAAATATAATAATCTTACGTATTTAAATTCTGAAATTCTTAAAATTGATAAGATTACAAATATTATTACTACTGATAAAGGATGTTTTGAAGGAGATCTTATCTTTTCAAGTATTTTTGATGCTAGTCTTATTAAGAATCAAAAAAAATATCCATACTTAAAACAACATTTTATCGGTCAGTTGGTTGAAACTAAAAATGAAATATTCAATCCAAATGTTGTTACCTTAATGGACTTTGATATACCTCAAAAAAATTCAACCAGATTTATATATGTTCTTCCATTTTCAAAAACAAAAGCTCTTGTTGAGTACACACTTTTTTCTCCAAATGAATTAAAAAAAGATGAATATCTCAACTCTATAAAAAGCTATCTTAAAAATTTAAATTCTGGAAACTACGAAGTTGTTGAAACCGAACAAGGTAGTATTCCAATGACAGCCTATAAATTTAAGTCAGGTAATACCAAAAATTTACTCAATATCGGAACAGCTGGAGGATGGACAAAAGCAAGTACCGGATATACTTTTTTAAATACTGTAAATAAAACTAAAGAGCTTGTGTTATTTCTTAAAAAAGGAAAGCCCTTAAATGAATTTGAGAAAACTAATCGATTTTGGTTTTTTGATTTACTTTTCATAGATGTACTTAATAAACATAATGATATGGGGGGATCGATATTCAAAACAATGTTTGAAAAAAATAATTCAGAAATAATTTTTAAATTTTTAGATAACAAAACCTCTATTTTAGAAGAAATAAAGCTAATGATGACTTTTAAAAAAAGATGGTTTATTGAAGCATTGATTAAAAGACTTTTTTAAAAATCTCTATTTACTAGTTTATTCACAAAGTCCAGTAGTAGTATTTTCTTTTTGGAACCTATTCCTAGATTGTCAATTTTAAGAAAAACTGATTTAGAAAAATCTTCAATCTTATCTTTAATTGCTTTTTCCGCTCCAGAAGATCTGTAAATTGATGTAACTGCTAATATTTTTTCTTTTGTATTATTTGGGTTAAGTTTAATCCAATTGCTAAATTCATTTTTAACTTTTTGAGATGAATTTGATTTAACATATAAATGAAGAAAAGTTTTTTTATTTTCAATTATGTCTCCACCTATTTGTTTTCCAAATTTATTAATGTCTCCAAAAACATCTAAATAATCATCCTGTAATTGAAAAGCTAAGCCTAACTCTACCCCAATATTATATATTTCAGATATCTGTTTATTATTTGCTTTTGAAATTATTGCTCCTACTGAAAGAGCACATCCTATTAAAACAGCAGTTTTATTTTCAATCATTCCCATGTAATCATTAATAGAAACATTTTCTTGATTTGGAAAATCCATGTCTAATTGCTGACCTTCGCAAACCTTCCTTGCTGTTTTAGAAAATATTTTAGTCAAAGAATAACTTATGTCTGGTGAATACTTTTGAAGAAGTTCGTAAGACCATATGAGCATCGCGTCTCCAGAAAGAATTGCTGTATTTGTGTTCCATTTCTTATGAACAGTTTCTTGACCTCTTCTTAGTGGCGCCTCATCCATAATATCATCATGAACCAAAGAGAAATTATGAAAAACTTCGATTGCTAAAGCTGCTGGTAGAGCATCTTTAAATTCACCCTCAAAAACCTCTGATGAAATCAAGGTTAAAATTGGACGAATTCTTTTGCCTCCTAATTTTAAAATGTATTTAGCAGGTTTATAGAGGTTTTCAGGAGATTTATTTGGCAAACTTGATTCTAAATACTCTATAAATGAATTTTGATATTCCTCAATTGAAGGCATGAAATAATTTTTTATAAATGTAAATAAATTATCTAACGATAAGTTCAAATAAACAACGGAAACTGTTTTGGTTTTTTAAGTTTCCTTTCATATCTTTGCACCATCATGAAAGAAAAAATCATAATAAAGGCTACAGAACTCTTTTTATCCATAGGGTTTAAAAGTGTCACAATGGATGATTTGGCTCAGTCTATGGGGATATCAAAAAAGACTATTTATCAGTTTTTTAAAAATAAAAATCATTTGATTAGTTTATGTATGAAAACGCTCCAAAAAGGAGTAGTCAAGTCTTTTAAACAGATTAGTATAAATGCGAATAATCCAATAATAGAATTATTCCAGATAAAAAAAGAAGCAATGAAAGTATTAGGAAATACCGAAACTGCCCCTCAATTTCAACTTCAAAAGTTTTATCCAGAAATTTATCAAGAGCTTAAGGGTAGAGAATTTGATCTAGTTAGAGATGTTTTTCAAGAGAGCTTAAAAAAAGGAATCAAGTCCGGTTATTACAGAGAAGAAATTAACATTGATTTCATAACTAGAATCTACATAAATGGAATGAGAGGAGTAAGGGATATCAACTTGTTTCCGTTACATGAATTTAAATTGGAAAAAGTTATAGAGGATTTTTTAGAGTATCACGTCAGAGCTATTTCCACAAATAAAGGTCTAATTCTTTTAAATAAAATTTATAACAAATCAGAATCATGAAAAAATATGTATGTATTTTGTTTTTCTCACTTGGCCTTTTAAAGGCTCAAGAATTCCCTAATAATCTTAATGTTGATGAAGCAATAAGTTTTGCACTTGAAAATAACACTGAAATTATAAATGCTAAACTAGAAGTAGATAAAGCTTATAAAGAAAAATGGAAAACAATTTCAATTGGGCTACCTCAGGTAAAAGCTAGTTTTGATTATACTAATTTTTTAGAACTCCCTGTATCTTTAATTCCTGCACAATTTTTTGGTGGTCAAGAAGGAGATTTTGCTGAAGTCAGTTTTGGAACGGAGCAGAACTTAGTGGGATCTGCTCGAATTAGTCAAATGATTTTTGACGGATCTTATATTGTTGGGGTAAAGGCAACCAAAACCTATTTGAAAGTTTCAGATAACGCTCTACAAAAAACAAATTTAAATGTTAGAAGGTCTGTCAATAATGCCTATTTAAACACCTTATTATCGAAGGAAAATATTGATTTTATAGATAAGAATATTAAAAACTTAGAAGGCACCCTTAGAGAAACAAAAAAATTATTTAAAAATGGTTTTATAGAAGAAGAAAGTGTCGAACAGTTAAAAATTACATTGTCAGAGTTAAAGTCAAAAAGGAAGTTTGCTTACCAATTTAGTTTATTATCAAAAGATATCTTGAAAATTTCTCTAGGTTATGAGGAAGAAGATGAGCTAAATCTCACTAGTTCTCTTGAATCTATAATTAATTCTCAGGTTTTTGAAGTGCCTGTAATAGAATCATGGGATATAAATTCAAATATTGATGTTAAAATAGCAAATAATAATGTTGAGTTTAAAAGGCTTGAGTATAAATTAGAGCAGAGTAAATCATTACCTACTCTTTCTACATTTATAAGTGGCGCTTATACTGGAAACAACAACTCTTTCTCATTTAATAAACAAAATCAAAAATGGTTTGGATCAGCTTTATTTGGTGTAAGTCTGGAAGTCCCATTATTTAGTTCATTCGGAAGGTCAGCAAGTTCTCAAATGGCAAAAATATCCTATCAGCAATCTAAAAAAATACTTGAAAAAACTCAACGAGAAATTAAAGTTTCTGCCAAAAATGCAAAGGCTAATTATGAACTTGCAATAGATGATTTTTATGTTTCAAAAAACAACATGAACCTGGCAGAAAGAATAGAAAGAAAAAATCAAATAAAGTTCTCGCAAGGGATGGCGAATAGTTTTGAATTGAGACAGGCTCAATCTCAACTTTATAAAACACAGAAAAATTATTTAGATGCTGTGCAAAAACTGGTGTCTAAGAAGATTGAATTAAAAACAATTTTAAACATTACTAATAATTAAATATTATGAAATTCAAAATATGCTTTTTAACTTTTGCTTTAATATTCTTTAGCTGTAATAAGAATGAAAAAGACACAACCTCGATTATTAATTCGAAAGATCTGAAATTAATTCAAAATAAGAAAGCTGAAGTTGGAAGGCAAATAAACACTCTTCAAAAAGAATTAAAAATATTAAATGAAGTCATTTTTGATTTAGATGAAAATCAAAAATTTCCACTTGTAACAAATGTCAAAATTGAAAGCAAACCCTTTAAGCATTTTATCGAAGTACAAGGATCATTAGATTCTGATAAAAACTTAAAACTATACCCAGAAATTCCTGGAATCATTAAAACTATTCATGTTAAAGAAGGACAAAAAGTTTTAAAAGGAACTGTACTTATTGAACTATCTAACGAAGGAATTATAGCTCAACTGGATCAAATGAGATTACAAGTGAAACTGGCTAAAACAACTTATGAAAGACAATCAAGTTTATGGAAAGAAAAAATCGGATCAGAAATTCAATTTTTACAAGCTGAAACCAATTATCTAAGTTTAAAGAAAAACATAGACCAATTAAAAGTTCAAATAACTAAATCAAAAATAATTGCTCCATTTGATGGCATAATTGATGAACTAATTGCTGATTCCGGAAGCAACGTTAATCCAGGGGTAACTCCTGTTTTAAGAATTATTAACCTTGATAAGATTAAAGTAAAAGCAGAAATTCCAGAAACTCACATTACAAAAATCAAAAAAAATTCTGAAGCTATAGTTTTTATTCCAATCCTCTCTAGCACTATTATTTCTAAAATATCCTCTATAGGAAATATAATTAACCCTAATAACAGAAACTTTAGAATTGAAATTATGCTTAAAAATAATGATAATGATTTTAAACCAAATATGACAGCAAAAATTTCTATAAATGATTATGAAAATCTTAACGCATTACTAGTTTCTCAAAAAAATATTATTGAAAATAGTGCTAACGAATTTTATGTTTTCAAGCTTGATCCGTTGGATTTTGAACAAAATAAGTATACCGCAATTAAAACTTATGTCAAGCTCGGAAAAACATCAGATAATAAAATAGAAGTTCTAGAAGGATTGAAAAGTGGTGATCTAATTATCGAGGATGGAATTCGACAAGTAAAAGATAAACAAATAGTAAAATCAATAAACTAATAACAAGGAATTCCATTCATGAAAAAATCATCAGAATTAAAAGAGTTCAAACCATCTTCCTGGGCAATAAACAGGAGTACAGTGATATATGTGATTATTGGAGTGTTTTTGTTCCTTGGAGTCTCTGCTTACTTTTCAATGCCTAGAGAGAATTATCCTGAAATAAAAGAAAATCAAATATTTGTAAGCTCTGTCTTTCCTGGAAATACAGCAGAAGACATTGAGAGATTAATCACTGATCCTCTAGAAGAGGAACTTAAAGGGGTGAAAAATCTTGTTGAGATTGTATCAACATCAAGAGAAAATGTTTCTTTAATAACCGTCGAATTTGATGAGGGTATCTCTAATGAAAATGCTAAAATCCAAGTTAAAGACAAAGTTGACTTAATTACCTCTGGATCAGATTGGCCAACTTTTAATAACGCAAAAGTTGAACCAAATGTTTTTGCACTTACAATATCTGAGGAAATGCCCATTCTAAATATTGGTTTAACTGGGGATCTTCCTATCAAGGAAATGAAATTCTATGCAGAATTACTTCAAGATAAAATTGAGCAAATGTCAGAAATTAAAGAAGTTGCATTAAGAGGTGTTCAAGATTTTGAGGTCGAAGTTGCTATAGATCTTCTTAAGATGACTGCATTGTCCGTTTCTTTCAAAGACATAATAAATGCTATTCAAAGAGAAAATAATACTGTTTCTGCTGGAAGCGTTGAAGGTGATGGCACAAGGAGAAACCTGAGAGTTTTGGGTGAAATAAATTCCCCTGATGATTTAAATAATTTTGTTGTCAAAACTCAAAATGGTATTGTTTATTTAGGAGATATTTCTAAAGTTAAATTTAAAGAAAAAGAGAAAAATTCGTACGCGCGATCAAATGGAAAGACAGCACTAGTTTTAAATGTAAAAAAAAGAAGTGGAAAAAATCTAATTAAAACTGTCGAAAAAATAAGGGTGTTAATCGATAATGTCAAATCTTCAGACTTTCCAAGTTCAATTGAAATTGAAATTTCAAATGATCAATCAAATACTACAAAAAATATAGTAAGTGATTTAGTCAATAATATCATTTTTGGCGTAATACTTGTCGTTACTGTTTTAATGTTTTTTCTAGGTTTTAGAAATTCTCTGTTTGTTGGGTTTGCTATACCTATGTCAATGCTTATGTCATTTATGATTTTAAACTTTTTAGGAAGCACAATAAACACAATGGTTCTTTTCGGTTTAATTATGGGGATGGGAATGCTAGTAGATAATGGGATTGTTGTAGTTGAAAACGCATATCGTCTAATGGAGAAAGAAGGTATGTCTAAAATAGAAGCTGCAAAAAAAGGGATTGGAGAAATAGCAACACCTATTATTGTTTCAACTGCAACAACAGTTGCAGCATTTATACCCCTAGGTTTTTGGCCTGGAACAATAGGTAAATTCATGATCTATTTTCCGTTCACTCTTTCGATTGTGCTTGGGTCTTCACTGATTGTAGCTATTTTTTTTAATTCAATGCTTGTTTCAAAATTCATGAGCACCAAAGACAAAATAATTGGAAGAAAAAAACTTCGAAGATTAACTCTTTTGTTATCTGGAATAGGTTCCTTATTAATCTTTTTTCCAGGAAAACCTAGAGGTCTTGGTACTTTACTAATTTTACTAAACATACTTTTGTGGGCATATAAACTCTTCATAAAGAGATGGGCTTTATATTTTAGAACAGTAAGCCTTGTTAGTCTAGAGAAAAGATATACTAAAATTTTACGATTTACATTATCTGGTAAAACTCCTTTTTTATTATTAACTGGAACTATAGGGCTACTTTTTTCTTCATTTATTATTTTGGGACTATCCGCTCCAAAAGTTGAGTTTTTCCCAGAAAATCAACCTCAACAAATTTTTATTTATATTGAATATCCTGAAGGAACATCGATAGGTAAAACAAATTCAACTTCAAAACTTATTGAAGCTGATGTTCTAAAAGTCATAAATAGTTCGAAATATATAGACAATGGAAATAACTTTATGATTGATTCCAATGTGACTTTTGTGGGTTTAGGATCTCAAAACCCAGAAATTGATAAAGGAGGTGATCAAGAAATGCCTCACAAATCTAAAATCACTATAACTACTTCTCAATTTAAATATAGGCGAGGGCTTTCAAGTGAAAACTTAAGAAAGGAATTACAAAAAAAGTTAAAAGATAAATATGCAGGGGTATCAGTTTCCGTTGAAAAAGATTCAAAAGGGCCGCCAGCAGGCTACCCGGTTAATATTGAAATAGCTGGAGAAGATTATGATGAATTAATTCAAACTGCTGAAAATTTAAAACTTTATTTGACTTCTGAAAATATATCTGGAGTTGAAGGGTTAAAAATAGATGTTAATAAAAGTAAGCCTGGGATGATAATTAATATTGACAGGGAAAAAGCAGGAAGTCTGGGCGTTACAGCCGGTCAGATTGGCCAACAACTTAGAGGTTCTGTTTTTGGCGAAAAGGCAGGTGTTTACAAAAATAATGGTGAAGATTATGATATTAATGTTAGATTTAATGAAAATGATCGAAATTTTGTTGACCAATTATTAGATCAATATATAGTTTTTAGGGATCCTGCTAGTGGGAAAATTAAAAAAATTCCTCTCAGTACTTTAGTTGAATATAAAAATTCTGTTTCTTTTAATGCAATTAAACATAGAGACCTTAAGAGGGTTGTTACTCTGTATTCTCCTGTTTTAGCTGGATATAATGGTAATGATGTTGTGGCGAATGTTAAACAAAGTGTTTCAAGTTTTGATCAAATCAAGCCTGATATTGAATTAAGGTTTACTGGTGAAATTGAAGAGCAAGATAAAAATATGCGATTTCTATTAGGAGCTTTAGCGGCAGCATTAGGAATGATATTGTTTCTATTAGTTCTTCAATTTAATTCAATCTCAAACCCTCTCATAATTCTATTATCAATTTTCTTGAGTTTTACTGGAGTTCTTTATGGTATAAGCTTATTTAATATGCCATTTGTAATTATGATGACTATGATGGGGATTATTGCTTTATCTGGAATTGTCGTTAATAACGGAGTGGTTTTAATAGATTACACTCAATTATTAATTGCCAGAAAAAAAGAAGATTTAGATATTGCCTTTAATAAACTTCTTCCAAAATTAGAGGCTCGTGAAGCAATAGTGTATGGAGGTGCAGCTAGGCTTCGTCCAGTTCTTTTAACAGCAATAACTACTATTTTAGGACTGATACCTCTAGCTACAGGACTTAATATCGATTTCTTTTCATTAATAACCGAATGGGATCCTAAAATATTTATTGGAGGTGACAATGTAATATTCTGGGGTCCACTTGCATGGACTGTAATATTTGGTCTAACTTTTGCGACGTTTTTGACACTATTTATTGTTCCTAGTTGTTTTTATATAGTTTATCAACTTAAATTAACTATTAGCAATTGGAATAAGATTAAAAACTAATAACTTAATACCTTTGTAATTCATTTTTAGATTATGTTAAGATCACACAATTGCGGAGAATTAAAATCCTCAGATATAAATAAAACCGTTACACTTTCAGGGTGGGTTCAAAAAGTTAGAGATAAAGGTTTTATTATATGGGTTGACTTAAGGGATCGTTATGGTATTACTCAATTGGTGTTTGACGAAAAAAGATCCTCAAAAAGAGTATTTGAAACTGCAAAGGAACTGTCTAGAGAGTTTGTAATTCAAATATCTGGAAAAGTAATTGAAAGAGAATCTAAAAACACTGAACTTCAAACCGGAAATATTGAACTTTTAGTCAGTGAATTAAATATTTTAAACGCTTCAGAAACCCCTCCTTTTACTATTGAAGATAAAACAGATGGAGGTGAAGAGTTGAGAATGCAATATAGGTACCTTGATATAAGGAGGAATAATATTCGAAAAAATTTAATTTTTCGTCATAAAGTCACAATGGAAGTCAGAAATTATTTAAATAATAAAGGTTTTATTGATATTGAAACTCCATATTTAATTAAATCCACACCAGAAGGGGCTAGGGATTTTGTTGTTCCTTCAAGAATGAATTCTGGAGAGTTTTATGCCCTTCCACAGTCACCTCAAACCTTCAAGCAGCTACTAATGGTGGGTGGAATAGATCGATACTTTCAAATAGTAAAATGTTTTAGAGATGAAGATTTGCGTGCTGACAGGCAACCTGAATTTACTCAAATAGATTGTGAGATGAGTTTTGTCGACCAAGAAGATGTTTTAAACCAATTTGAGGGTTTGATTTCTCATTTAATTATGGAAATTAATAATTATAAGGTTGGTGTTTTTCCAAGAATCACCTACAACGAGGCTATCAATAATTATGGAAGTGACAAACCAGACATTAGATTTGATATGAAATTTGGAAATATTACAGATAAAGCAAAAGGTAAAGGCTTCAAAATTTTTGATTCTGAAGAATTGATAATAGGCTTTTCAATAAAAAAAGGAGCTTCTTTTAGTAGAAAAGAAATTGACAACTGGATAAGCTGGGTGAAACAACCTCAAATTGGAGCGAAGGGGATAGTTTGGGTAAAATATAATGAAGATAAATCACTAAAATCATCAGTAGATAAATTTTATTCAGAAAATGACTTAACTGAATGGATAAAAATAATTGACGCTGATCCAGGTGATTTAATTTTTATTCTTTCCGGAAAAACCAAAAAAACATTAAAACAGTTAGGAGAACTAAGACTTGCTGTTGCTGAAAAAACTGGACTTCGAAATCCAGAAATTTTTGCACCACTTTGGGTGACTGATTTTCCCCTATTAGAATGGGATGAGAAATCAAAAAGGTATCATGCTATGCATCATCCTTTTACATCTCCAAAGAAAGAAGATCTTAATTTACTAAATAACTCCCCTGAAAAAGTAAGGGCAAATGCCTATGATCTTGTTCTGAACGGAAACGAAGTTGGAGGAGGTTCAATAAGAATTCATGATTCTAAACTTCAAAAACAAATGTTCAACTTATTAGGTTTTTCTGATGAAGACGCTCAGTCACAATTTGGTTTTTTAATGGGTGCATTTAAGTATGGTGCCCCGCCACACGGAGGAATAGCCTTTGGTTTAGATCGACTTGTGGCAATCTTGGGAGGTAAAGAAACAATCAGAGACTTCATAGCTTTTCCGAAAAATAATTCAGGTCGAGATACTATGATTGATTCTCCTTCCTTGATTGAAAAACCTCAACTTGATGAATTAGGATTGGAGTTAAAAAAGATATAAGTCCATATGAAAATTATACTTCGTTTTTTATTTTTTTCAATTTTATCATCTTTAATTATAGGTTTTTACTTTAAAAATTATGAAAATGATCAGTTTTTAGGTGAAAAAATTATAGGAAGCACTGTTCTTTTTTCAGTGATATTTTTTTTGCCACTATTTCTATACCATCGATGGAAAGACAAAGACATCAGAGACTATACACTTACTGAAGAAAATTATGAAAGGATGAGAAATGAAGTTGAAAAGAAAAAACCTAATAAAAATAAAATACAATAAGAGTTTTCAGAAAAGAAAGTTGATGTTACTTAGCCAAAATTATTTTTATTATATACAATTATGACTGGTACAGTTAAATTTTTTAATGAGTCCAAAGGATATGGGTTTATTACAAATGATGAGTCGGGTGCAGATGTATTCGTTCACATAACAACCCTTAATGGGGTTTCACTCCAAGAGGGTGATAAAGTTGAGTATGTTGAAAAAGATGGTGATAAAGGGAAGCAAGCTTCCAATCTTACTAAATTATAATTCTTTATACAAGACAATATAAAACCTCCTAATTGGAGGTTTTTTTATTTTCTTGTATTTTTAAAAAATTTTTTTAGTAAGTCTGATGACTCTTTTTCAAACTCTCCTCTTTCTACTTTAGTTTTTGGATGTAATAAATTCGCCACTTGAGAGTAGCCTCTTTTTAAATCACATGCGCTATATATAATTCTATCAATTTTACTCCAAAAAAGTGCTCCCGCACACATAACGCATGGTTCAAGAGTGATATAAATCGAACAATCCTTTAAATATTTACCATTTAAATAATTCGAAGCAGATGTAACTGCTTGCATTTCAGCATGGGCTGTTACATCATTTAAACGTTGAGTTAGATTATGAGCTCTTGCAATTATTTTATTTTTTACTACTATTATAGCTCCAACAGGAACTTCCCCAATTTCATAAGCTTTTTGAGCTTCCTTTAAAGCTTCTCCCATGAAATATTTATCATCAAACACGTTTTTCATTATTGAAAATTACAAAAAGTATGGGTTACTAAAACGAAATATTATATTTGTTAAATGCAACTCAAAGATATTAAATCTCCCAAGGAACTAAAGCAATGCTCATTGAAGCAATTAGTTGGTATTTCAAAAGAACTTAGGGAGTACATAATTGATGTTATTTCATCCAATGAAGGTCATTTAGGAGCTAGTCTTGGCGTGATAGAACTCACAGTTTTACTTCATTATATTTTTGACACCCCTAAAGACAAGATTTTATGGGATGTTGGACATCAAGCATACGGTCATAAAATTTTAACAGGCAGGTATGAAGAGTTTAAATCAAACAGAAAGTGGAAAGGAATAAGTGGTTTTCCTAAAATAAAAGAGAGTAAATACGATTCATTTGGAACAGGTCATGCAGGAACAACAGTTTCAGCAGCTTTAGGGATGGCTTTAGCCTCAGAAATTAGAGGTAAAAAAAATATTAATCATATTTCTGTAATAGGGGATGCGTCTATTGCATCAGGAATGGCTTTTGAAGCTTTAAATCATTTAGGTACAACTTCAGCAAATGTTCTTATAATTCTTAACGATAATACTATGGGAATTGATCCTAGTGTTGGGGCGTTAAAAAATTATTTGGAAAAATCAAACATAGAAATAAATAAAGAAAATAATATATTTAATTCTTTGAATATAGACTATCATGGTCCAATAGATGGTCACAATATGGAGTTATTGAAAAACGAACTCATGCTTCAAAAAACAAAAAAAGGTCCTAGATTATTACATATTAGAACAATTAAAGGAAAAGGCTTGATATCAGCTGAAAAAGATCAAATTCTTTTTCATGCTCCCGGTAAATTTGATAAGCTTACGGGAAAGCTTTACAAAAAAAACAAAAGTAGAAAGCTTAAATTTCATCAAGTTTTTGGAAAAACTATCTTGGATCTTGCAAAGATAAATTCTAAACTAGTCTGTATAACTCCCGCTATGCCCACAGGAAGTGGTCTTAATGAAATGATGAAGCATATTCCCGAAAGGTGTTATGATGTTGGGATTGCCGAACAACACGCTGTTACACTTGCTGCAGGAATGGCCTGTGAGGGACTTATTCCTTTTTGTGTTATTTATTCTACATTTCTTCAAAGGGCATACGATCAAATCATACATGATGTAGCAATTCAAAACTTAAATGTTATTTTTTGCATAGATAGAGCGGGAATTGTTGGTCATGACGGACCAACTCATCATGGGGTTTATGATATTTCATTTCTAAGATGTATTCCAAATTTAAAAATTATAGCTCCAAGAAACGCACAAAGACTTCGAAATTTTTTATACACATTTCAGTCTAAACCCAATGGTCCAATTGCAATCAGATATCCTAGAGGTGATTCACAAATAGAAAAGGTTAATGAATTATTTGAAAATTTAGAACTGTACAAGGCTTATAAAATAACTAGTGGGAAAAAAATTGCTATTTTGAGCTTAGGAACACTTTTTAAAAATGTTGAAGAAGCGATCAATAGCAGTAATTTTTCTGAAGAATTTTCTCATTATTCCTTTGAATTTGTTTATCCGTTAGATGAAAAAATTCTTCACGAGGTATTTAAAACCCATTCTTATGTATTGACAATTGAGGAAGGAGCTATTAAAGGAGGATTTGGAACCGCAATAATGGAATATGCTCAAAAATATAATTATATGAAGAAAATTGAGTCCATTGGAGTTCCTCATGAATTTATTTCTCATGGAGATCCAGATATTTTATATGATTCTATTAATTTAAGTAGTAATAAAATTCTCAACAAAATTGAAGAAGTATTAAGTTTAAACAAATAATATCTGTGTATGACAAATAACAAACGTCTTTTTTTACTTGACGCTTATGCTTTAATTTATAGAGGGTATTATGCTTTTATTAAAAACCCTAGGATTAACTCTAAGGGGTTTGACACTTCTGCAATTATGGGCTTTACTAATTCATTAATTGATGTAATTAAAAGAGAGCGTCCAGATTATTTAGCGGTATGTTTTGATAAAGGGGGCTCAGAATCAAGAACAGAAATTTACACAGATTATAAAGCAAATCGAGATGAAACCCCTGAAGCAATCAAATTAGCCTTACCCTTTATTCAAAATATTCTAAGCGCAATGCATATTCCAATAATTATTAAAGAAGGATATGAAGCAGATGATATAATTGGTACACTTGCAAAAAAAGCAGAAAAAGAAGGATTTCAAATATTTATGGTAACTCCTG
Organism: Candidatus Marivariicella framensis; assembly: GCA_905182735.1. Taxonomy (GTDB): domain Bacteria; phylum Bacteroidota; class Bacteroidia; order Flavobacteriales; family Flavobacteriaceae; genus Marivariicella; species Marivariicella framensis. The sequence continues at coordinate 95,299 of CAJJCT010000007.1, forward strand.
ATAAAGACTTTGCACAGTTAGTTTCAGATAATATTTTTATGTATCGTCCTGCGAGGATGGGAAATGGTATTGAAATTTGGGGTGTTCCAGAAGTTCAAGAAAGATTCGGAATTAAAAGACCAGAACAAGTTATAGACTATCTTGGAATGATGGGAGATGCTGTTGATAATATCCCTGGCCTCCCTGGAGTAGGGGATAAAACTGCGAAAAAGTTTATAGCTGAATTCGGATCAATGGAAAATCTTTTAGCCAATACAGATAAACTTAAAGGTAAACTTAAAGATAAAATTGAAGCTAATAAACAAATGGGAATTCTTTCAAAAGAATTAGCCAAAATAATACTTGATGTTCCTGTAGAATTTAATGCAAAAGATTTCAAACTGGATAAACCAGACATGAATTTAGTTGGAGAAATATTTGAAGTATTAGAGTTTAGAAGAATGCGCCAAAGTTTTGAAAAAGTTTTTGACTCAAAACCTTTAGAACAAAATATTCCTAAAGCTGTAAATAAAAAAGAAGCAATTGAAGGACATCAATTTGACCTGTTTAATATTCCAGGTGGAGGTTCTTCTGAATCAATCTCTGAAAAAAATAATTTATCTACAGTAAATCATTTTTATCAATTAGTAAATGACCCTATAGGAGTATCGTTATTAATTAAAAATCTTTTGAATCAAAAATCTGTTTCTTTCGATACTGAGACAACAGACTTAGATTCATTAAAAGCTGAACTAGTTGGCATATCTTTTTCTTGGGAAATTGGAAAGGGGTATTATTTGGTAATTCCTAAAAACAGAAAAGATGCAGATTGGGTTTTGGAAAAATTAAAGGTATTTTTTGAACATTCTCAAATTCAAAAAATAGGTCATAATTTAAAATATGATATTAAAGTATTAAATAACTATAATATTTCTGTAAAAGGACCTCTCTTTGATACATTAATAGCTCATTATTTAATTAATCCTGACATGCGTCATGGAATGGATATTTTAGCAGAAACCTATCTAGGTTATAAGACAAAACCAATATCTGATTTAATTGGTAAAAAAGGAAAAAATCAAGGAAGTATGAGAGATGTTGATTTATCTCTCCAAAAAGAATATGCAGTTGAAGACTCAGATATCACTCTTCAGCTTAAGCATCACTTTGAAAAAGAGCTTGTTAAGTCAAACACTATGAGCTTGTTTAAAGAAGTTGAAATCCCCTTAGTTTCTGTATTAAGTTCAATGGAGTGTGAAGGGATTAATCTAAATATTAAGTTTTTAGCTAAACTATCAAAGGAGTTTCAAGTTGAAATTAATCTTTTAGAAAAAGAAATATTTAGTCAGGCTGGAGAAAATTTCAATATTGCATCTCCAAAACAACTTGGTCTAATTTTATTTGAAAAATTAAAGTTAATTGAAAAGCCTAAAAAAACGAAAACTGGACAATATTCAACTTCAGAAGAGGTTCTCTCCTATTTATCAAAAGATCATGAAATTATTGACAATATTCTTCAATGGCGTTCGCTTCAAAAACTATTAAATACTTATGTTGAAGCCTTACCCAGGGAGATAAATTTTGAAACAAAAAGAGTTCACACTGTCTACAATCAAGCTGTAGCTTCTACAGGTCGTTTAAGCAGTAACAAACCAAACCTTCAAAACATACCAGTTAGGACAAAACGTGGTCAAAAAATAAGAAAAGCTTTTATTTCCAGAGACAATAATCATTTAATTGTAGCAGCAGATTATTCTCAAATTGAGCTAAGAATTATAGCTGCTCTTAGTGAAGATCCTGATATGATTTTAGCTTTTAAAAACGGCGAGGACATTCACCAGTCAACCGCCTCAAAAGTTTTTAATGTTCCATTAACTGAAGTAAGTAGTGAACAAAGAAGTAATGCTAAAACAATAAATTTTGGTATAATATATGGAGTTTCTGCCTTCGGATTAAGTCAACAAACAAATCTCAACAGATCAGAGTCTAAAGAACTAATTGAGGCTTATTATTTAACATATCCTAAACTAAGAAGTTACATGCAAAGTCAAATAAATTTTGCAAGAGATAATGGATATGTAAGCACAGTTCTTGGAAGAAGAAGATATATAAAAGATATAAATTCAGCAAATGCTTTAGTTCGTGGTGCGGCAGAAAGAAACGCTGTAAATGCTCCAATTCAAGGAAGTGCCGCAGATATAATTAAAGTTGCTATGATTAATATTCATGAAAAATTAATTAATGAAGATTGGAAATCTAAAATGTTACTTCAAGTTCATGATGAACTAGTTTTTGATGTTCCAAAATCAGAATTAAAAGAGTTAAAAATAATGGTCAAAAAAGAGATGGAAAGTGCCTTTAAACTGAAGGTTCCTCTAACAGTTGATTTAGGAGAGGGTGAGCACTGGTTAGATGCTCATTAATTCTTTTTTACACTTTAAACAAAAATATTTTTTCAAAACATTTTTAAATAGTACATTTGCAGCCCCATAGCATATAAATGCTTTGTTTAAAACAACAAAAAGTGAATACATTAAGCTACAAAACTGTTTCTGCTAATTCTAACACTGTCGACAAGAAGTGGCTATTAGTAGATGCCGAAGGATTAGCTCTCGGAAGAGCCGCATCTGCAGTTGCCTCTCTATTAAGAGGGAAGCATAAACCAAATTTTACTCCACACGTAGACTGTGGTGACAATGTAATTGTTATAAATGCTGATAAAGTTCTTCTTTCAGGACAAAAATGGAAGCAAAAACAATATATTCGTCATACTGGCTATCCTGGAGGGCAGAGAACTTTATCCGCAGAACAAGTTCATAAAAAAAACGATACTCGATTAGTTGAAAAATCTATAAAAGGTATGCTTCCTAAAAATAAATTAGGAGCTGACTTATTTCGTAATCTTAGAGTATATTCAGGTAATCAACATCAACAAGAAAGTCAAAACCCTACTAGTATTAATTTAAACGATCTACTATAATGGAAGTAATCCACACAATTGGTCGTCGTAAAACTTCAGTTGCTCGTATTTTTCTGTCAAAGGGGAAAGGAGATATCAAGGTAAATAAAAAAACTTATACTGATTATTTTACTACTGCCACACTTCAATATAAAATTATTCAACCTTTTTCTCTTACAGAAACTGAAGGATCATATGATTTAAAAGTAACTGTAAAAGGAGGAGGTATAACTGGTCAGGCTGAAGCAGTTAGACTAGCAATTTCTAGAGCTTTATGTAAAATTGATGAGGAGCATCGTATCGCTCTTAAACCAGAAGGATTATTAACTAGAGATCCTCGTATGGTTGAACGTAAGAAATTCGGTCAAAAAAAAGCAAGAAAAAAATTCCAATTCTCAAAACGATAATTTGTCAATTGAATAAAATTCATTTATATATTAATCAAAGTTGTCTTATCGCACAAGCGAAAGCTAGTTTAGCATCTAAATAGATTAAATCTATTGCTACTATATCAGAGAACGTAAACTAAAAAATTATGGCACAAACAGAAGTTAAGGATCTATTGAATGCAGGAGTTCATTTTGGACATCTTACAAGGAAATGGAATCCAAACATGGCTCCATACATCTATATGGAACGAAATGGAATCCATATTATAAACTTATATAAAACTGCTGCTAAAATTGAAGAAGCGCAATCAGCCTTGAAAAAAATTGCTGTTTCAGGACGAAAAATTCTTTTTGTAGCAACAAAAAAACAAGCAAAAGATATCGTTGCCGAAAAAGTAAAAAACGTCAACATGCCATACATAACTGAGCGATGGCCAGGTGGAATGTTAACAAACTTTGTTACTATTCGTAAAGCTGTTAAAAAAATGGCTACAGTAGATAGAATGAAAAAAGATGGAACTTTTGAAACCCTTTCTAAAAAAGAAAGATTACAAGTCTCACGAATGAGAGCAAAATTAGAAAAGAATTTAGGTTCAATTACTGATATGACTCGTTTACCTGGAGCTTTATTTGTTGTTGACATAAAGAGAGAAAATATTGCTATAAAAGAAGCTCAAAAGTTGAATATTCCAATTTTTGCAATGGTTGATACAAACTCTGATCCAAGAGAAGTTGATTTTGTAATTCCAGCTAATGATGACGCTTCTAAGTCTATAGAAAAAATACTTAACCTAGTTACAAGTTCTATTGCAGAAGGATTGTCTGAAAGAAAAAATGAAAAAGAAGCAATTGAAAAAGGGGAGGGTCAAACAGAAGATCCTATAGCTGCTCCTGAAGTAGAAGCTGCTCCTGAAGTAAAGGCTGCTCCTGAAGTAGAGGTTGCTCCTGAAGTAGAGGTTGCTCCTGAAGTAAAGGCTGCTCCTGAAGTAAAGGCTGCTCCTGAAGTAGAGGTTGCTCCTGAAGTAGAGGTTGCTCCTGAAGTAGATGTTGCTCCTGAAGTTAAAACTGCAACTAAGAAGGCTAAGTCCAAAGAAAAAAAATAAATATTCAACAAAATTAAAAAATTGTGAAAATTACTGCTGCAGAAGTAAATAAACTCCGTCAATCCACTGGAGCTGGGATGATGGATTGTAAAAAAGCTTTAGTTGAAGCTGAAGGAGACTTTGATAAAGCTATTGAAAATCTTAGAAAGAAAGGTCAAAAAGTAGCTGCAAATAGAGCTGATAGAATTTCTTCTGAAGGGGCTGTACTAGCTAAAGTTAATTCTGAAAACACTAAGGGTGTTATAATTTCGATTAATTGTGAAACTGATTTTGTTGCTAAAAATGAATCCTATTTAAACCTTGCAAATGCATTGGTTGATAAGGCGTTAAATCATGAAAGTCTTGAATCTTTTTTAAAATCTGACTTCTCTGGAATGACCGTTTCTGAAAAACTAATTGAACAAACTGGACTTATAGGAGAAAAAATTGAAATTGGTGGTTTTAAAACTTTACAAGCTTCTTTTGTGGGCTATTATATTCATGCTGGAAACAAAATAGCTGCCTTAACTGGTCTTTCTTTATCTATTGATAATGCTGCGGAAATATCTAAAAATGTTGCTATGCAGGCTGCTGCCATGAATCCAATTGCTCTAAATGAGGAAGGTGTTGATTCAAGTATAATTGAAAAAGAAATTGAAATTGCTAAAGATCAATTACGTCAGGAAGGTAAGCCAGAGGCTATGTTAGACAACATAGCGAAAGGGAAAATAAAGAGATTTTTTAAAGACAATACCCTTGTTAATCAAGATTATATTAAAGACGGAAAACAAAGTGTTAAACAGTATGTTTCTTCTTTTGATCAAAACCTTAAAGTAACAGGTTTTTCTAGACTATCTCTAGTATAAACACTATTTAATTTAAATATAAAAACCTCCTTAATGGAGGTTTTTTTTTGAATTAGTGTTAAATTAAACTTTCTCAAATGAAAGATAAAATTAGATGTTCTTGGTGCTCAAATGATCAATTGTATAAAAACTATCATGATATAGAATGGGGTGTTCCAATTTCTGATGACAATAAATTATTCGAATTCTTAATATTAGAAATATTTCAAGCAGGTCTTAGTTGGTATACGGTGCTTAAAAAACGTAAAAACTTTATTTATGCTTTTGATAAGTTTGATTTACATAAAATATCAATTTATGATAATAAAAAAATTGAAACACTTATGCTTGATAAAGGCATTATCAGAAATAGGTTAAAAATTACATCAACTATCATGAACGCTAAAAATTTTATTGAGATTCAAAAAAAACATGGAAGCTTTTACAAATATTTATTAGTTCATAAAAAAAATTCCAAGCTGAAAGAATACCTAGATCCTTTAAATAATTTTTCACCCATGGCATTAAAGATTTGCAAAGATCTCAAGAAAAAGGGGTTCAAATTTATAGGTCCTAAAATCATATATGCATATCTAATGGCGACCGGAGTAATTAATGGTCATCAAAAAAATTGCTATAGGTATTTAGAACTTAATTCTTAAAATGGTAAATCATCTTCAGCTTCGTTATCATCTCCTTCTGCACTTTCAAAAGTTGTTGGTGGAGGCATTGGAGGCATCTCTTTATTTAACTCTTCACTTATTTCTTCTATTCTCCATCCTTGAATAGAATTAAAATACTTTACTTGACCTTCAGGATTAGTCCATTCCCTTCCTCTTAAATTAATACTAACTTTTGCTTGTTTACCTATTTGAAAGGCGTTTAATAAATCACATTTGTCTTGCACAAATTCAACTAAAATATTTTGGGGATATTGCTCTTCGGTAGTTATGACTAACTCTCTTTTTCTGAATCCTTTAGTGCCATATTCCTTAGTTTCATCTATCCATTTTATTTTACCAATAATTTCCATAGGTTTTGTTTTATTTATCAAAAATAACAAAAACTTTTTTCCTTAGGAACTCAAAAGCATTAGATTATTTAAATTCAATTATATTGCAGTAAATAATTTTGGTGAGTAGAAAAACATCTTTAACTCTAAAGCGAATATGGCCCTTGATAGCCTTTGTAATCGTAATCCTAATTGTTTGGAATACAAATCTTCTTTTTCAAAAATTAAAAAAAGAAGAAAGACTTAAAATGGAGCTATGGGCTATGGCTCAAAAAGATTTTATTGAAAATAAAAACCCCAACAGTATAACATTTGAGATTTTACAACAAATTGGAACAAATCCAATGATTCAAGTTAATGCTAATAATAAAATAATTGATTTTAAGAATTTTGAATTAGTATTAGGATCTGATTCAATAAGATTATACAATAGTTTAGAAAAAATAAAAAAAGAAAATAAACCGATAATAATCGAATACAGAGATTCTCTTTCTGGTAAACTTTTAGTTGATCAAAAATTATATTATGGTGATTCTACTTTGTTAACAAAACTTCAATATTATCCATTAGCGCTATTTCTAATTATTATGCTTTTTGGCTTGCTGTTATACTTTATTTTTAAAACAAATAAAATATCTGAACAAAATAGCCTTTGGGCTGCAATGGCAAAAGAAACAGCTCATCAAATCGGAACTCCTTTATCCTCTTTAATAGGCTGGACTACTTTAATGAAAGAAGGTCAAAAACCAGAAGTTAGTATTTCAGAAATGGAAAAAGATATTGATCGACTCAAAATAATAACCGAAAGATTTTCTAATATTGGGTCGGATCCAGTATTAGAGTTTCAAGATGTAAATTTAATAATTAGACAAACTGTTATTTATATTCAAAAAAGAAGTTCTGACCTTACCAATATTAAAACACATTTAACTGAAGAGTCTACGATAGCCCCTGTTAACAATCAACTTTTAAGCTGGACAATAGAAAACCTAATTAAGAATGGAATTGACGCAATGAAAGGTGAGGGCCAAATTCTTGTTTCTTCTTACCTAAATGACAATAAATTAATAATCTTGGTTAAAGATAGCGGAGAGGGTATTAAATCAGAAAATTTTAATAAAATATTTTCTCCTGGTTTTACAACAAAAAAAAGAGGGTGGGGCCTAGGACTATCTCTAGCTAAGAGAATAATAGTTGATTACCATCGAGGGAAAATATATCTGAAAAATTCTATTCCTAAAAAAGGGACAACCATCTCAATTGAATTACTTAAAGCAGGTTAAAATTAGAACTTATATTTTTAGATAATTGAATCATTGTTTTTGAATCAACTTTTATTTTTTTTTGGAAGGTCATGTCCTCCATCTCATTTAGCGGGATTAAATGAACATGGACATGAGGGACTTCAAGTCCAATAACACTTATACCAACTCTTTTGCATTTAACTGATTTTCTTATTGCTAAAGCTACTTTTCTACTAAAACTCATTAATCTAAGATATTCTTGTTCCGAAAGATCAAAGATTTTATCTTCAGTTTTTTTAGGAACACAAAGAGTATGTCCTAAGGTGTTGGGGTTAATATCCAGAAATGCTAAAAACTCATCAGACTCTGCTACTTTATTGCACGGTAATTCTCCATTAATTAATTTAGAAAAGATGCTTTTCATTAATCACGATTAATTTTAATTATCTCAAATTCAATTTTTCCATTTGGAATTAAAATTTCTACAATTTCACCAACTCCTTTACCTAACAAACCTCTACCTATAGGTGATTCAACAGAAATTTTGCCGCTTTTCAGATCTGCCTCAGTCTGAGCAACTAAAGTAAATTTCATTATCTGACCTGTACTTATATTTTTCACCTCTACAGTGGATAAAATAAGAGCTTTTGAAGTATCTAATTGTGATTCATCAATAATTCTGGCGCCAGAAAGTACTTCTTCCATTTTTGAAATACGAAGTTCTAACATCCCCTGAGCTTCTTTTGCAGCGTCATACTCAGCGTTCTCACTTAAGTCTCCCTTATCTCTAGCTTCTGCAATTGCTTGGGAAGCTTTTGGTCTTTCTTTATCTTTAAGCTGATTTAATTCAGCCCGAAGTTTTTTTAGACCTTCTTCGGTGTAATATGAAACCTTACTCATAACTTTGTACTTTAATTATTTTAATATAATACCTAAAACAAACAGTAATTAACAAATATATGAAAACTGAGACCTTTTTAAGTTTCCATGCCTTTAAAATACTTTCGGTATTATATGTTTTTGCTATTCTATTTTCATGCAATAATGATGATATTAAAAGAAATCCTTTTCTATACGAAGTGTCTTTTAATCATAGCATTAATTTGAATTTACCTGAATATGACAATCTGAATTTTGCTGGAGGAAGTAAATTTATTCCATATGGAGGGATTAATGGACTTTTAATTTTTAATATAAACGGAAATGACATTTTTGCTTGGGAGGCCAGTTGCTCAAATCACAAATTAGAAGCCTGCTCTAAACTCATAATCGAGGGGCTTCTTTCCAATTGCAACTGTGATAATTTTAAATATAGTCTTGCTACTGGTCAATTAATAGAAGGAGATGTTGAAAATTCTTCGCAATATCCTCTTTTAAACTATAGGTCTGAAAGGTTTGGTAAAACAATTATTATTTCCAATTAAAAACTAGTTGTTAATCCTATAAGAAAGTTAATTCCAGCTTGAGGATAATATCCAGTTCCTTCAATAGTTGTTATCTGATTTGGCGAAGACCAATTATCATCATAAGTATAGAAATATCCATTTGAAACATACTTTTTATCAAAAACATTATTGATTAATAAGTTCAAAGTCATCAGACTTATAGCAGATTGAGGTTTCCATTGGTAGCTAATATTAATGTCATTTACAGAATATGAGTCTAATCTTGAACCTTTAGCTTCAATATTACTCATATACTGTTCTCCTACTAATTTTGTTAGTAACGATATGTTTAAATTTGTTATAGGTTTGTATGTTAAAATATTTCCAAAAACTAATTCGGGTGAATATGGCAAACGGGTATTGCCAAGGGAATTTAAAACACCATCTCTTTTAAAATAAAAATCTTTATTGGTGTTTTTACTTAATGCAATATTGGATTGAAGTAGCCATTTTTCTAATAAATTCACCTTAATCTCAATTTCTATTCCCAGCCTACTACTTTCTCCAATATTTTCTCTTATTGGAGTTCCAACATCGTCCAAAGCTCCAGTTAAAGCTAATTGATCTTTATAGGCCATTAAATATATATTGGAATATACCTGAAAAAAGTTTTGATTAATTCTCCAGCCAAATTCAAGGTTGTCTAATATCTCAGGTTTTGGATTCCCGTTTTCAAAATCAGATCTAGTAGGTTCTCTTTGTGCTTTTGAGTAAGAGAAATATAGCTGTTGATTATTAACCATTTGATATGTTAGACCTGCTTTAGGATTAAAAAAGCTATACTTACTGTTAACTTTAAATAATCGAGGACCTGCCAAAACACCATTAATATCATAATTTACATTTCGATATTGAAGGTCAATAAATCCAGTAATTTGATCTGTTAAGGGTTGTTCTAGTTTAGCATAAATATTTATTTCTTTTTTATCTCCTTTATTTTCATAAAATCTTTTTCTTGGAAGTATATCACCTGAATTTTGCGCCCATAAAATTGTTCCAAAATGATCTCCAATATATCTACTAAATAACACTCCCATGTCTATGCGAGTTTGACCTTTAATATAGTTTGCGCTTGTTGTCAAAACATAATAATTGTTATCTAACCATTTTCTAGTTACATTTTCTGTCTCTGAAATAGTTTCACTTCCAATATTAAATGGATTTAATTGTAAGTATGAAAAATTTGTATCAGACCCTGAGTCATTATACTCTTCATAGTATCCTCTTCCATAGGTGTAATTTAGACCTAAAGAGGTGCTCCATAAGGAATTTATTTGCTCATTCCAGTGAAACTGATAGTGATCTTGACGATAATTGTCTTCTTGTGAATCATAAAAACTAGTTAATAATCCATTATCATCATATATTGCTCCAGCAGGATTATATGTTCTATTGGATAAGTCTTCAATACCATACCAAGATTGATAAGTAATTTCGTGACCACCAAAAGCAATAGCTTTAATTAATGTGTTTTCATCTTTATATGCTCCTTGTAAAAAATATGATTTTAAATTAGAACTTGCTCTGTCAACATATCCATCAGATGTGATTTTAGATAGACGTCCCGACAATTCAAAATAATTATTCAAAAGTCCTGTCGAAAATTTTAATGTGTTTCTTATTGTGTTAAAACTTCCAACACTAGTAATTAAAGATGATGAAGCTTTATTTTGCATAGCATCAGTTAAAATATTTAAACTTGCTCCAAAAGAACCAGATCCATTTGTTGATGTTCCTACTCCTCTTTGAAGCTGAATACTTTCAATTGAACTAGCAAAGTCTGGAAGGTTTACCCAAAATGTTCCTTGTGATTCAGAATCATTAAATGGTATACCATTTAATGTTACATTAACTCTAGAAGCATCACTTCCTCTTACGCGTATTCCTGTATAACCAATACCTGCTCCTGCATCACTAGTTGTGACAACACCGGGTAAATAATTTAATAGAACTGGAATATCCTGACCTAAATTACGAGATTTTATATCTTCTTTATTAATATTAGAATGTGTTACTGGATCAGTTTTTTTTGCTCTAATTGATGAAACTTTTACTTCTTCCAACATGAATACTTTAAGCGAGTCTGTTGATTCTTCTATTTCTTGTGAAAAACCATTTAAAAATGTTAGAAATAAAAATGCTCTAATTACTATTTTCATTTAAATGTGTTTATTTAAATAAAAGGGGCAGTTATTTTATGAATTAAAATTAAATCATTACTTCCTTGGCAGCATTACCTGCCCAGGTTCCATGGGTATAATCTCAGCCAATATGGCACCCCTTTGAGACATCACAAATATACAAATGAAAAGTTGTAGAAAAAAATCTATGACTTTAAAATGAGCTTATCTATAATTTCAACTGAAGTTTTTATTCGAGTAGTGACGTCTCCTGAAATTAGTTTATAAGGAAAGTCATACAAATCAAGAACTTCTTTAAAAACATTTAACATTTTTTCTCTATCATTTGGTCGATCTCTTAGGTAATCATTTTGCCATGGAATATCAACATCTGTGAGTAAATAATAATCATACTTTGAATGTTTTGCTGCTTTTAATATTTTAGAGGAACAATAACCATTAAAGTGAGTTTGAGACCATATTTGAGTTACAACTACATTAGTATCACAAAAAATAATTTTATTAGAATTTTTTATAAGTTTATTCTCAAGACTCTTCTGGCCTTCAATAATAATTGGTAGGTCTTCCAAGGAGCAAACCTCATTATTTCTATCCCATTTTTTTTGAAGATAATCCCTTGCAAACTCAGGAACACAATTAGTATTATAATGTGCTGCTAAATGATTTGCAAGAGTCGTTTTCCCTGAAGACTCAGGGCCGAATAAAACAATTTTTAAGCATTTATTCTTTGACATATGAAATTTCTTTTTTCCAAGCGACATAGCCAGCTAATGCAATCAGAGTAAAAACCAAATATTGAAAGCTTGTTATAGTTAAACCCTTATATAAATAAAGTGGTATTGAAATAATGTCTCCAACTATCCAAAACAACCAGTTTTCAATTTTTCTTCTTGCCATCAACCACATTCCAACAACAAAAATAGCTGTTGTGACTGTATCAACATATGCAATCATGTTATTCCACATATTAAAAACATTATATACAATAAAAATAAAAATAATTGCAAAAATGAATAAGAAAAAAGAGATCTTATATTCATATTTATTCATTTTTGAAATTGGATTTATAGTTATCCCATTACTAGAGCGAGTCCAATAATACCACCCATAAATACTTATGAAAAAATAATATGCATTTATAAGCATATCACCAATTAATCCCCAATAAAAAAGGAGATAAACATATATGGAGGTTGAAATCATTCCAGTTGGATATACCCAAATACTATTATTTTTTGAAAACCACACACTTAAAAAACCTAAAATAGTAGCTATAATTTCCAATGAAATATTTAAGCATGTGTACTCACTATATGGTTCAAATAAAAATTCTAGAATAGAAGACATTAATTATTTTTATAAGTTAATCAAAGATATAATATGTATTATTATTTTTTAAGTGCAACATTCACAATGTGAGAGTCTAAATTGATAGACGCTAAATCATAGAATTTATATTGATTATTATGAAAAACACTAGCCCGACTAGCTTTTTCTGAATTATACGGCTTATCAATATTTATTTGTTCTGAAAAGCTAATTCCAGGAGTCCGGAATGCTTTATAAGTTGCTTCTTTTGCGGTCCAAATAAAAGTTAATTCTTCAATTTTTCCAAGCGCAGAATTTTCTTTGATATTAAGAAACTTAGGGCCTATTTTTATTATTTTCTCTCGAAATGATTCAATATCAATTCCAATCTGAAAATCACTTAAACCTATTCCTGAAAAATATTTTGAATGTGAAATTGATATATATTTTCCAGATTTTAAATTAGGCGCTCCATTTGAGTCATAATAAAGATCACTTTCTATAATGCCTGCAATTTTCATTAATTGTCGTATTGATAAAATTCCCTTTCTATGTTCTTTACTTTTCAAGCTATTCAATCTTTTTCTAAGAGATTCGTTAATTACAATTCCCTTTTCCAAATTTCTTTCACTTTCATCAATTTTCCATAAATAGATTTTAAAGTTTTTAAAAATAGTTTTTGGAAAAAATTGCATTGTTAATTGGAAATTTTGTGTGTATTTTTGTATAAATTTTATACACAAATATACTATGGAATTAAAAGTAAAAGCTAACTATTCGCCTTATAA
>CAJJCT010000008.1 GCA_905182735.1 Candidatus Marivariicella framensis
AAAAGCTTCAGAGGCTGGTGTAGACGGACTTATTTTGGTAGCTGCAGGAGCTGGAGGTCATGCAGGAACTCTTCACCCAATTCCTTTGATAAATGAAATACGTACTTTCTTTAATAAAACCATTATACTGTCAGGGTGTTTAAGCTCTGGAAAAGATATAGCTAGTGCTTTACAAATGGGTGCAGACTTTGCTTACATGGGAACTAGATTTATTAATGTTACTGAAAGTAATGCAAGTGAAGATTATCGACAAATGATTATTGATAGTTCTGCTGAAGATATAGTCTATACTGCAGCAGTATCTGGAGTTCATGGTAGTTTTTTAAGACCAAGTTTAGAGGCAATGGGCATTACTGAAGATCAATGGAAAAAATCTAAAAAAGTTGATTTTGGAAGTGAATTAGATGTAGCTAAAGCAGAAGCTCAAGCCTGGAAAACTATTTGGTCTGCAGGTCAGGGAGTTACAGCTATTAACGATGTCCAAACTACAGATTCTTTAGTCACTCAACTTAAGGCTCAATTTGAATCTTCAATTAAAGAGCAAATAAAGTTACTTGAAATATTTAAGTAGAACTTTTATTTAGTGTTAACCAATCGGTAAATAAATATAGCCGTTCTTGATATCAGCGCTTCCATTGTTTTAAGGTTTACAGTTTCCTGTGGAGTATGAGCCCCTTCACCCATTGTACCGAGCCCATCCAAAGCATCAACATAATCTGCAACAAAAGAGACGTCTGCAGCACCTCTTTTTCCTGGATCATAAGGAAGTACTTCACCTTGTTTAAGTGATAAACTTACATCACTTAATTTTTTTAAAAGGTTTATATTTCCCTTTGTTGGCAACATTGCAGGATAACTATCGGTAAAAGATATTGTTGTTGATGTATGAGGCAGTGATTCACTGACAATTAATCTCATTTTATCTCTAGCACGCTCTTTTTGCTCTTCAGAAATAAAGCGTAAACCTCCATTTACTTTTGCAACTTGTGCAATTACATTAGTTTTCCCGAAAACAATACCTTCACTTTTTTTATCATCATAATTTACAAAAGTTCCACCCATTAAATTTCCTGGATTAAAAGTTAATAATTCTTCACCTCGAACTTTCTCGTAAAATTTACTTAAAACTCGACTTATTTCAAAAACAGCTCCTGCTCCAACGGATTCTCTAAAAATTCCTGATGAATGAGCTCTTTTACCTGTAGATGTAACACTCCACCCTGACGCACCTCTTCTTGCAATAGTTGCATTGTTATACCCTGTTGAGTTTTCAAAACCCAATGCAATATCACTATTTTTTGCAGATTCAATTAAATCTTTTCTTGATATACTTAATGGTTTCCCTGTACTCTCTTCATCTCCTGTCATAGCTATTGTTATAGTACAATTATTTAGTAATTTTAAATCATGTAAAGCTTTAAGAGCATAAAGCATAACTACGTTCCCACCTTTCATATCATTGCCTCCAGGAGCATATGCAATTGTGTCTTTTCTTTCAAAAGTTTGAAAAGGACTATTCTCTTCAAATACTGTATCTAAATGTCCGATAAGAAGAAGTTTTTTACCTTCATCCCCTTTTTTAAATGCAAACAGGTGACCGGCTCTATTCATTTCTTTAGGCATTTCAATCCATTCAGTAGAAAAATTTAAATCATCAAAAGCATCACTAAAAACATTTCCAACCATTTTAACACCTTTTGTATTTAAAGTTCCGCTATTAATGTTTACAACTTTTTCTAAAAAAAGAATTGCATCTTCTTGATTTACATTTACTTGCTTTAATATTTTTTTCTCTAATCCAGAAAGTTTTGTTTGACTAAAGCAAATAAATTGAGTTAAGAATAATGTAAAAAATAAAATATTTTTGAATAACATATTATAAGTTTTTTGTTAATGATTTTACAATTTTATTTTCTTCAAAAAATGTTTGAAGCATAACTTTTATTGATGTGTATGCTGGGACAGCAACAATTAATCCTATTGTTCCAAAAAGAGTTCCAGTAGCTATAATTATTATAAAAATTTCTAATGGATGAGATTTTACAGATTTTGAAAATATGTATGGTTGACTAAAAAAATTATCAATTACTTGTCCAAAAGCAAAACCTAAAAGCACATAAGTTGTTTTTGGAAGAATAACTTCTGTAAAAGATGCATCAATAAAACTTGTCATAGTTAGAGCGCTAATTAAAAAGGCTCCAATTATAGGTCCTAAATAAGGAATTAGATTTAGTAAAGCACATAAGAAAGCGATTATAAAAGCATTTGAAACTCCAAATATTAGTAATACTGAAGTATATATTATTAATAAAATAATTATCTGAAAAACGAGTCCAATAAAATATCTAGAAAGTAGGTCTTTAATTTTCTCAAGAGCTATTTTGAATTTTGATTCTTGATCGTCTCTTATGAAAATTAGAGCTGTTTTTTCTAAAATATTACTATCCTTAAGAAGAAAGAAACTGGCAAAAATTATTGAGAAAAGTCCAATTGTAAAATTACTTAAAGTTCCAATAAATCCATTTAAAATATTCGGAATACTACTAAATCCAATATTAGAAAATATATTATTTGAAATTGTATTTTTATTTAAAATTGAATTATTCCAGCCAATAAAATCATTTATTTGTGAGCTTAAAAAGATAAACTTATTTTCAAGTTCTTCAACATCTAACAAAGACAAACTATCTCCTTGTTTTAATATTAAAGGAACAAATAATGAAAACACACCAATAATTAATGTAATAAAAAATAGAAGAGTAAATGATGCAGCCCATAGAGGGGGAAATTTTAATTTTTTTTCTAAAAACAAAACTATTGGCCTTCCTAGCAATGCTAAAACTGCTGCAATAGCTAGGTGAATAATTAATTCATTTAGAGTGTAAAGTAAATAAACTCCCAATAAAATAATTAAAACTTTATAAATAGCAATTAAAATTCCTTTAGCAATATTATTAGATTCCATGTATATAAAGATATAAAACTACTGTAACTTATTTATTTTGTAGATAAGAAAGTATTGAAACAGTTTGTGTTACATAAAGTGCGGCTGTTTCAGTTCTCAGTCTTTGCATACCTAAGCTAATAGGTGAGTAGTTTTTTAAGATGGCTGCTTTTATTTCATTTTTGCTAAAATCCCCTTCTGGTCCAATTAAAACTATTAGTGGTTTAAATTCTAAAGAAAGATTAGCAATATGATTTTTATTTAGGTCGTCACAGTGAGCAATAAGTTTTTGATGAACACTATTTTTTAATAAAAATTTTTTGTAGAAAATTAGATCTTCTATCTCCGGTAAATAAAATTGTTTAGATTGTTTCATTGCACTAATTGCAATTTTTTGAAAACGGTTTAAATTAATTTTTTTTCTTTCGCTATTTTCTGTTTTTATAAAATGAATTTTTGTGATACCAATTTCTGTTGCCTTTTCAATAAACCACTCCATTCTATCATTACTTTTAGTCGGTGCGATAGCTATTTCGAGTCCGTAACGGGTGTCATTAGTCTTGGTGGCTTCAATTTTTTTAACTTCTGTATTTTTATTTCCTACTTGAGTTAATTCCCCTTTCCATTTTAAACCTTTTCCATTTGTAACTGTAATATTGTCACCAGGAACTTTTCTTAAAACTTTATAAATATGCTTGCTTTCTTCTGGTGAAAAAATAAAAGCGTCAGTTTCTAAATGAATTTTTGAATTGTAAAATAAACTCATTTTAAAATGACATTCTTGGATTAGCAACTGATGATAAATCACTAAATTTTTTATTTAAAAACTTATAGTAGCCTGCAACTCCTACCATTGCAGCATTGTCAGTTGTGAATTCAATAGAAGGAAGGTAAATACTCCATCCATTATTTTTTTCTTTTTTTCTTAAAAAATTTCGTATTTCGCTATTAGCAGAAACTCCTCCTCCAATTACTACAGAGCTTATATTAGTTTTCTGTACAGCCATTTCTATCTTTTGAGTTATAATTTTTATTAAAGTTAATTGGATACTACTACAAAGATCGTTAAGATTTTCATCAATAAATTTAGAGTTTTTATTCTTCTCTTTTTCTATAAAGTTTATAAAGGCAGTTTTACACCCACTATAGCTAACATTTAATTCTTTCACTTTAGGAACAGGAAATGTGAATTTTTCAGAATTCCCATTTTTTGATAATTGATCAATTAATGGTCCAGAGGGATAATCAAGACCCATTTTTTTTCCACATTTATCAAAAGCTTCTCCTATAGCATCATCAATAGAAGTACCAATAATTTCCATATTAAAATGATTTTTAACAATCATGATTTGAGTATGACCTCCAGAGACATTAACACCTATGAATGGAAAACTTGGAAGCTTTTGGTGTTTATTGTCAATGAAATGAGCTAAAATATGAGCTTGCATATGATTAATTCCAATTAATGGAATATTTAAACCCATTGCCATGGATTTTGCAAAACTATTTCCAACAAGTAATGATCCTAATAGACCTGGACCTTGTGTGTAAGCTATTGCGCTTAATTGATTTTGTTTTACTTCTGCTCGTTTTAGAGCTTGTTCAACAACAGGGATTATATTTGCTTGATGTGCTCTTGAAGCTAATTCAGGAACAACTCCACCATATTGACTATGAATTTCTTGGTTGGTTATACAATTTGACAGAACTTTGTTGTGATTTAAAACTGCAGCAGCAGTGTCATCACATGAAGATTCAATTCCTAAAATGTAGCACGGTTTTTGTTTCATAAATGAAATAGTAACTTCACAAAAATAAACGATTAGCATCAAACGGAGATATAAAATATCAATTGGACTTTTTACAGCAATAATTTTAATTTTATTGCCAGTGTTTTATATGCTTAAAACAGGTAGTATACAAGAAAAAGTAATTCAAAGTTTAACTAATAAAATAAGTGAAAAGTATAATGTTGACATTAGTATTGATTCATCTGAGTTGTCTTTTCAAGATGGAATTGTATTAAAGAATATTTTGTTTAATGATCATTTTAAAGACACGTTGGTCTATGTCAAGAATTTGAAAACTAACCTAAAATCAATTGAAAAACTTATTGAAGGAGATGTTCGGTTTTCTAATCTGCATTTGGATGGAATGATTCTTAAAATCAAAAAGTATTCGAAAGAGGAGGTTAACAGCCTGCAATTTTTTTTAAACATTCTAAATTCAAAAAAAGACACTTCTAAACTCTCACCCATTATATCTGTTTCTTCTTTTAAAATTGATAACAGTGAGGTAAGATTTCCAAATGATATCAATTCGTATAAAATACTTAAACTAAAATTGAATAATCTGATTGCTGGACCAGATTTTATTGAATCAGATACAATTGATGGTGAATTTGAAACATCAAATATTAATTCTTTTTCATTTAAATCTAATTCATTTAAATACTTAGGATGTTCTTTTTCTATAAATGATTTTTCTTTTGTTTCTAATCAAGTTGAGTTGAATGGGGATATTGAGTTTGGTAAATCTGCTGGAGATTTTTTTGACGACTTTGAAACATCAGAAATTATTTCCAAAATTCAAATTTCAAATTTTAAACCAGCTAAAATTGGTATAAAAATAGACTCATTATTCAATGTGTCAGGTGAATTGGATTTGTTGGGTTCTTTAAATTCAATTAATATTAGGAATGCAAAACTTGATTTTGGCTTTTCAAAACTAAATGGTGATATAAATATTTTAAATTTCTTTTCCGAAAAAGAAAATATTTTTTCTGGACATATTACAATTGACACTTTAGGCTTAAGTGATTTGAATAATATCATAAAAACTTCAGTCCCTCAATTAGACAATTTAAAAAATCAAAAAATAAACAAGTTTGATTTAAGAGGTATTTACTCTAATAATACTTGGGATTTAAACACCATTATTAAAACTAGTTTTGGAGATTTTAAATCTGAATTAATCAACAATAAATTTGACGGCAATTATAACTCAATTTTAATCGATATTAAAAATTTGAATTTATCAAAGCTATACAAGTCAACCCCTTATGGTCTTGTTTCAGCAAATTTGAAACTAGATTTAAAAAATGGATTTGCAGACTGGAATCTAAATGAAGGTCATTTAACTAACAAAAATTTTAATTTAATAAATTTTAAAGCAAATGGTATAGGAGATTTTAAGAAAGGAACTTTTTTATGGAGTGCAAGTGAAGATTTGGAAGTTTCATTAAGTGAAGTCGAATATGATTTTTCTACAGAAATTAACAAACTAAGTTCAGTTATAAATTTAAAGTCTTATGACTTATCCAACATTAACAGACAAATCGGAGGAGGTAAAGCTATTTTAACTGGAGTTTTTAAAAGTAAAATTGAAGGACAATCAATTGACGATGCATCAATTATTTTGACAGTTCAAGATTTAAAATTAAATCATAATGGTGGAATTTTAAATTCCAGCGATTTTTATCTAAATAGCTTTAATAATAATGGTTTACGTAATTTTTCAATAATTAACTCTTCTTGGCTATCAGGAGAAGCAGTTGGAAGGTTTGATCTTAGTAAAACAAAATTATTAATTAATAATGCTTTATCAGAAACTTTTCCGATTATTCCAAAATTAAAACTTTTTAAAGTTCAGGAAGTTGAATTTAATTTTACATTATCAAAGGACTTAGTGAATATATTAAATACTGATATTCAAAGCACAGAAGATTTTAATTTAATCGGATATCTTAGTAGTGAGGAATACAAGTCTTATTTGGATATAGAAGTTCCCTTTTTTCAATATCAAGATTTTTTTGCACAAGGATTAAAGGTTACTTTGAATAATAAATCATCTAATAGAGATAGTAGATTGGTTATTAATAAGACTATTTATAAAGACTCTAATCTTGGCAGATTTTCATTAGGGAGTAAAAGAAATGAAAATAAATTATCTATTAATGCTAA
The DNA here is from genome assembly GCA_905182735.1 of Candidatus Marivariicella framensis. Taxonomy (GTDB): domain Bacteria; phylum Bacteroidota; class Bacteroidia; order Flavobacteriales; family Flavobacteriaceae; genus Marivariicella; species Marivariicella framensis. The sequence goes on from CAJJCT010000008.1 coordinate 6,907, forward strand.
GTTGAATTCATTGATTAGTGGCGGTGATGAATTTAATTTAAATTTCAATATTGAGAAGCTCAATAAAAGTAAAAACATATTTTATTTAACAGAATCTTCAATTTTTTTTAACAATGAAAATTGGAAATTGAAAGAATCAGAAAATGATCCCATTATTTATGATTATGCATATAACTTGATTGAAGTTAGTGATTTCAAAATAAGTTCAGGAGTATCTGAGGTTAAAATTAAAGGATTTTATAAAGGAACAGATGACTTTGATGTGATTTTAGATGTTAAAAACACTAATCTGAATCAATTGTTTAAACAAAATGAAAATTTTAAAACTAACGGCTTGTTTAATTCTAGTTGGGAAATAAAAAGAACTCCAAAAGATAATTCATTTAAAGGTTATATTAATTCACCTGAAGTAAGTATAAATAAAGTTTTGGTTGGCGAATTTAATTTGAATATGGCAGGAAATACTCTGTTAAATTCTTATTCAATAGATTGGGGTTTAATCAAAAATAATAATAAAACTTTTTCAGGAATTGGAAATTTAATTTTTAACAAAACATCATCCAAACTTGATTTAGATATTTTATTTTCAAAATTTGACATTTCATTTTCTTCGCCTCTGGGTAAGAATTCAATATCAAATATTCATGGGGTTTTAGATGGAGATTTAAATATTTGGGGTGATTTTAATAATCTTCAAAATACTGGTTTAATTAATTTAGATAAAGCAAGTTTTTCTGTTCCTTATTTGAATGTTGATTATACTTTATCTAATAATACTAAATTAAATTTTTATAATAAAGTTTTAGAATTTTCGCCAACCAAAATCATTGATAATATTTCTGAAACAAAGGCTAACTTTCAAGCAAAATTCTCTCATTCAAACTTTACAGATTGGAATATGGATCTATCTGTCGACTCTGGAGGAATCCTATTGCTTAACAAAAAAGAAACTTCTGATGCTTTGTTTTATGGGAAGGGATTCTTGTCAGGAGATATATCAATGATAGGTCCTGTTAAAAACCTTAAGCTTAAAGTAAATGGTTTAACCGCACCAGGAACATCAATTAAAATACCCTGGAAGAATACCCAGGAAATTTCTGATATTTCTTTTATAAAGTTTATTGATAAAAACACTAAAATAAAAACAAATAAATCAATTGATTCTGAGCCATTAATTAATGAAATTTCTGGTTTAGAAATGTTTTTCGAATTAGATATAAATAATGATGCGTCCGTAGAAATCGTTGTAGATCGATCTTCTGGAAGTTATTTAAGTGGAAGAGGATATGGAAAGTTGTTGATGGAAATTAATACAAAAGGCAAGTTTAATATGTGGGGTGATTTTACAACTACGGATGGAATTTATAATTTTAAAAATCTTGGTCTTTTAGATAAAAAATTCAATCTAGAACCTGGTGGAACAATTGTGTGGGATGGTAATCCTTTGGAAGCTCAAATGAACTTAAATGCACTTTATGAAGTTCCAGGAGGGGCAAACCCAGCTATTCTATTAGACAACCCAAACTTTAATAAAAAAATTCCAACGGAATTAGGGATCAATTTGCAGGGAAACTTATTAAAACCTGATAATCCAATTTTTGAAATATTTTTTCCTAACACAAGTGGGACTGTAGTATCTGAAATTAACTATCGATTAGCAGATTCTCAAAGGAGACAACTTCAAGCAATTTCTCTTCTTTCTCAAGGTATATTTATTAATGAGGTTAGTTTTTCTGTTGAGGGAATTACTAATAATTTATTTGAAAAAGCATCTGACATGTTTACTTCCATCATAGGAGATAAAGATGAGAAGCTTAAAGTGGGAATTAATTATCTTCAGGGCGATAGAAATTCAGATTTAGATATTTTTTCAGAAGATAGACTAGGGTTGACCTTATCTACCCAGGTAAGTGATAAAATACTTATAAATGGAAAAATCGGTGTTCCCATAGGAGGTGTAAATGAAACTTTAATTGTAGGTGATGTTCAAATTGATTTTATTTTAAACGAAGATGGTTCGCTTAAAGCAAAGGTTTTTAATAAGGAAAATGAATTTCGTTATATAGGTGATAAATTAGGGTATACACAAGGCCTAGGTATTTCATATAATGTTGATTTTAATACTTTTAAGGAATTGATTAATAAAATAGTTAAAGAAGAACAATAGTTCAAAATTCAACATATAAGTTGGTTTTTGATTAATTTAAAACTAACTTTTTTTATGCCATTAAGAATAGTTAAATTTGTCGATTATTTATGCAAATGAAAAAAATTAAAAAAATTGGCGTTTTAACTTCAGGAGGAGATGCTCCTGGAATGAATGCTGCGGTCAGAGCAGTAGTGAGATCAAGTGTATACAACAATATTGAGTGCTTTGGGATTTACAAGGGCTACCAAGGAATGATTGAAGGATCAATTAAAAAATTAAATGCTAGAAGTGTAAATAATATAATTAATAAAGGAGGGACTGTGCTCAAAACAGCCAGGTGTCAAGAATTTTATAGTAAAGAAGGAAGACAAAAGGCATTTAATAAAATTAAAGAATATGAGATTGATGCACTTGTTGTAATTGGTGGTGATGGATCATTTACTGGTGCTATTCTTTTTACAAAAGAGCATAATATTCCAATTATAGGTATTCCAGGTACCATTGACAATGATATTTCAGGAACTAGCTTTACTATAGGATTTGATACGGCATTAAATACGGTAGTGGAATCAATTGATAAAATTAGAGATACTGCTATATCACATAATCGTTTATTTATAGTTGAAGTTATGGGTAGGGATGCTGGACACATTGCTTTAAATGCTGGAATTGGCGCTGGAGCAGAAGAAATTTTAATACCTGAAGAAAATATGGGGCTTGAAAGATTGTTAGAGTCGCTTAAAAAAAGTCAAAAGTCTGGAAAATCTTCAAGTATTGTAATGATTGCTGAAGGTGATAAAACTGGTAAAAATGTTTTTGAAATTGCATCATACGTAGAAAACAATATGCCTGAATACGAAGTGAGAGTTTCAGTTTTAGGTCACATACAAAGAGGTGGAGCACCTTCATGTTTTGATAGAGTTTTAGCATCGAGAATGGGAGTACATGCTGTTGATTCTCTTATAAGTGGAACTTATAATGTGATGGTTGGCATAAAAGATGATATTATGGTCATAAGTCCATTAGAAGAAGCGATAAAAGGACAAACTGAAATCAACAAGAATTTAATTCGTGTTTCAGAAATACTGTCTATATAATTCATTTAAATTTTAATTAAAAAAAATATTATGTCTTTAAGAATAGGAATAAATGGTTTTGGACGAATAGGGAGAATGGTTTTTCGTTCTGCTATGGAACAAGATGATATTGAAGTTGTAGCTATTAATGATCTATTAGAAATTAATCATTTAGCTTATCTTTTAAAGTATGACTCAGTTCATGGAAGGTTTACTGGAACTGTTGAGGTTGATGGTAACAGCTTAATTGTTAATAATAAGACAATTTTAATTACAGCTGAGCGTAATCCTGAACATATATCTTGGGGCTCAATGAACACTGATGTTGTAGCTGAATGTACAGGTATTTTTACATCTATTGAAAAAGCCAACCTTCATATTAAAGGTGGGGCAAAGAAAGTTGTGATTTCTGCTCCTTCTCCAGATGCTCCAATGTTTGTGATGGGAGTCAACCATGAAAATATTAAATCCAGTGATTTAATCGTTTCAAATGCATCATGTACCACAAATTGTCTTGCTCCAATAGCCAAAGTTTTAAATGATAATTTTGGAATTAAAGAAGGTTTGATGACTACTGTTCATGCTGCTACAGCTACTCAGTTTGTTGTGGATGGTCCTTCAAAAAAAGATTTTAGAGCGGGTAGAAGTTCGTTAATAAATATAATACCTGCTTCAACAGGTGCAGCAAAAGCAGTTGGGAAGGTAATTCCTGAACTGCATGGGAAATTGACTGGAATGTCATTTCGTGTTCCTACTGCTAATGTCTCAGTTGTTGACTTGACTGTTAAGCTCTCTAATAAAACTTCCTATGAAGAAATTAAAGCTAAAATGCTTAATGCTTCAAAAAATAATTTAAAAGGAATTTTAGGGTATGTGGATGAGCCTGTAGCATCTCAAGACTTTATAGGTGATTCAAGAACTTCTATTTTTGATGCTGAAGCTGGAATGGAGTTGAATGATAGTTTTTTTAAGATTATATCTTGGTATGATAACGAATGTGGATACTCTAATAAACTTTTAGATCTAGCTAAATATGTAAAACAAGTTTAATTATGATTTTAGTCGTAGATAGTGGCTCTACTAAGACTGATTGGATTTCAATTGATGATATTGGATCAGTTTTATTTTCAACTCAGACCCTAGGTTTAAACCCTCAGGTTTTATCAAGTGCCATATTAAATGAAAGAATAATTAACAACTACGATCTTTATCAAAATAGAAATGAGGTGACTAAGCTTTTTTTTTATGGAGCAGGATGCGGTGTTAGCTCCTCTAAAAAAAGAATTGAGAAAATCTTTAGAGAAATTTTCTCTAACGCAGAATTAGACATTAAAGAAGACACCTATGCAGCTGTGTATTCTGCTTTCAAGCCAGGGGAGCCCTCTATAGTATGTATATTAGGTACAGGTTCAAATTGCACATATTATAATGGTAAAGACATTGAACAAAGAGTAGTTTCTTTAGGTTACGTTTTAATGGATGAAGCAAGCGGTAATTTTTTTGGCAAACAATTGATAAGGAGTTATTACTTCAAAGAAATGACAGAAGAACACTCTAAAGCATTTGAAAATGAGTTTAAGCTTGATCCAGATACTGTTAAAGAAAACATTTACAGGAAAGAAAATCCAAATACTTATCTTGCAACATTTGCCAAGTTTCTTATTGATAGAAAAAGTCATCCTATAATGAAAGGCATTATTCATAATGGGCTTAAAAGGTTTATAGAACATCAAATTTTACAGTTCAACAACAGTAGGGAAGTTCCAATTCATTTTGTGGGATCTATCGCGTTTTATCTTCAGGATGAAATAAAAGAAATACTAATTGAATATGAGCTAAGTATTGGAAGTATAATTAGAAGACCAATAGATGGTCTTCTAAATCATCATAAATTACAAATAGATAATTTGATTTAACTTTAATCATGCGCAATCATACTTATTTCAACTCTTACATTTTTAGGTAGAGTCTTTACAGCTAATGTTTCTCTTGCTGGAGCTATTTCATTTTCAAAAAACTCTCCATAAACTTCATTTACGGACTGAAAATTATCCATATTGTTAAGAAAAATTGTGCTCTTTACAACATTTTTAAAACTCATGTTAGCAGCATTTAAAACAGCTTTGAGATTTATCATTACCTGATTAACCTCTTTTTTAAGATCGTTTTTTATTAAATCCATTTTTGATGTTAATGGAATTTGGCCAGACAAGTATAAAATTCCATTTACTTTTACAGCTTGATTGTATGGTCCAATTGGTGCTGGAGCATCAGAAGTTAGAATAATTTCTTTTTTCATAATTATTTAATTTAATTTTCTGTCAGGTTCTCTGTTTTTTTCGTATTTAATATCACTTAATAATCCAGATTTTATACCAATAAAAAAGTTCCAGGATGCTCTATTAGAAAAGGGAACCCAATCAAAACTCATTCTCCAGCTATTTAGATCTCTATCAAAACCTAAAGAGGTATATGTAAATCCTTTCCCTTTAAAATCATAACCAGAGGATGCTGATACTTGCCATTTTGGAGTTAAGGTAACGTTTGAGCTAAACATTAGTGAGTTATTTGATATTTCTCGTTCCTGCCTTCGATTACTATATGTAAAGGACCAGGCAACTTTAAAATCCCATGGTATCTTAGTTTTGTATAAAGGATATTTACTTTCTGATTGAGCCTCTTTAAATTGATTCATCCTTTTGCCATCTAATTTTACTGCTCTTCCAAATAAACCATCATTTCTTCCACCGCTAGAAGCTGTTTCCTTATCCTTGGATTCTTCTTCTTCTCTATCGTTTTTTGAATCAGTTTCAAAATCTTTATTGGATATTGAATAGTTCATATTTATATTAGCACTAGTCATTCTTAAAAAAGATCCACCTGTTTTATAATTGAAGGTTCCGTATCTTCTTTTGTTTTCATCTAAAGCATATGGATCAAAAGTAGCTCCAAGGTTCATATTTAATTTATTATTAAGAGCTTTAAATCCTGTTGACATTCTTACAGGAGACCACTTTAAGGAATCTGAAGACACATTGTAGCTTGTTGCAAAATTTAAATTATCAAGAAGTTTTATTTTTTTTGGATCTGTTTTTGTTGAGTCTTTGTCAGTTACCTTAGCTTCAAAAGAGTTATTAACTGTTATGCCAACATTACTGGAAAAAGAATTGCCTGGAGTACCAAACAAACCTCCTTCAAACCTTGAATAGGATGCAGTATTTCCGTCAGCATCTATTATGTATGTGTCATAATATTGGTCTTCAAAACTTGGATTATAGCTATATGAAATATTAGGCCTTATAGTATGTCTAATTGATTGAATTTTTTTATCCACACCGAAATTAAAAGTACCATAAATGGTAGTGCCAATACTAGAGTTAAGGTTGTAGGTTCTAAAAGCATCAAATTTTCTTATTGTATCCTTAACTACTATTTCTGATTCTTCGTTATAATTGTTATATCTTATTGTTTGAGGAGTCCACACCTCTTGATATGAACTTCCAACAGAAATACTCAAGTGTTTTAATAATTTAAAATTTGTACTTAATGGAATATTATGTATCATTCCTGATCTAGCCTCTTTAAACATTTCGGATTTAAACAAATTATCTTCAGTAGTAATAATTCTATTTTCAGCCCTAGAAGTATATTGAAAATTTATGTTTTGTAAAATCCCTTTTTTACCTCCCTCTTTGGGTGCAAAAGGGAAAATCCTTTCCATATTTGTTTGAAGAGTAGGCAATGTTAAGTTTACATTTTTAGTTTGAGAATTTTGCGACATAGCTGAAGTCATAGAAATATTAACTCTGGGAGAGCCAGGGAATGTTTTTGAATATGAAACTGAAGAACTTAAGTTGTTATTTAAGAAATTAGGATTATTTAATTGATTAACGGATTGCTGATAATAATCACTACTTCCAAAGTTTACAGAAGCTGAAAATGTTGAGTAGGGAGAAGCTTTAGCATCTTTACTGTGAGACCACCTGAAGTTAAACACTGTAGATTTAGAATAGCCGGATAATCCTCTTTCACCACTAACTAAATTTTCATATCTAAAACTTAAATCTCCGTTATAGTTATACATCCTTTTATATTGGGTGTCTGCTCTAAAACCATAACTTCCATTTGTATAATAATCTCCAATTAGAGCAAGATTAAAATAATCAGATAAATTAAAATAATATCCCCCATTCTGAATTGCATAACCTCGATTATTGTTTTCCCCAATTGAAGGGAAAATAAAGCCAGATGACTGGTTTTGAGTTGTAGGAAAGTATGCAAATGGAAGCATTACAGGAGTTGGGACATCAGCTATGTACATATTTGTAAACCCTGTCACTATCTTTCCTCCTGGAACAAGCTTACCTTTTCTTACTCTAAAATAATAATCAGCATCATCTAATTCACCTCCAGTAGTTACTTTTGCATCTTTAATATAGTAAACTGAATCATTTTGTTTTTTAGTGTAATTTGAGTAGACATTCATTCCGCCCTGATCTGTTTTCGAATTCCATATTAGTGCTTTTTGTGTATCAAAATTATACCTAATTGAGTCAGGGTTTATTTCGTTAACACCCTGCTTAAAAAAAGGATATTGGACTAGTGTTCCACTTGTGTCTATAATTCTTCCTGCGTAGACTTCTTTTTCTTTATAGTCAAGAATTATTATCCCAGAGCGAAGAGTTATGTCTCCATAATATAACTCAGCTTTATTATAGAGGTATAGTTTGTTTTCTTTTCTATTTATTCTAACATAATCCTCAGCATTATATGTAATCATGTCAAGAAGAAGAGGGTTTTTAATATTAGTACTATCAAGAATTTGGGTATTTTGAACTTTAATATTATTTAGTTTTAATGAGTCAATTTGCCCATAGGAGGCTAAGCTCCATAAAAATATGAACAATGATGATGTATAACTAAACTTTGACTGCAAGATGAAACCTCTTAAATTTGTATAGAATTTAATAATAATTCAAAATTAAGGATATTTTTATAGTTCTCCTGATAATGTAACGTTAATGAAATGAAAATCTTACACCTAAATTTATTAATATTTATAATAACTCCATGGATAATTCAATTCAACCACCCTATAAGCTCGTCTAAGAAATTTATTGTCGTGCTTGATGCTGGTCACGGTGGACGTGATACTGGCAATAATGGTAATGGTTATTTAGAAAAAAAAATTGCATTGACAATTACTCTTGAAATTGGAAAATTACTATCCAAAGATAGGGAAATTAAGGTTATATATACTCGAAAAAATGACAAGTATGTAGAGCTTAACAAACGTGCTCAAATTGCGAATGATGCTGATGCTGATTTATTTATTTCTGTTCATTGCGATGCGTTTGGATCTTCTAAAGCATTTGGAGCTGGAACTTTTGTTTTGGGATTGCATGAAAATGATCGAAACTTTAGAGTAGCTCAGAAAGAAAATTCAGTAATATTTATGGAGGATGATTACGAAAAAAAATATGATGGCTTTGATCCTAACAATCCAGAATCTGTAATTAGCCTTTTGCTCATGCAAGAAGAGTATTTGGAGCAAAGTATTTTGGCAGCAACTTCAATTCAAAATAGTTTTGTGAGCGTTCTTAAAAGAAAAGATAGAACAGTCAAACAAGCAGGTTTTTTAGTATTAAGAAACACCTATATGCCAAGTGTTTTAGTAGAAGCAGGTTTTTTGACAAATAAAAAAGAAGGAGCATATTTAAACTCATCAAAGGGCCAAAATTCAATTGCTAAAGCAGTTTCAAAGGCAATAATTGAATATAAAAATAACATAAATAAATCTATAGAAAACTTTAATGTTTACAATGGTGATATTGACTTAAAAGTCACAAAAAAAATTTCATATAAAGTGCAAATTGCAGCAAGTAAAAATAAAATAGGAACTTTTCCTTATAATTTTAAAGGATTAAAACCAATACATAGAATTAATAATGGTATAATGTATAGATACTATTATGGAGATTCTAAAAAATATAAGAATGCTAAAAGTGATTTAAGTAAAGCAATAAAAAAGGGTTTTAAAACTGCGTTTTTAGTTGCATTTTTGAATGGAAATAGTATATCAATAGAAGAAGCTAAAAAAAATGAATAAAATATTAAATCACGATTTAATTAAATTTAACTAGTTTTGTGTTATGATTAAGTATTCCAAAGAAATAAAGTCTTTTTTTTTAGTTTTGATGGGACTTTTATTGTTTGTTTTTGGATATAGTTTTCTCAAGGGACAATCTTTGTTAAAAAGTCAAAAGATCTTATATACTATCTATCCAGAGATTGAAGGTTTAATTCCAGGAGCAAAAATAACTTTAAATGGTTTATCTATTGGTTCAGTAATAAAGGCTGATTTTCTACCTGGAACAACAGATATATTAATTTCAATGAACATTCGCGGTGATATTAATTTTTCTAAATATAGTGAAGCAGTTTTATATGAAACTGGACTTATTGGTGGAAAAGCCATATCAATTGTGCCGAAATTTGATTCTGATAAGCCTGTAATTTCTGGCGACACATTAGTTTCTTTAATAAAACCTGGTTTTACCGAACTTGTTAACCGTCAAATTGCACCTTTACAAGAAAAAATAGAAAGCACTTTAACTAGTGTAGATTCCCTTTTCATTGGTGTTAGTAATGTTTTAAATGTGGACACTCAAAATAACCTAAAAAACACTTTAAAAAATCTTAGTATTTCTCTTGAAAATATTAATAATGCATCAGTTGTTCTGTCTAATCTTTTAGTCTCTAATCAAGATAATTTCTCTACCACTATGGATAATTTATCTAATACTTCGAAGAACCTATCAATAATAACGGATTCTCTTACTGCAATTAATTTTTCACATACTGTTAAGCAATATGAAATCGTTGCTAATAATATTAATCAACTACTTCTGTCTTTAAAGGCAGGTGAGGGTTCAGCTGGTAAATTTTTGAAAAACGATAATGTTTATGACAGATTAGATGATGCAGCCAGTGCGTTAGAGGACCTTTTAAATGATTTAAAACAAAATCCAAAACGATATGTTCAATTTTCAATTTTCGGAAAGAAAGAAAAATCTGAAAAATAATAATTGACTTCTTTAAATATGACATTTATACCTAACATTTTGTTTTTTATTGTTTTTTCAATTGGCTTGAGCCTTTTTGTAGTCAATATTAAAAAAGTAATCAGCAATATTAGATTAGGAAAAGATATTGATAGAAATGATCGTAAGAAAGAAAGGTGGATAAACATGACTCTCTTAGCTTTAGGACAATCTAAGATGGTTCATAGGCCTGTATCTGGTATTTTACACATTATAGTATATGTAGGATTTATTTTGATTAATATAGAACTGCTTGAAATCATAGTAGACGGTTTGTTAGGCACCCATCGAGTTTTTGCTCCTTATTTGGGTGGATTTTATAATTTTCTAATAGGAACATTTGAAATACTAGCCTTTCTAGTCTTTATATCAGTTATTATTTTCTGGATGCGAAGAAATATAATTAAGTTAAAACGGTTTATGAATCCTGAAATGAAAGGTTGGCCAAAAAATGACGCAGATTTCATTCTTTATTTTGAGATTGTTTTAATGTTTTTATTTTTATCAATGAATGCAACGGATGGATTATTGCAGGATTTAAATACTCCCCATTATTTGAAAGCGGGAGCTTATCCAATTTCAATATATTTACAGCCATTATATGATGGTTTTTCTCAGTCAGGTTTAATAGTTTTAGAACGCACTTTTTGGTGGTTACATATAATTGGAATTTTGATTTTTGCAAATTATTTATACTATTCAAAACATTTACATATTTTACTTGCATTCCCAAATACTTATTACGCTAACCTTGATTCAAAGGGAAAATTTAAAAATAATTCTAACGTCACAAAAGAAGTTAGGTTAATGATGGATCCAAACATTGACCCCTTTGCATCTGCCCCTTCTGAATCACCTCCAGAAAAGTTTGGTGTTTCTGATGTGATTGACATGAATTGGGTTCAGTTGCTTAATGCGTATACATGTACTGAATGTGGCAGATGTACTAGCGAGTGTCCCGCCAATCAAACTGGAAAAAAATTATCACCAAGAAAAATAATGATGGATACACGAGATCGATTAGTAGAAGTTGGTGAGAATTACAGAAAAAATAAACAAAAGTTTATTCCTGATGGAAAAGAATTACTTAATGATTATATTTCAACAGAAGAGCTTTGGGCCTGCACATCATGTAATGCTTGTGTTGAAGCTTGTCCTATTGGAATTGATCCTTTATCTATTATTATGGATATGCGCCAATACTTAGTTATGGAAAAATCTTCAGCTCCTGGAGATTTAAATAATATGATGAGCAATATTGAGAATAATGGAGCTCCGTGGCCCTTTAATAATCAAGATAGGTTATTGTGGGCAAATGAAGATCAAATTAATTAATAAATTATTATGCAAAAAGAAGAAGTGGAAAATTATTTACATAAAAAAGTAGAGGATGGAGAAATTGTTAGCCCTGTTTTGCCAGATGGAGTTAAAAACTATTTAATTGACATTGATGGAACTATTTGTGATGATATACCAAATGAGGAGCCAGAAAGAATGGGAACAGCAGAGGTTTATCCAGACGCTTTACTAACTTTAAATAAGTGGTATGAAGAAGGTCATCTTATTTGTTTTTTCACTTCCCGAGTAGAATCCCATAGAGAAGTAACATCTGAATGGTTAAAGAAAAACGGATTTAAATATCACAGCCTTCTTATGGGTAAGCCTAGGGGGGGTAACTATCATTGGGTTGATAATCATCTTGTTAAGGCAACACGTTATAATGGAAAATTCACTGATTTGGTTGAAAAAGAAGTAACTATTGAAGTGTTTGATGATGATAATTCTTAAAAATTAAGATATGCAAATACCTACTTTAGCTTCTATGGCTGCAGAGGGCAAAAAACCTGATGTTCTTTTTTGGGTTGGTTGTTCTGGAAGTTTTGATGAAAGAGCAAAAAAAATAACAAAGGCATTTATTAAAATATTAAATCATTCAGCTATTTCTTATGCTGTTCTTGGTCCTGAAGAAAGTTGTACTGGTGATCCAGCAAAACGATCAGGTAATGAATTTTTATTTCAAATGCAGGCTATTGCTAATATTGAGGTTATGAATGCTTATGAGGTTACAAAAATAGTTACAACCTGTCCTCATTGTTTTAATACTCTTAAAAACGAATATCCGGAATTAGGTGGAGATTATCAGGTTCAACACCATACTCAGTTTCTTAAAAAATTACTTGATGATGGAAAGATAACACTTGAAGGAGGAAGTTTTAAAGGTAAGCGAATCACATTTCATGATCCCTGCTATTTGGGAAGAGCAAACAAAGTTTATGAAGCTCCAAGAGATTTAATCAAGAAATTAGATGCTGAGTTAGTTGAAATGAAAAACTGTAAGTCTAAAGGCTTATGCTGTGGTGCGGGTGGCGCTCAAATGTTTAAAGAACCCGAAAAGGGGAATAAAGACATTAATATTGAAAGAACTGAACAGGCTATCGATTCAAAACCCGATATAATAGCAACGGGTTGCCCTTTTTGTAATACAATGATGACTGATGGTGTCAAAAACAAAGAAAAAGAAGATTCTTTACCGGTTAAAGACATTGCAGAATTAATAGCTGAAGCTGAAGATCTATAAAAATGAAAACACCTTTTAACAAACTTTCAGATAATGCTAGAGTATGGATTTATCCGGCAAGCAGAAAACTCAGTGATGCTGAAGTTGTAGAAATTAAAAAATTATGTGATGATTTTACTAATCAATGGACTGCTCATGATAGTTCACTTCTAGCTTCAGTAGATATTCCATACAACAGATTTATTGTTATTGGATTAGAAACTGATTTTAATTCAGCTTCTGGCTGTTCTATTGATTCCTCCGTTCATTTTATTCAATCTTTGGAAAAACAGTATAATATTATTTTACTTGACAAAATGAATGTAACCTTTAAGCAAGGTGAATATTTAACTTATAAAAGTTTAAATGATTTTAAAGATATGGTGAAAAAAGGTTCAATAAATGCTAATACAGTTGTTTTTAATAACTTAGTTAATGATTTAGCTGGGTATAAATCTGAGTGGGAGATTCCTATGAAACACAGCTGGCATTCTCGTTTTATCAAGTAAAAAATGAAATATTTCTATAGTTTAATATTGATATTAGTTTGCATTTTAAAAACAAACTCTCAACAACCTGATCCACTTATAACATCTGATTATTTATTACAAAAAAAATGGGTAGACAGTATTTATAATTCCATTTCGTTAAAAGAGAAAATAGGTCAACTTTTTATTCCTATGGTTTTTTCTAATGGAGACTCTGTGCATTTAAAAAAAACATTAGACTTAGTAAAGAAATATAAAATTGGAGGTCTTATTTTTTCGAAAGGAAATAGTAAATCTCAAATTGAATGGAGTAATATCTTTCAGACAGAAGCAAAGATTCCACTATTAATATCTATGGATGCTGAATGGGGAGTGGCAATGAGACTGGATGATGTTTTACCATTTCCATGGAACATGACTCTTGGAGCAGTTAATGATAATGATTTAATATATGATATTGGAAAAAGAATTGGTGAACAATCTTTAAGGTTAGGAATAAATATGAATTTTGCTCCTGTTTTAGATGTAAATACAAATCCTAAAAATTCAATTATTGGAAATAGATCATTTGGTGAATCAGTAGAAATTGTTTCAAAAAAAAGTATTGCAATTATGAAAGGAATGCATAGTGCAAATATTTTGACTTCTGGCAAGCATTTTCCTGGACATGGAGAAACATCAAAAGATTCTCATAAAACCCTACCAACTATAAAGTCTAATAAAAAACATATTTATGAAATAGAATTAGCACCTTTTAAAAAACTTATAGAAGAAGGAGTTTCATCGATCATGATAGGTCATTTAAACATCCCTAGTCTTCAGGATTCTGATCTGCCTTCATCATTATCTAAACACATAGTAACTAATTTATTAAAAAATGAATTAGGTTTTAATGGTTTAATTTTTACTGATGCACTTAACATGCAGGGGGTTTTAGGTTCAAAAATAATTGGTAATATAGATTTAGCAGCTTTTAATGCTGGAAATGATATTATTTTAATTTCTGAAAATATTCCTGAAGGAATAAGTGCAATTGAAAAGGCATATTTATCTGGTTTAATCTCTGAATTAAGATTAGAGCATTCGGTTAAAAAGATATTAAAGTCTAAATATAAATCTAATTTAAATAAATATACTCCTGTTAAGTTGTTAGATAATCCTTTAAGTTCTGCTAATGACACACTTTTGGTTTCTAAAGTTTTTCAAAGAGCTATTACTGTTCTTGAAAATAAAAATCAAATACTGCCTCTTAAAATCAATAACAAATATGGTTATTTATCTTTAGGGAAAGGCTCTGGATTGCATTTCAATAATAAGTTAAAAGCATATGCTCATGTTGATGATGTAGTTGGTTATGACTACAAAAATATTATTAATCAAGCTAAAATAAATAAATGGGACGCTATTATAATCGGGTGGCATCCTAATAAAGTCGATAATAATCCATTTCTAAACACGAAGTTTTCCTCAAAAGAAATACAATTAATAAGAAAAGTTAGTTCAAAAATACCTGTCATTGTTAATGTTTTTGCTAATCCGTATTCTGTTTATGAAATTGAAAAACTTAATAATATTAAAAGTATAATAATCAGTTATCAAAATAATGAAATTGCTCAAAAAGTAACCGTCGACTCAATGTTTGGAGTTAATGAAATTGATGGTAAAACACCTGTTAGAGCTGGTAAAAAATACCCATTAGGATCAGGTATAAAAATACTATCAAAACAGTTTTTAGGTTACTCAGAACCCTCGCTTGAGGGGTTTGATGCAAGTAAATTGAATGCTATAGATCAACTAGCAAAAACTGCTATAGACTCTTTTATGACCCCTGGGATTCAAATGTTAATTGCGAGACATGGCAAGATTGTTTATCAAAAGAATTTTGGATATCACACATATGATAAATTAACGAAAGTAACGGATTCTTCAATTTATGATGTTGCTTCACTAACTAAGATATTAGCTACATTACCTCTAGTTATGAGAGATGTTTCTATAGGTAAAATAAATTTAGATACTAAGATTGGTGAATTGCTGCCTAAATGGAAAGATTCAAATAAGCAAAATATTTCATTAAAAGAAATCCTTTCTCATAATGGAAGATTACAACCATGGATTCCTTTTTATAAAGAAACTTTAACCAATGATGGTAAACCAAAGAAAAGATTTTACAATACTGAGTATTCTAGATCTCATAAATTGAAAGTAACTGAGAACTTATATTTAAAAAATAGATTTGAAAAACAAATACTCAAAAAAATCAAGCAAAGTGAACTTATTGATACTTTAAAGCTTAAATCTTATAAAAGAAAGGATAATTATTCTGACTTAACATATTATATTTTAAAACAATATCTAGAAGCAGCTCACAATACAAGATTAGATTTTCTTGTTGAAGACAAAATATACTCCCAATTAGGGTTATATTTCACTACTTATAATCCCAAAAATAAATATTCAAAAGACATCATTGTTCCATCTGAAGTAGATAGTTATTATAGGCATACAACTCTTCAAGGAGATGTTCACGACATGGGAGCTGCTATGTTAGGGGGTGTTGGTGGGCATGCTGGAATTTTTTCAAATGCATATGAGGTGGCTATTATAATGCAAATGTATTTACAGAAAGGTTTTTATAATAACAAAAAATTATTTTCAAAATCTACCTTTGATTTATTTAATAGTTGTTATTATTGCGAATATGGAAATCGACACGGAGTTGGTTTTGATAAACCTCAAATAGAAGGAGTTGGTTCAACTTGTGGATGCATATCTAAAGAAAGCTTTGGTCATTCTGGTTTTACTGGGACTTATGCTTGGGCAGATCCAGAAAAAGAAATAGTATTTGTATTTTTATCAAATAGAACGTTTCCAACTATGGAAAATAAATTGTTAGTTAGTCATAATATTCGAACTCGAATTCAGGGTTTGTTGTATGATGCTTTGGAAAATTAAATAATTAAATGTGAAAATTGCAATTGTTTGTTACCCAACTTATGGAGGGAGTGGAGTAGTAGCTACTGAGTTAGGTCATGCCCTTTCTATATTAGGTCATGAGATACATTTTATAACCTATAAACAACCTGTAAGGTTAGATACATTAAATAAAAATATTTTTTTTCATGAAGTCTTTGTTCCAGAGTATGATTTATTTCACTATCAACCCTATGAACTAGCTTTATCCAGTAGGATAGTAGATGTCGTTAAAGCCTATAAAATAGACGTATTACATGTTCATTATGCGATCCCTCATGCTTACGCTGCATACATGGCTAAAATGATGCTTAAAGATGAAGGTGTTTCTCTTCCTATCGTTACCACTCTTCACGGCACAGATATAACCCTAGTAGGAAGTCATCCTTTTTATAAAACAGCAGTTACTTTTAGTATTAACAATTCTGATTTTGTGACATCAGTTTCTAAAAGTTTAAAAAATGATACAGAAAGCCTATTTGATATTAACAAACCGATTCAAGTTATTCCAAACTTCATTGATGTCAATAAACATGCTCATCTTGAAAGACCATGCCACAGAGAGTCAGTAGCAGATAATAAAGAAAAAATTATAATACATATCTCTAATTTTAGACCCTTAAAAAGGGTTAAAGATGTTGTTAAGATTTTTGAGATTGTTCAAAAAGAAATTCCTTCTAAATTACTGATGGTAGGAGAAGGACCTGAAAGAATTAAAGCTCAGAGATATGTTAAAAAAAATAATTTAAGTGAAAAGGTTTTGTTTTTAGGTAAAAGCAATGAGGTTAATGAATTACTGTGTTATAGTGATATTTTTTTGTTACCATCTGAAAAAGAGAGTTTTGGATTAGTTGCATTAGAGTCGATGCTTCATAAAGTTCCAGTTATATCAACTAATACTGGAGGTCTTTCTGAAGTAAATATAGATGGAATATCAGGATACTTATCTTCAATTGGAGATGTTAAGCAAATGGCGAATAACACAATTAAAGCGTTGTCTAACGACAAGTTGTATGAAAAGCTTCAAAAGGGGGCTTTTGAACAAGCTATAAGTTTTGATATTTCTAATATCATTCCTAAATACGAAGAAGTTTACAAGAAAGCTTTAGAAAGCTCTATTTAGGATTATAAATTTTGATTGCTTTTGAAAGGATTAGTTGTTTATCTAATGTCATTTTTTTTGTTTTGAAAGAAGCGTATTTATCCATCTGATCACTGTAATGTATACTTTTAGGATCATCTGAACTTCCATAAGATATGATTGATTCTATTTCAGGTCCTTCAGGTGTGAATTTAACTAATTCAATATAAGATTCGCCAGCTATAACTTGACTCATTCCTTCTTTATATGGGACAGATTTCATTGTTGTTAGAACATCTCTTAATCCATAAATAGGTATTTCTTTATCTCCTCTAACTAATTTTTGAAACTCTCCTAATTTAACTTTTTCTTTTCCAAAATATTTCATCATGTGTTCCTTTGTTTCCTTCAAAGCATTAATTAAAAAAGTTTTAGGAAAAATTTTAGGTTCGGATAACATATTATAATACTTGCCGAGTTTAAAGTACAAAATTGCATATGCTCCTGCTCCAATTGAGTTAACATCTGCTTTTCTGTCCCATTGTTGAATATCAATTAAAATATCTCGAATTTCAGGGTATTTATCTGCTTTTATATCGAACAGAGCGTTTATATCCATCCATGAATAAGCCATTGGAGTTGGAAGAGTATTATCGTATTTAATTTTCTTAAAATCGTCATAATCGAATTTTAAATTTTGGTCAATTAAATATTTCAACCTTGTGGATCTATTATTATTAAAAGTTTCAAACCCCATGTCTTTTGAAAAATTATTTTTATTTGGATTTTCTTCAGTTGAGGTTGATAAGAATGGAGAATGGTTGGTGTTATAAAAATAACCTGACTTTGGTTGAAGAACTTGTGGTAATTCTTCAATATCATAAGTTGTTGTCCATAATGTTTTTTTGGTATTTCCAGGCACAACATTTTTCCAATCGTAACCCTCCGCTCTTTTTGGAATTAGACCATTAGAAATATAAAAAATAGTATCATTTTTATCTGCATATCCAATATTGTAACCAGGAAGTGCTTTCATTTTAAGTGTTGAATAAAACTCTGAAAAATTTTTAGACTTTCCCATTTTCCACCATTGTTCAAGCGCTCTTATTTCATTTAAAGACGAGGTTCTTATTGAATAATATCCAGATTTATTTTTTAAAGTTGGACCATAAATACTTTTAAAATATTGCTTTTTAACTTTAAATGGAATTCCTAAAATTTTCACTCTTACTTCAGCTTTATATTTTTCCAAATCATAATATTTTCCATCTACTAGATACTTGTGTTTCTTTTCAGGGTGCATTTCTAATGCAAAAACATCAGTTTTATCAGGCCTGTTAACAGTATGACACCAACCTAAGTCTTCATTTACTCCAATTAAAACATTAGGGCTTCCAGCAAAAAGAGCTCCTAATATATTTGTTCCTTCATCGCTTTGCAAGTGAACTTCATACCATGAGACTGGTCCGTCAAGTGGTTGATGAGTATTGATTGCCAAATAGGTGTTTTTATCTTTAGTTTTACTACTATTAAATGCAAATGTGTTAGATCCTTTTTCTTGATTAGAATAGAGGTCAATAGATTGATTAATAATTTTATAATTTAAATCATTTTTAACTATTTTTTCGGTCCAATAGTCGCCTTCAGAAGATATAAAGAGTTGTAAATGCGCATATTTGAGCATTTTTTTTGGGGTTACAGGAAATAAGTCTGGATGAAGAACTTTGTTTGGATTTTGCTCTGCAAAACTATTAATCCCCTCAGAGTACCCTTCTAAAACTTTTTTATATTCAGGACTAATTTTTTTTTCATAATCCCTTTCAACTATTTCATCAGAGCGTATGAACTGAGCTAAAAAATCAGCTCCTGAACCTTTAAGACCAATATGTTTAGAAAGAATTGCGTTTCCAGCGAGATATGATTGTTGAATAGTTTTAAAATCATCCTCCGAATGAGCCCAAGCTAATCCATAAGCCAGTTCTGCATCGGTTTTAGTAAAAATATGAGGCACTCCGTATTTATCACGAGCTATGGTTATGTTTTGTGGGTTGATTTGACCTAAAATTGGTGATGAGGTTAATAAGAATATATATATTAAAAATATAAATCTATGAAGGTTCATTCTTGTTTATTTTAAAGACAAATATATATTCATTTATGCAAAATAAATCTTATTGTTTAGCATCATTTTATTAATTTTAGGCATAATTAAAAAAACTGAGTGATAGAGACGTGATAAAAGTTAGAAGAGACGATGCTGTATGTGGACTTTTTTATATAGTAAATGCAGTTTTATTTAGTTTTTTTTCAATAAAGTGGATGTGTTTAGGTTTTGAATTATTACAAATTATTAGTCCATTCACTAAATTTTGTCCAGTATCTTTTATTTTAAATATAATGATGCCAGACACACAATCTATTCAAAATGCAAAATAAATCAAATAATCATAAATATTTTAAAAATAGAATTGAATGCCTTTTTTTTATTATGTTTCTTTATCCACTTTTTATGATGTCCCAATATGAAACACAAAAATTTGATATAGTATCAAATTTTGATGGAATTGAGATTAGATACTATCCACCTTCTATGATGATAAAATATGATGGTGATGTAAATAAAAGTAGTGGCTTTGCCCCCCTGTTTAAGTATATTTCTGGTTCAAACGACTTGAATCAAAAGATGTCGATGACAACCCCAGTTCATATGCAGAAAACTAACACTAAATCTTCGATGGAATTTGTTCTTCCATCCAAGATTACTCTCGAAACTGCTCCCAACCCATTAAATTTAGATTTAAAATTATATCAAAGTATCGGCCAATATTATGCAGTTATTAAGTATGGAGGTTATACTAACTCTGAGAAAGAAAACAAATTTTCAAAAGAACTTATTTTAAAACTCAATCTTAATAGCATACAAATAAATGGAGACACAAAGATTTTAGTCTACAATAGCCCATATAGATTCATAAACAGGAATAATGAGATTATAGTCCCAATAATTTATTAATACTATAAATAAATAATCATGAAGAAACTTTTAATAATCACTTTTTTAATTATTTATTCTTGTTCATCATCTGATGACGGATATGTTACACCTTCAGTTGTAGTTCAACCTCCAGTAGATACGACAGAACCAGTTACAGTTCAATACACATTAACTGTAACTTCAGGCTTGGGTGGTTCAGTATCATCAACTGGGGGTACATATGATGAAGGCACATCTGTCACAATTACTGCGTCTGCAAATTTTGGTTTTAATTTCGTGAATTGGACAGGCAATAGTTCTACTGATGCTTCAATATCAATCATTGTAAATTCAGATATTACTATATCTGCAAATTTTCAAGAAATAAGTTCTGTTGAAAGCTCCCCAAGCTTCGATTTAATATATCCCTTAATAGTAAAAGAAATTCCAGAATCAGAATTTGAATTAATTTTTAACACCTCTTCGTTAAAAATGAATACTAGAGTTGCTAAAATAATGGCTATAGTATTTCCAGTTGGAAATTTAATAAGTGAGGGTGGTTTTATTGGTCCTGGAGGCTTTAATTCTTACGAAGTTGTTCTAAACAATGATCAATTATCTTCAATAGAAACTAGTATGTCAAATTGGATTTCTACACATACTAGTTTCAACGAGACTCAACTTCAAGAAATTGTTGATGAAAACATGAATTATATTAATAATGGTGCTGATGTTTCTTCTCAGTTTGCAATTACATCTGATGTGAGACTAGTTTTAATTGCTGCTCCAAGTGAAATGAGCATTCCAAATTTAAAAAAATTATTTATTCATGAAACTTATCATGCATTTCAGCAGGATTTGGAAGATGAAAGTTGTAGAAATTTGATGGATCAAAACGAGAATTCAAACTCTAGATGGATCATAGAAGGTGGCGCGGAGTATTTTTCACACAATGTTGCGGCAGAGATAGGTATAATTGAATCAGCAAAATCTATTTTTATGGAAGAAGCCTTAGCTGCTTATAACCAGTCGGTTTTTGAAAACGAGCCTAATCCAAATTCATTGTTAGGTGGAGCAATTGCTTCTAGAGGAGCTGCTGCTATTAATTTAATGATAGATCAAGGTTTTTTAACAGAAGCTGAAGTAATGAATGGGCTTTTGTTTACCTCTTGCGCAAGAGAAAATGAATATTCTGACCAGAATTCTAACATTGATTTCATCAAAAATAATTGGTTTAAAATTCAAGATATCTCTGGTGTTTGGTCCTTCAACATTGATACTTCTGAGTCATATTCTCTCTCAGTAACCGCTAATAATTCATCCGATTATAGCTTAAGTGGAACCGACAGGAATGGAAATGTTTCTGGAAATGATCCAGGTTTAGTTTTTAATATTGGTGATAATATCAATTTTGTTGTAGATGCAACTGGTCACCCATTTTATTTAAAAACAATAGCTGGAACTGGCTCAGGAAATTTAATAGATGGAGTAGTGGGTAATGGGGTTGATGATGGGACTGT
Organism: Candidatus Marivariicella framensis; assembly: GCA_905182735.1. Taxonomy (GTDB): domain Bacteria; phylum Bacteroidota; class Bacteroidia; order Flavobacteriales; family Flavobacteriaceae; genus Marivariicella; species Marivariicella framensis. The sequence goes on from CAJJCT010000008.1 coordinate 28,828, forward strand.
TTCTTGGACGCCAACTGAAGCAGGTGTATACTACTATCAATGTTCTTTGCATGGAGGTATGGTAGGCACTATAACTATTGAGTAGATTTTTTTAATTGGTGTTAATTTCTTATTGGTCTTATTTGAAGGTCGCCATTACAGTTAGGGCAAATATGTTTTAGTTTTTTTTCAACACAGTCTTTGCAAAAAGTACATTCATAAGAGCATATGAAAACTTCTTTACTTACATTTAGAAAGTGCTTATTGCAATTTTCACAATTAGTTTTCATTTCTAACATATAAGAAAAATAATTTTTTTACTCATGATTTAGTCAAATAATAATTATTAAATTAAGCCATTAAATAATGAATAGATAAAATGAATGATACTAAATTACAACTAATTGGGGCAGAAAAAAAAGCAGCTCAATTGTTTAATCAAATTGATAACAGGGGCTTAATTTGTCCTGGCAAGTCAGAAAACGATCTTAATGCTGAGATCTTTAATCTAGCTTTCGAGCTTTATGGAATAAAAAAGTATTGGCACAAGAGAATTGTTAGGGCTGGAAAAAACACTCTTAAGCCATATAATGAAAATCCAGATAATTTAATAATACAAGAGGATGATATTTTGTTTATTGATTTTGGACCGATATTTGACGAGTGGGAGGCTGATTATGGAAGAACTTATGTTTTAGGAGACGATAAGCTAAAGCTGAAGCTTGTTAAAGATATTTCACTAGCTTGGAATGAGTGTAAGAATTTTTTTATTTCAAGAAAACATATAACAGGGGCTGAGCTTTACGATTACGCAGTTAAAAGTGCAAACAATTATGGTTGGAAATTTGGAGGTGAAATTGCCGGACATTTAATTGGTCACTTTCCACATGAAAAATTGGATAAAGAAGATAAAACTAACTATGTCCACCCTGATAATAATATCGATATGTTAGCTCTAGATATAAATGGAAATAAAAGAGATTGGATACTTGAAATTCATTTTGTTGATAACGAAAAGGAGATAGGTGGGTTTTTTGAACAGCTTTTAACTTGTTAAATTTATTTTAAATGATTCAATCGTATAAAAGAAAATATAAAACAGAAGATCATTACGATGTAATAATGATTGGTTCTGGAATTGGATGCTTATCTGCTGCAGCTATTTTATCAAAAGAAGGCAAAAAAGTTCTTGTTCTTGAAAGGCATTACACTGCTGGTGGATTTACGCATGTTTTTAAAAGAAGAGGTTATGAGTGGGATGTTGGTATTCATTATATAGGTGAGGTTCAAAGAAAGAATAGTGCTATAAGACTGTTATTCGATTACATTACTGATTCGAAGCTTAAATGGGCTGATATGGGTAGTGTTTACGACAGGGTGATTATTGGTAACAAAAAGTATGATTTTGTAAAAGGTGTTAAGAATTTTAAAAATAAATTGGTAGAATATTTTCCTGACCAAGAGACTTCTATTAAAAACTACATAGATCTTATTTTTTCTTCAAATAAAGCTACAGGTAAATTCTACTTAAGCAAAGTTTTGCCAAGTTTTATCGATAAGATTTTAGGTCGTTTCATGAGGAGAGAATATTTAAAATATTCAAATCAGACAACTTATGATGTTTTATCAAAAATTATTAAAAATGATCAATTAATAAAAGTTCTTACTGCGCAGTATGGAGATTATGGTCTTCCTCCTAAACAGAGTAGTTTTGCAATGCATGCATCGGTAGTTAAGCATTATTTTGATGGAGGTAGTTTCCCTGTTGGCGGATCTTCAAGGATTTTAGAAACAATAGATCCTGTGATAGAGAGATCGTCTGGAACAATTTTAGTTAGTGCAGAAGTGAAGCAGATTGTTGTGAAAAAAAATAAAGCTGTTGGTGTTCTAATGTCGGATGGTAAAGAATTCTATGCAAATAAAATAGTCAGTGGTACTGGAGTTTTTAATACTTATGAAAAATTGATCCCATCAGAGATGTGTAAAAAATATAATTTAACTCCAAGGTTAAATGAAATTAAGCCGTCGGTTTCACATGGTTGTCTTTATATTGGGTTAAATGGATCACCAGAAGATTTAAATCTCCCTAAAAATAATTTGTGGATATATCCAGATAAAGGAAGTCATGATCAGTGTGTTGAAGACTATTTGAATGATATCGATGCTCCATTTCCATTGGTTTATATTTCTTTTCCATCATCTAAGGACCCTACATGGAATAAAAGATATCCTGGTAAAAGTACTATTGATGTTATTACTCTTTTGCCTTACGAAACTTTTTCTCAATGGGAAGGTACAAAATGGATGAAAAGGGGGAGTGATTATGATCAGCTCAAAGAAAAGATTTCTAAAAGACTTTTAGAATGCTTATTTGATAAGATTCCAGATCTAAGAGATAAAATAGATCATTATGAATTGTCAAGCCCATTAACCACAAAGAATTTTGTTAATTATAAAAAAGGTGAATTGTACGGAATTGATCATAATCCAGAGCGTTTCAATCAAGTTTTTCTAAAGCCTAAAACAGAAATTAAAAACTTTTTTCTTACCGGACAAGATATCGTTACTGCTGGAGTAGGAGGGGCTTTGTTTTCCGGATTATTAACAGCTAGTGCAGTTTCTGGAAAAAACTTATTAAATAGAATTAAAAAGAGTTCCAATTCTTAAAGTATTGTACTTTAATAGATTCATTATGAATAATTTTTAAAAAAACCCTCCTGAAAGGAGGGTTTGGAACTAATTAAAATTATATCAATATTGTAAAAAAATTATTATTTGATTTTAATAAATTTCTTAGGTTGTAATTGGTCTTCTTTATTTTTAGGTAATTTAATTTTTAAAACACCATTAAGGTAAGAAGCATTTATTTTTGACAATTCTACACTTTTAGGGATTGAAAAACTTCTTTTGAATGAGTTGTAATCAAATTCCTTCCTTGTGAAATCATCATTTTTATTTTCATTGTTTTTAACAACCTCAATTGACATTACTTTGTTTTCGTAGCTTATTTGAAAATCATCTTTATTGACCCCTGGAGCTGCAATTTGTAATGTAAAGCTCTTATCATCTTCTTTTACGTTAACAGCTGGTGTTGAGTTTGAATAATCTGGAATAGGTATGTCCCAGTTTGTTTTAAAAAAATCATCCATTATTGATGGAAATCTAGTATTTTGTTTTCTAATTAAATTCATAATATTTATATTTTAGTTAAACATTTTTTACAAATTATTAAATACAAAATCAATGCCCATACAGAATATTGACAGATTGTCAGCATTAATATGAAATAAACATGACTTTATGTCATGTTTATAGTGTAATTGTCAGATTATATAGCTGTTATTTCTTATTTTACCTAATTAGATTTTTCCTTCAGTTGCTAAACAAGAACCTGAGTTAAAACCATAATCGTGAGTGAGCCAAGATAATATCAATTAAAATCATTTGATATTTTAAAATTATTTGCTTCTCCAGTAAAACACAAACTACAAGTTCAAATAGTATTAATCCACTGATTTAGAATAATAACCATTCTTTCCTAAAGTAAGATTTGAAATTAAATAATTGCAGCAATTAATATAGCTGCGACAATACTGAAAATTTTTTGAAGATTAAATTTATGTCCTTCACTACTTTCAAATAAAATTGTTGTCCCAATGTGCAAAAGCATCCCAACTACAACAGCAGTCAATGGATATAGTAAATCTTCAAAAAGAGGTAGCTTATAAGAAATAATTGCTCCTAAAGGTGTGGCGATAGAAAAAGCACCCAAACACAATAATTTATACTTAACTGAGCCGTTAACCTTTTTAAAAATAAAATAAACAACCATTGCCACGGGAATTTTATGAATAAATAAACCCCAGCTTAATGTTTCAAATTTATTTATTGGTATACCCTCTAAAAAGGCATGAAAACATATGCTTCCTAGAATTATAAATGATTGATTCTGATTTGTTGTTGAGTGTGAGTGACCATGTTCAGCACCCTTCGAGAAAAACTCTAAAATAATTTGTAATAAAATCCCAATCATTATCCAAGGCCCAGGCGTAAATGGTGTTTGAAGATATAGAACAGGTAGAATATCAGTAACAATTAAGCTTATAAGTAGTGCGCCACTAAAAGCTAAAATCAGTTTTAAATCTTTGGACTTAAAATTAAAGGCAATATAAAAACCGATTAAACATCCAATTAAAGGCAATAAAATATTAATTATTTTCATTTATAATAAAAATATAATTTCAGCAAAATTAAAGTATTTTTGATCTGTAAATGATTTATGGATAATAATTTTAAGATAGTTGCCAAGACCTTTTATGGAATGGAAGAAGTTCTTGCTAAAGAACTTCTTGATCTTGGTGCTCAAAATATAGAAATTGGTAATAGAATAGTATCTTTTATCGGTGATAAAGGGTTTATCTATAAAGCAAACCTATGTTTACATACGGCTCTTAAAATTCTAAAGCCAATTTATGAGTTTAAAGCTAATTCCAATGAAGACTTATACAGCGAGCTGTATAAATATCAATGGAGTGACTACATGAACGAATCAAGTACTTTTGTTTTTGATTCGGTCCTTTCAGGAAATATTTTTACACATTCACTATTCGTTTCTCAAAAAGCCAAGGACGCTTTAGTTGACAAATTTAGAGATGAAAATAAGACTCGTCCAAATGTTGATCTGAAACATCCTGATTTTCGCTTTCACCTTCATATTAACAATAATGTTTGTAGTTTGTTATTAGATTCTTCAGGTGAATCTTTACACAAAAGAGGTTATAGAACATCAACTAACATCGCTCCAATAAATGAAGTTTTAGCTGCTGGAATAATTAAGTTATCAGGATGGGATAAATCAATTGATTTTATAGATCCAATGTGCGGTAGTGGCACTTTTTTAATAGAAGCAGCTATGATGGCATCTAATGTTCCAGCTAATATAAATAGAGATGAATTCGCTTTTGAAAAATGGCCAGATTGGGATCTTGATTTATTTGAGTTGATTCAAAATTCACAATTAAAGAAAGTCAAGGAGCCTAGCATTCGTGTTTATGGATATGATAAGTCTCCATCGGCTATTCTAAAAGCTAAACAAAATATAAATCAGGCTAGTTTAAGTGATTTTATTTCAGTTGATCAAAATAGTTTTTTTGATACAAGCAAGGCTTCTAATGAAAAATTACATTTAGTTACAAATCCTCCCTACGGAGAAAGGTTAAAAGGCGATATAAAAGAATTATACAAAAACATAGGAGATACCTTAAAGACTAAATACTCAAATACTGACGCATGGTTTATCTCTTCTAACTTGGATGCAATGAAGTATGTTGGATTAAGACCGAGCAGAAAAATAAAATTATTTAATGGTAAGTTAGAATCTCGACTATTATATTTTCCTATTTATCCGGGAACAAAAAAAATTCACAAGCTGAATAAACCTTAAAGTATTATCTAGATTTCCCCCATTTAAAGGGAATTGAATAGGTGAGGGTGTAATTAAAGGATGAGCCGAAAATATTTTCATCTGTAACTCTATTAAATCCAGGAATGAATAAAACACCAAAATTTTCCGAAGAAGTGCTGCCCAATAATCTGTTAAGTCTTAGACTAAACCCCATATAAGTGTTTTTTAAAACTTGAACTTTCATTCCAACTAAGAATTCAATCCATTGAGCATTTAAATCACTTAATTTCCCAGTAGAGTATTCATTTTGAACAAGTTCCTCCTCAAAAATTTGTTCAGTTCTATATAGTAAGTAATTATTAATATTATGATTATATAGGCTGTTTGCAAATCTAAAACCTAAATAAACCTGATTATTCATTCCAGTCCAGTTTTTATACATATTGAAATCAAACCCAAATTTAATATAACTTCCAGATGTTGTAAAGTTTATAAGTTCAGATTGTTGAGTTCTTTCTAGAGTCCCAATTTCGGAACTCAGATAAAGGTTTTCTTTTACTCTAAGGTCTCCAACAATTTCAAAACCTTTAAAAGTTTTATCAAATTGAGATATGGCAGGTTGAAAAAGATCAACACCAAAACGAAGTGTTAATGGAGCTTTTGTTTTATCATTAACTAAACTGTCTTTTTTAGATTGGGCAGATAGTAATTGTAAATTAATAATAAAAATAAAACTAATGATACAATGCCAGGTGCATGCTGTTTTCATTTAATATTGAATCTTTTATGATTTTATATGATTTAATCCAGGAATTTTCAGTGCCAATTCCTTCAATTGGATTTTCGTTAAATATAAATTGACCTTTAAAACCGCATGCTCTATCCATATAAATATCGAAACGATCATGATTTATTTTTAATGTATCTATATTTTCATCTTCACCACCCCAATTATAAAAAAACTTTAGTTGAGTGAAGTCTTGAGAGTCTTTAAGTGGTATTGAAATTGAATCATTTCCTAATAAATATCTTCTTATGTAATCTCGATAATCATCATCTAATTTATTTATCACTAAAAAAGGAACATTTTTTGGCTCATTTATATTATTAGCATCAAAAAATCTAATTATTAAGTTTGGAGTTCCCGCTGTTCCTTCAATACAGATATCATCTCTTTCACATTTACTTAATGATGTAAAAGATAAAATTATTAGAATAGAAATTATTATTTTTCTCTTCATTGCTTTTCTAAAAGTACAACATTTTCTACATGATGAGTCTGTGGAAACATATCAACAGCTCTAGATCTACTTATTTTATAATTACCTTTTAATATGAATAAATCTCTTGCTTGAGTGGCACTGTTGCAACTTACATAAACTATCTTTTTTGGAGATAATTTTAATATCTGTTCAACAACCTTTTTGTGCATTCCATCTCTTGGAGGATCAGTTATAACGACATCTGCTTTTCCATACTTATTAATAAAGGCATCATTAAAAACTGTTTTCATATCTCCTAAAACAAACTCTACATTTCTAATTTTATTAGCTTTTGCATTATGCTTTGCAGCCTCAATAGCTTCAGCCACAGACTCAACTCCAATCACTTTATGGCATTTTTTTGAAATAAACTGTGCAATTGTTCCTGTTCCAGTATAAAGGTCATAAACAATTTCAGATCCTTGAAGACTTGCATAATCAAGAGTTATTTTATATAACTCATATGCTTGTTTGCTGTTAGTTTGATAAAAAGATTTGGGTGTGATCTTGAATTTTAAATCTTCTATTGATTCAGTAATGTAACTTTTTCCAGAGTAGCAAATTATCTCTTGATCATAAAGCGTGTCATTATCCTTTGAATTGACACAATAGTTAAGAGAAGAAATAGCTGGGAATTCTGATGTTAAATATTCAAGTAAACTAGCTATTTTTTTTACCTCATTTTCAAAAAATTGAATTAAAACCATTAAACCTCCATTACTGCTTGTTCTTATCATTAAAGTTCTGAGTAGACCTGTTTTATTATAATAATCATAAAATGAAAGATTATTTTTAAAAGAATACTTTCTTATTGAATTTCTAATCTCATTAGAAGGATCTTCTTGTAAATAACATTTTTCAATATCAATTATTTTATCCCACATACCTGGTTTATGAAATCCAAGTCCATTTTTATTAAGATCATTTTCCTTATCATTTATTTCATCAATAGTTAGCCATCTTCTATTAGAAAATGAAAATTCCATTTTATTTCTATAAAAGTACTGTTCGGATGAACCGAGTATGGTTTCAGGTTCTATTAAATCAATCTTACCTATTCTTTTGATATTTTCAAGCACTTCTTTTTGCTTAAAAATTAATTGAGCAGCATAATTCATATTCTGCCATTTACAGCCCCCGCATATTCCGAAATGATCACATTCTGGATCAATTCTATTTGGTGAAGGAGATATTAATTTTTCAATCCTTCCCTCAAGAAAACCTTTTCTTTTTTTAAAAACATTAACATTCACTATGTCTCCAGGAACACCTTTGTCAATAAAAATTGTTTTACCATCAGCTGTTTTTCCTACAGATTTTCCTTTACTGGCAGTATCTATAATTTTTATATCCTCATAAATAATATTTTTATTTTTACTTCTCATTTTACAAAACTACTATTGTTTATAATTTATAGTCATAAACGTTAATTATTATTTTAACAAACTCTAGTTTTAAATTTAAATATTCTTAATATAATTTATATATTTACAACAATAGACAGTAATAATGTTTTAAATAAAACAACCATGGTAGGTCCTACAAAAAAAAACTCAGTTATTGACACTACTCTTTCAAGCTATCATTTGGAATTAGAAAAAGAATTTGGAGCCCATGACTATAAACCTCTTCCAGTTGTTTTAACTAAGGGACAAGGAGTCTTTCTTTGGGATGTTGAAGGTAAAAAATATTATGACTTTTTATCTGCTTACTCAGCAGTTAACCAGGGCCACTGTCATCCAGAAATAATTGAAGCTTTAATAAGTCAAGCAAAAGAGCTTACTTTGACTTCGAGAGCCTTTCATAATGACAAACTAGGGGAATACATGGAGTTTTCAACTAAATATTTTGGCTTTGAAAGATTGCTGCCTATGAATACTGGTGCTGAAGGAGTTGAAACAGCAATAAAAATTACTCGAAAATGGGGTCATACAATTAAAGGTATACCTGAAAATCAAGCTCAAATAATTGTTTGTGAAAATAATTTTCATGGAAGAACTACTACAGTTATTTCTTTTTCATCTGATCCTGGATCTAAAGATTATTTTGGACCCCATACCCCGGGATTTCTTCATGTTCCATATAATGATTTAAAATCTCTTGAATCTACATTAGATAACAATCCTAATGTGGTTGGTTTCTTAGTTGAACCAATCCAAGGAGAGGCAGGAGTTTATGTTCCTGATGAAGATTATTTGTCTGAAGCAAAGAAACTATGTCAAAAAAATAATGTTTTATTTATTGCTGATGAAATTCAAACAGGTATTGGAAGAACGGGATCTTTATTAGCAGTTTGTGGAAATTGCACTTGTGAAAATAATTGTGAAAGACAAAAATCAACATACACAAGACCTGATTTATTAATTTTAGGAAAAGCTCTGAGCGGTGGAACTTATCCAGTTTCTGCTGTATTGTGTGATAGTAAAATAATGGACGTAATACAACCTGGTCAGCATGGGAGTACATTTGGGGGTAATCCTCTTGGTTCTGTAGTAGCAAAAAAGGCTTTAGAAGTTGTTAAAAACGAAAAATTAACTCAAAGAGCAAGAGATCTTGGTAATTATTTTCGTGATGAGATAAATAACTATATAAAACAGAGCTCTATTGTTAAATTAGTTAGGGGTAAAGGTTTGCTTAATGCAATTGTAATTAATGATGAACCCGATAGTAAAACAGCATGGAACATATGTCTCAAGTTGAAAAATAATGGACTTCTTGCAAAACCCACTCATGGAAATATTATAAGGTTTGCACCTCCATTAGTAATAACAAAAACTCAGTTAAATGAATGTATTACTATTATAAAAAAAACATTGCGAGAGTTTGAATCTTAATTAACTTAGCAAAAAATTGTTTTTAGATGGAAGTGTATTTTGATAATGCCGCTACTACTCGTATTAGGCATGAAGTTGTAGACGAAATCAAAAACTGTTTATTAGAAACATACGGTAACCCATCTTCTACTCATTCTTTTGGTAGGTCTGCTAAATCTAAATTAGAAAATGCAAGAAAAGTAATTGCTTCATATTTAAATGCCTCACCTCAAGAAATAATTTTCACTTCTGGCGGAACTGAGTCTGATAACATGTTAATTAGATGTTCAGTCAAAGATATGGGTGTAACCACAATTATATCTTCAAGGATAGAACATCATGCTGTTTTACATACGCTTGATGATCTTGAGTCTTCTGGTATTAATATTAAGTATGTTAAAACAAACAACAAGGGTCAAGTTGATTTTCAAGATCTTGAAAGACTTCTAAAGGAGGATAATTCTAAAAAGCTTGTAACCTTAATGTATGTTAATAATGAGATAGGTACTATTCTAGATCTAGAAAGAGTTGGTTTACTCTGTAAAGAGTTAAATGCATTATTTCATACTGATGCTGTTCAAGGTGTCGCTCACTTTAATATTGATGTTAAAAAATATAATATTGATTTTTTATCTGCTGCAGCCCATAAATTTCATGGACCAAAAGGAGTAGGGTTTTCATACGTTAAAAAGAACACTGGAATTAATCCATTTATTCGTGGTGGAGCACAAGAAAGAGGACTAAGAGCAGGCACAGAAGCTCTTCCAAATATTATTGGAATGGAAAAAGCAATTTCTTTGAGTTACGATAATCTGAATGAAGAAAAAGTATACATACAGTCTATAAAAGATTATTTTATTAAATCTATCAAAAAAATTTTTCCGAACGTTCAATTCAATGGATGTAGTTCTGATTCTGAAGAGAGTACTTATACACTGATAAATATAGCGATACCCGTAATTAAGAAAAAGGCTTCTTTATTAGATTTTCAACTAGACTTAAAGGGAATTGCATGTTCTAAGGGTAGTGCATGCCAGTCAGGAAGTAATCAAGGGTCTCATGTTTTGAAAGAAGTCCAGGGAGAAAAAAATAATGATTGGCCTTCATTAAGGTTTTCTTTTTCTTCTTACAATTCAAAAAAAGAAGTTGATTACTTGATGGGCGTTTTAAAAGAATTTAGCTAATTAGGTAAATTCAGTATTTTTTAAAAAAAACTGATTCATATTGTGATTCATTTCCGTTTAAATCCTCAACTTTTATTTTTAGAATATGTTTTCCATTTGGAAAATAAAGGTCAGAAAAGTTATAAGTAATTATACTATTTTTCGGCTCGTGTTCAAATAAGACCCAGCTCCCATTAATTGACCCTTCGACAGACTTTATTCCTGATAAGTCGTCTTTAACCTTTAATTTTAAAAACTTCAAACTACTTACCCACTCATTTTTTTTAAAGTTTAAAGGTTTAATGATTGGTGGAATTGTATCAATAGATAATGAATATTTACCTAGCTCAGATACTTTTACTGTCCAAAGACTATCTACTTTTCTTGTTTTTAAAAAAAGGGGTTTCCCATGTTTATTTATTTTTGAAATAAAGCCTTTTTTTAAAGTAACGCTATCATTATTAGTGATTAGAAAATTAATCTCAAAACTTTTATTTAAGGGATGAATATTTTCTCCAAGATATAAGGTGTCATTATTGCTTTTGATATTGAGATTAATTGGATTATAAAAAGAATTTTTAAGAAACTTGACACTAATTCCATCTAGATCAATATTGTATTCATAATCTGGATTGATTGTATTTTTATTAGAAATATTTTTAAGAGAATCTTTAATGATTCCTTCGAATTTTAATTTAATATCAGTCCTATTGCCTTTAAAATCTATAATTTTTATACTACCAGTAGAGCTCTCATTATCTAAAATAGTAAACACTCCATATGAATTTGAATTACTGATAAAGCTGTATTTTGATTTTGGATGAGTAAAAAGTTTTTGAATTTTATTTTTTTCTAAGTTCCATTTCTCAAGATCTATCAATAGTTTTAAATGTCTTTTATCATTAAAACTTAGCTCATCCATTTTATAATTGAATGTTGGATTATTATTTAAATTAAAATCTAAAGAATAAACCCCATTTTTACTATATGATTGATCTTGTCGGTCAAAATAACTTAATCCAATTCCAAGACTACCAGTATAATTTATTGTTGAAGCTACATATGACCCATCATTAATTTTTTTTATTTCAATTTTTTTTAAAAAATCATATTTTCCATCTTTATAAACTTTATATAGGTATAAACCATTAACTTTTGGTTTAATAGTATCAATTATATTAAGCCCAAACTTAATAGGATTTAACGGGTTATTTGTTTCAGAGCTTCTTATTTCGAAATGTAAGTGTGGCCCTGAGCTACCTCCTGTGTTTCCACTGAAGCCAATTAGTTCTCTTGCATTAAAACTTATCACACCCGCTTCAGGAAAGTCTTGAATTTCATAAGATTTTTTTTTGTACTGAATCATTTTGACATAAGTCTCAATTTTTTTAGAAAACTTTTTTAAATGAGCATAAACTGAAGTAGTACCGTCGGTATGTTTTATATATAAACTTTTGCCATAACCGCCCTTGTTAACTCTTACCCTTACAAGGTCTCCATTTTTTATAGATCTGACCTTTAGCCCTTGTTTACCCTTTGTTTTTATATCAATTCCTGTATGAAAATGAGTGTTTCTTAATTCGCCAAAGGTTCCAGATAAATTCAAGGGAATTTCAAGGGGAGATATAGTACTTTGACTATAACTAATAGATGATGATATTAAAAGTATAAATTTAACTAAATGCTTTATCTTCATTTTAATATTAAATTATTACCGAAAATTAAATCAATTATTATGATAATTTTTAAATTTGTGGATAAGTAAATGATTTTATGAATAATTATACTAAAACCATATCACTTTTAGAAGAAAAAGTCATCAAACTCCTTAATAGGCTTAAAGAAAATCATTTAAATTTTAACCAGCTAATAAAAAAAACAAAGTTTCTAGAATCTAACGAGGAGATACTGAAATTTAAATTAGCTGATTTAGAAAAACAAAATAAGTCACTGATAATTGCAAATAACATATTAGGAAGTAACGATGGGAAAGCAATCACAAAACGTAAAATTAATAAATTGATAAACGAAGTTGAAGGTTGCATATTTCAGCTATCAGAAATTAAAGATGAGTAATATTTATGAGTGATTTGATTAAAATAAAAATTACAATAGCTGACAGGGTATATCCTCTTTCAATAGTTCCAGAACAAGAAGAAGTTTTGCGTAATGCAGCAAAAAAAATTGAAACAATGACTAAACAGCTTGAACAAAGCTATGCTGTTAGAGATAAACAAGATGTATTAGCTATGTGTGCTCTACAATATGCAACTAAGCTAGAAAACAATAGTAACCATAATAATCAAGGTCTATCTAAAGAGAATGAAAAAGTGCTCGAGCTTATAGATATTATTGACGTACATTTGAAGACATACTAAGGTTTTAAAATATTGTTTTACCTGTATTAGTAATTATTTGACAAACTCAACGTTTAATTTTTTATAAAAAGTGAGTCGTGATTGTAAAAGCAAGCTGTTACGTAAATAGATCCTTGATCAGTCGGTTAGCTTTAAACATGTTTTTTTGGAGTTTGCTCAAAAACAGGCTAATACAGGTTTTTTTTAAACTTGACTAAGAAATCAAAAAATATAAAAGCCCGGCTAAAGCCCCACCAACAAATGGCCCTAATATCGGTATCCAGCTATATGACCAGTCAGGATTTTTGTTTTTACGAGGTAAGAGAGAGTAAATTAATCTGGGTCCAAAATCCCTTGCTGGATTAATAGCAAACCCAGTATTTCCGCCTAAACTCATTCCAATCACCATAACTACAATACCAATAGGTAGAGCGTCGATTGACCCTAATCCAAAATTTTGAATAACAACACCTTCAATATTTATATTTGGTGTAACAATACAAAGGGCACAAAACACTAAAACAAAAGTTCCAAGAACCTCAGCAAACAAATTGTTTTTGAAATTTCTAATAGCTGGTCCAGTACAAAATGTACCTCTAACAATATCTTCTTCTATTGATTCTCTATAGTGGTCAATATAAGCAACATAACTTAGCCATGACCCCAACATCGCTCCAATTAATTGAGCTAATATATATGAAGGAACCATATTCCAAGAAAATTTTCCGGCAACAGCAAGACCTAATGTTACGGCTGGATTTAAGTGAGCCCCACTTATACTCCCTGCAATAAAAACACCAACAAATACAGCAAAACCCCATGCGATAGTGATTAATAGCCAAGGGTTTTGACCTTCTCCAATGGTTTTCTTTAAATTAACATTAGCTACCACTCCTTGTCCTAAAATAAGTAGAAATGTTGTGCCAATAAGTTCAGCAATAAATGGAGTCACATTCATATTTTATATTTTTTTGTTAAAGTTAAAAAAGATAATTTTTGATCTCTTTTCCAGTTTTGATTTTTATTTAAAGCTTTTGCCATTATCTCTAGTACATCATCAATTAATTTTTCAGTTTCAAATACATCTAAAAATAAACATCGAGTTCTTCTAGCTAAAACATCTTCAAGCGTTAAAGCCATTTCTTTTTGAATTGCCCATAAAATTTGATGTTTAGTAATATTAAGTTTTTTTGATAAAGATTTATTTCCAGAAGGGTCGCTAGTTATTTTTATTATTTCTTTAATGTCAGCTCCATAAACATGAAGTGGGTCATCAAAATCAGGATTTTTATTATATCCATGAATTGGAAGATTCTCAGTAATAGTTTTTGAAGAAGCTAATCCACCAACTAGCATAGCTGAGCTTATTGCATCTTCACCAATTTTCCTATATGTTGTCCATTTACCACCAAGGATACTAATTAGACCACTTGTGCTTATTTTAATTTTATGATGTCTAGAAATTTCTTTGGTTGATTCATTTTTATCATCACTAACAGCAAGCGGTCTTAACCCTACAAAAACACTTTTAATATCTTTTTTTAATGGTTTTGACGCCATATATTCTCCAGCATTTGAAATAATAAAATCAATTTCATCACTCAATGCTCTCGGTTCAGGTTTTGCTTCATTTACCTTAGTATCTGTAGTGCCTAAAATGACATAGTTCTGCCAAGGTACAGCAAAAAGAACTCTACCATCAGATGTGTGAGGGACCATTATTGCATGTTGACTATTTAAAAATTTCTTATCTATAACTACATGAACTCCTTGGCTAGGTTGAATCATCCTAAGAGATTTCGAATCATCCATTAACATTATTGAATCAGAAAAAACACCAGTTGCATTAACAACTACCTTAGATTTTATTTGATACTTAGCTTTACTAAATGAATCTTTAACTTCAACCCCCGAAACAGTGTTGTCACTGCTTTTAATTATATTAATTACTTCAATATAATTTAATACAACTCCACCATGATTTTCAGCAGTTTGAGCAAGACTTATTGCCATTCTTGAGTCATCAAATTGTCCATCATAATAAATCACCCCTCCTTTTAACCCATTTTTTTTAACGTTCGGAATTAAATTTTCAATTTCATTTTTATCAAGAAAAGTAGATGGTCCAATTCCAAGATTACCAGCCATCATATCATATATTTTTAAACCAATTCCATAAAAAGGACTAGTCCACCAATTATAGGATGGTATAACAAAACTTAAATCTTTTACTAAATGTGGAGCATTTTTTTTCAATATTCCTCTTTCTTTTAGAGACTCAATCACTAAAGATATATCACCATTTTGAAGGTATCTAACTCCACCATGAATTAATTTTGTGCTTCTAGAAGAAGTTCCCTTAGCAAAATCATACTTTTCCAATAAAAGTGTTTTATAGCCTCTAGATGCTGACTCTATTGCCGAACCAAGACCAGAAGCACCACCACCAATTATAATAACATCCCATAATTCAACAGATTTAATTTTTGAAAGATTATTTGATCGATTCATTTAATTAATAATCTGATTTATTCTTTTATTCCACAAAATATTTATTTCTTCAATTGATGAGTCTTTTTGAGGTTTAAATAATTTATCCTTTTCCCATATATTCTTAATAGCTTCAATATTTTTAAAATAACCTGTAGCTAATCCCGCTAAAAAAGCAGCACCTAGTGCAGTAGTCTCTGTTATTTTTGGTCTTATAACATTACTTTCGAGGATATTAGCTTGAATTTGCATCAATAAGTTGTTATTACTTGCCCCTCCATCAACCTTTAAAGTATTAAATTTTGTATTTGAATCTTTCTCCATTGCAACAACAACCTCTTTACATCTAAGTGAAATAGCTTCTAAAGCAGCTCTTGCAATATGACCTTTTGTTGTGTCTCTAGTTATACCCATTATGTTTCCTGTAGCATGAGGATCCCAATATGGAGCAGCAAGTCCAGAAAGAGAAGGAATAAATGTAACTCCACCACTGTCTTTTTCGCTACTTGCCAAAGCTTCAATCTCTGATGCTGTTTTAATAATTCCAAGCTTATCTCTAAGCCATTGAACCAATGCTCCAGCCACAAAAACACTACCTTCAATAGCATAAGTGGTTTTTCCATTTATTTGATAGCCAATAGTAGTCAGCATTTTGTTTTTTGATTTTACAGGATTTTCTCCTGTATTCATAATGCAAAAACACCCAGTTCCATAAGTGTTTTTAACATCACCTGGGTTAAAACAAAGCTGACCAAATAGAGCAGCTTGTTGATCTCCAGCTATTCCAGCTACTCTAATTTTCTGATTAAAAATTTCAGCTTCTCCTATTATTTCTGAAGATTGACAAAGGTTTGGAAGGATATTTAAAGGAACATCAAGTAGCTTTAATAGTTCATCATCCCACTTTAATTCATGTATGTTATAAAGTAGAGTTCTACTAGCATTTGAAGGATCAGTTACATGATGTTTTCCGTTTGTTAATTTCCAAATTAACCAAGTGTCAATAGTCCCAAATGCCAATTCATTATTGTTCGCAGAATCTCTTGCGTTAGGAACATTGTCTAAAATCCATTTAATCTTAGTGCCAGAAAAATAAGCATCTAGAATTAACCCTGTTTTTTCTTGAAATAATTCTTTTACTGATAAGTGTGCACTATTATCTTTGATTAGAGCATCACAGATAGAAGCTGTTCTTCTGTCTTGCCATACAATAGCATTATAAACTGGTTTTCCAGTATTTTTATTCCATATGACAGTAGTTTCCCTCTGATTTGTAATCCCAATTGAATCAATATCTTTTGGACTTATTTTTGCTAGTTTAATTACCTCTTCAATTGATTTTAGTTGAGTTTTCCATATTTCTTCTGGATCATGCTCTACCCAACCTTTATTTGGAAAAAATTGTTCAAATTCATATTGAGATATTGCAATTTGATTACCCTTTTTATCAAATAGTATAGATCTAGAACTAGTCGTCCCAGCGTCTAATGCTAAAATGTATTTTTTATTCATTTTATATAATTCTTTTTACAAATTACATTATTAATCATTAAATTTTAAAAACAGAAAAAAAAGTTTTCATAATAATAAAAAGGATAGATATTTGTAAAAATTTTCCGATTGAAAAAATTATACAGTTCCGTTAAATACATGTTAATTAGTGTATTTGCTTTTTCAATTATGAATGCGTTGTTAAAACACCTGACAAACTACGGAACTTTTCAATTGGTTTTTTTTAGATCAATTACTACGTTGGCTATCACTTCAAGTTTACTAATTTATTATAAGATTCCATTTTTTGGTAAAAACAAAATAATTTTAATGAAAAGGGGAGTGGTTGGTGCTTTAGCTATGCTTTGTTTTTTTTTCTCTGTTAGCTATATGTCGGTTGGTTCTGCCGTATCAATAAGGTACATCTCACCAATTTTTGCTGCAATATTAACTGTCTTTTTTTTTAATAAAAAAATATCTAAAATTGAATGGTTTTTTTACCTTATATCATTTATAGGTATTCTTTTTATTAGAGGTTTTAATAATAAAATGAATTTATTTGGTTTTTCCATGGCTTTGCTTGCTGCTTTTTTTTCAGCATTTGTTTACTTAATTATTGAATTAATTGGAAAGAAGGAGCACCCTTTAGTTATAGTTAATTATTTTATGATGACTTCTTTTACATTAAGTTTTATTGGTATTTATTTTTACTGGACTCCAGTAATAAATGAAGATCTATTACTTTTATTTCTTATGGGTGTTGTTGGTTTTTTTGGTCAATATTATATGACAAAAGCTTTTCAAAATGGATTTGCTTACAAGATTGCCCCAATTAAATATGTAGAAGTAGTATTTACTATTTTATTTGGAGTTTTTGTTTTAGAGGAAAGATATACTTTATTAACCCTTTTAGGGATTTTTATGGTTATCAGTGGATTGGTTTTTAATCTCATTTATAAATCTATAAATAAGAATTAGTCACCTGGACATTCGATATATGATATTCCAGGAAAATCTCTTCTTAAAAATCGATTTTTAGCTTTAATGAAATCATTAATTTTTGTATCTCCTCTTGGGATCGAAGGATACATTATATCCGTTCTGTTTTGACTGTGTTCGTATTTGTAAACATCATGTCCAAACTCATGATACATTAGCCATAGTTGTTGTATTTCTGTGTAATCTTCCCAGAAATTAAGTATAACCCCAATTATAACAGCTTCTCTATTGCAATAACCTGCAAATGTTGAATAACCTGCATGATCTGGAGACACCCCTGAAGCAAATTCTTCTGGCGTTTGTATGTCAAATTTTAAATTTACAATTGTATTGATTTCTCCATAATCCGGACCACCCCTTGAGCATTTAACATCTTCCACGAACAAATTCCAATAACTCATTAGGTCAGAACTATCTACGTTAGTATAATCAACACAGCTAGATATCTGAGCTTCTAATATCTCTTCTTCTTCCGCTAGTATTTCCAAGTTATCCTCAGAACTACATTTTATTAAGAATAAAACGATAATTAAAAAAAAAATTTTGAAATTTGAACTTAACATTCATTGATGATTTAGATGATTGCAAAATTAATATTTATTAAGTTAACATTTAACATTTAACATTTAATATTAAATTAAAATTAGTTAACTTAGTTGCGTAATACAATTCACATGAAACTAGTTAAATTAATTTTATTCTTTTTTATCAGTATTAGTTTTTTCAGCTATTCCCAAGCTGATCTTGAAAATAAAATTAAAGAAGAATTTAAATTAAATTATGATTTAAGAATCATGGAAGATCCAATTAGTGTTCGTAATCTTTTTTTAAAGAATCAAGATTTGGTTTCCGACTACATCACTTTTGTTACAAATTCCAATAGATCCTGGTATTTTAATTATTTCAACTTAAATTCAATGAGAAGATATGGATGGAATTCATACTTGGAGCTTTATGATAATAGATTTTTAACTTGGAATAAATGGAGAGATGATCTGATTCTTTCTTTTGGTGATTACGAGTGGTTTAAACCTAAATTTAAATATTTTTTTGGATCGGATTACTTTACTGATTTAACTCAATATTCAATTAAATTAGCTAATGAGAATTTATACGTATTAAGGCAACTTGAATTGTTAGGAAGTAATGCTATTGAACTTGCTGATATACCTAGTTCAACGGGCAATAAAAACTCAAAACCTGTAAGAGACGATATTTTAACTGTTCTTGTTAAAAATGGAAAGAAATTTAAAGTTGTTCCTACCCCACGTAGAAGTAATTCTTGGATAACTCGTAATTCTAGAAACGATACAAGATCATATACTAACAATGGAGGTATTAGAGATACTCGTGTTTATAAAGGACCAGATAACTCAAATAACGGATACTCAAGTCAAGGAAATAGTTCAACAAATTCAGCTCCAACTATAACAAGGTCTATAGTTGCTTCAGGAGGAAGTACTAGCTCGAATGCTACAAGTTCAAGTGGAGGATCAACAGTTGTCTCAACTGCAAAAAAACAATAACACTTTATAGCTTTACTAGAGATTGATTTTAACTTATAATCAATTGCTTTTTATGTTCAAGAACTAATGTTAATTTAGCTGTACACCTACTTTTAAAATAGTTTAATTTGTAGCGAGAGGGGGGCACGATCCCCCGACCTCCGGGTTATGAATCCGACGCTCTAACCAGCTGAGCTACCTCGCCATTGGGGGGCAAATATAGTTAAAGCTTTATTTAAACACAATGATTAGTAAATTTTAAGTTATTAAAGGATAAACAATTTCTTTTTTTATATATTGATCAAAATTTTTAATAATATGAGTAAGAAAATTCCATTCATCCTAGAAATTGATTTTCAAGCTTCTCCACAACTCCTTTTTCAATATTTGTCAACACCATCCGGTTTGTCAGAGTGGTTTGCTGATGATGTTAATTCAAGAGGTGAGGACTTTACTTTCTTCTGGGATGACGGAGAAGAAAAAGCAAAATTAATTCAAAAGAAAAATAACGAAAGAGTTAGGTTTCAATGGTTAAATGATGATGAAGATGCAGATCAGATTTATTTTGAATTTAAAATTCAAGTTGATGAAATTACAAAAGATGTTTCTTTAATTATTTCAGATTTTTCAGATGAAGATGAACTTGAAGAATCTAAAATGCTGTGGGAGAACCTAGTAGCTTCATTAAAACAAGTTTTAGGCTCTAGTTAAAGTATAGATGATTAACATTAACGGAGCGATTTACTCTAATTACAATACTATTCCTTCAAGTTTTATTAAATCATTTCTTGTAAATCCTGTTTTTGATTTTAAACTAAGATGGGAAGGCAATAAAATTCTGTTTTGGGAAGAACATTATTTCATGATGATGGCTCAATTAAGGCGATTAAGATTGGTAATACCAATGGATTTCACACTTGACTTTTTTATTAAAGAAATTAAAAAACTTATTAATATTGAAAATGAAAAATATTTAATAATTCATTTAAAATTTGCAAATGAATTTAAGCCAAATTTTAATAATTTTCAGCCCAATTTAATTACAGCAATCTTTACTTCGAAATCTAAATCATTAATTCATGATGATTTTTCATCCATAAATGAAATGTCATTATTCAAAGATTATAATTTAACTGACCAGGAATTTGGTTCTATTTCTTATCTACAGAAAGACATAAAGAGGATTGCTTCTATTGAATCATTTGAAAATAATTGTGATGATAATATTATTTTAAATAATAAAAAAAATGTGATTGGATCAGTATTGGGTAATGTCTTTTTACTTCACGAAGGGAGAATTATATGTCCGCCATCTAGTATTGGGAGAGAATCAATTGTATTGTCTGATTTATTTATTGAATACTTGAAAAATAACAATATTAGTTTTTCTTATGAGTCTTTTGGTGTTTTTGAACTTCAGGTGTCTGATGAGCTATCAGTTTTGTCAATTGATAACGGAATAAGTCCAGTGTGTAAATACAGAAAAAAAACTTATCAGACCAAACGTTTGCCTGAGGTTTTCAAATCATTTATTAAAACAAGCTTAGGTTAATTATGATTTGGATTTTCAGGGCTATTTGACCATATAAGATATTCTCCCCCTATTGAGTTTAAGTAATTTTTCCAAATACCTTCAGTTTCATTTGATAAAACTAAGTCTTGGTCTATGTTTTTAAATATCTCCCAGTTTTTATCTTTCATTTCATTTTTTAACTGGTTTGGATTCCAACCAGAATAACCTAAGAAGAACTTGATATCCTCTTTAGATATTTTATCATCATTTATTAATTTGACGATTTCATCAAAATCTCCTCCCCAATTTAGGTTTTTACATATAGATATACTTCCTGACACTTTGACTTTAGAATTGTATATGAAAAATAAACTATCGGTTTCAACAGGTCCTCCATAGTATAAAGGAAATGGTTTTTTTAATTGATTAGCAACTTCATTTAAAGAGTAGTCTAATTTTTTATTAATCACAAATCCCATAAGAGTCTCATTAGTATTATCAACTAGAACTACTACCGTCCTATGAAAAGATAAATCTCCAACGATGCTAGGTGCAGCAACCAAAATGTACCCTTTTTTCATTTTAATTCACTTAGATCTTAAAATTAGTCATAAAAAAAGGCTCCATTTTATTGGAGCCTTTTTTTAAAACTAGTTTGCTTTTTAATTTACAGATCCAGATAATTCTGCTCCTGCTTTAAATTTTACTACATTTTTTGCAGCAATTTTAATCGTTGCACCTGTTTGAGGGTTACGACCATCTCGGGCAGCACGTCTTGTTACTGACCATGATCCAAATCCTACCAATGAAACTCGATTTCCACCCTTAAGGGCTCCGCTTACATTTCCTAGGAAAGATTCTAATGCTTTTTTAGCAGCAGCTTTAGAGACCCCTGCATCAGAAGCCATCGCATCTATTAATTGTGTTTTGTTCATAATAATTTAAGATTAAATGTTTTATATTATACAAATTATAACCTTTAACTAGAATGCAAAAGAAAAGTATAGGAAAAAGCTCCATTTTGTTAATAAGTGCAAGTTATTGTTGATAATAGCAGTGCTTAGGAGACTAAAACACCAGTATTAAAGGTAAAACCATTTAATAATTGAATGCTTGATAGCCTCTTTTTATTTGAAAGCTGAAGGTTTTTAATAATAAGAAACCCTTCTTTATGAGAAATTTTTATTTGTTTATTAGTAACGACAAGTTCATTATTGTTGTAATTATGCGGTGTGTATTCACAATCACTTTCAAAAATTTTAAAAGTATTAACATTCTCTTGATCTATCATTTTAGTCCAAGCACCTGGGTAACTATTTAAACCGTTAACGAATGAAACAATTTGACTTAAAGAATCACTCCAATTAATTTTTGTATTTTCTTTTGTAAGTTTTGGAGCAACCTTTAGAAGCTTGTCATTGTTTTGTTTGTAGGGAGATGACTTATCATTAAATATATTTTGAATTGTATTAATAACCAGCGGTTTCCCAATTTTCAATAAATTATTATGAAGTGAATCAAAAGTTTCATTATTATTAATTATATACTCACTTTTCGATAAAACTTTACCTGTGTCAATTTTCTCATCAATTAAAAATGTTGTGACACCAGTAATTTTTTCTTGATTAATTATAACCCAATTTATAGGCGCAGCTCCTCTATAATTAGGCAGTAATGATGCATGAAGATTAAAAGTTCCTTTTTTTGGAATGCTCCAAACGATTTTCGGAATCATCCGGAATGCAACGACTACAAATAAATCAGAATTATATAGTTTGAGTTCTGAAATAAATGATTCTTCTTTAAGGTTTTCGGGCTGATACAGCTTTATATTATTTTTAATGCAATAATTTTTAACTGGAGAAAAATTAATTTTCCTGCCTCTTCCTGATTTTCGATCTGGAGAAGTAACTACCGCATCAATTATATATTTTTTTTGATGTATTTCATCTAATACACCAACAGCAAAATCTGGAGTTCCAAAAAAAATAATTTGGGGTTTCATTCTTTTAAAATTTATACTATGAAATTAAATCTATTTTTAATTATTTACAGCAAAAAGAACTACAATTCATACAGTTATTAGCTTTATTTTCTCCAAAATATTTAAGTAGCTGTCGTGTTTTACAATTTTTATCATCATAAATAAGTTTTATAATTTTTTTAAATTTTATTTTTTTAATACTGTTTATTTCTTCTAGTTGTTTAATTAAGGGGTTTATGCTATAATTATCCTCTCTAGGTTTTAACCAGTGTAATTGAATATCAGAACTTGTTATATCTAAATCTAATAAATTTATTTTATTATAAAACTTAAGATATTCATAGATTTCTTTTCGACTTAGGTTGGTGAATTGAATTAGCTTTTCTATTGATATTTCAATTTTTTTATCCATTATGCTTGGGTAAAACCTTATAAGTGATTCTATGACTTTAGATTGTGGGTTTGAAAGCTTAATGCTATCCTTAATAGTGTTAATACTGGCTTGAACATGAATTTTTATTTTATTATTTCTTGTATAATTTAAAACTATTAATCCGTTATTTTCTAAAAATCGAAAAATGCTATGAGTTGTTCGCTTGTTCAGCTCATATTTTCTACAAAAAAAAATAAAATCAAAATCAAAACAATTGCCTTGTCCCTCACCAAAAGGAATTTGGAGGTGATTACATAGTTTTTTATATGTTTCAATTAAATTAGTTTTGTTTGGAAGACTATTTAAATTTTGGTTAATAAATGAACTTTTATCTTCAGGTGTAACTAATGAGATAGCTTTTGACTTTTCTCCATCTCGCCCTGCTCTTCCTGACTCTTGGTAATAATTCTCAATACTTCTGGGTATGTCATAATGTATAACTTTTCTAACATTTGATTTGTCTATGCCCATACCAAAAGCTGTGGTTGCAACAATTATTTTAATATCTTCAGAATGCCATTTTAATAATTTTTCTTTTTTCTCTTCTATAGGAATTCCTCCATGAAAATAGTCTACTGAAAAACCTTTGTGAGATAGTTTTTTTGAAACATATTCAGTAGATCTTCTTGTGTCACAATATATGATTGAGCTCTCGTTGTTAATTACCTTTAATAAACCATTAATTTTATTATCTACATGACTTACTTCGTAAAATATATTTTTTCTCTCATAAGAAGATTCGATTTTATTAATATTAATCAACTCTAAATTTTCAATTATATCATTTTTGACTCTGAGGTTTGCAGAACCAGTATATGCTGTGACTACTGCATTTGGAAAAAGCTTTATTAGGTCTTTAATGTTTCTATATGAAGGTCTAAATTCATGACCCCATTCAGAGATGCAATGAGCTTCATCTATTGCTATATGATTAACTTTCGCTCTACTTATTTTATTTAAAAATTCAGAATTTATTAATCTTTCCGGTGAGCAGTAAACAAGATTGTAATTTCCATAAATACAATTATCTAATTGTTGATCCATTGTTAAATTTTTTGAATCAGATTTAAAATAAAAAGAAGAAATACCTAATTTATTTAAAGCTCTAACTTGATCTTCCATTAGCGCAATCAAAGGTGAAATAACTATTGTAGTTCCACCAATTATTAAAGATGGAAGCTGATAACATAATGACTTTCCTCCACCAGTAGGGAGAGTGACTAGAGCATTGTCCCCAGATATAATTGAATTAATTATTGCTTCTTGCTGATCTTTAAACTTCTTATATCCCCAATATTCTAGCAATACATCTTTAATTTTCTTCATAAACAGGAACTAAGTAAATAATCAACTCTATTTTTAATGCTAGTTTTTGAAACATCATTTAATTTATAATTATAATGATAATATGTAGATCTAATGGACTTATCAATTGCTCTTGAAATCTTAAAACTTTCTAACCTTTCATCATCATTTAAAAATATATCACTCCAAAGAGGTAAAATAAAAACTTTTTGATATTTAAAAACATCATATTCATTTGGAAGAACAAATGATTTATTTATAAACTTTTGATAAGCAAAAGTGTCGAAGATGCTGCGATCAAAAAAAATCAAATTATCCTTTGATTTTTTATTTTTTTTTGATTCGTTAAATTGGTTTATTCTCCCTTCAAGAATTTTTTCACTAAACAAATTGGGTTTTTCTAAAAAAAAATCTTTTATACCATTATTATGCCCCCAGTTAATTAAAGTCCTTGAAAATTCATCGAAACAAGTGTAGCCTTTAGCTTTTAAAAGATTTATAATTGACGTCTTGCCTGTTCCTGGTGCACCTGTAACAACAATTTTACTTAAATTCAAAGGATTATTTTTAAACTATATTTACACAAAGTTAAACTACTCAATACATCAATTTATGAGTGATGAAGAATTTTATCCACGATTTTTAAAAAATTTAAAAATCTCTCAAAAATGGCCAGGAAATTATATGTTTAAGTTTATTGTAAAGCAGAAAGAAAATAATATAGAAGACGTTAAAGATCTCTTTAAAGGCATGAAACCTACTTTTTTAACAAAAAAATCATCCAAAAATAATTTTATAAGCCTTAGTGTTAGTTTAGAAATGCAAAATCCTGAATCTGTAATTAAAGTATATAAAAAAGTTTCTAAATTTAAAGGTGTCATTGCTCTCTAGTAAATCAATGAATTTTTATTAATTTGCACACTTAATCTTACCAAATAAATTTTTCAAATATGGAAGTGTTAAAGTACAACACGCAACGCAAGCCTCTAATTATTCCCGAATATGGTCGTCACATTCACTTAATGATTGATCAAATTCATGAAATAGAAAGTCGTGAAGAGCGAAATAAGATGGCTAAATCAATTATAGGAGTAATGGGAAATTTAAATCCTCACCTTCGTGATGTTCCAGATTTTCAGCACAAACTTTGGGATCAATTATTTATAATGTCTGATTTTAAATTAGATGTTGATTCCCCATTTGAAAAACCACAAGAAGAAGTTCTTAAGGCTAGACCAGAAAGAATTACTTATCCAGTTAGTATTCAGAAATATAGGTTTTATGGTAATAATATAAGTCAGATGATAAAAGTTGCCAGAAGTTGGGAAGAAGGAGAAATGAAAGATGCATTAGTTTTTACAATTGCTAATCATATGAAAAAATGTTTTCTCAATTGGAATAAAGATACTGTTGAGGACGCTTTAATCTTCGGTCACTTAAAAGAATTATCAGATAGTGAATTAAAAGTTAAAGAAGAGTTGCTACCATTAACCGAATCTTCAGAATTTTTAAAAGCAAGATCTAAGAATGGTAATGGTCCTAAATCAAATAACTCTATAATTAAAAAAAATAATTATAGAAATAAAAGAACTCGATATTAAGTACTGAACATAATGGGAAGTTTTAAAATAGAAGGAGGAAACAAATTATCTGGTTTTATTGTACCTCAGGGAGCCAAAAATGAAGCGCTTCAAGTTTTGTGTGCACTATTATTAACTAAGGAGAAAGTAGTTATAAGTAATCTTCCTGATATAATTGATGTTAATAAATTAATATCTCTTTTAAAAAACCTTGGAGTTTCAATTAACAAATTAAACAACGGTAAATATGAATTTCAAGCTTCTAATATTGATATTAGTTACTTGGAGTCTGATCAATTTAAAATTGACGGGAAAGGCTTAAGAGGATCAATTATGCTTGTGGGACCTTTGTTGGGTCGATTTGGAGTTGGAAGTATTCCCAGGCCAGGTGGAGATAAGATTGGAAGGAGAAGACTTGATACTCATTTTGAAGGATTTATTAAGTTAGGCGCTAAATTTAATTATAACAAAGAAAATTATTTTTATACTGTATCAGCTAAGAAACTTAGAGGAGCTGAAATGCTATTAGATGAACCTTCAGTGACTGGAACAGCAAATATATTAATGGCTTCGGTCTTAGCTGATGGCAAGACAGTTATATACAATGCTGCATGTGAGCCTTACCTTCAGCAATTGTGCAAAATGCTAGTAAGTATGGGTGCTAATATCTCGGGTATTGGTTCTAATCGACTCACAATTCATGGTGTAGACAAGTTAAATGGAGTCTCTCATACTTTACTCCCTGATATGATAGAAATTGGAAGTTGGATTGGTCTTGCCGCTATGACTAAAAGCGAATTGACTATAAAAAATGTCAATTGGGATTACTTAGGACAAATTCCAGTAGTATTCAAAAAATTAGGAATTCAATTAGAGAAAGTAAATGATGATATTTATATTCCCGCTCACAAAAAAGGATATGAGATTCAAAGTTATATTGATGGATCTATATTAACTGTCTCAGATGGACCTTGGCCAGGATTTACTCCAGATTTATTAAGTATAATTTTAGTCGTTGCTACCCAGGCAAGGGGAAGTTTGTTAATTCATCAAAAAATGTTTGAAAGTAGATTGTTTTTTGTAGATAAACTTATCGATATGGGAGCAAAAATAATATTATGTGATCCTCATCGCGCAACTGTTATTGGTCATGATTTCAAGTCTCATCTAAAATCAACTGTAATGACATCACCTGATATTAGAGCAGGAATTTCTCTTTTAATTGCAGCACTTTCCGCCAAAGGTACAAGTACAATTCATAATATCGAACAAATTGATCGTGGATATGAAAATATTGACTCAAGGTTAAAGGCTATTGGAGCTAAAATAACTCGAATTTAAACTTTAAGAGTTCCAATTCCTCCATCGACACTGATTATTTGACCTGTAATCCATGAAGAGTTTTTTAGTAAAAATATTGCAGTATTAGCCAATTCCTTTGGTGAGCCAATTTTTTTAAGAGGATGTCTATCTATAGCTCTTTCCATTTTGGCTTCATTATTTAAAAACTTATCAGCTAAAGGCGTATTTGTTATAGATGGTGCTATAGCATTAACTGATATTTTTGGAGCTAGCTCCGCAGCTAAAGATCTAGTTAACCCCTCTAATGCTCCTTTTGAAGCAGCAATAGATGAATGAAAAGGCATTCCGGTTTGAACTGCTACGCTACTGAACAAAACAATACTAGAGTGCTCTGATTGATTTAAATTTTTCAAAACTGCTTGTATATTTCTAATTGCTCCCATAACATTAATGTTGAAATCTGAAATGAAAGTTTCAGGCTTAAGGCCTCTAAAGGGTCTTAGATTTATAGTGCCTGGGCAATATACAAGACCATCTAATGATTCAGGAAGTATTGAAGAGTCTATAGTTTCTTCAGTTATATCAATTTTGATGAATTGATGTTTAAAGTTACTTAAAGATTCATTTGTTCTGTTAGCAACATAAACATTATGTTCCTCATGTAATTGTTTTACAATCTCTAACCCAATTCCTGAGCTACCTCCAACAATAAGTATATTTTTTTTCATATAATATTTTTTAATAATTCGTTTCTAGTATAAGAGTCTGTTTTTCCAAATTCACCAAAAATTTCAATTAATTTATTAAACCTATAATCAAATATTTCATCAAGTTTTGGTTTTACTATTATAGGATGAAATAATTGACCTAAAAGGCCAAAAGGCAACTTATAATCAATGACATCTTCCATTTCCACACCACCTTCAATTTCTTTTATGAAATGCTTGTGATGCCATAATGAATAGGGGCCAAACCTTTGTTCATCAACAAAATATACTCCATGTTTGACATGAGTTATTTCAGTAATCCATTTTGTTGGTATTCCTAGGATAGGAGTGACTATGTATTGTATGATTTGACCTG
This sequence comes from Candidatus Marivariicella framensis, assembly GCA_905182735.1. Taxonomy (GTDB): domain Bacteria; phylum Bacteroidota; class Bacteroidia; order Flavobacteriales; family Flavobacteriaceae; genus Marivariicella; species Marivariicella framensis. The sequence goes on from CAJJCT010000008.1 coordinate 57,491, forward strand.
CAAATATTTTTTTTTCTGACCCACCAAGGATTTTGAAGCCCATATAATCTGGGGTTATGATTTTTAGATTTTTTGGATCTGACAGAAATTCCCATGCTTTATCAATAGATATAGGTAGCTTTTGAGACGCGGTTTTTGTGTAAACTTTCATGAAAAATTTTAACAAATATACTAGATGTCGTTATCAATTTTCAATAATTTTTCTATTTTTAAAATTAAGATTAAAGAGTTTATTATTGATATAGTACGGTTATTATGTATTAGTATAGAGTTTTCTATAGTCAAAAAAAGCATTGATATTTTTTGGTAGATAATAAAGCGTAATGATTACCAATCAAATTAATTAAATATGAAAGCCAAACAACAAAACTGAAACTATAATTAGCTGTCATTATATAAAAATATTAATTAATCCTTAATTGGGGTAAACATAGAAATATAGTTATTAAATTTACATATAAATAAAAATTAAAGACATGAAAAAAAATCTATTATTGTTATTATTTGTTCCATTTTACAATTTGGCTCAAGTAGTCTCTCCTCAACCGAGTCCTTCTGCTACAATTAATCAAACTGTTGGTCTTACTGATATTAAAATTGAATATTCAAGACCTGCAATGCGCGGTAGAGAAGTTATGGGTAATTTAGTTCCATATGGAGAATTATGGAGAACTGGTGCAAATGCAAACACAAAAATTAGTTTTTCAGATCCAGTAACAATTGCTGGTATTGAAATACCTGAAGGAACATATGCTTTATTTACTCGTCCTGGAAAAGAAATGTGGGAAGTATTTTTTTATAAGAAAAGTGATAATTGGGGACTTGTGAAGGATTGGGATGCAACTCAAATTGCTGTAGTATCTGAGTCAAAAGCAACTAAAACAAATGAAATTATAGGATCTTTTACTATTCAACTGGAAAATTTAACAAATAATAATGCAGAGCTTACTATTTCATGGGAAAATACAAAGGTTACGACTTTAATAGAGGTTCCTACTGTTAAAAAAACAATGGCGTCTATAGATAAAGCATTGTCAAATAATCCTAAGGCTTCAGATTATTACAGTTCTGCAGTATATTTTTTAAATAGCGAATTAGACCTTAAACAAGCTAAAAATTGGATGGAAACTGCAATTGATAAAGGAAATAATAAATACTTTCATTTAAGACAGTATTCATTAATTTTAGCAGGTTTAGGTGAGAATGAGGCTGCTATTGAAGCTGCTAAAAAATCATATGAACTAGCTGAAATAGCTGGGAATAATGATTATTTAAAAATGAATAAAGAATCTATTGAGCAATGGTCAAAATAGATGAAACTTATATTCTTAAACCTCGCTATTTAGCGAGGTTTTTTTTACTTATATTTTGAATTTCTTGTAATAGATATGCAATTGTTATAGTTAAAACTGCTCCTATTACATTTAGCCACAGGTAACCAAATTCCTCAAATAAGTAACAATAGATTATTAAGAACTCTGAAATTATAGCAGCAAAAAACACTGGATTACTATCTATCTTTTTAAAGAATATTGCAATTAAAAAAATGCCTAAAATTGTTCCGTAAAAAATTGATCCTATAATGTTTACTAGTTGAATTAAGTTCTCAAAAAGATTACCATTATATGCGAAAACTATAGCTATTATCCCCCAAATTAAGGTGAATAATTTTGCCATATTAACATAGTGATTTTCTGACAGGTTAGGCGTGTGTCTTTTGTATAAGTCAATTAAGGTTGTAGCTGAAAGAGCATTCAGTTCAGAAGCTGTTGAACTCATAGCTGCTGCAAATATAACAGCTAACAGTAGTCCTATTATTCCATTTGGTAAATGATTGATAATGAACGTTATAAAAACATAATCTTTATCATTAATTGAAGCATCTTTATTGTTTTTAAGAATTAAATTATTTACTTTTTCTTTTTGTTTTTTGTTATCTAATTCAAGTTTTAAGTAATCTTTTTTTAACTGATCATTTTCAAAAAACATTGGATTTAGTAAAAGCTCATGCTTTTTATCTTGGGTAAGTTCATATTCCTTTTCAACTTGAAAATAATCGTTTGAAAAATTTGATTTTTTTATTTCTATTATATTTTTTGAATTAAAATGAATAGGAGGAGTTTCATACTGATAAAACACAAACACTATTACGCCCAGTAAAAGAATAAAAAATTGAAATGGAACTTTAAGAAACCCATTCATAATCAACCCCATCTGACTCTCCTTTAAAGACTTTCCAGAAAGATATCGCTGAACTTGACTTTGATCTGTTCCAAAATATGAAAGTGCAAGGAAAAGACCTCCTGTGATTCCACTCCAGAATGTATATCTACTATTAAGGTCTAGGCTAAAATCTAAAATATTTAATTTCTCATTATAACTAGCCAATTTAAGAGCCTTAGAAAAATCAATATTTTCAGGCATTTTAATAAGTGCTATCCAAAATGCAGATATTAAACCAATGATAATTATAATCATTTGTTGCTTTTGAGTCACATTTACAGCATTAGTACCTCCAATTAAAGTGTAAAAGATTACTATAAAGCCAATTAATACTACCAAAATCTTTAAATCCCACCCAAGTGCTACACTTAAAATTATAGCAGGAGCATATATGGTAATACCAGCCGCTAAGCCTCGTTGAATTAAAAACAAAATAGCAGTTAAAGTTCTAGTTTTTAAGTCAAACCTGCTTTCTAAAAACTCGTAAGCTGTATAAACATTTAATTTTTGATATACAGGTAAAAAAAACAGGCATATAATTAGCATTGCAAATGGAAGTCCAAAATAAAATTGAACAAAGCCCATTCCTTCATTATAAGCTTGTCCAGGTGTAGACAAAAAGGTAATTGCACTTGCTTGAGTAGCCATTACTGAAAGACCTACAGTCCACCACCTAGCTTTATTATCACCTTTTATATATGATTTAATAGATGAATGATCTTGATTTTTCCAAACACCATAAAAAGCTATAAAAAGTAGAGTTCCAATTAAAAGAAACCAATCAATAGTTAGCATTAGCTATAATTTTTCATTATTCCATAAAATATAAACCAGTAAAAAATATTTACTCCAATTAGCAAGGCATACGTTTGATTTTTCATCTTATTCATGTCCATAGTTTATTAGGTTAACAAATAGTCTGTAAGCTCCTGGAACTCCTGCAGGTAATTCTCTGAAAAAACTAAGACCAGTATAAATTATTTTACCCTTACCGTATGATGCAACTAGTAAGCTTCCTCTTTTTTTTGATTCATTAATATCATTCATTTCTAAAAGAGGTTCGAAATTTTCATCCCAATAGTTTGGAAAATATAAACCTCGTTCCTGCACCCAATATTTGAAATCATTATTTTCAATTTTATTAGGGTAATTAAATATTGAATGAGATTTATTTAAAAAATGAATTTTTGAATTTTCATCTGTAACCCTATCTCTTGAAATTTTTAATTTATAGGGAGTAATATTATTTGTTTTTAATCCTCTACTGGTATTATATTGAATAACTAAAGTTCCTCCATTTTTTACATAATCCCATAAAATCTCGTTTTTAAAACTTAATTCGTCAATAACATTAAATGCTCTAATACCTATTACTATTGTTTTAAAACTTAAAAGATTCTCTAAAATTATTTTAGAGGGATCAATATCAACTACCTCTATTCCAATATTTTCTAATGTTTCAGGTATTTTATCTCCTACACCCATTAAATACCCAATTTTATTAATATTATTTTTCAAATCAATTCCAAAAACTTTAGCAAAACTTGGCTTTACAATGAATTGTTTTGGAATATGGGGATAATCAATAGTTATTAGCTGATTAGAGTATTCATTGTTGCTTGAATTAATAATTGGCTTTATAATACCTGAGTTGTTTTTATTGCTAGAATAAACTTTGAATAAATAATTTTTTTGTTGATTCTTTTTTGAAATATCAAACAAAAATTGATTCGGCTTGGTTATCCAACCTTCTGGTAATTCTATACTTAGAGTGCCCTTAACATTATTTTCATGTGCAGTTATTGAAACAGGTATTTGTCTTGGTTTTGAATCAGGAAATATATAAACAGGTTGATCAAGTTTAACAGTGACTTTTGGCACAATAGTGTAGGGCGTTATCACCTCACCTTGAACAGGATCTGTAATCCTGTTATTTGCATCAACAATCATATTTAATTCTGTACCATTTATTTCTAGCTTTATTTCAGCTTTTATGGCTATTGGGGTTTCAGGCAAACCCTTTAGCTCTTGATTGTCTACTTGATACATTCCTAGCGTGCCTTCTTTAGTTAGCCAGTAAGGTGATGAAATTTGATCACCTGTAGTTATATCTAATTTTTTTTCAAACAAATTATTATTAATTATTGTAGAATTAATTATAAAATCAGTATTTTTTAATTTCAGATTTTTAATTAAAATACTTGTATTTGATGGGTTAATAATTTTCAGATTAAATATTTCTTTGCTTTTTGGAGTTCCTAATATATTTTCACTATTTAATTGAATATTTAATCCCAAACAAAGAGATATTATATTTTTTACTTCATTTAACTTTAAGCTTTTCCAATATCCAATTTCTAAACTTTCAATATTTTTATAAATATTAATTAAGTCAGAGATGTTTTTTTCAGGAACTTTAAAGTTAAAGTCATTAAGAAGTCTATCAATTAGGCTTTCAATTTTATCTCCACCTTTTAATCTGTTCCAACTAATATCAATTCCTTCAAAAGGATTATTTGATGAAACAGACTTTCCTTTTATTAGCTCCATATAACCCCATTGAGGACCTCCAGGTTTTGGTGATCTTCCAAATCCTTGAGATTTGTGTTGACTTCTACTTTTAGCAGCTATTTGATCATAGGTCAATCCAATCAGAGGATTAAATTCACTTTGATCAAATTTTAAAAAATTATCTTTTTCAACTTTCATAAAATTTTCCTTACTTCCATAAAAAAACCAGGAAGTGTTAAAAAATAATTTTTCTGGATTCCAAACTGAAAGTGATTCTAATTGTTCTGGAAAATAATTAACATTTGATGACAGATCAAAAGCTTGGTAGCTTAAAATTGCTGATGACGTATGATGTCCATGAGTTGTGCCAGGAGTTCTATGATCAAATCGATTTATAATTATATCAGGTTGTATTGTTCTTATATGTTTAACAATTTGACTTAATAATTCATTTTTATCCCAAATATTTAATGTTTCATCTGGATGCTTGGAGAAGCCAAAGTCATTAGCAGTTGTAAATAACTGATTAGCACCATCAATTTTTCTCGCAGCCAAAAGTTCTTGAGTTCTAATTAAACCTAACGCATCTGTTAATTCAGTCCCTATCCTGTTTTGACCTCCGTCACCTCTTGTTAGCGAAAGATAAGTTGTTTCAATATGATATTTATTTGAAAAATAAGAAATAAGACTTGTGTTTTCATCGTCTGGATGAGCTCCTATATGTAGTAAACTTCCCAAAACATTTAATTTTTGAATCTTTGAATATATATCTGAACTATTCTGTGATCTTGCCTGAAAGGCGAATAGTAGAAAAAATAATACTAGCGTAAAAAAGTATTTCATTTGTTGAAGTTAATATTTAAAAATTAGCGATCTATAAGTTTCTTTATTTCATTTAAAACTTCAGTTACCGGAAGGCCAACGACATTTGTATAACTGCCGTTTATCTTTGAAATCCCCAATAAACCAATTGATTCTTGTATTGCATATGAACCTGCTTTGTCAAGGGGGGCGGCGTTTAATAAGTAATCATCAATTATGGAGTTATTTAGTTTTTCAAATGTAACTTCAGTTGTTACATCAATACAATAATAATTGTTAAATGTTAAAAACCCTACTGCTGTAATAACTTTATGAGTTTTTCCGGACAATGACTTTAGCATTTGTTTTGCATCATCTAAAGATTTTGGTTTACCAAGACATTTATTTTCATGCCACACAATTGTATCAGCCGAAATTACTATTTGATTTTTATTTATTATTTTTTTAAATGGATTAGATTTTAAACCAGCAATATATCTCGGTATATCCGCTTCTTTTAGGTTTGACGGATAGGTTTCTTCTACATCAAAAGTTTTAATTTTAAATGGAAACTTAAATAAATTAAAAAAATCTTTTCTTCTGGGAGAATTAGATGCTAATATGATTTCTTTCTTAAAGTTTTCAATCATAGAATTAGTTCGTATACTTCCATTTTTTCTGAACTCGAAGAACTTGTTCTATAATTTCTCTAACACAGCCATTACCTCCATTTTTGTGAGAAATATAATCTGCTTTTATTTTAACATCAGTAACTGCGTCTTGAGGACACGAACTTATTCCAACTTTTTCCATAACGGGTATATCAGGTATATCATCTCCCATATAAAGAATATTATTTGCAGATAATTTGTATTTATTTAATAAGTGATTGTAAGAATCAATTTTATTATGAGAATCCAAGTAAATATCGTTTATACCGAGTTTTTCTATTCTTTTTCTGATGGATTCATCTTTTCCACCTGAAATTATTGAGATTTTAAAACCTTTATCAATTGCATATTTCATTGCAAACCCATCTTTGGCATCCATTAACCTTAAAATCTCTCCATTTGAGGTAATTAAAAGTTTGCCATCAGTTAAGACGCCATCAACATCAAAAATAAAAGTTGTAATATTTTTTAATCTTATTTTGTAATTTTCTTTATTCATAGCTGTTTTGTATTGATTTTGTTATTAAATCATAAAGTTTTTTATCATTTAAATCATTAATTAGTTCATTATGAATTTTTAATGTTTTGTTATCACCCCTTTTTGCGGGTCCAGTTTGAACTATTTTTGGATCATTAATCAATGCTTGATTAATTGTGTTTTTTATAATGGGTTCTAAAATAGAGAAGGGAATGTCGTTATTAGTACATATTTTTTTTCCTTTATAAATCATGTGATTCACAAAATTATTAACCCAAACAGCTGACAAATGCAAATTAGCTCTTTGTATGGAGTTTAAGCACTCGTAGCTCCCCTTTAGGGCTAGAACTAATCTTTTTAAAACAATCAAATCATTTTCACTTTTAGCTTCAATACAAAAAGGTGTATTTTTAAAAAGTTTATCATTGGATTTTGAAATTGTTTGAACTGGAAATAACACGCCTGATCTAGAATAATTTTTAAATATATTTATTGATGTTGCACCGGAGCAGTGAACAACAAAAGAATCAGTACTAATAAAATTAAAAAAAGTATCAATTGAATTATCTGATACTGCTAAAATATATAAGTCAGCTTTTTTAAGATCAGATAATTTATTGATTCTTTTTTCTGGGAATTCATCGTTTATCCAACTTCTTCCGTACCACTCAAGTAACTTAAATTCTTTAAGATTGTCTATTGAGTTTGCTAGTTTAGAACCTACATTTCCGTTTCCAATAACAGTGATCTCTAACATAATTTCAAATGTACATAATGTTGTTAATAAACTAATAAATTAAAAAACAGTAAAAATGTTAAATAAATCATTTTAATAACAACATAGCTGTTTAAAAATCCAGTATCAAAGGGTATATTTGTAATAACAATTTAAGATATAAATGCAAGAAAAATTTTTTAAGTACTTGTTTTCAAATCAACTAACGGCGCTGTTGTTTATTGCTTTCCCAACAGCAATGGGAGTTGGTACTTTTTTGGAAAGTTTTTATTCTACAACCGCAGCTAAAATCTGGGTTTATAATGCATGGTGGTTTGAACTTATTTTGGTCTTATTTATGTTAAATTTTCTTGGAAATATATTTAAATATAGATTGTTTAAAAAAGACAAATGGGCTGTGTTGTTATTACATCTTTCATTTATATTAATTCTTTTGGGTGCTTTTATAACTAGATACTTTGGTTTTGAAGGAGTAATGCCAATAAGAGAAGGGAATGAAAGTAGTAAAATTATATCAGAAAAAACTTTTTTAACAATTCTCGTGGATGGAGAAGTAAATGGGACTCCCCAAAGAAAGAAATTAATAGATGAGGTCTTGTTCTCAGAACACACTTCAAATAATCTTAATTGGAATAAAAACTTTGATGGACAAGAATTTTCTATTAGTTCTGTTAAATATATCGAAAACGTATCAGAAGGGCTTGTTTTAAATTCTGATGGAGATAGATATTTAAAGATTGTTGAAGCCAATGATGGAAACAGACATGAACACTTTTTAAAGGAAGGAGAAGTTGCAAGTATTCACAATGTTCTTTTTACATTAAATAATTCAGTAGATGGAGCTATTAATATTCGTTCAGATTCTGGTTTATACTACATAGAATCTCCCTTTTCTGGAACATTTACTAGAATGGCTGATCAATTTAAAGGTGAAATAACAAAAAATGAAGAACAAGAATTATTACTTAGATCTCTCTATGTTATACCAAACTTTCAATTTGTAATTCCTGACCCTCCTTTAAGAGGAGATTTTGGAATTGTTAAGTCGGATGATAAATTGACTGACAAACAAGATGCATTATATTTATTAATAAGCTCAATGGGTGAGACAAAACAGATTGGTGTAATGGGAGGGAAGGGAGTTGTTAATGAAGCTAAAGATGTTAAAGTAGGTGGGCTTGATTTTTATATTTCATATGGCTCTCAATCATTAAACCTTCCATTTTCAATTACTTTAAATGATTTTATAGCAGACAAATATCCAGGAACAGAAAAAAGCTATTCTTCATTTATGAGTAAAGTTACAGTTAAAGACGATTCTAAAGTATTTGATTATGATATATACATGAATAATGTTTTAGACTATGAGGGATATCGATTTTTTCAAGCCTCTTTTGATCCAGATGAAAAAGGAACAGTACTTTCTGTAAATAATGACTCTATGGGAACTTTGATCACTTATATTGGATATATTCTATTATATCTATCTATGTGTGGTATATTTTTTATAGGAAGAACTCGTTTTAAGAATTTATCAAAAAGCCTTTCAAAATTAAAAAATAAACAATTTTCGTTTGTATTACTTTTTTTATTTTTTAATACTTTAAATGCTCAAGATTCAGTCTTAAAAAAGTTTGAATTTCAAGAATTTGATTTTGATTCATTAATACAGGTTACTGCTTTTCCAGATATCCAAGCCAATAAATTTGGTAGTTTAATAATTCAAGACTTAGGTGGGAGAATGAAGCCTGCTAATACTTTTTCATCAGAATTACTCAGGAAGGTTAGTAAGAGTGACACATATAAAGGACTTTCATCAGACCAGGTTTTGCTATCCATCATAAACAATCCGGCTGTATGGTATAATGTCCCAATTATATATTTAAAAAGGGGGAATGATAGCTTGAGAAAAATTGCTGGGGTTGATGAAAAATCAAAATATGCACCACTAGTATCATTTTTTGATGAACAAGGTAATTACAAGATTGCTAATCAATTAGAAAATGCATATAGGGCCCAAACTCCAAATCAATTTCAAAAAGATTTTATTGAATTAGATAGAAGAGTTAATCTCTTATATTCTGCATTAGAAGGAAAGGTATTAAGGATTTTCCCTATACCAAACGATTCAATAAATAAATGGGTTTCATATCCGGAATTAAATGAAGTTGATATAAAAGGAACAGACTCATTGTATGTGAATAATGTTTTACCACTTTATTTCCAGGCAATGCGATTAGGAAAGTCTAATGGAGATTTCACGCAAGCTGATGAGCTTATTGAGAGTTTGAAGGGGTTTCAAAGAAAATATGGATCAGAAGTTATACCAAGTTCTTCAAAAGTTGATGCTGAAATTTTATATAACAAATATGATATATTTAAAAAATTATTTAGTTGGTACATATATGCTGGACTTTTATTATTTATAGTTTTAATAATTAGAATTTTTAATGAAAGAAAATTCCTTAAATATTTTGAATTAGCTTTAATAGGATCTATTATATTACTTTTTTCTCTTCATTCTTTAGGTTTAATCTTTAGATCATTTATTTCAGGTCATGCACCATGGAGCGACGCATATGAGTCTATGATATATGTTTCATGGGCTACATTATTTTTTGGTTTAATTTTTGGTAGAAAATCCTCACTTACAATTGCTGCTACATCTTTTGTGTCATCTATGATACTTATGATTGCTCACTGGAGCTGGATGGACCCTGCTATAGCCAATTTACAACCTGTTTTAGACAGTTATTGGTTAATGATTCATGTCGCAGTAATTGTAGGGAGTTATGGTCCTTTTTCTATTAGTATGATTCTTGGAATTGTAACTTTATTTTTAATTACCATAACAAACTCAAAAAACAAAAACAAAATTAAATCAAAAATCAAAGAATTAAGTATAATCAATGAACTCTCTATTACTATAGGTTTAATAATGTTGACAATTGGAAATTTTCTTGGAGGAATGTGGGCAAATGAAAGCTGGGGTAGATATTGGGGTTGGGATCCGAAAGAAACATGGGCTTTAATTTCAATTATGGTATATGCATTTGTAATTCATATGAGATTAGTTCCTGGTTTAAAAGGAAGGTGGTTATTTAATCTAATGAGTATAGTAGCATACTCAAGTATATTAATGACCTACTTTGGTGTTAACTTTTATCTTGTAGGTCTTCATTCTTATGCAAGTGGAGATAAAATTATAACTCCAAACTTTGTATACTACTCAGTTTTATTTGTAATTATTTTAGGAAGCATATCTTATTACTCCAATAAAAAACATTACAAATAACTACTTTAATGATAAAATAAAATCATCCTCATCAGCACCCGACTGAACAAGTTTTATAGATTTTTCAACTATAGAGTTAGCCTCTTCAATAGGAAAGCCTAAAGCGATTGTGAGCTTGATAAGCAATTTAATTTCTGCTTTATCTGCAATATCATCAGCAACAACAATTCTAGATAAGTCATATAACCTCTCTAAACGCTTAAGCTCTGAGGCAGGAGGATTTATTTGATGAGAATCAGGGTTTAAAATAATTTCATCAGCCTCTGCTGGTTCAATTTCTAATAGGATAGCAAGTCTGTTGATGAATTTTCTTTCATCATCTGTTATTATATCATCACTCAGCGCAACTCTTACTATTGATGCGAAATGATCTCGATTACGGTTTTTAAAATTACTTGAAAAAACATTAGACATATATTTCGGTTTATTTTTTTCAAATATAAAAAACCTGCATTTACTTCAAACATGTATATGCATTTTTATATATTTTGATTGTATTTTTTTAAATTAGCTCAAAATCTAAATGATGGTATTAAATGTTGTAGACGAGACTTCATCTCTAGAATCTTTAGTAGTTGGAATAGCAAACAGTAACGGTGGTATTCCTGAATTAAAAGATGTTTATGACCCTAAATCAAGAAGTCATATATTATCTGGGACTTATCCTTTAGAGGCTGATATGATTATTGAATTAGATTGCTTTATCTCTAAATTAACTTTTTATGGAATAAAGGTTCATAGACCAGATTTAATAAAAAATTATAATCAAATATACTCTAGAGACATTGGTTTTGTTATTGAAAATAAATTTTTTAAATCAAATATTTTACCAATCAGATCTAGAGAAATTGATGCGCTAAAAAACATACTAAACTCATTAGATCCAGAATTAATTATTACTTTTCCAAAAGATGCACATATCGAAGGAGGAGATGTTGTTCTTCACAAAGACAAAATTTATGTTGGTGCTTATATAAGAAGTGATTATCCTAAATACATAACTGCAAGAACAAATTTAGAAGGCTTGAAGTTTTTACAGAATTATTTTTCAAAAAAGGAAGTTGTTTTGTTAGAATTAAATAAATCTAATACAGATCCAAAAAAAAATGTTTTACACCTAGATTGTTGTTTTCAGCCTATTGGTAAAAAATCTGCTATAATTCATAAGGGAGGATTTTCAAATAAAAATCAGTTATTGGCTCTCATAGATGATTTTGGTATTGAAAATTGTTTCTTTATTAATTCTAAAGAAATGTTTGACATGATGAGTAATGTCTTTTCAATTAACAAGAATACAGTAGTGTCTGATTCAAGTTTTACAAGGCTTAATAAATGGCTTATTAAAAAAAGCTTTAAAGTAGAAGAAGTTTCTTTTAGAGAAATAGCTAAGCAAGAGGGATTATTTAGATGTGTTACTTTACCATTAATTAGAAAAAATGAATAGATTAACTAATCATGTTTTAATGGTTCGTCCTTACCTTTTTAAAAAGAATGAACAAACAGCATTAAACAACCACTATCAATATGATAGTGGCTTGGATTTTAATACATTAAACAAATTAGCTCTTAGGGAATTTGATGAATTAGTTAAGATTTTAATTAAAAATGGCATAAAGGTTACCATTCATCAGGATAATCAGAATCCTGAGACACCTGATTCATTATTTCCTAATAACTGGATTTCTTTTCATGATAAACATAAAGTGATTCTCTATCCAATGTTTGCCAAAAACAGAAGAGATGAAAGATCTAGTCATGTTTTTGATTCTCTAAAAGAATCAGGTGTAAATACTAAGATTATTTTTGATTTGTCAAATTATGAGAATTTAAACATGTATTTAGAGGGTACTGGAAGCATGGTTTTAGACAGGGTTAATAAAAAACTTTATGCCTCGTTGTCTGATAGAACAGATGACTCTGTAATACTAGATTTCTCCAAAAAAATGGGTTACAAGCCTATCATATTCTCCTCATATCAGACTGTTGACAATAAGAGATTAAAGATTTATCATACAAACGTAATGATGAGTATTGGAAATAAATTTGCAGCTGTTGGGTTTGATTCAATAGATGATGTCGCAGAAAGAAATATGGTTTATAATGAATTAAAAAATGATAATAAGGAAGTTATATCACTAACTGAAAATCAAATTGAACAGTTTGCAGGAAATATGTTGCTTGTAAAAAACAGTATTCAACCTATTTTGGTCATGAGTACTTCAGCATTTAAATCTTTATCTAATGACCAGATTAATAAATTTGAAACTTACGCTAAAATAGTCCATTCTAATCTAGAGACTATTGAAAAAACAGGAGGTGGAAGTGCAAGGTGTATGTTAGCTGAAATCTTTTAAATACCACTTAATAACAATTAATAAATATTTTTAATTGCTATAAAACGAATTCTTTTGTAATCAGCATACCATTTTCCATTGGTAAAACATTTTTCTTTTATGCTTTCTTGTACCTCAGTTTTAATTTCTTCTATGTGTGTTAAATCAACATCTTTAAAAAAACTTTTGGCAAACATTGAAATCCAGTCCTTTATACCATCCTTTTGATTAGTAAGCTCTGTTTTACGATTAAAACTTTCCGCTAGGACAACTTTAAACCCTACCAATTCTAATTCTTTTGAGTATTCTTCAGCAGATGGGAAATACCATAATTCTAATTTAGATTGGTTTAAGTAGCCTCGTTTTTTTAGAGAGCTTCTTAACTGATCAACTATTGTCTTTACATTATTTTTTCCTCCAAACTCAAGAACTATTTTTCCATTAAATTTTAAATTTTTATACATGCACTTTATAACACTTTTATAATTTTTAATCCAATGAAGAGTTGCGTTTGAAAAAATAGAATCAAATTTATTTTTAAATCTAAAATTTTCCGCATTACAAACTTGGAATTTAACCTTTCCATATCTTAGCTTTGCATCAGCAATCATTTCAACGGATTTGTCAATTCCAATAGTTTTTTTTGAAATTTCATTGATTATAAATGTTAACTGTCCCGAGCCACAACCTAAATCTAAAATTCTCTCATTTTTTTTTGGATTAAGTAACTCTACAAGAGATTTTCCATAATTATAGACATAAGTATAATTATCATTGTATAACTCTGTATCCCATTTTGGAATTAGTTTATCATTTTCTTTAACTTTCATAGTCTTTAGTCAGTTGACATAATTTTAGGTAATAGATTTAAAAACTCCATTTTTTATATCTTTTTCAACTTCATTCCCGTAAAATGTTTGCCCATGCATATTAATGTATACTCCTTTACTCAGATTCTGAACTACAGAGAGAGCACTACCTAAGTTGAAGAATCCATCAGACGAACTTCCGAAAGCATAAGGAACCATTGCTCCAGTAATTACAATTACTTTTTCTGGAATATTTGCCTTAATTAGATATTTAGCAGTATTTGTCATTGTATCTGTTCCGTGGGTAATTACAATGAATTTTGATTTACATTTCAAGCATGCCTCTTCAACTAACTTAAGATGAGAATCGTCCATTTCAAGACTATCAATAAGCATCAATTGATCTATTTCTAAATTAAGTCTGCATTTGGCTCTTTTAAGCATTTGTGGCACATGAGTTTTTTCAAAAAATAATTTACCATTTATATAATTGTATGTTTTATCAAATGTACCTCCAGTAACAAATATTTGAATTTTACTCATTTTAATAAATTATAGCAATATTGATAATGTATCTTGAGAGTTTGTGAGTTTGATCTTTTTTTAGATCTAAAATATTTTAATAAATATTTATTTTTATTTTGAATCAAACCTTTCACCTCATTTGATAATTTCTCGTCCTCAATCAATAGTTTAAAATGATTTATAAGGTTTTTTTGAAGCTCTCTTTGAAGAATGTCAGGTTTTACCAAATCCGCGGTTAAATTATTTGTTAAACGTTCAATTAGCTCAAATACTGATAATCCATTTCCTTCAAGAGTATTTTCAGTTGAAATCATAGTATTTAATTTTTTAACACTCAAAATCCTATTGAATACTGATTTTTGAAGATTACTTATTAGAGTTAAAGCACCGTCATTTTTTATTTTCGAAATCACTTTTTTATCATATAACCAAATTGGTGAAGACCAAAGATTCTTATATAAAAAACTTATTGCTCGTAATTGTTGATCCTTAGAAACATTTTTATAAGGTATTGCGCTTTGACCTTTGTTCATTAAAGTTTTATTAACTCCACCAATTATAGACGAAACATGATATATATATCTTCTATATACGCTTATAAGTTCTCCATAAAGCTCATTTAAATCCTCAAAGCTCATACCTTCTTTAATTGTCCATTTCTCAAGATTTTGAGAGACAATTTTAAGATTCATTAATCCGTAATTACTTGCTTCTACAGGATCATCTCCAATGTTTTCGGTTTGAGAATTTGGATCATTACCATATGATCCAAACATATATATAGGATTTAAATTTTTAACACCAACCCATTTATTAAGTTCTTTTGCTATTTCATTTTCATTTTTATCTGAAAAATATCTATATCCCCATTCTATTGAATATTCATCGTAAGGTCCTAGCTTCCTAACGAATCTTATGTTTTCATCACCTGGTTGGGCAACATAATTATATCTCGCATAATCCATGATAGTTGCAGCAATACCCATTTTTTGAGTAAAATTTCCTGATCTTAAAGAATCAACAGGATACGCAGAACTAGCTTTCATGTTATGAGGCAACCCAAGTGCATGTCCAACTTCGTGTGAAATAACTCTCCTCATCATTTCTCCAATTTCTTTTTCTGGAGTGTCCAGTGTTCTTGCTTTAGGATTAGCGGCACCAGTTTCTAATAAATATCTATTTCTATATGATCTTAAATGATTATGATACCAAATTATATCACTTTCTAAAATCTCCCCTGTTCTAGGGTCTGATACACTTGGACCAGTAGCATTTCTAGTTTTGGATGCAACATACCTTACAGTTGAGTACCTAATGTCTTCTGGGCTGAAATTAGAATTTTCTTCTTTAGTAGGAGGGTCCTTTGCTACTATTGCATTTTTAAAACCAGCTTTTTCAAAAGCAATATTCCAATCTTCTATACCTTTCTTAAAATAGGGCCTCCATTTAATTGGAGTTGCAGGATCCAAGTAATACACTATTGGTTTTATGGGTTCAGTTAATTCACCTTTGTTATAGGCTTCAATATTTTTAGGCTCTAATCTCCATCTTCTGATTATATTGAATTCATCAGACTTCAGTTTGTCTGAGGAATAATCAACTTTCTTTAAACTAAACCAGCCAATTCTTTTATCTAACAATCTTATTTTCATTAAAGTTTCAGGTAGTAGAATAATAGAATGATTTATCTGAAAACTTAATGTTTTCGAACTGTTTGATCTAGGGAGATTATTTGCAGAATATGTTAATGTGTTTTTGATTTCAGTATTATTAGGAAAGCTATTTGCTTTATCAATAAAACTTCTTTTTTTATCTACACTTCCAATTTTAAACCTTTCTTTATCTGACTTTCTGATTAAATTGAACCCAGGCGAATCATTCATAAAATAACTTGACACATCAATTAAGAATCTATCTTTTTCTTTATTTTCAATCTCAAAGACAGCAAGAATTGGAGGAAAATTATTTTTGATTACGCTTATCTGGATAGGGTCTTGGTCGGTGGCTTCATTTGTATATGCCAGTTTTTTAAGAACTATTTTATTATCTTTTAATTTAAAAGAAATTACATTTTCTGCAGTTTTGGAACCAGCATTTATGTATGACGAATAGTCACCTGGAAACTGGGAAAATCTAGTTACCATTAGCAACTCTTTATCTAAAACTTTTTCATTAATTTCAAAATATAATTTATTATTTTTTAAATAAGTATTTATAAGTCCATTAGACTTTTTCATTTCGACAGTAATACTGTCAATGGTTGATTTTTTATTCTTTTTTTGACTATATGAAAATATAAAACTAAATAAAGTCAGTATTAAAAATATTCTACGAATCATAAAATTAATTTTTTGAACTATATTCGAAATTCTCTAATTTAAAGTTTGGAAGAGCAGATAATAGGTGGTCAAAAATATCAGAAACAATACTCTCGTAAATAGACCAATCTTTATCAGTTATAAAAGCATAAATTTCCAAAGGAATCCCTGTTGGAGTTGGGGCTAGTTGTCTACACATAATAGTCATGTTTTTATTTACTTTGGAGTGCTGGTCTAAATATTCTTTTATATAAGCTCTGAATAATCCAATATTCGTAAGATTTCTGCCGTTAATTAATTTAACTTTATTTGTTTTCAATGAATTGTTATGTGTTTTAATTTCTTTTTCTCTATTACTTATGAAGGAACTTATCAGTTCTATTTTTTTTAAAGGTTCAATTTCTTGATCATTCAAAAACTTAATGGAACTGGCTTTAACAAGAATTGCTCTTTTTATTCTTCTTCCATCAGAATCACTCATCCCTCTCCAGTTAGTAAAAGAATCTGATATAAGCTTGTATGTAGGAATTGTGGTAATTGTATTATCAAAATTTTGAATTTTTACTGTAGAAAGACTTATGGATATTACATCTCCATCTCCATTTGAGTTATTCATTGTGATCCAATCACCTATTCTAACAGTATCATTTATTGTGATCTGAATACTAGCAACAAAACCTAATAAAGTATCTTTAAAAATAAGAAGAATGACTGCCGATAGAGCTCCAAGTGTAGTTAGAAAAACACCAACTTCCTTCCCTGTAAGTAAGGATAAAATTATAATTCCACCAATGAACCAAATAAAAATCATAAAAACTTGAAGGTAGCTTTCCAGGGGTTTATCTTTCAAGACAGTATATTTTCTTAGTTGATCTGTAACAGATTTTAAAAACCCTCGTATTATTAGAATACCAAGAAATGCAGTGATTGCTTCTAACACATTAGAACTGAAAATGGATAACTTTGGAAAGTTATATAATACTTGAGGTAATTGAACTATTAAAAAAAATAAAGGAGGGAGATATCCCAAAAGAGATGGAATTTTATTTTTAATGAGAGAATCATCAAAATCTGAACTGGTTCTATTAGCGATTTGACTAAATAGTCTTTTGATGATATTTCTGGATAGAAATGAAAGTAAGAGTGTTGTAGATGCAATTATAAAAACAACACATGTGAAGCTCAGGAAGTTTGATAATGAATTATTTAGACCTTGAGTTTTAAAAAGTTCGAAAAAAAATAAGTACATAATTAAAGTTTAAATTTTCTTATTTATTAGCCAATATATTAGCTATTTTTTTAATTTCTATAATTAATTCTTTTAAATGACCAACATTAGTAGATGGGTTTAATAAAACAACCCTTAAATATCTAATTCCATTCATTTCACAAGATGTTATATAGAAATATTTATTATTTATTATCTGATATCTGAGTTTCAATTGAAATTCATCTTCTTTGGAGAATTTAATATATTTAAAACATAAAATATTACTTTGGGGTCTATACGGAACCTCAAAATCAGAATCTTTTATTAAAATATCATAAAAGTTGTTGCATAAATCAAAAGTGTAATCAATAAAACACTCGATAGCTTTTTCTCCTTCTATTGCAAATGCCCAAAATAATTTAGTGCCGAGTGCAGACTTTGTACATTCAATTGTATAAGCCATTGAATCCATTCCAACTACTTCATTGTTGTGAAAAACATAGGAGCCTTTTTGTTGAAAAGCTCCTGCTTGATATTTAAAGTCTTTAAAAATAACGGCTGTACAAAGAGCCGGCACTCTCATCATTTTATGTGCATCCCATATTAGAGATGTCGCTTTTTCAATTCCTTTAACTAGTTTTTTGTTTTTATTACTGACTAATGCAGCTGCTCCATGTGCTCCATCAACATGAAACCAAATATTATTTTTTTCACAAAAATCACCCATTAGATCTATGGGGTCAAATAAACCAGTTGAAGTAGCACAAGCATTAGCAATTAGACACATTACTTTTTTTCCTTGAGCAATCAGTTTTTTGTATATAGGTTCAAGCTTACTTACATCAATGATTTCATTCTCATCTACAGGAATGGGTACAAATGACTTTTTACCTAACCCAAGAATTGATAATGATCTTAATATTGAATAATGAGCTGATGCTGAACCCATAACTACTAAATCTGATGGATTACCATAGTTCCAGGAGTCTGGACTAATAGATGATCTTGCAGCAGTTAAAGCAGTTAGGTTTGCTACCGACCCTCCATGGGTTAATACTCCACTTGGATGCCCCATTTCAAATTTAAAATCATAATAATCTCTATCTTCTAACCAACCTAGTTTATCTAACATCCAATTAATCATAAATCCTTCACAAGTACTTCCTGCAGGCCCCATCTCATATAAAGAACTTGGATTATTTATTGTTCCATGAATTAATTCAGGTATCCCTGCTAAATCATGAGGGACAGGAACTTGATGCCCCATGTAATGAGGGTGATTAAGGTGGTTAGTGTTGTCAAGATAGTTTGTCACAAAATCTAAAATATCTTCAGAAGACTTGAACCCTAGTTTAAGTCGTTCTTTAAGTTTTAATTTTTTTGCAATTAATTCTGGAACTCTTTGATTTAAAGTACTTGTTTTTTTATTAACACTGTCATTGATATGATTTTCCAAAATTCTCCCAACATCTGCAATCGTTTTTTGGGTCTTTACTTTCATTAGATAAATGTTTTGAGTAAATATAGTTTAAAACCAAAAAAGTTTAAAAATATGGAGGATTAAATATGATTAATAAGCTTTAAGTTTTTAATATTTTTACACTTAATTTTTCCAGAGTGATATTATTTGTTTCTGGCATTAAAAATATTACAAATAAATATTGGAAAATCATAAACGCTGCAAAGCATATAAAGATATAACCAGGATTACTTAATTCTGAAAGTAACGAAGGCATAAACAAAGTAATAAGTGAAGCTAAAATCCAATGAACAGAACATCCAAATGACTGTCCTTTAGCACGAAGGTGATTGGGAAAAATTTCAGATATGAATACCCATATTACTGCTCCTTGACCTACTGCATGTGAGGCTATAAAAATAAATAAAAATAGAGGTATATAAATTCCTTTCCAGCTTAACAAAAAAGAGACACCTATCATTGTCAGAGAAAATATATATCCAATTGAACCGATTTTAAGAAGTGTTCTTCGACCTGTTCTATCGATCATATACATTCCAAGTAAAGTGAAGATAAGATTAATTATTCCAATGCCAATACTGCTTAAAAAAGCTGAATCTGATTTAAGCCCTGCTACCTCAAATATCCTTGGAGCATAATATAAAAAGGCGTTTATACCTGATAGTTGGTTGAAAAACGATATTAAAAAAGCAAGAATAAGAGGCTTAATGTATTTTAACGAAAACAATCTGTCGTTTACGTTTACAGAACTTATAATATTATTAAGTTCTGAATCATTAAGTTTTCTACCATTGAGTTCTTTAAAGATTTCATTTGCCAATGAAGGATTTTTATTTGACATTAACAACCATCTTGGACTATATGGAATGTTCATTATTCCTAAAAGATAAATTAAGGCAGGAATAGATTCAATTCCCACCATCCATCTCCATGGTTCATTGCCAAAACTTTGCAAACTATAATTTGAAACATATGCTATTAATATTCCAAACACGATATTAAATTGATAAAGAGCCACAAGCCTGCCTCTTTTTGATGGTGGAGCAATCTCGGAAATATAAGTTGGACCAGCTATTGTTGAAGCTCCAACACCAATGCCACCAATAAATCTAAAGAATGAAAACATAAAAGGATTTGTTGAAATTCCTGATCCAATTGATGAAATTAAATATAAAACACCAATTAAAATAAGTGTTTTTTTCCTTCCCCATTTATCACAAGGATAACTTGCGAACAATGCTCCAATAACAGTTCCCCATAGAGCCATTGACATTACTATTGATCCATGAAATAAGTCTGAAGTATTCCATAGTTTTTGTAATTCTTGATCAGCTCCTGAAATGACAACAGTATCAAAACCAAATAGAAAACCAGCTAATGCAGCTACTATTGAAACTCTATAAAGTTTAGACATATTATTATTTAAACGACCTTCAGTCTTGGGTTAATTATTTTGAACCACAGTGGAGGAACTAATGCAAGTAAAATAGAAGTAGGATATCCAAAGGGAAGTTGTGGACTATTCTTTTTGTTTTCTAAAATTTGATATTTTTTTGAAGATTTAAAATGATGATCACTATGTCTTGTAAGCTCATACAGAACTATTCTTCCAATTAAATGATTTGAATTCCATGAATGATGTGTTTGAACTGTTTCATACCTGCCTGAGGATAGCTTTTTTCTTAACAAGCCATAATGTTCTATATAATTAATAGTTTCTAAAAATAAAAACGCTTGAATCCCTAGGATAATAGCAAACAATAATCCGTAGAAATCAAAAAGGAGAAAGATTACGCTTAAATAAGTTAACTGAATTATTATGTACCATAACATTTCATTTTGATAGGAAATAAATTTTTTTCCTTTTCTTTTTAAAATGTTTTTTTGAATTCTCCAGGCACTGATATATTGATTAAAGACAGATGTAATCCAAAAATTATATACACTTTGGTTAAACTTTGAAGTAGCAGGATCATCAGGTGTGGCAACATTTTTATGATGTCCAAAATTATGTTCTAAGTAGAAATGCATATAAAGACAAGGAAGGAGAAGTAATTTGGAAAGTGTTGTTTCAGTTTTAGATTTACGATGGCCTAATTCGTGAGCAACATTAATAGCATTAGTAGCTAGTAAGATTCCTAAAGATGATATAATACCAATCTTTTCATAAAACATTAATGATGTATTTGTTAAATTATATAAACCACAAAACAATAAAAAAAACACAAAAGGAATGTTTAGGTAAAGTAAAACATCAAAAATATAATTTGATAATTTTTTCTTCTTTTGACTTTCATCATATGGAGCATCAAAATCTTTCATTATTAATTCCAAAATCGGAATAAAAATAAAAGCATATATAGGGGTTGTAAAGGTTAATATTCCATTTGAGAAAATTGCAACAAGTGCTGATAATGGAATTGTATAAGCAAATAAATATTTTAAATCGTCAAGCATTAATCTACTCTTTAATTTAATGTGAATATAATTAATTTAGTACAATGATTTAGGTAACTCTTGGTCTTTCCTTTGAATATTTTAAATATTCTTTATTTTTAACTATTTCAGCAAGTTTAAAAACTGTTTTTGTTAGATCTTCAAATGATGTGTATAATGGAGAAATTCCTAATCTTATGTACTTAGGTGGTCGATAATCTGGAATAATTTTAATTGTTCCTGTCTGGAGAGATTTGCATATTCTCCAAGATTCAGAATGAGAAATTGAAATATGGGAACCTCTATTTAAGCAATTGACTGGACTTTCAAGTTTAAAACCTAATGGTATTAAAAACTTGATAATCAAATTTTTTAAATATTCAGATTGCTTTTTGCTTTTAGCTTCAATAGATTTAATCCCTGCTTTTAAAACCAGATCAACACCTATTTCGATTGGAGTTATTGAAAGTATACTAGGCGTTCCATTTGAAAATCTTTTAATCCCTTTATCTTGATCAAAATCTTCTGAAAAAGAAAATGGATTTGAATGCCCAAACCACCCATTAATCGGATTTTGTAATGATTTTAAAAGATCTGTTTTGATATAAAGGTAAGCCGGAGATCCAGGTCCACCATTCAAAAATTTATATGTGCATCCAACAGCAACATGAGTATTTGTTTTTTTTAAATCTATGTGAACTACTCCAGCCGCATGACTTAGATCCCAAACTATTATGCTATTATGACTTAACGCCCAGTTATTTAGCTCTTTCATTGGGTAAATCCAAGAACTTTTATATGAAACAAGGCTTAAACATATGATTCCGGGTTTGTTTTTTATTGAGTTTTTTAACATTTCAAGATTAGCTTCAATATCAGATTCATAATCAACTATAACCGAAGTAGGTCCTTTTTTTTCCTTGCAAATTCCATTTATAATATATAAATCAGAGGGGAAGTTTAAATTATCAGAAATAAAGTGATGTTTGTATTTATTAGAATTTAATAAAGAAGATAAAACTTGATATAAATAAACTGAAGTAGATTCTCCAATAATTATTTCATTTTTAGAGGCATTAAAAAGTTTTTCTAGCTTACATGACACCCTGTCTACCATTTCCAGCCAGGAATCATTCCAACCTCTGATTAAGCTATTTCCCCACTCATTTTCTACTACGTTTTTTATTTTTATTTTTGATAATATTGGAAGTTTGCCTAATGAATTTCCATCAAGATAAATTTCATTATTATTATTAATAAATTCTTTTTTAAAATTTTTTAATTGATCATTTTGATCAAGTTTTTGAGAAAGTTTTATTTCTGTATTCATGTTTTAAAAATAATATAAAAATTGATAATTAAAATTTTAAATAATTCATTTATATTAGTTAGGATGTATTATAAGTTTTCTAATTTTATTTTAATTTTTTTCTTGTTTAAATTTTGTTTTTCACAAGAGACTTTTTCTCAATCAAGAAATGAAAAAAACATAGCTAAATATTTACTAAAGTTTAACAACCCTAAATGGCTTAAAATCAGTAATGAAAAAGCTTACTTTAAACATTACATTTCATCATCTCCAAGTAGAGTTTCAACAACATCAAATGACCAAGTTGGAAGATTAAATAACGGCCAATCAAAGACACAAAAATTTTTATATAATAAATCAGGTTATGATTATGATAGACTTGAAAAAAAAATAATACAAGTCGCTCTCTTTAAACCTAGAATTAAAATATTAGAAATTGATTTATTTGCAAATTGCAAGGGAAATTCAATTGATAATTATGATAAACTGAACAACTCATTTATCTCATTTCAGGGAGTCTCATCATTATTTATTGATGAAAATCAACTAAATCAGTTAAGAAAAATAAATACTCAATCTAACTTTATTAAAAATATAAAAGTTTCTGATCAAATTATAATGGATAATTTAAGTAGAATAATTAATCAAATATGTAAATGAAAAAAACATTACTTGTATTCCTTTTGATTTCTGAATTATTAATATCCCAAAAAACTAGTATTATCACAGTTTTAGGTACTGTCCAAGATGGTGGTTTGCCTCATATCGGATGTGAGAAAAAATGCTGTAATAATTCATCCTCTGATTTAAAAGTAACATCTCTCGGATTATCATTACCAGACAATGAGGGTTTTTATTTATTTGAAGCATCTCCTGATTTTTCAGATCAATTAAATTATATGAATACTAAATATAAATCTTCTTTTAATGGAGTATTTTTAACACATGCCCATATTGGCCATTATACAGGTTTAATGTATTTAGGAAAAGAAGCATTAGGAGCTAAAAATACTCCGGTATATGCAATGAGTCGAATGTCAAATTTCTTAATCAAGAATGGCCCTTGGTCTCAATTAGTATCACAATCAAACATAGAGTTAATTAACTTGAATAATGATCAATCTTATAATATTTCAGATGATATAAGTGTTAAACCTGTCCTTGTTCCACATAGAGATGAGTTTTCTGAAACAGTTGGTTATTACATTTATGGTTCTCAAAAAACAGCTTTTTTTCTTCCAGACATTGATAAATGGAGTAGTTGGCCAACTTCATTAAAAAAAATAGTTAAGAGTACAGATTTTTTATTCATAGACGCAACTTTTTATGACAATTCCGAAATTAATTACAGGCCAGTTGAGAGTATTCCGCATCCATTTGTAATTGAAACTATGAAAACTTTAAAATCACTTTCAAAAAAGGACAAGAATAAAATTTTCTTCATTCACATGAATCATACTAATCCTATGCTTGATCCAAATAGCGACATAGCGTTAAGAGTTATACGAGAAGGTTATAATATTGCAAAAATTGGACAAACTTTTGAGCTTTAGAAGTTAATAGAATTATATTTGCAAAAATATTTTATATCAAACATAGATGATTAAAACTGATATCATAATTATAGGTGCAGGACCTGTTGGTCTTTTTGCAGTTTTTGAAGCTGGTTTAATGAAGCTTAAGTGCCATCTAATTGATGCCATTCCCTTTCCTGGAGGTCAGTTGTCTGAAATATATCCCAAAAAACCTATATACGATATCCCTGGATTTCCTTCTGTTTTAGCTGGAGAATTAGTAGATAACCTAATGGAACAAGCTAAACCATTTAAACCTGGATTCACACTTGGTGAAAGAGCTGAATCAATTTCTAGACAAGAAGATGGAAGTTTCATTGTTACTTCAAGTGAAGGGAAAAAACATAGAGCCCCAATTATTTTTATTGCAGGAGGTTTAGGTAGTTTTGAACCAAGAAAACCTAAAATAGATGATCTTGAAAAATATGAGAATAAAGGAGTTTATTATTTCGTTAAAGAACCAGCCTTTTTTCAAGAAAAAAAAATATTTATATCAGGAGGAGGAGATTCTGCATTAGATTGGGCAATTTATTTTGCAGAAATCTCAAAAATGTCAGTAGGTTTAATTCATAGAAGTGAATTTTTTAGAGGACATAAAGACTCCGTTGATAAAATCCATCATCTTAAGAAAATTGGTAAGATTGATTTGTATGCAAATTCAGAAGTTATTTCATTAAAAGGTGAAAATTCTTTAGAATCTATTTTGATTAAAGACAATGAAAAAAAAATAACTGAACTTTCTTTAGATTGTTGGTTACCACTATTTGGTCTTTCACCTAAATTAGGTCCGATATCAAATTGGAATCTTGATATTGAAAAAAATGCTATTAAGGTTGACCATACAATGGATTATCAAACAAATATATCTGGTGTATATGCAATTGGAGATGTTAACACTTATCCAGGAAAACTTAAGTTGATTTTATGTGGATTTCACGAAGCTACCCTAGCTGTTCAATCTGCCTACAAAAAAATAAATCCAAATAAAAAGGTGGTTTTGAAATATACTACAGTCCAGGGAATTCAGGGTTTTGATTAATTAGGTTTTATAACCTACAATCTTATTTTTTTATAACTTGCAAAAAACAATTAAATTAAAATTATGAAAAATATATTATTAGTATTATTTATTATACCATTATTTTCAAATGCCCAAATTTTGAATATGGATATTATCCAAGTTAAAGATGGTAGGGAAATGGATTATGAAGCTGTGGAGGCTTTTATGGTTCCTATTCAACAAGCTGCTATTAATAGCGGAAAAAAGTCAGGATGGTACATTTTAAAAAATGTTGGTGGAGGAGATTTGACTGAAATTGAAGACAAAGGAGTGGTTGATTACATGATTTTAAGTATCTATAAGGATCTAGATCAAATGAAAGCTGATACCTGGGATGGTTATTTAGAAATTGCTAAAAAAGCATATAAAGGAAAAATGTCTTCCAGGAAAGTTGAGAGAATGATTGCATCCATAGCTGCAGAAGATAATCCAAGAAAAGATACTAGAAGTTATGTAATGGAGAATATATACTATACTAAACCAAATGCTCATGTTGTTGGGAATGTTTATACTGTTTTTCCAGCTCAGCAACTTAATGATGATTATGAGCAGTTTGAAATGGAATACTATAGACCAATTTGGGAAAAAAATATTCTTGCAGGAAAACACATGAACTGGGAGTTCAATCGAATTATTGATAGAACTGAAAATGCATACCAAAACTTAACTCATATTATATTTAACCGTAGAGTTGAGGGAGCAACTATAGATTTCCCTTCAGATTTTAGGTCTAATCAATTGTCTAAAGCAGGCATGGCTTCAAGAAAAGCATTTGATACAGCTAATATGGAGCTTATTTTTAAAGCAAACTGATCAAATAAAAAGTAAAGCTAAAAAGACCTCATCGATGAGGTCTTTTTACTTTTTGTGGAATTTTTTTCAATATGATTTTTCCTTAACATTTGTCATTAGGTCAACTAATATTATTTAAATACTATATTTAATATGTTAATTGTTAAATAAATGAAACGTAGAAAATTTTTAAAAAATACATCAAAATTAAGTTTAGTCGGATTAATCTCTCCAGATTTATTTGAAACAAAAAATAATTCATTTTTAATAAATAATTCTAATCTAAAAGCCCCAATTAGTGTTTGTACATGGAATTTTAGTAATGCAAATACTATTGCAGGTTCAGAATTAGAAAATGGGGCTTCAGCCCTAGATGGAGCAATAAAAGGTGCTTCTGTAGAGGAGTCAAATTCAAGTAATACAACAGTAGGGTATGGTGGTGCTCCAGATAGTGAAGGGAATGTTAGTTTAGATGCTTGCGTAATGAATCATCTTGGAGATTGTGGATCTGTTGCTGCTGTTAAAAATGTTAGAAGTGTAGCTGCATTGGCTAAAGATGTAATGGAAAAAACTCCTCATGTCATGTTAGTCGGAGAGGGCGCTGAAGAATTTGCTATTTCTCAAGGTTATAAAGCTGAAAACTTACTAACACCTTCAAGTAAAAAACAATGGAAAAAATGGCTTGATAAATCTAATTACAAACCCATCATAAATATTGAAAATCATGACACTATAGGTATTTTATGCATGGATAATAAAGGTGACTTTTCTGGAGCTTGTTCAACCAGTGGTTTAGCTTATAAAATGAAGGGTAGGGTTGGAGACTCACCAATTATAGGATCCGGTTTGTTTATTGACAACACCATAGGTGGAGCTGTTGCTACTGGAATGGGAGAGGAAGTAGTTAGAACTGTTGGAAGTTTTTTGATTGTTGAATTAATGAGACAAAATTATACTCCTCAAAAAGCTTGTGAAATTGCCATTCAAAGAATAATAAATAAAGAGAAGGGTAAACCTGATTTTCAAGTTGCCTATATAGCAATAAATAAAATTGGAGAAATTGGTTCTTATTCTATAAACAAAGGTTTTAGTTATTGTTTATACGCGAATAAAAAAAATAAAAACTATAAATCTGATTCTTATTTTAATTAGCGTTATTTAGAATTCATATATATTGATAAAATAATCTTAAAAAATTGACCTACAGACATTTATCATTTCATTTTTTAATTACATTTATGGAAATTTCAGGAACATCTGTAGGTGGGTGCATTAAAAGCAAATTATCATCATGCAAAAAATAAAATTCAAAAATATTTAAAAGAAAATTAAACCTTTTTATAAATTAACTATCTAATTATTTAGATTACAAACTAAATGTATAGAAGCCACTGTGCCTTAGCTAACTTTCTTGATCACTTTGGTGACAAATGGTCACTTATAATAATAAGAGATATGTTTCTTAATAAAAAGACATTCAATGATTTTTTAACGAGCCCCGAAAGGATTGCCTCTAATATCTTAACTAATAGATTAAAATCACTAATGAATGATGGCTTAATAGATTATAAAATCAATCCATTAAACAAAAAAGTTAAGTGGTACTACTTAACTGATAAAGCAGCCAATTGTTATCCCGTAATTATAGAGATGGTTAATTGGAGTAGTAATAATTTATCAAAGACATTTGGTCCTTCATCAATTAAATGGATTAAAGAAAACAGCTCAGATTCTACTAAAATTGTATCAACCAAAAAAATTTCTGGTTATAAAAAATTTCGTCAATTCATCATTGATAATTCTCTTGATCGATCTTGATTTTTTTATAAATTTTCATTTTATTATTTAGCTTTACCTTCAAATAGATAAAACTTTTTTATTTTAATCTAAATAAAATATTTATGAATAAACACACCCTTTTTTGGTTTAGAAGAGATTTAAGATTAATTGATAACGTAGGGCTTTATAATGCTCTTAACGGAAGCAAAGAGGTTATTCCTATTTTTATTTTTGACACAAATATTATAAGTAAACTTCCGAAAGATGATGCAAGAATTAAAATTATTCATGATGCGCTAGAAGCTATAAATGAAGTACTAGAAAAATATGAGACAAATATTGCAAGTTTTAAGGGAGATCCCTTAAGCATTATTAAAAACTTAGTTAAAAAACACCCTATAGATAAAGTCGTTTTCAATCATGATTATGAACCTTATGCAAGAAAAAGAGATGAGGAGATTATTTCTTTTTTAAAACTAAATAATATTGAATTTGAAACTTACAAAGACCATGTGATTTTTGAAAAGAATGAAGTTGTAAAATCTGACGAAACCCCATACAAAGTTTACACACCTTTTTCAAGATTATGGATAAAAAATTATAATTCACAAGAACATGTTGATTATCCATCTGAGAAACTTTTAAAAAATCTTACTTCAAATCATTTATTACCATTTTTATCTTTTACAGAACTAGAATTTTTAACTTCAAAAGTTAAAATACCTAATTATAAATACAACTCAACTATTATTAGAGAGTATGAATCAACTAGAAATTTTCCTGCATTAGACAATACATCTAAACTAGGAGTCTACTTAAGGTTTGGTTTGTTAAGTGTTAGAAAGCTTGTTAAACAAGCAAATAAGGAAGAAGATGAAACTTTCTTAAAAGAATTAATATGGAGAGAATTTTTTATGCAAATTTTATGGCACTTCCCAAACACAGTTGAAACAAGTTTCAAACCAAAATATGATAGAATTGAATGGTTAAATAATGAAAATGATTTTAAAAATTGGTGTTCTGGTAATACAGGATATCCTATTGTTGACGCTGGAATGAGAGAATTAAATAGTACTGGGTTTATGCATAATCGAGTTCGGATGATAGTTGGGAGCTTTCTTTGTAAACATTTATTAATTGATTGGAGATTAGGAGAAGCTTATTTTGCATCAAAATTATTAGATTATGAGCAATCTAGTAATATTGGAAATTGGCAATGGGTAGCCGGTTGTGGAGTGGATGCTGCTCCTTATTTTAGAATTTTCAATCCTTATGAACAGGTTAAAAAGTTCGATAAAAAATTATTATATATAAAAAAATGGGTTCCTGAATGTGATGAATTGAATTATCCAGATCCAATAGTTGATCATAAATTTGCTAGAGAACGTTGCCTTAGAGTATATAAAAGTGCACTTGAATAAATATTAATAATGAATAAGAAGTCAATTTTGAATAATGGTGCTGAAATTTCATGGTTTGCCCCTATTTGCAATGGTGATGATCAGTTTTTAGGTGATCACGACCCGAATTACAAAAGTTCATGGGAGAATACTTCTAAAATTGTTTTAAAAGCTGATGAGCTTGGTTTTAGAAACATATTGTGCCCATCATCATACCAGGTTGGTCAAGACACAATGACATTTGCCTCTGCAATAGCTCCATTAACAAAACAAATTAATTTATTAACAGCCATTAGATGTGGTGAAATTCA
Organism: Candidatus Marivariicella framensis; assembly: GCA_905182735.1. Classification (GTDB taxonomy): domain Bacteria; phylum Bacteroidota; class Bacteroidia; order Flavobacteriales; family Flavobacteriaceae; genus Marivariicella; species Marivariicella framensis. The sequence goes on from CAJJCT010000008.1 coordinate 87,542, forward strand.
TCCACCAATGTTAGCAAGATCAATAGCAACTCTTGATCACATTCTAAAAGGAAGATTAACTTTGAATATTATTTCTTCGGATCTTCCTGGAACCTCCCTATCCTCTGAGATGAGATATCAAAGATCAAATGAAGTGATTCAAATATTAAAACAGGGATGGAATCAAGATTTTATTGATTTTAAAGGGGATTTCTATAATATTAATCTCCCTTCTGACCCAGTAAAACCTTACCAACAAAATGGAGGGCCATTATTATACTTTGGAGGATATTCACCTCAAGGAATTGAATTGTGTGCCCAACATTGTGATGTGTATTTAATGTGGCCTGAAATAATTTTAAATTTAAAAAATCATATTGAAAACTTAAAAATGAAATCAATAAAATATAATAGAGAATTGCAGTATGGTTTACGTGCTCACGTAATTGTTAGAGAAACTGAAGATGAAGCTAAAGAATATGCTAATAAATTAATATCTCATCTTAAGATTGATAAAGGAAATGAAATCAGAAATAGAGCATTAGACTCCAAATCATATGGGGTTTCATTACAAAGTGAAATGCGAAATCAATCTGATAAAGAATATTATATAGAAGACAACTTATGGACAGGAATTGGATTAGCTCGATCTGGGTGTGGATCAGCCATTGTTGGGAACCCAGATCAAGTTTATGAAAAAATTAAAAAATATATGGAAATAGGAATTAAGTCTTTTATTTTATCGGGATATCCAAATTCATCTGAGTTAGATTTATTTGCAAAATATGTATTACCAAAAATTCAAACATTTTCTTTTCCTGAAATTCTAAATAGAATACCAAAAAACATTCCTTTATCTCCATTAGCTAACGGAAAAAGAAATTAAAACTTTTTAAAATGATTGATTTTTTCATTGTATTAGTTTATTTCATATTGATTTTCGTTACAGCTATTTCAGGTGCTAAATTAACCAAAAGTATTACTAGTGATGAATACTTTTTAAGTGGAAGATCTTTAAAATGGCCATCTATCGCTTTGTCTACTATAGCAACTAATGTTCAAGGTTATCAGTTTCTTGGAATGATGGGCTCTGCGTATTTATTTGGATTAGCTCAAGCTAATCTTGAAATTAACGCGATGCAAGGTCTTTTAATAGCAGCATTTGTTTTTGTTCCTGTTTTTTTGAAACATAAAATTACAACCATAACTCAATTTATAAAGCTTAAATTGGGAAGTAGAATAGCTTTGTGTTATTCACTAGTAAGTATAGTTCTTTTCTCAACAATTACTCTTGGTGCCGCACTATTTTGGGGTGCATATGCTGCAGATATGGTATTTGGAGACTTACTAACTTTTATTAGTTCGAATCAAATTTACAGAATTTCAATTTTGATAATCATTCTTGGACTTTTTTCAGCTGTATACACATATTTAGGAGGGTTAAGTGCTGTAGTAAAGACTGATGTCATTCAATTTTTTGTGTTAATGTCTGGAGGAATTATTATTTTATTTGTTAGTGTATATCAAATTGGGGGTTGGAGTCAACTTTTTATTCTCACTCCAGAAAAAATGCACTTACATCTTCCTGCTAATCATGAAAAATTACCATGGACTCATATGTTTGGTTTGTTTTTTCTCAATATAAATTATTGGTGTGCTAATCAAACAATTATGCAAAGATCAATTGCTGCAAAAAGTTTAAAGCATGCTCAGACAGGTTTAATGGTTGGAGGTGTTCTTAAATATTTTATGGCTGTAGTTATAATTATACCAGGAATAGCACTTTATAGTATTATTGATCAACCTTTAGTTGATCCTGACATGGCTTTTCCATATATAGTAAAAAACTTTATTCCTGTTGGTTTAAGAGGATTAATTTTATGCGGGCTTTTTGCATCATTAATGAGTACTGTTGATTCAACATTTAACTCGATCGCAACAATGTGGTCAGTAGATATCTACTCTGTTTATATTAATAAAAAAGCTACTGATTTTGAAAAAGTCCAATCAGGAAGAAGAGCAATTATATTTAGTTTATTTACTGCGCTTTTAATGGGGCTATTTTTACTTTTTTTAAAGTTTGAAAACCCTGGAAGTGCATTTACTCATACTCTAAATGAGCTTAGATATTATATTAACTGTGGAATTGTTGTTTTGATTTGTTCGGCTATTTTATTAATTAAACCTAAACACAGTTTTATTTTATTTGCCTTCGTAATCACCCTACCTGCTAATATTGTTATTCAATTATTATTTCCTGAAATAAATTATTTTGTTAGAGCTTTTTTTGTAATCATATTAGGTTTGATAATCGCTATTTTATTTAATAAAAATAAAATTGTTAATAGGGCAGAGCTTATAAGTTACGACAGTGATTTCATAAAAAAATCTGGAATAGTATTAGCTTTCAGCTTGATAGCTCTCCATATAATTTTTCATTAAAATGTATTACTTTTTATATTGAATAGTAAAATACAATGTTCTTGGCGAAGAAGGTATAATTCCTGGTCCAGGATATCCAGTAGCTCTTCTTGTAAAATATTTTTTATTAAATAAATTATTAATCCCAGATTCAAACTTAAATTCTTTTAAAGAATATGATGTTGATATATCAAAAACATCATATTGAGGAATTATACCAATAACTCCACTTAAATTGCTGTTAATTGCGTTAGAGGAGTCTGTAAATTGATCAGATAAATAAGTGTATTGAAAACCGAACATAAAGTCTTTAAACCCAATTTTTGTTCCCGTTTTTAGATTTACTTTAGGTATAAATTCAACCTTTTTTCCTTCCACACCGGGTTCCTTAGAATTAGTGTATTTAGAGTCAATAAATGAAAAGTTAATAAAGTAATTAAAAATAGTATTTTCATTTTTTTTAAGAAAAATTTCAGCAATATTAAAATCAATAATTGATTCAAAACCTAATATTATAGCATCACCTACGTTACCTCTCTCACTTTTTACATTTCCACCAGATGTAACTCTTTGAACAAATCCAATACGACTATTGTATGCTAATAAAAATGTGCTTAAGTCATAGGATATGAATTCTTTATATGTTCCTCTAATTCCAATATCTGTTGTAGACCCACTTTCATCAGATATATTAGAATTAATCATATAAGCAGGATTAAAAACACTTATATCAGCAAAAGTTACTGATCTATAATTTTCTGATATATTAAAATAAACTTCAAAACTATCAGACAATTTATAGCTTGCTCCAAGCCCCAATAATATAAAATTTCTTTTTCTAAGTTCACTGTTATTAATTAATTCATCAAATATTACGTTACCTGCGGCATCTCTATTTGTTTTTTTAAAAAAACCATCACTCTCAGTTCTAATATACTCATACCTTAAACCTGGTGTTATTGAAACTTTTTCATTTAAATAAATTATGTTTTCAGAAAAAAATGATAAATTTTTGTTTGGATATTTATAGTTTGATTGAAAATTATAAAATGGAAAATCCTCATTTTTCATATTGAAATCAGCATTTTTTCCATTAGATCCTGGACCCTGTTCAGATGTATTACTTGAATTGTAATATTTACTACCAACAATCCATATGGCTTTTTTATTAAAAAGTTTATAATTGTTTAAAAACCTTATCTCAAAACCAAAATTATTGAAATCACCTTTTATTAAATCACGTTCTTCCATAGCATCTATCTGACTAACTCTATTTGTTCTAAAACCCAAAGCATTTCTAGATGCATTTAAACCAAAAAAGCTTACAGATATTTTTGATAAATTTGAGAAATTATAATTATATAGAATATTGTATAATAACCAATCAACCCCAAACCAGTTTCTTGATCTATTGCTCTGGTATGGGTTTTCATCAAACATTAAATCTGAGAGTCCACCGGCTTGTTTAGCCAAGTATTTAAGATAAGTTATTTCAGCACTTATTTTTGAATTATTATTTATTTCATATTCGCTTTTTAAAAATAGATTTAAAGATTTGAACTCTGAATTTAATCTAAAACCATTTCCTTTTTTATAGTTAATAAATGCATATGTTTTAAGTTTTTCTTTAGAAGTACTAATGCTTGTAAAGTTTGTATATAGGTTGTTTGATCCTATTGTGTTTCTGCTAACCACCTCTAAAGGTTGGTAATTATTTGCTGACTTCATTACAAAGTTAACTAATCCCCCAAATTGTGTACCGTACTGAAGAGATGCAGCTCCTCTTAGAATTTGAATTTCGTCAATTGCTTCTGCAGGGGGAGTATAATAACTTTCTGGATAGCCTAAAACATCTGCGCTTATGTCGTATCCATTTTGCCTTGTGTTAAAGTTTGAGCTCCTGTTCGGATCAAGACCCCTCCCTCCAATATTTAATTGAAGTCCAGCATCATCATTTTGAAAAATATTTAACCCAGCAACTTGACTATATATTTGTCTAGAATTGTTACCAGATAGATTAGCTAAAGATTCATTCATATTTATAACTTCAGATTTTTTGCCAGCAAAAACATATGTTCCCTCAAAGTCTTTAAGCCTTCTTAACTCAAAAACTCTTTTTTTTCTAGCATTTATTATAACTTCAGAAAGATTTTGTACTCGGCTAGGTAATAAAATTGAAATTTTAAAATCTTTTTTGGGGTCAATATCTTTTTCAATAAGAGGGTGATTCATCGATATGATTATAATCGAAGTCGGATTGTTGTTTTTTAAATTAAACTTATAAACCTCACCAATCTGAACAACACCCATAAAACCAATGTTTTTTAAGTATATCTCGACTGTTTCATTTTCAAAACCTTCATCAGGAGTATTAATTATAACCTCAAGTTTGTTTTGAGAAGAAACTACAGGAGTATTAATTAAAAATATAATTAATAATATTTTAGAAGCCCTTAATTTCATCTTTAAATGGTATAACCCATGTTTTGTGTTGAAATGATTCTTTTTGACTATATAAATCTACTTCAGGGTTAACAAACCTAGTGCTAGATCTTCCATTTAGCGCTACATGACTGTCAACAAATACCTGTAAGTTTTCATGTCCTTGACTTTTAAAGTGATCACCAAGATAATGAGCATATTCTAAAATAAAATCTGGCTGGAAGCTCATTTGCTTTTCCTGATATGATGTTAAGAAATCATCATTTTGAACATAGAAATATTTTTTACTAATGCTGTCTACTATTCTAAAATTAGAATAACCTCTTTTTTCAATTAACATAACTCGCCATGAAAAACGATAACCTTCTTCATTCCAAAATAGTTCTCCAGGATATAGTGAATATCTTAAAGGTAATAAGACTTGCAAAGCAAAAAATATTGCAACTATATTTAAATTAAGTTTATTTCGTTTAATTGGTGTGTTAATTAATATGACTCTTTTTCTGAGCTTAAATAAAAATAAAACAGTTATATAATTTATAAGTATAGTTATTTTATTTAAAATATTTTGATGAGTTTTTGAATCGAAAAATATTAAAGAAGCAACTATCATTATATATGGAAACATTCCTATTGGAAATAGGATTTTAGTAAAAGCATGAAAAAACACTACTAATACAAAAGCAAACAATCTTGTTCTTTTATATATAAGTAAAAATGGTATCAATAAATCGTAAAACATACCACCCCAACTCATAAAATAATGAACCCACTGTTCTTGCATAACATTTTGTCCAATAATTGGTAAATCATACTTGGAAGGAAGCCATATTGATAGAGGCATTGCTTTTAAAAGCCATTCAGAATTAACTTTAGCAATTCCCGCATAAAAATATACAATACAAAGCATAAACTTTAATGAGTCTATTGTCCATTTCTGTACTTTTTTGTATGATTTATTTGAAAAATAGCTATCTAAAGAATAGTAGCAGTTTAATGGTAAAAAACACATTAAAAAGCTAATTGAGCTGACAAAATAATAGTGATTTAAATAAGTTGTTTTGTCTATTAGTTCAATATAAGTAAATGACAGGAAAAATATAATTATTGAGATCCTATATTTGTATCCTAATGAAATTAAAAGGGAAGACAATCCACATAAAAAAAAAAGTATATATGTGTATTCTCCAAAATCAGTTATCCAACTAAATCCGTAATAATTAAAATGAAACTTTGGATCAATATAAAGTGTCTTTATCCATCCATTTAGCCAGAATCTAACAATACTGATAAACATAAGAACACCAAAAAAGATTCTAAATACAGCAAGTGGAGCTGAATCAGTAACACTAGTTTTTAAATAAGTATTAATTTTACTAATTGTGGATTGATTAGTGTTATGTGTTTTTAAACTTAGCATAATTATGATAATTAATCCCCGTCAGCATCAATATAATCAACGTTTATGTTAAGTGCTTGGAGCATGTCTACTTTTAAAAGAACAACAGCTACTTGAATAACATCATATGTAATTAACATATCTAGTTTATTATTTTCAAGTTGAATAGTGAAGTCATCATTAAGATTATTTATACTTGTTTTAGCTGACTCGAACTGATCTATGATCAATTGTCCAAGTGGTGTATCATTTTTTGAGGTTTCTAAAAATTCAATATAATCTTTAAAACTAATTCCTATCGAGGATGAATTTCCATTAAAAGAGATTCCATTAAAAAAATCTGAAACTGAGTTAATAGCTTCAATTGCAAGGATTTTTGATATATCCCTTCTGTAATAAGCTTCTATACGATTTAACAATGAACTTCCTGAAAAAACTCCAGCAGGAATTCCTATTTTATTAGCTCTAAAACCCTTTTCATAGTAATAGATAAAGTCATTTGTTAATTTATTTATGCTTGATGTGGCAGTGTTATCTATTGAAGCTACAAAAGCATCTCTGTAAGAATAATTCCAATCAGAAACCACAGAATTTGTAAGCTCAGTCATTTTGTTTGAAAGAACTAATAAGTAAGCTAAGTACTTATTGTTTTCAGAAGTATATTTTTCTAAAATTTCCAAATCATTTGATCCTATTCCATACAATAGATAATCAATTGCAGGAAATCCTTGAGCCGCATAATCATTTGGGTGTTCAATGTCAGAGTCACTACTTGAAATATTAGCTTCTACTTTTTCAGTATCTACTGGGTAAACGTTCATTCTAACTCCGTAGTTTATTTCTTCTGCTTTTCCAATATTAAACATTTCAATATGTTGCCATGATTTGTAGGCATTAAACCAATTTTCTCTAACTAGATCTAGAGAAACTTGGGAGGAATTAGATGAAAATTCACTTATAGAGTTTGAAAGAGTAACTAGATCAGTCTGAAATTTTTGCTGAGCAGGAATTATTATACTATCTGCCCAAAAAACAAGCATTGCCTCTCTATCGAATTTAGAATTAGTGGAGGAGTTACTTGTATTTGTATTGGGGGTTGTGGAATTATTATTATTTGAAGATGTGAGCTCTATTACTGCTGATTCTGATTCATTAAGTTCATCTGTAGAACATGAAAAATAAATAGTTAGAA
>CAJJCT010000009.1 GCA_905182735.1 Candidatus Marivariicella framensis
AAGCGACTTCTTTTAATCAAGACATTGGTAGTTGGGACGTTAGTGGTGTAGATACAATGCAGAGGATGTTTAAAGATGCTTCATCTTTCAATCAGGATTTAACTAAATGGTGTGTCACAAATATTACAACAGAACCTATAAGTTTTAATAAGGATTCAGCTTTAACAACAGCCAACCTCCCTATTTGGGGAACTTGTCCAGATTAGGCATATCCATAGCAGTCAATTCAGCTATTTCTAATCCTCGTAAGTAGGTTAAACAAGCTATAATCGTCCAGTATTATACAAGGATGTCGTATTGCTAAATGGTAAAGTCGTTATAAAATTCGTTTAAGGAAACGATACTACGACAAAATAGAGAACTCCAAAACAACTAATTTGTTTAAAAGTTCACTATAAATTCACATTAAGATTATAGTTTGTGAAGGAAAGGTGAGTTTTCCTCAGAGCCAATGACGAGATTTGAACTCGTGACCTCTTCCTTACCAAGGAAACGCTCTACCCCTGAGCTACATCGGCTAAAAAAAATATTTTGAGCGGGAGACCGGGTTCGAACCGGCGACATTCAGCTTGGAAGGCTGACGCTCTACCAACTGAGCTACTCCCGCTTAATTTTTTTTAACTAATAAAGTAAAGGATGTGGGGAGAGCAGGATTCGAACCTGCGAAGTTAAAAACAGCAGATTTACAGTCTGCCCTCGTTGGCCGCTTGAGTATCTCCCCAAAAAAAGTGTGAGCCGATGGAGGGACTCGAACCCACGACCTGCTGATTACAAATCAGCTGCTCTAGCCAGCTGAGCTACATCGGCATTTACTTTATTGATGGTACTTACGAAAGGTTTTAAAGAATTGAAAAAGTCAAAATAACTATCTATTTACGTATTTATTTACGTATTTCTTAAAAGCACCTTCCTTCTATAATTTTCAATGAACAGGCGCAAATATAAAATACTTTATTAGAAAAAAGAAGAAACATACTGTAGAATTTCCTTAATAAATAGTTCTTGTCTACTGCCTGTCTGTCTAAGGCAGACAAGATTGCTTACATTAATTTTTCTGCTAAAGAGAATAAATCTTCTTTTTGTTTCACTAATTCGTCAAAGGTTTCTTGTTAGATTAAGTGTATATTTAAATAACACAAAATAAAAATAATATTTATCATCTAAAAATCATTGATTTTGTGAAATATAAAAATTTTCATAACTTACTTAAAATTAAACAAATATGAATACTGATTTTTTAGTTACCATTATTTTTATAACAATTCTTGTTATTTTTATTTATTGGTATGCAGGATACTCAACAAGAACTGGAAAACTTGAAGATGCTAATAAAAATTTAATTCCTGATTCATGGGAAGAAAACTTTATGTGGTTTTTCTCACTAAAAGGATTAATAATGTTTGTTCTTGGAGTTGCTTTAGGATACACAATTCATGCAGTAATATAGAATCCATCTCTACAGGGGTTTTTCTAATCTGTCAGGTGCTTTTTGATTTTTTTTTGTGCTTTTTAAGCAATCTTTCTATGGCTGATGAAACTAAATTAAGAGAAGTTTCAAAAGAATAAGAGGTTTTTTTTACAATTAATTGTTCTCCAGGAAGACTAATTATAAGTTCTACTTGTTTATTTAAGGGTGTAGTATTATTTTTCAACTTGGCATATACCTGAATTGAAAGAATTTTATTGAAAAACAAGCCCAACTTACTTGTCCTCTTCTTTGCTAAATCAATCAGTTTATATTCTGAATTAAAATTAATAGATTGAAAGTTATATTTCATATTTAAAAATTTAATTATTTATTGTTTTCTCCTCTTGGATGAGCTTTTGAATAAATAGCTTTTATTTTCTGCATACTAGTATGAGTGTAGTTTTGAGTTGCAGCGACACTAGAATGGCCTAAAAGGCCTTTAACAGCGTTTAAATCCGCGCCTTGATCTAGCATATGAGTTGCAAAACTGTGTCGAAGCATATGAGGGCTTTTTTTGGATTTAGATGATACCATATTAAAGTACGTATTTACGGTTTTATAAACAAATCCTGGACTGATTTTTTTTCTATTTTCTAAACAGAAAAATGTTTTTATTTTAGAGGATTCTTTAAGTTTTATCCTGTAGGTTAAATAAAGTTCAAGCTGTTCGTTTAATAAATCATGAATGGGTATTAATCGTTCTTTATTTCTTTTACCAAGAACTTTTAGAACACCTTGTTTTAAATCTACTGAGTTATAATTCATTTCAATAATTTCACTTCTTCTAGCTCCTGTAAAATATAGAATATAGATTAATGATTTTTCAAGAACACCTTTAAAATCAGATGAGAAAAAATCACTTTTTAAAACAGAAAAAATCTCATCTTCAGAAAATGGTACATGAATTTTTTTTTGAATTTTTAAAGGCTTATGCTCTCCCATTGGAGAAACCTTAATACTAGATGTTTTTACTAAAAATTTATAGAAGGATCTTAAGGTGGAAAGTTTTCTGTTAATACTTCTATTTGATATCCCTTCTTCGATTAAAGCAACAATCCATGACCTAATTATGAAATATTCTATCTTATCTAAAGATGAAACACTATGCTCGTTAAGAGAAAAAATTGAAAAATTTTTTAAATCATTCTTATAGGCTAAAACTGTATGTGAAGAATAATTCTTTTCTAACGAAACATAATCTAAAAATTTTTCTAAATACATAAAAAAAAAGGTTGAAACTTGAAGCGTTTAGTTCAAAGTTACAACCTTTATTTAATTTTTTTATTCAGTTTTACTGGTTCTCTTGATCCCTTAAATTTTGAATATATTGAGCTTTTTGAATTTTAGCACGATTTTTTACAGAAGGCTTTAAAAACTGCTTACGACTTCTTAATTGACGCATTCCCCCCGTTTTATCAAATTTTCTTTTAAAACGCTTTAACGCTCTATCAATATTCTCTCCCTCTTTAATTGGTATAATTAACATATTTACGACCTCCTTTCAATTATAATTTGTGCAAATATAACAAAACAAACCTTATAGAAAAAAAAAGATTATTTCTATTTTTTTACTAATCCAGCTATTGCATTGGTGTACTTAACAAGCTCTTCCTTAACTTTTGGGAAGAGAAAGAAGAGTCCAATCATATTAGGAAAGACAAGACCTAAAATCATTGCATCTGAAAAGCCCCATACCGAAGACATATCTCCAGCAGCTCCAATAACTATAAATAATAGAAATATTATTTTGTATGTTAAATCAGCAGCTTTACTTTTTCCAAAAACATAAATCCATGATTGAAGACCATAATATGACCAAGATATCATTGTTGATACTGCAAAAAGAACAACAGCAATTGTCAGAAATGGGCCTGAAAAAGAAATATATTTTGAAAAAGCTGCAGCTGTAATACTTGCTCCCTCTGCAGGAACTCCATCAATAATAACCACCCCTCCTTGTCCACCATAATCAAAAACAGTGCTATCGCCGTTAAAAATTATAATTACTAAAGCAGTTAGAGTACAAATAACAACCGTATCAATAAAAGGTTCTAAAAGTGCAACTAAACCTTCAGATGCTGGATATCTAGTTTTTACTGCTGAGTGGGCGATTGATGCTGAACCTGCACCAGCTTCATTAGAAAATGCAGCTCTCCTGAATCCAGTTACTAAAACTCCTAAAAAGCCACCTAAGCCTGCATTTGGATTAAATGCTTGAGAAATTATCATTCCAAAGGCATCATCAACAAAAGTAATATTAGTTAATATTATATATAAACATGCTGCTATATACATGAGAGCCATAAAAGGAACTATTTTTTCTGTAACAGATGCAATTCTCTTAATTCCACCTATTATAATTATACCTACAAAAACCATCATTATTAAACCAATAATTGTTCTAGCACTTCCACCAGTCATACCAAAAGAGTTAGCAAGCTGAACTGCAGCCTGATTTGACTGAGCCGCATTACCCCCTCCAAATGAAGCTCCAATACATAAAAATGCAAAAACAATTGCAAGAAATTTACCCAACTTTTCAAAACCTATTTCTTTTAAACCTTTTGTCATATAATACATCGGGCCTCCATAAACAGTACCATCTTCACCAACATCTCTATACTTAACACCAAGAGTACATTCAACAAATTTTGTTGACATACCTAGTAGTCCACATAAAATCATCCAAAAAGTAGCTCCAGGACCACCAATAGCAATAGCCATTGCGACTCCTGCAATATTTCCATTACCAACAGTTCCTGAAACTGCAGTTGCTAATGCTTGAAAATGAGTAACCTCTCCATCAGTGTCATTGTCATTGTCATCCTTTTTATCAAGGGAATCGAACTTACCACGAACTGTGTTTATCGCTGTAGGAAAATGTCTGATATTAACAAAGCCAAAATAAATAGTAAAAAATAACGCACCCCCTACCAATAAAATTATAATAGTTGGTATTCCCGTTCCAAACAAAGAGGCCGTAAAAGGAAAATCATGAAGGATTACTGCTTCAAACCAATTGGCAATTGGCTTGAATGCTTCGTTAATTTTATCATCAAGTCCCTTTTTATTCGATTCTTGAGCTATAGAAACAAAAGGAGTAAATAAAAACAGAAGTAGAGCACTAAGTTTTTTGTGTTTTAAATTCATGATTTAGTTTTGGTAAATATTCCAGCAATATCCAAAAAAACAAAACAAAATTCAAATTAAATTAAGTCTAACTTTTATTGGCGGTATTACAAATCAAAAACAGAACTTCGCTTAGTGTAAATCATATCTTTCAGTTTTATCCAGAACCCAAGAATTAAATAAATTAAAAAACCTCCAATGATTGTTGTGAACGATGCATAAATAAAAAATAGTCTGACATTTTTTGTTCTAATACCAAGAATATCAGCAAGTTTAGAGCAAACCTCAAATCCGTTTTGCTCAAAAAACATTCGTAAAATATTAATTTTATTCATTAAAAATTAAATTACTCCGTTTCCCCTTCCCATTCAATAATACCTCCAGCTAAGTTGTATGTTTTATCAAAACCCACACTCGCCATAACACTACAAGCCTGCGAGCTTCTATTTCCAGATCTACAATAAATGAAATATGATTTTTTTTTATCCATTGAATCGAGGCCTTCCATGAAATCACTTGGTGAAGCTATATCGAGAAGTTTAGAATTAGGAATTCGCTTTAAATTAGACTCTTCAGTAGTTCTAACATCGAGAATTATACTGTCTTTAATTTCATTTTGTTTTAAGGTCCATTCCTCTTGTGATAAATCCATTTTTTTTTATAAAGTTAGTCTCTCTTACCAATCTTACAAAATTAAATTATAATTGAAAAGAATTTTTGATTTATGACAACATAAAACTATATTTGAGCATGATTTTAAAAAATACAATGATTTGGTGGACAATTCAAATAACTTGAAGTAGTGAAGACCACCTATATAAAAAACAAAAAAGGCTTGTCAACACGACAAGCCTTTTTTTGTATAACTAATTTAAAGTATGAAAAAGTATAATTTAAAAACATTTGAAAAAAAAATACTAGCAGACACCTTAACTCCTGTTAGTGTTTATTTAAAGCTTAGAGATCATTTTCCAAACACTCTACTTCTTGAAAGTAGTGATTATCATGCCAATGATAACAGTTTCTCATACATATGTTTTAATCCTATTTCCTATATTAAAATACAAGGAAATGTTCTAAAGGAAACCTTTCCAGACGGAACTGAACAATTAACTCCAATTGATAAATCAGTTTCTATTCCAGCTAGAATAGAAAAATATATTAAAAGTTTTAAAACAACTAAAAACAGCCACAAGTTTATAAATAATGGGCTTTTTGGTTATTTATCTTATGATTCAGTAAAGTTTTTTGAATCTATTAATTTAGAAAAAAAATCAAATAGTTTAGAAATACCAGAACTTTACTATGCAGTATACCAAAATATAGTTGCTATTAATCATTTTAATAATGAGGCGTTTCTATTTTGTCATTGTTTCAATAATAAATCTAATCTTGAAGAAATTGAACAATTATTGACTGTCAAAAATTTTACAAACTATCCCTTTACAAAAATGGGGAATAGTAAATCCGCAATTTCAGATAAAGAATATAAAGATTTAGTATCCAAAGCAAAAAAACACTGTCAAAGAGGCGATGTCTTTCAATTGGTTCTGTCTAGAAGGTTTTCTCAAGAATTTAAAGGTGATGATTTTAATTTGTATCGAGCTTTAAGAACAGTGAATCCATCTCCATATTTATTTTATTTTGACTATGGTGATTTTAAAATCTTTGGCAGTTCCCCTGAAGCTCAATTAATAGTCAAAGATAATCAAGCTGAAATTCATCCAATAGCAGGAACTTTTAAAAGAACAGGAAATGATGAAAAAGATGCAAAATTAGCAATAGAACTAAGTCAAGATCCTAAAGAAAATGCTGAACATGTAATGCTTGTTGATTTAGCAAGAAATGATTTAAGCAGAAATGGATCTTTAGTCAAAGTAAAAACAAACCGAGAGGTACAGTTTTTTTCTCATGTAATTCATTTAGTCTCTAAAGTTACAGGAATAAAAAAAGCTGAGACACCTACTTTTCAATTAGTTGCTGATACTTTTCCTGCAGGAACCTTGAGTGGTGCTCCCAAGTATAAAGCTTTAGAATTAATTGAAAAATATGAAAAAATAAATAGAGGTTTTTATGGAGGAGCAATAGGTTTTATGGATTTCGAGGGAAACTTTAATCATGCAATAATAATTAGATCCTTTTTAAGTAAAAATCATACTTTGTTTTATCAAGCAGGAGCTGGAATAGTTGCTGCATCAGACGAAGAAAATGAACTGCAAGAGGTATACAATAAATTAGGAGCCTTAATTAGAGCCCTAGAAATAGCTGAAAATATTTAACTAATGAACAAAGTGTTTGTAATAGATAATTATGATTCATTTACTTATAATCTGGTTCATTACTTAAAAGAATTTAAGGTTGATGTAAAAATTTGTAGAAATGATGAATTTGAAATGAGTGATCTGTTAAACTATAAGAAGATTTTATTATCACCTGGTCCTGGAATTCCGGATGAAGCTGGCAAACTAAAAGAGGTAATAAAAAAATATGCAAATTCAAAATCAATATTAGGAGTTTGTTTGGGACATCAAGCCATAGGTCAAGTTTTTGGAGGGAATCTAAAAAATCTTACAGATGTTTATCATGGAATATCATCCAAAATAAAAATAGTTGAAAATGATTCTCTTTTTAATGGTCTTCCAAGTGAGATTGAAGTAGGTAGATATCATTCATGGGTCATCGACAAACCCTTACCTGAGGACCTTATAGCTACGGCATTTGATTCTAACAAACAAATAATGGCAATTAAACATAAAATATTTGATGTTAAAGGAGTTCAATTTCACCCTGAATCTATTTTAACACCTTATGGAAAACAAATTATAAATAATTGGTTAAAATCTTAATTAATAAAAATGAAGACTATACTAAATCGCTTAATTCAACATGAGGTTTTGGATAAAAAAGAATCTAAAGAGATTTTATATAAAATAGCTGATGGTCAATATAATACGAGTCAAATTTCAGCATTTTTAACTGTATATATGATGAGAAGTATTTCTATTAAGGAATTAGAAGGATTTCGTGATGCTTTATTAGAGCTCTGTATTCATATTAATCTTGATGAATTTGATCCTATTGATTTGTGTGGAACCGGAGGAGATAATAAAGACACGTTTAATATCTCCACATTAGCTTCTTTTGTAACAGCTGGAGCAGGCATAAAAGTTGCAAAGCATGGAAATTATGGGGTTTCTTCTAAATGTGGATCAAGTAATGTTATGGAATATTTAGGAATTAAATTTTCAAATGATGAAGGTTTCTTAAAAAAATGTATTGAAAAAGCAGGAATATGTATACTGCATGCCCCACTATTTCATCCTGCAATGAAAAATGTAGCACCAATTAGAAAAGAATTAGCGGTAAAAACATTTTTTAATATGCTAGGACCAATGGTAAATCCGTCGTTTCCAAAAAATCAAATTGTAGGAGTTTTTAGTCTAGAACTAGCTAGGGTATATGGTTATATATATCAAAACTCAAATAAAAATTTTAATATAATTCATTCATTGGATGGTTATGATGAAGTATCGTTAACTGGATCTACTAAACTAATTTCAAACAGTAAAGAAGAATTAATTGAACCAAAAGATTTTGGATTAACTGTTTTAAATAAAGAAGAAATAAAAGGTGGAAATTCAATAGAATCATCTGCTAAAATATTCTTTAATGTTCTTTCAGGTAAAGGTACAAACGCTCAGAATCAAGTTGTTTGTGCAAATTCAGCATTAGCAATAGCTACGAAAATGAATATAACCCCAAAAGAAGGTTATAAAAAAGCAGAAGAATCTCTTGTTTCTGGAAATGCAATGCGATCTCTAATTTCTTTACAAAAATTAAGCTCATAATGACTATTTTAGATAAAATTATAGTAGATAAAAAAATTGAAGTTTCAATACGAAAAAAATTATTTCCTGTTTTTTATTTAGAGAAATCTCCACTATTTGAAAAATCAATAATCTCCTTATCTAAATGTCTTTTAAAAAGTAAGTCTGGAATTATTTCCGAACACAAGCGACGCTCCCCTTCAAAACAAAATATTAATAATTCTTTGTCTGTTATTGATGTAGTAAAAGGGTATGATTCTTCAGGAGTTTGCGGAATATCAATTCTTACTGATGGAAAATATTTTGGGGGATCACTCGAAGATCTCAACATTGCAAGAGCGTCCACAAAACTACCTTTGTTAAGAAAAGATTTTGTAATTGATGAATTTCAAATTATTGAGGCAAAAGCTCACGGTGCTGATGTAATTCTTTTAATAGCATCAATTTTAAATCAAAAAGAAATTAAACATCTTTCAACTTTTGCTAAAAGTTTAGATTTAGAGGTTTTACTTGAGGTTCATGATCTTGATGAGTTAACCAAATCAATAATGCCATCATTAGATTTAATTGGAGTAAATAATAGAAACCTTAAAAACTTTCAAGTGAATTTAGGAGCTAGCAAAAGGTTAGCTGAAAAAATACCTGATGAATTTATTAAAGTTTCAGAGAGTGGCATCAGTAGTAGTGAAACAATAATAGATCTAAAAACATATGGTTACAAAGGGTTCTTGGTTGGTGAAAATTTTATGAAGACTGATAATCCTGGAAAAAGTGCTTTTGAATTTATAAAAAAAATTGAAAATGAAATTTAAAATATGTGGAATGTCCGATTTTGATAACACTAAAGCTGTTTCTATTTTAAATCCTGATTATATGGGTTTTGTTTTCTGGAAAAAATCTTCTAGGTATGTTAATACCCAAAATTTTAAATTACCCAAAAGGATAAAAAAAACAGGAGTTTTTGTTGATGCATCTTTAGATTATATTAAGAAGAATATTAAAAAACATGAACTTCAAGCAGTTCAGCTTCATGGAAAAGAAACTCCAGAGTATTGCAACTTAATTAACCAACTAGGGGTTGAAACAATAAAGGCTTTTAGTATTCAGTACAGTTTTGATTTTAAAAAATTAAAACCTTACGAAGAACATTGTGACTTTTACCTTTTTGACACCAAAGGCAATCTTCCTGGAGGTAATGGATTTAGTTTTGATTGGAAAATCTTAAAAAATTATCCATATAAAAAATCTTTTTTTCTAAGTGGTGGAATTGGAATAGAACATATAGAAGAAATTCACAAATTACTAAAGACCAATTTACCAATTTATGCTATTGATGTGAATAGCAAATTTGAAAGCATACCCGGAATAAAAAAAATAGATAAATTAACTCAATTTAAAAAAGAATTGTATGAACTATAATGTTGATAAAAAGGGATATTATGGAGATTTTGGAGGTGCATTCATTCCTGAAATGTTATATTCTAATATAGATAAACTAAAGGAAAGTTATTTAAAAATAACAAATGAATCAGACTTTAAAAAAGAATTTAATGATCTTTTAAAATCATACGTAGGAAGACCGACACCTTTATATTTCGCAAAGCGCTTATCTAGGAAGTACAATGCTAAAATATATCTTAAACGAGAAGATTTGTGTCATACTGGAGCTCACAAGATAAACAACACTATAGGTCAAATTCTTTTAGCAAAACGGTTAGGGAAAAACAGGATAATTGCTGAAACTGGAGCTGGACAGCACGGAGTTGCTACAGCCACTGTATGTGCTTTAATGGATACTGAATGTGTTGTTTACATGGGAGAGTTAGATGTTAAGCGCCAAGCTCCTAATGTAGCTAGAATGAAAATGCTTGGAGCGGAAGTTCGTCCTGTAGTTTCTGGAAGTAAAACTCTAAAGGATGCTACCAATGAAGCTATTAGAGATTGGATTAATAACCCTATAAACACTCATTATATTATTGGCTCAGTTGTTGGCCCACATCCTTATCCAGATATGGTGGCAAGGTTTCAGTCTGTCATTAGTGAAGAGATTAAAATTCAACTACAAGAATTAGAGGGCAGGGATTATCCTGATCATTTAATTGCTTGTGTAGGAGGGGGTAGTAATGCAGCTGGACTTTACTATCATTACCTAGATGATGATAGAGTAAACATTATAGCTGTTGAAGCTGCTGGAAAAGGAATTGATTCTGGGAAAAGTGCTGCCACATCTGCTCTAGGAAAAGAAGGTATTATTCATGGTAGTAAAACTTTATTAATGCAAACAGAAGATGGGCAAATAACAGAACCTTATTCAATATCGGCAGGTCTTGACTATCCTGGTATTGGGCCTATGCATGCTAATCTATTTAGAACTAAACGTGCTGAATTCATTTCTATTCCTGATCAGGAAGCAATGAATTGGGGATTAAACTTGTCTAAAATGGAAGGTATAATCCCTGCAATAGAAACAGCTCATGCATTCGCTGTTCTGGATATAAAAAAGTTTAATCTTAATGATGTTGTTGTTTTTAATTGTTCTGGAAGAGGTGATAAAGATTTAGATACATTTATAAATTATTTTCAATTATGAAAAATAGAATTGATGAGGTCTTTAAAAATAAAAAAAAAATATTGTCAATTTATTTTTCTGCAGGTCATCCAAATCTTGAGGATACTACAAGTATTTTAAAGAAACTCCAAAGCTCTGGAGCTGATATGATAGAGATAGGCTTACCATTCTCAGACCCATTGGCAGACGGACCTGTTATTCAGAAAAGTTCTTCCAAAGCATTAAGAAATGGAATGACTACAGAAAAACTTTTTAATCAATTAGAAGGAGTTAGAAAAGAAATTAATATTCCATTAATTATAATGGGATATTTTAATCCAATAATGCAGTATGGAGTTGAAAAATTTTGTGAAAAATGTAAATTGATTGGAATTGATGGTTTAATTATTCCAGATCTTCCAGTAAGTGTGTATAAAGATGATTACAAAGAATTATTTGATAAACATGGATTATATAATATGTTTTTAATAACTCCTCAGACATCGGTTGAAAGAATAAATTATATAGATAAAGCTTCAAAAGGTTTTATATATATGGTAAGTAGTTCAGGTGTAACAGGGGTAAAAAGTAACTTCAATGAAGTTCAAACAAAGTATTTTAAAAGAATAAAATCTATGAATTTAAATACTCCGACCATCATTGGATTTGGTATAAGTAATCAACAGACTTTTAATTCAGCTTCTGAATACTCAAGTGGGGCAATTATAGGATCTGCTTTTATTAATTTTTTAGAGACAAAAGGTGTTGTGAAAATTAATGAATTTATAAAAAGTATTAGATAATTATTTCATCCAACCTGAAGAATAAAATGACTCTAATCCATCTTCAGTCGATGTAATCCAAAGTGCTTCTAAATCTGAATCATTTTCAATTAATACTTTTCCATCATCTAGAGATAAAACCATTAAACTAGTTGCCCATGCATCTGCTGAAATACAATCTTTTGCAGTTACAGATGTGCTTAATATTTGTGATTGGATGGGATAACCAGTTCTTGGATCTATTGTGTGAACATATTTCTTACCAGTTTTTTTATTAATTCTAAAGTGTCTATAATTCCCTGAAGTAGCAATTGATCTATCCTTAAGATTATAAGTAGTATAAATATTTCGTTTGGACAAGTTAGGTTCTGGAGAATCAATTCCTATCTTCCAAGGACCATTGCTTTTTGGACTATATCCTTTTGCTGAAACCTCACCTCCTATTTCAATTAAATAATTTTTAGCTCCAATAGATTCTAAATATTTAGAAATCACATCTACAGTGTACCCTTTTGCTATGGCATTAAAATCAAGAGTTATATTTTTATTAGACTTAGATAAAAATCCATCTTTATTAAGATTTATTTTATTCCATCCAGTAATGTTCAATAAACTATCTAATTGAATATCTGATAATTCATTAATGAACTTTTTATCTGGTCCAAAACCGTATGCATTAACCAATGCTCCAACTGTCGGATCAAAAGCACCATTTGTTAGCTTCCATATTTTGGAAGATTCGATAAACACATCCCTGAAAAAAGAGTCTACTTGAATTTCGAGTCCAGCATTTATTTTAGAAATATCTGAATCTAATTGGTATGTAGACATTGATTTATTGATTTTCATTAATAAACCATCAATATTAAATGTTAAATCATCATCATCTATTTCAGCGTCATGTTTTATATTCAATGAGGTTCCAAGAGCAAACCCACTCAAAGAATAGGATTTTGAACTAGATTCACATGAATAAATTAGAAATGAAAAAGTTATAAATAAAATAAATCTCATTTTTTTAATTCTAGTAACACAATAAAGTTAATCTAATTGAATCCATCCATCAAAGTTAACAACATATGGTTTGTCTTGTTGAATAGGATCTTCATAATTAATTGAATTGGCAAACCCTACTCCAGAAAAATAAGTTTTAGCATCAAATTTTTTTGCATGCTTTTTTAATTTATCAACTAAAACATTATTATATAATTTTGGATTATCAGGATATATTGAAGCTCTTACGAGAAAAAAATGAAGTTTTTTTTCTTTTAAACAAATAAATTGAGGATCTTTTTTTAGTTTAGAATTTACTGTCAAAAATTCAAAACCATTCTCTTTTAATGAATCTCCAACCGTTTTCATAGCCAAATTATGTAGATCTTGCTT
Organism: Candidatus Marivariicella framensis; assembly: GCA_905182735.1. GTDB lineage: Bacteria > Bacteroidota > Bacteroidia > Flavobacteriales > Flavobacteriaceae > Marivariicella > Marivariicella framensis. Next base: position 13,141 of record CAJJCT010000009.1, read on the forward strand.
CGATAACATTTAAAAATTAATTTAATAGTAATTATCCACCAAAGTCGTCAAAGCGAACATTCTCTGGGGGAACTCCAAAATCATCAGCCATTCGCTCAATAGCCTGATTCATTAATGGTGGGCCACAAAAGTAAACCTCAATATCTTCAGGAGATTCATGTTTTGATAAATAATTATCTATCACAACTTGATGAACAAAACCAGTAAATCCATCTCCTCCCCCTTCTAAACTCAGCTTTTCTTTCCAATTGTCTTCGGGCAATGGTTCAGATAAAGCTATGTAGAAATTAAAATTAGAAAAATCTTTTTCCAACGCTCTAAAGTGATCCATGTAAAACAGCTCTCTCTTGGAGCGCCCACCATACCAGAAAGTAACAGTTCTTCCTGTTTTAAGTGTTCTAAAAAGCTCATATAAATGAGATCTCATTGGCGCCATTCCAGCCCCCCCCCCTACATATAACATTTCTGCTTCTGACTCGTTTATAAAAAACTCTCCATATGGTCCTGAGATAGTTACTTTATCACCTGCTTTTTTTGAAAAAATATATGAAGACGCAACTCCTGGATTCAAATCTGCCCATCCATTCTTAGCACGATCCCAAGGCGGGGTCGCTATTCGAACATTAAGCATAACTTCTTTACCTTCAGCTGGATATGAAGCCATAGAATAAGCTCTTTCAACTGTCTCTGGGTTTTTCATAACTAATGGCCATAGGTTAAATTTATCCCATTCCATTTTGAATTTCTCAACTTCATCTGGGTGCTCCTCTGGATGAGCAGAAATATCAATTTCATCATACTTAACCTCACATTTTGGAATTTCAATTTGTATGTAGCCCCCAGCTTTATAATCCATCTCCTTTGGTAATTTCACAACAAACTCTTTAATAAACGAAGCAACATTCCAATTACGAACAACAGTAGCTTCCCATTTTTTTATACCAAAGACTTCCTCTGGCACCTCTATGACCATATTTTGCTTAACCTTGACTTGACATCCTAAACGCCATCCTTCAGCAATTTCTTTTCTAGTAAAATGAGGTTTTTCAGTTGGAAGAATATCTCCTCCTCCATCTAAAATCTGACATTTACACTGAACGCATGTTCCACCTCCACCGCAAGCAGAAGGTAAAAATATTTTATTGTTTCCTAGGGTTGACAACAAAGTTCCTCCAGAAGAAACTTCTAGATCATTTTCTCCATTAATTTGAATATTAACTGGTCCGGAAGGCAATAGTTTTGCTTTGACACCTAATAAAACTCCTACTAACAAAAAAGTAAGAATCAAAAAAACAACTATGCTTAATATAATTACTCTATAATCCATCAACTATAATTTAATTCCCATAAAACTCATAAAACCTAAAGCCATTAATCCTGTAATGATAAATGTTATACCTAGTCCCCGTAAAGGTTCAGGTACATTTGAATATGCTATTTTTTCTCTTATTGCTGCAATGGCTACAATAGCTAACAACCAACCAATTCCAGATCCTAAACCATAAACAGCTGATTCTGCAATTCCAGAAAAGTCTTTTTGTTGCATGAATAAAGACCCTCCTAAAATAGCGCAGTTAACAGCTATTAAAGGCAAGAAAATACCCAAAGCACCATAAAGTTCAGGAGAAAACCTTTCTACTATCATTTCAACTAACTGAACCATAGAAGCGATCACAGCTATAAACATTATAAAGCTGAGAAAACTTAAATTGACTGTTTCATATTCAGGTCCTATCCACTTTAAAGCACCTGGCTTAAGAATATATGTGTCAATTAAAAAATTAATTGGAACCGTTATTGCCAAAACAAAAATCACTGCAAATCCAAGTCCAACTGCAGTTTTAACAGTTTTTGAGACAGCTAAATAAGAACACATACCTAGAAAATAGGCAAAAATCATATTTTCAATGAAAATGCTTTTTACAAATAAATTTAAATAAGCTTCCATAAATTATTAATTTTTTTCAATTAAAGTTCTGTTTTTGGATCTTTGAAACCATATATATAAACCTACCGTTATTAAAGCCATTGGAGATAAAAGCATTAAACCATTATTAACATATCCCATTTCATAGATCATATCTGGAATAACCTGATAACCTAAAAGGTTTCCTGAACCTAATAATTCTCTAAAAAAAGCAACTATAATAAGAATAAAGCCATATCCTGCGGCATTTCCAATACCATCTAGGAATGATCTCCATACACCATTACCAAGAGCAAATGCTTCTAATCTACCCATAACAATACAATTTGTGATAATTAAACCTATGAAAATGGATAGTTCTTTGCTTACATCGTAAGCATAAGCTCTTAAAATTTGATCAACTAAAATAACCATTGATGCTACAACAACTAATTGAACTATAATTCTAATTCTATTTGGGATTAAATCTCTCAATAATGAAATTATAACATTGCTAGCTGCCATAACTACCATTACTGAAAGGCTCATTACTATAGCTGGTTTTAATTGAACTGTAATAGCTAGAGCTGAACAGACTCCTAGCACCTGAACTGTAATTGGATTATTGTCATCCATCGGATCAGTTAATAATGCTCTATTTTTTTTTGAAAACAATGGCTCTTTCTCTTCATTTAAGAAAAAAATCATTGGTTTAGTTTCAGAGTTATTTTTCTTGGACATTTTATTAATTTATATAAGCTATTTTTTCATTTTTAATATTGAAGTATGATAAATAATTTTGCAAACGTTCTTTGATCATATCTGTTACCCCATCTCCTGTAATTGTTGCTCCTGAAATTGCATCAACTTCATTATCATCTTTGTCATTTCCATCAGGATCATTATTTGTTTTAGAAACATTTATTCCTACTAATTTCCCGTTATTATTAAAAATTTTTTCTCCTGTAAATCTGTCTTGAAACCATTTTTGGGTTATCTCTGCTCCCAAACCAGCGGTTTCTCCTTTGTGATCAAAAACAGCTCCTTTTATTGTGTTTTTATCTGCTTCAAGAGCAACATAACCCCATATTGCATCCCATAAACCAGAACCTCTTAAGGGAACAATATAGTATTGTAAAGAATCAACTTTTGCTAAATAAAGTGGAAATCTCTGTTGTTCAATTGGTTTTTTAATTTCAAGGTTTAGTTTTAATTTAAATGCATCAATTTCTTTATCGATTGAACCGTCTGAAGCTAAAGCTAATTCTTCAATGATATACTTTGTATAAATTTCAGGAGCTTTCTCTCTTTCAACTAAAACACCAATAGTTTCCAAAATGTTTTGCATTTTTTCTTTACGAACATTTTCAGCTTGAATATCTTGAAGAGAAGTGGCAGTTGCAGCAAGAGTTGCGGCTACTATTAAAACCATTATTGCAGAAAATAAAAATGTATAAATATTACTATCTCTATCCATATTGTTTAAGCTGTTTTAATTTGAGCTGATTCCCAGCGTTTTTTTCGTTTAATCACGTTTGAATTGTATACATAATGGTCAATAGTTGGCGCAAAAACATTCATCAATAGAATAGCCAACATAACACCTTCTGGATATGCAGGATTGAAGACTCTTATCATAATACAAAATACTCCTACTAAAATACCATATATCCATTTGCCTTTTTGAGTCTGAGCAGCTGAAACAGGATCAGTTGCCATAAAAACAATACCAAAAGCAAAACCACCAACTATTAAATGGTTCATCCAGCTAAAAGTCATAAGTGGATTTGCACCCCACAAATTAAATAAAAGTCCCATTATTGATGCCCCTAAAACACCTCCAGTCATTATTCTCCAGCTACCGACTCCAGTAGCTATTAAAATAAATGCTCCGACTAAAATCCATAAGGTTGATGTTTCAGCAATAGAACCTGGTATAGACCCAGAAAACATTTCTAACATTGAATAGCTTACTTGTTCGCCTGAAGCCAAACTACCTAAAATAGTTTCTCCAGAAACTCCATCAACCATACTAGCTTCAGATACCCATACTTTATTTCCAGACATATATGTAGGATAAGCAAAAAAGGCAAAAGCTCGAGCAGTTAACGCGGGATTTAAAATATTCATACCGGTTCCCCCAAATGCTTCTTTAGCAATAATAACTGCAAAAGCTACTGAAACTGCAACCATCCATAATGGAATATCAACAGGCATTATCATTGGAACAAGCATTCCTGTTACTAAATAGCCTTCATTTACCTCATGACCACGATAAATAGCAAATGCAAATTCAATTGTCAATCCCACAACATATGAAACAATAATCATTGGAATAATTTTAAAAGATCCGTGAATAAATGCATCCATAAAAGTGAAATCAGTCCCTACCTGGCTTAAATATTGAAAACCAGTATTATATATTCCATAAAATAGAGCCGGTAATAAAGCAATAATTACAGTAACCATTGTTCTTTTTAAATCAACCCCATCTCGAATATGCGATCCCTTTTGAGTAGTATGATTGGGTACAAATAAAAAAGTGTCAAAAGCATTTATAGCAGGAGCAAATTTTGCCCATTTTTCTCCCTTAATGAATGGTCTCTTTATTTCGTCAAGTTTTTTTCTTAGAAAATTCATTTTATTAATTTTAACCTGCTTCTTTGATCATTAATTCAATTGCATCAGAAATTATTTCTTGAGCTTCAATTTTTGAGGTATTTGCATAGTCAATTAATCCAAAATCCTCTGGAACAACCTCATAAATTCCAAAAGCTTCCATTTTTTCAATATCTCCAGTCATACATACCTTTAGGAGCTGCATTGGATAAATATCCATTGGAAATACTTTTTCCATTTCTCCTGTAACAACTATAGCTCTCTCTTCACCATTAAGATTTGTGTCAATCTCAAATCCTTTCTTCGAAAACAGCCAAGATAAACTTGTCCTTGAAAGACTGAGGATTGAATTATCTACAAAAGGTAACCATCCAAACATCCTATATTTATTTCCCTCAGGTATGATAGATAATAAATTATTATAAAATCCTATAAATCCATCATTTGTTGTTATCGATCCTGACAAAACATCTCCATTAATACATCTTATCTGAGATTTAGACTTAAGTCCAGCTATTTTAATTAATGGTTTAATTTGTGCACCAATTTTAGTTTTAAAATACTGTGGTTTTTTTAGTGAGCTACCTGCTAGAGCAATAGTCCTTTGAGCTTGATAAACTCCTGTTTTAAAAAACAAACCTATGTTAACTACATCTTCAGGTCTGATCACCCAAACTTTTTCTCCCATATTTATTGGAGATATTTTTTGAATTTGAACGCTAGGGTTAGCAGAAGGGTGAGGTCCACTTACCTGAATGATTTCTACATTTTTAATATTTTTAAAAAAACTATCAGAGTTGTTTGCAACTGTTAGTATAACTTTACTGTCAGTTAGTTTCTCGATGATATTTATTCCTGACTGAAAATCATTTTTATTATTTTTCAAAATAAAATCAAAATCCACGTCTAAGGGTGCTGATGTAAAGCAAGAAATTAAAATAGACTTTGGAACATCTTTCGGATCAGCAATTATATTATAAGGTCTTTGTCTGATAAAAGGCCAACATCCACTATTAGTTAATAATTCAACTACATTTTCTCTATTTAAATCTTTGGATAAATCATGAACAATCTCCCTTTCGCCATGATCTTCAATTATAATTGATTCAATTTTTCTTTTAGCACCTCTATTGACCGAGCGTATAATTCCTGAAACAGGAGAAACAAAATTAATTGAAGGGTTTTTTTTATCATAAAAGATTGGAGAACCTTTGGAAATTTCTTCTCCTTCTTTAACTATCAACTTTGGAGTTAATGCAAAAAAGTCATCAGGTTGTATCGCAAACAAATCCGATTTTGACTTTTCGTTAATTTTTTTCTCAGCTCTTCCAACAAGATTGAGATCTGCTCCTTTTCTTAAGCGTATGTCTTTGGACATATTTATAAATATTTGCAATAAAATCATGCAAATTTAATCTTTAAACATAGATTGAAAAAGCGTTTGAAAGAGGAAGTTTTTTATTTATAAAGATTCTAAATAATTAAAAAGTTTTTCTACCTCTAAAATAATTATTTGTAGTTTTGAAATAATGAAAATTATTACTCTAAAATTAATATTTACAGCTATTATAATTAATCTTTTCAATTCTATATTTGAATCTGTTAAAGTTGCTAAACCCCCAAATATTAAAACTATAATTTTTAAAATCAATAATAATTCTAGTCAATTTCCAATTTTAAAAAAAGATAGTTTTATTGAATTATCCTTTGATGACCTTAATGCTAGTGAGGAGGATTATTACTATAAAATATCTTATTATAATTATGACTGGTCAGATTCTATTTTATTCAAAAATGAATTTATCGAAGGATTAGATAATATTAGAGTTTCAAATTATGAAAACTCATTCAACACCCTTCAAAGGTATACTCATTACAAATTAACACTACCAAACTCCTCTACTGATTTTAAGTTATCAGGGAATTATAAAATTCATATTTATAATAGTAATGATGAATTACAGTTTTCAAGAAGATTTGTTTATTTAAATCCTATAATCTCTGTTTCAGCCAACGTGTTCAGAACAAGGAATTTAAATTATTTTCAAACTCATCAAAACATTAAGTTTAATTTAACACAGAATGATCTAGGTTTAATTCAAGGCTTGGAAGACAATTTAAATATTATAATAATTCAAAATAATCAGTGGTCTAATAGTATCTCTGGAATTCAACCTCAATTTAAGAATAATAAAGTGTTGAAATATAGATATGATATAAAGACAAGTTTTGAAGGAGGAAATGAATATCTTTTTTTTGACACAAAGGACTTGAGAATCACTGGTCCAAATGTTAGCTTTATAAATTTAGGGGTTCTATATGAGTCTTACTTATATACAGATATACCAAGAAAAAAATTTCCATATTCGTTTAATCAGGACATAAATGGAGGTTTTCAAATAAGGACAGTTATAGGGAGTCAAAATGCTGAAATTGAAGCAGATTATAGCTGGGTCTACTTTACTCTAGCTGCAAGTATTGAGCTTCCTGAAACAGATCTTTTTATACTAAGTGACTTTAATAATTACGAACCCAATAGAGATAATTTGATGTCATATAATAAAACTCTAGATGTTTATGAAGCTAAAATACTTATCAAACAGGGGTTTTATAATTATAAATATTTTGCGAATACGGTCTCAGGGTGGAAGCCTAATCTTGTTTCGGGAAATTTTTTTCAAACGGAGAATAGTTATAAAATTTTAGTTTACTACAAAGCACCTGGTGAAATATTTGACGAACTTATAGGGATAGGGGAAACGGATTCAAAACAAATTTTGAATTAATGCTTTAAATAAAGTTTAAAGTAAATAATAAAGTTCTAAAAGATTTTTTTTAAAAAAATCAATCACTATTATTACATTTGAAAAAATAATTTGTCATGAATAATAGTAACATATCCATTCCTTACCCTGTTAATGAAACAATTTTAGATTATGCCCCCGGAAGTAATGAAAGAAAATCTGTTCTTAAAACTTATGATGATTTATATAAAAAGAAATCAACCGTTTATTTAAAAATTAATGGTAAAGAAGTTAAAGGAGATATTATAAAAACTATGAGTCCTCCTCACGATCATAAACATATATTAGGAGAATATCATACTGCTAATAAAGATCAAGTTAATCAAGCTATAAAAAGCGCTTTAAATGCAAGAGAAAAGTGGAGTCACATGCATTGGACAAGGAGAGCTTCTATTTTTCTTAAGGCTGCAGACTTAATAGCTGGTCCTTATAGGAGCAAGATAAATGCTGCTACAATGATAGCTCAATCAAAAACAGTTCATCAAGCAGAAATTGACGCTGCATGTGAATACATTGATTTTTTAAGATTTAACGCTTCATATATGCAAGACATATATCAAAATCAACCTGAGAGTAGTCCTGGAATGTGGAATCAATTACATTACCGTCCCTTAGAAGGTTTTGTTTATTCAGTTTCTCCTTTTAATTTTACAGCAATTTCCGGAAACTTATCTGCTAGCGCAGCATTAATGGGTAATGTAGTAGTTTGGAAACCAAGTGATCATCAAATTTTTTCAGCACAAGTCGTAATGGAAGTTTTTGAAGAAGCTGGATTGCCAAATGGGGTTATTAACATGGTAATGGGAGATCCAGAAATGATAACTAATACTGTTTTAGCTTCAAAAGATTTTGCAGGAATTCATTATACAGGCTCAACCTTTGTTTTTCAAAATATTTGGAAGAAAATAGGTGAAAATATATCAAATTATAAAACATATCCAAAAATTGTTGGAGAAACTGGAGGTAAAGATTTCATAATTGCACATCCAAGTGCAAAAGTAAATGAAGTGGCTACAGCGATTGTTAGAGGTGCTTTTGAATATCAAGGACAAAAATGCTCAGCTGCCTCCAGAGTATATTTGCCTAAATCAATAAGTGAAGATGTGCTTTCTGAAGTTAAAAAACAATTAAACACAATTAAGATGGGGCCTCCAAGTGACTTGAAAAATTATATAAATGCAGTTATTCACGAAGAAGCTTTTGATAGAATAGTTAAGTCTATTGAAAAAGTGAAATCTGATAGTGATGCTGAAATTTTTCATGGGGGAACTTATGATAAATCAGTGGGGTATTTTATATCTCCCACTGTAGTAACTACACTGAATCCAAATTACTTTTCAATGGAACAAGAGCTATTTGGCCCCTTAGTTACAGTGTACACATATTCTGATGATAAATGGGAGGAAACCCTCAAGTTAGTAGATTCTACATCAATTTATGCGCTTACAGGGGCGATTTTCTCAGAGGATCGTTATGCAATTGATGAAGCTATTATAGCATTAGAAAATTGTGCTGGAAATTTTTATTTAAATGACAAACCAACTGGAGCTGTTGTTGGGCAACAACCTTTTGGAGGAGCAAGAGCATCAGGGACAAATGATAAAGCAGGATCAATGTTTAATCTTTTAAGATGGATATCTCCTAGAATGATTAAAGAAAATTTTGTGCCAGTAACAGATTATCACTATCCTTTTTTAGGGTAAACTTAATCTATAGGCAAGTATACTATTTTTTTTGTTTGAAAAAAATCAGAATCAAAATAAGTTGATAATAATATTTGTTTGGCTCTAGGAAATGATAATAACTCTTCCTCTAAATCACCTCCTTTAAGATAAATAACTCCGTTTTTTATCTTATCACAACTTTTAGATTTAATATTTTTGTAAATAAGTGGAACAAAATCATTCATTTTTGCAACAGCTCTACTAACAACAAAATCAACTTTATTTTCAAACTCTTCTGCCCTTGTGTGAAAGGTTAATATGTTTTTTAAGCCCAAAGTTTCACTTATTTCTTTCACTACTTTTATTTTTTTTCCAATACTATCAATTAAATAGAATTTAACGTCTGGAAATAATATAGCTAGGGGAATTCCAGGAAAACCTCCACCAGTTCCAACATCTAAAACTTCTATTCCAGCTTTGAAATTATGAAATTTTGCAATTCCTAATGAATGAAGAATATGTTTTTCATTCAAAAACTCAATATCTTTCCTTGAAACAACATTGATTTTAGAGTTCCATTTCTTACACAAAAGATTAAGTTGAGAGTATTGATGAATTTGTTCATAAGATAGACTCGGAAAGTATCGTTCAAAAAGATTCAAAAGATTATTTTTGGCTAAATTATGACTTGTATTTTATATTTCTTTAACCAAAGCTAATTTTATATGAAAAAACAAACAATACGTTTCTCAAAAAAAGACTCCAAAAGGTTTTTCATAACACTAAATAAACGTGTGAATGATCATTTTAAAAAATTAAATACATCTAAAACTGGGAACTGGGAACTTTACTTAAAAACATTAATTATGTTTTTACTTTTTGTAACACCTTATTTCTTGATTTTGTTTACTGACTTTGGATCATGGATTAAAATAGGTTTATGTTTTATTATGGGAGTAGGAATGGCCGGGGTAGGAATGAATGTAATGCATGATGGAAACCACGGCTCCTTTTCTAAGAAAAAATGGATTAATAAGTTAATGGGGTCAAGCATATATATCTTAGCAGGAAATGTTCATAATTGGAAGGTGCAGCATAACATGCTACACCACACTTATACAAATATTCATGGGCATGATGAAGACCTGGAAGCTGGTAGAATAATACGTTTTTCTAAACACAGTAAGTGGTCGGCTTATCATCGTTTTCAACATATTTACTCAGTATTTCTTTATGGACTATTAACTATTAATTGGTCGATAACTACTGATATTAAGCAAACTAGAAAATATTTAAAGAAAAAATTAACATACCGAAAAAAACTTCAACCCATAAGGCAATGGTTAATTCTTATACTCACTAAATTAATATATTTTGTAATCTGGATAGTTTTTCCAATTGTTTTTCTAGAATTAGAATGGTGGAAAATTCTATTAGGTTTTTTCGTCATGCATTATACAGCAGGACTAATACTCAGTCTTGTTTTTCAACTTGCTCATATAATTGAAGATGCTCAAATGCCGCTTCCAGATAAAGATACTGGAACAATGAAAAACACATGGGCAATTCACCAACTTTTTACAACTGTAAATTTTGCAACAAGTAATAATTTTATTAATTGGTTTACTGGAGGTTTAAACCATCAGATTGAACATCATATTTTTCCACATATTAGCCACATTCATTATACAGATATTGCAAAAATTGTTAAAAACACTACGAAAGAATTTAATTTACCCTACACAGAATATAAAAATATTCAAAGCGCATTATTTTCGCATTTTAAATATTTAAAAGAAATGGGGCTTCAGCCAATAGGTTTAAAAGTTTAATTAATCATGAAACAATTATCAAATAGAATTAATAGTTTACCGATCTCTGCAACACTTGCTATGGCTTCAAAAGCAAGGGAGTTAAAAGAAAATGGAGTCGATATAATTGGTTTAAGCCTTGGAGAACCAGACTTCAATACTCCCGATTTTATTAAAAATGCAGCCATTCAAGCAGTCCAGGATAATTATAATTCTTATACACCTGTCGATGGCTACCCCGCTCTCAAGAGATCTATTAGTAAGAAATTTAAACGTGATAATAATTTAAATTATGAATTAAATCAAATTGTAGTTTCTACGGGAGCTAAACAATCCATAGCTAATACCTGTATGGTCTTACTTAATCCAGGAGATGAAGTTCTTTTACCTGCTCCTTATTGGGTAAGTTATTCTGCTGTAGTAACATTATCAGAAGCAAAATTTGTTGTAATTCCATCAAGCATAGAAACTGATTTTAAAATAACACCTGATCAACTTGATAAAGCAATTACTGCAAAAACTAAAATGGTAATATTTAATTCCCCTAATAATCCAAGTGGCACAGTATATACTGAAAACGAGTATAGAGAACTAGCAAAAGTATTAGAAAAATATCCTGAAATATATATTATTTCAGATGAGATATATGAGCACATAAATTATGGAGAGCCTATATTCAGCTTTGCTTCAATCACTGAGATGTACAATCGAACAATTACCATAAATGGAGTTGCTAAAGCTTTTGCAATGACTGGATGGAGAATCGGTTACATAGGAGCGCCTAGTTGGATCGCTAAGGCCTGTAATAAAATGCAGGGGCAAATAACGAGTGGAGCAAACTGTATAGCTCAAAGGGCAGCTATAGCTGCTTTAGATGCTTCTGTAAGCGAAATTAAATACATGGTAGATGAGTTTAAAAACAGAAGAGAATTGATCATAGGTTTATTAAAAGATATTAATGGTTTTAAACTAAATAAGCCAAAGGGAGCTTTTTATGTTTTTCCTGATATTTCATCTTATTTTGGAAAAAATATTAATGGTGTAGAGATAAAAAACTCTTCAGATTTTTCATTATTCCTATTAGAAATAGCTCACGTGGCAACTGTTAGTGGAGATGCCTTTGGCAATCCAAACTGCATAAGAATTTCATATGCAGCATCAACGGAACAAATTAAAAAGGCCTGTTCTCAAATAAAAGAATCATTAATGAATTGATTGTTAATTTTAACTTTTGAAAATAGCTTGCTGATGATTTATCGATTCTTGATGAATTGCTTTAAATATTCTTAAAATAAACTCCTCACTTAGATTTCTTTCCTCACCTTCAAGAATCATTTTACCTAAAATCTCGTTCCATCTTTTATTTTGAAGAACAGCAACGTTTTTTGTTTTTTTCAATTCACCTATTCCCTCAGCAACTCTCATTCTATCTCCAAGTAAATCTAATAAAGATTGATCAATTACATCGATTTTAGCTCTTAAGTTTTTCAAACCACTTTGATAACTTTCCTCAGTGGTTGTTAACTTTCGAATTCTCCAATCTTTCATATACTGAATTAAAGTTTCAGGAGTAATTTGTTGTTTTGCATCACTCCAAGCGTTATCAGGATCACAGTGAGATTCAACCATTAATCCGTCAAAATTTAAATCCAGTGCTCTTTGACTTATATCGAAAATAAGATCTCTTCTTCCTGAAATATGTGAGGGGTCACATATAATCGGTAAATCCGGAAACTTATTTTGTAATTCAATTGCTATTTGCCATTCTGGTTGATTCCTATACTTTGACTTACCAGAAGTTGAAAAACCACGATGAATAACACCAAGCTTTTTAATATCGGACTTATACAATCTTTCAATCCCTCCAAGCCATAAGTCAAGATCAGGATTTACAGGATTTTTAACTAAAACAATTTTATCTGTCCCTTTCAATGCGTCTGCAATTTCTTGAACTATAAATGGGCTTACTGTTGATCTTGCACCTATCCATAAAACATCAACGTCTGCTTCTAACGCTAACTTACAATGATTTGCATTGGCAACTTCAGTAGCTATTAAAAGACCTGTTTGTTCTTTGACTTTCTTTAACCATCCTAAACCTATAGCTCCAACGCCTTCAAAATTTCCAGGACGAGTTCTAGGTTTCCAAATACCTGCCCTATATACTGTAACATCTGAATCTTTTAGTTCATGAGCTATTTTCAAAACTTGCTCTTCAGTTTCTGCACTACATGGTCCTCCAATAACCAAGGGGTGATCAAGTTCAAAATCTTTAAGCCATTTGTTTAAATTAGTTTGATTTTTCATTTTAATACTTTTTTATTTTACTTAGTTTTTAATTCCTTTAAAACACTTTTAATAGAATTAGTTTTCTCAATTAAATTGTATATTTTTTTATAATTTTCTTTTTCTAAAAGGGTCTTAAACTCCTCTAAATTTGAAAGATAATGCTTTAGTGTCTCAAGAATATTATCTTTATTTTCTTCAAAAATAGAACTCCATGTTTCCGGAGAACTTTTTGCTAGTCTAACCGTTGAAGCAAATCCACTTCCTGCCATAGCAAAGATAGCAGATTCATCTTTTTCTTTTTCTAAGACTGTTTGCCCTAGAATAAAAGAAGAAATATGTGAAAGGTGAGATACATATGCAATATGTTTATCATGCTCTTCAGGGTTCATTTCCTTCAAAATCATACCAATAGATTTGAACCAATCTAAAGCCCATTTCAATAGATTACTTTCAGTTTTACCTGACTCACATATTATTTGAACTTTACCTTTAAACAAACTTTCACTTGCAGCCGTGGGACCTGAAAATTCAGTTCCAGCTATTGGGTGTGTGGCCAAAAATTGAGATCTTTTAGGATGAGAAGAAACAGTTCTACAAATCCTAGATTTAGTGGATCCAAAGTCAATCACAAGTGTTTTATCACAAATCAAGTCTAAAACAGAAGTTAGTTGATCTGTAATTTGTTTAACAGGATAAGCAAGTAACAGAACGTCTAGATTAGTGAAATCTTTTTTTGAAATTACTTCATCAATCAACCCTGAATCAAAAGCTTGTTTTAAATGTAACTCTGATGAATCATATCCTAAAATAATTACATTTTTAATCGTTTTTCTTAACTGTATAGCTAAAGATCCACCAATTAAACCAATACCTGCAACTCCTATTCTCATATTTATAAACGGTTAAGCGCTTCTTTTAATTTTGATTTCTCTAAACACAATGAAATTCTAATATATCTATCTCCTTGTGATCCGAATATTTTACCTGGAGTAATAAAAATATTTTTTTTGTAAAGTAATTCATCTATCAAAATATCTGAACTTTCAAGGCTATCTGGAATCTTTGCCCAAACAAAAAGACCAACTGCATTCTTATCATATACAGTATTTAGTTTTCCTGCTATTTTCCATGCAATCTCTCTTCTTTCTCTATAAACTTTATTTAAATCATTAAACCATTTTCTATTGAGACCCAGTGCCCTTACAGCCCCTTTTTGAATTCCATAAAACATTCCCGAATCCATATTAGACTTAACCTTCAATACCGATTTAATATTTATAGAGTTTCCAATTAACATTCCAACCCTCCAACCAGACATATTAAACGATTTACTCAATGAATTAAGTTCCATTCCAACTTCTAAAGCACCTTTATGTGATAAGAAACTTTTAGGAGATTTTGTTAAAATAAAACTATACGGATTATCATTAACTATTAAAATTTTATTTTTTTTAGCAAATGAAATTAGTTCATCAAAAAAGATGTCGCTTGCCTCTGTGCCTGTAGGCATATGAGGGTAGTTTACCCACATTATTTTAACTTTAGATAAATCTAACCTCTCTAGCAGCTTAAGGTTAGGTAACCAGCCATTAATCTCATCTAATTCGTATAGTATTGACTTTGCTTCTAATAAATTTGTAACTGCAGAGTAAGTAGGATATCCCGGATTAGGAATTAAAACTTGATCTCCTGGATTTAAAAAAGCCATACTAATATGCATTATTCCTTCTTTAGAACCGATTAATGGTAGAACTTCATTTTCAGAATTTAGAGTTACACGGTAATGAGATTTGTAAAAATTAGAAATTTCTTGTCTTAATTCAGGAATACCTTGATAGCTTTGATATTGGTGAGCCTTAGAATCATTAACACTTTCTAATAAGGAAGAAATAACAGCTTTAGGAGGAAATAAATCTGGACTTCCAATACCCATATTAATAATTGGCTTTCCTATTTTAATTAAAGAAGCTACCTCTCTTAATTTTGAAGAAAAATAATATTCTTTAACATTATTTAGTCTATTAGCAGTCATATTATTTATTTCCATTATTATACTTTCCAAAGACCTTAAGCTCTAATGTCATTATTTCTAAAATTGATTGTGCTTTTTCAAAAAAAGATGAGGAATCAAAAGTCACATCTACAAAAAAAGAATATTTACCTGGAGTTTCTATAATTGGAAGAGACTGGATTTTTGTTAGGTTAAGTTTGCAATCACTCATAACATTCAAAACAGTTGCCAAACTTCCTCTTTTGTGATCTAAAATGAATTTTAGTGTAGCCTTATTATAATTAACTTTTATTGAAGATGATTTTTTTTGGATAATGACAAAACGAGTCACATTGTTACTTATGGTTTGTATCGAATCTTCAAGTATATTCAAATCATATAGATCAGCTGCTGTTTTACTTGCAATAGCTGCTCTTTTATATATATTATTTGTAATAATTTCTTTTGCTGCATTAGCAGTGTCGTCTGACTCAACAAGTTTTATATTTGGATGATTTGAAAAAAATTCTTTGCACTGTAAAAGAGCCATAGGGTGTGAATGAACCTCAAGAAGATCATCAATTTTTTGGTTAGGTAACGCTAAGAGTGAGTGCTGAATTTGATAATAATACTCACCAACAATATTAAGGTTGTTTTTGTCAATTAATGCATAATTAGGAATTATAGATCCTGCTATAGAGTTTTCTATAGCCATTACTCCATGACTTGAATCATTTTTTAAAATTGAAATGACTAAGTCATCAAAAGAACTACAGCACTCAATATAAATACTTTTATTAAAATATGATTGAGCAACTGCATGATGAAATGAGCCTTCTATACCTTGTATCGCTATTTTATTTTTTTTTACCATAAAACAAAAAAAAGTCCTGATTTATTCAGGACTGTATGTATATATTTTTTTTATTACAAAGTCCTTCAAGCTTCTGAATAGAAGTAGAAAAAATTGTTGCAGTAAAAAAAGGTAATCTTCATCAATCAGTTTATAAGTGCAAATTTATAATCACTTTTGAAATAAACAAAATTTTTATAGATATTTCGTAATATATTCATTGATAACGAAACAATTAAGTAACCTTTTAGTTTAAATCATATATTTTTACAACACCTAATGGGACTTTTAATTAAAAATATAGGAAAAAGATACGGTGATAAAAAAGTTTTATCAAATCTTTCATTAAAGTGTGAAAAGGGAGAAATAATAGGACTTCTTGGCCTAAATGGTGCTGGTAAAACAACACTAATGAAGATTTTGACTGGAATTAACTCAAAGTGGGATGGAGATATTTTTTTTAATGGAATAGATTTAAGAAAAAAACTTAAGGATATTCAACAGATAACAGGATATCTTCCAGAAAACAATCCCCTTTATAATGAATTATTTGTGTCAGAATATTTATTATTTATTTCTAAATTATATAAAGTAAAAAATCCAAAATTTGAAAAGATAATTTCAATCACTGGCTTAAATGAATATAAAAATCATAAAATTGAAAAGCTGTCAAAAGGATGTAAACAAAGAGTTGGTATTGCTGCAGCAATAATTCACGATCCTGAATTTCTTATTCTAGATGAGCCAACAACTGGACTTGATCCAATTCAAATAATTGAAATTCATAAATTAATTAAAAAACTAGGAGAAGAAAAAATAGTAATTTTCTCTTCTCACATTTTACAAGAGATTGAAGCACTATGCAATAGGGTAATTCTACTTCATAAAGGTGAAATTATTCTAGATTCATCTTTAGAAAAACTCAGAAACCCTGATGAACAAATTATTAATGTCACCTTTGATTATAGAATTGAAACTGAAGCTATATCAAGACTTCAATTTGTAGAAACTGTTAAAAATACTTTTGAGTTTGAATATGAAATTTTATTTAAAACAAATAAAGATCAAAGAAGTAAAATTTTTGATTTTGCACATGATAATGATTTAAAAATCATTAATCTTCAGCACAAAAACAAAACGCTTGAAGAAGTATTTAAAAGTCTAACAAATGATTAATTACTATATTTTAATTCCATTTAAAAATACAGTATAAATTATTTTTGCAGTATGTTCCAAAGTTTTAGAAACTGAACAATATTTTTCAAATGATAAATCTACAGCTCTTTGAGCTTTTTCAGGAGCAAAATCTCCTTCCAAAACAACATCAACATTAATTGTATGAAATAAAGCTGGAACAGCCCCTGGGATTCTTTCTCCATTCACTTCCATCTTTATAGAAGTTGGATTGATTTTTTGTTTACTCAAAATCGCAACAATATCTATACTACTGCATCCTGCTAAACCCATAAGTAATAATTCCATTGGGCTAATTCCCTTGACACTTCCTTCAGTTTTAGAATTGTTATCCAGTAACACTCTGTGTCCATTTGAATTGGCAACTTCAAACAAATAATCATTATTTATTCTTTCTAATAAAACTTTCATTTTCAATAAATTTAATTTTTAAAAATAGTGTTTAAAATAGTTTTAACCTGATTATTTTCGATTAAAAAAGCATCATGACCATGAACTGAATTTATTTCATAAAAAAAACATTTTTTTTGTAATTTCTTTAGCCTATTATATGTACTCTTATCTTCATCAGGAATAAACAACAAGTCAGAATCAACAGAAATGAGATGAATTTCTGCTGATATCGGCTCAATTAGTGTATCAAAATTTTGATTATTTCTTAAAATATTAATACTACCAAGCAAATGGTTAACCAATAGGTATCCGTCTAAAGTAAATCTATTTTTTAGTGCTTGACCGTGATGTAATAACCAACTTTCAACATTAAATATTTTTTTGTATTCATTTTCACTCCTAGCAAATCGACTACTAAATGATTCTGGTGTTCTATACAATAACATTGCATGCATCCTCGCATCTACAATAGGATCTTTTGAGTTTTTTAATATTTGTTTTTGAATAAAGGTGTTTGCTATTACCCAGTCGGTTGATTTCCAGTCCGAAGCAATTGGTATTAAATGTTTACATAGTTTTGGAGATAACACAGCCATTTCCCATGAAATCCCACCTCCTATTGAGCCACCTATTATAGCATATAAATCAGTAATTCCTAATTTTTTTAATCCATTTATAAATAGTTTTGCAATGAGTCCAGTATGAATTTTCTCAATAGACTTCCATTTATAAGAATCAATTCCATTTCCAGGGATATTAAATGAAATTACAGTATATAAATTTGTATCAATCACTTTACTTGGACCTACTATTTCACTCCACCAACCGTCAACCCCAGAAAAGATTGCATTTGCTGTTAAAGGATGATTAATTAAAACAACAGGAGCTGTTCCAATATTTGGGCCAGACATGTAATAAGTTAGAGGGACTTTAATTTGTCCCTCTAAAATTTCAACAGCTAAAAAGTTTAGTGGTTTTTTATCCAATTTGAATATTAAATTAGCCTATTGATTGTTTTAAATCATCAATCAAATCATCGATATTCTCAAGCCCCACAGATAATCTGATTAGATCTTCAGTTACCCCCGTGTTTCTCTGCTCTTCAGAAGAAAGTTGTGAATGAGTTGTACTTGCTGGATGAATAATTAAAGATTTTGAATCACCTATATTGGCTAGTAATGAAAATAGTTTTGTATTATCTGCGACTTTTTTTCCCGCATTAAAACCTCCTATAAGACCAAAAGTGACAATTCCACTTTGACCTTTTGGTAAATATTTTTTTGCTAATTCATTATATTTACTTGATGATAATCCTGGGTAATTTACCCAAGAAACCTTTTCTTGACTCTGAAGCCATTTAGCTAAAGCAAGTGCGTTTTTTGAATGTTGCTCCATTCTAACTGCTAAAGTTTCTATACCCTGTATAGTCTGAAAGCTATTAAATGGACTTGCTGCAGCCCCTAAATCTCTTAACCCTTCTACTCTTATTCTTGCAATAAAAGCAGCTGGCCCAAGTGCTTCGTGATAATTTAGTCCATGATAGCTAGGGGAAGGCTCATTAAGCTCTGGAAATAATCCATTTCCATAATCAAAAGTACCCGCATCTATTATAATACCTCCTAATGCCGTTCCATTTCCATTAATATATTTAGTTGTAGAATGTATAACAATATTTGCTCCATATTTAATGGGGTTTAATAAATAAGGGGTAGCTACAGTATTATCAACAATAAAAGGAACCTTAGCCTGTTTTGCAAGCTCAGCTATTGCATGTAAATCAATTACATCAAGCTTTGGATTACCAAGTGACTCAGAATAAAATACTCTAGTATTTTCCTTAACTGCAGATTTAAAATTTATTGGATCATCTGGATCTACAAAAGTAGTAGTTATTCCAAATCTAGGGAGCGTATTACTTAACATGTTATATGTTCCACCATACAAACTATTAGAAGCTACAATATGATCCCCTGCTTTAAGAAGCATAAGTAATGCTGTGGAAATAGCAGAAGTGCCCGAAGCAGTTGACACTGCAGCAATCCCTCCTTCTAGAGTAGCTAATCTTTGTTCGAGCACGTCGTTTGTTGGATTATTTAACCTTGTATAAATATATCCTGGCTCAGCTAACGAAAACAATTTAGCGGCATGATCCGAACTATTGAATTCATATGATGTTGATTGATATATAGGAACAGCTCTTGTTCCTTGTGTTTGACTTGTATCATGCCCCGAATGAAGAGCATTAGTTTCTGTTTTATAACTCATAATTGAAATATTTTTTTTAATTTATCTATGTAATCTAATTTTTCCCAAGTGAATAATTCCACTTCTTTTGAAACCTTACCACTGTAAGGAGAATCAAAAGTTTTAATCAAAGTTTGAGGCGAACGCCCCATATGACCATATGCAGCTGTTTCAGAATAAATTGGATTCCTTAACTTTAATCTATTCTCAATACCATATGGAGTTAAATCAAAGATCTTTGAAAGCTTTTCTGAAATTTGAGAATCAGAAAAATTTACTTTTGATTTACCAAAAGTATCAACTAAAATTGACGTTGGAGATGAAACTCCAATAGCATAACTCAATTGAATCATGACCTCATCAGCTACTCCTGCAGCTACAATATTTTTAGCAATATGTCTTGCTGCATATGCTGCTGATCTATCTACCTTACTAGGGTCTTTACCACTAAAAGCTCCTCCTCCATGACCACCTTTACCTCCATATGTGTCAACTATGATTTTTCGACCCGTCAAACCTGTGTCTCCGTGGGGACCTCCAATAACAAACTTTCCAGTAGGGTTAACGTAATATTTTATAGAATCGTTTAAGAGTGACTTTATATGACTAGATTGACTTTCAAAAACTTTAGGTATAACAATTTTAATGATGTCAGATTTTATTTTTGACAGCATTGCATCGTCATCAGAATCAAAAGGATCATGTTGTGTAGAGACTACTATTGTATCAATTCTGACAGGCTTGTCATTGTCATTATATTCAATTGTAACTTGAGATTTAGCATCTGGCCTTAAGTAATTAATACGGGTATTACTTCTACGAAAATCTGCAAGAACCTTTAAAATTTGGTGAGACAAATCTAATGCAAGAGGTATATAATTATCAGTTTCATTACAAGCATACCCAAACATAATTCCTTGATCACCTGCTCCCTGTTCTTGTTTGATGTTTTTTTCGACTCCTTGACTTATATCCTGAGACTGCTCATGAATTAGGGAAATTACACCACATGAATCTCCACTAAATTGATATTCTCCTTTTGTGTATCCAATTTTATTTATAGTTTTTCTTGCTATATCTTGGACATCAATATATGTATTGCTTTTAACTTCGCCTGCCAATACAACTTGACCAGTTGTTACGAGTGTTTCACAAGCTACTTTGCTTTCTTCATCAAAGGCAAGAAAATTATCTAAAAGTGCATCAGAAATTTGATCCGCTACTTTATCGGGATGTCCTTCACTAACAGATTCAGATGTAAAAAAATATGACATTATTATTTGCTTTTCGGAAGGATTTAATCACAAATTATGTGAAAAGCAACACTGCTTTAGCATTTTTTTATAGAGGGTGCAATCAGTCAAATCCTTCCTCGTTAGTTGTCAAAATTACAATTTAATTCTTAATTAACAAAATTAATTTTTAAACGTGATTTAGTAATTATTATATAAAAATATCTGTATTTTGCATTGTAGATAATTAATAAATAATTCATGCAAGTATCTGTAGCTGGAAATATTGGTGCTGGTAAAACAAGTCTTACCGAACTTCTTGCCAAACATTATAAATGGGAAGCAAATTTTGAAGATGTGATTGACAATCCATATTTAGATGATTTTTATAATCATATGGAAAGGTGGTCGTTTAATCTTCAAATCTATTTTTTAAAAAGCAGGTTTAGTCAAATCTTACAAAATCAAAAATCAAATAAAACTGTTATTCAGGACAGAACTATATATGAAGACGCTTTTATTTTCGCTCCCAATCTTAATTCCATGGGGTTAATGAACCAAAGAGATTTTCAAAATTATAGATCGCTTTTTGAACTCATGGAAAGCACTGTTAGTCCTCCCGATCTAATAATCTATGTAAGAAGCTCAATTCCAAACCTAGTAAGTAAAATTCACAAAAGAGGACGTGAATATGAAAATTCAATAAGCATAGATTATTTAAGTAGATTAAATGAAAGATATGAGGCTTGGGTCTCAACTTATGATAAAGGAGAGTTATTAATAATAGACGTAGATAATATTGATTTTGTTAATAATAAAGAAGATTTGAAGAATATAATTAAGGAAGTTGATAATAAATTATCTTCAATCGTTTAGCTAAAAAGTCACTTATTAAGTGACTTTTTTTATTAGATAAATATAAACTAACTATTCTAATTCTATTATTTCCCCTATTTTAGGTGTAATACTTTCAACAATCTCCCACACTTCCTTTTCTGTACCTGAAAGTGTAACTTTTATAGTTTTATTAACTTTTGATTGTTCATCATTAGTAGCAGAAATTTTTACTGAAAATGTTTCTTTAGTGTCATTATCGGTAATAGTGTTAGTAAATTCAGCAGTAGTTTTATGCTTAATGTTTTCAATCGAAGCTATTCCATTAGAATCATCATGCCCACCTAAAAGAGGCGCAATTACTAATCCAACCAAGCAGGTAAGTTTAATTAAAATGTTCATTGAAGGACCAGAAGTGTCTTTAAATGGGTCACCAACTGTGTCGCCTGTAACAGCTGCTTTATGAGCATCAGATCCTTTAAAGGTCATTTCTCCATTTATCTCAACACCAGCTTCAAATGATTTTTTTGCATTATCCCAAGCTCCACCTGCATTGTTTTGAAAAATAGCCCACATCACACCACTTACACAAACACCAGCCATATATCCACCCAATGGTTCAGCTCCAAAAACTAATCCAACAAATATTGGAGTAAGTATCGTAATTAAACCGGGAAGTATCATTTCTTTTAAAGCTGCTTTTGTTGAAATATCAACACACTTTGCATATTCAGGAGTTCCTGTTCCTTCCATAATACCAGGAATCTCTCTAAACTGTCTTCTAACTTCCTCTACCATTTCCATGGCTGCTTTTCCAACAGACTCCATTGCCAAAGCAGAGAAAACGACAGGAATCATTGCCCCTACAAACAACATAGATAAAACATCAGCTTTAAAAATATTAATACCATCAATTCCTGTAAAAGTTACATATGCAGCAAACAAGGCTAAAGCTGTTAGAGCTGCAGATGCTATTGCAAAACCTTTACCAACAGCAGCGGTTGTGTTACCAACAGAATCTAGGATATCTGTTCTTTCTCTAACTTCTTTTGGAAGATTACTCATTTCGGCAACTCCTCCAGCATTATCAGCTATTGGTCCAAAAGCATCTATTGCCAATTGCATAGCTGTTGTTGCCATCATTGCAGAAGCGGCTAATGCTACTCCATAAAAACCTGCAAGAGTGTATGATCCATATATTGCTGATGCAAAAAGAATAACAGACAAAAAGGTTGATTTCATACCAACTGCTAGACCTGCAATTATATTAGTAGCAGCTCCTGTTGAACTATTTTTAACAATATCAAGAACTGGTTTTTTTCCAAGACTTGTATAATATGCTGTAACAATTGATATTAGCGCTCCAACTGCTAGTCCTATGCATGCAGCTCCAAAAACATTCATTGAAGAAATTTCTTTATAACCTTCACCAAAAAACATCATATTCATAGTCTCAGGAAGCATCCAATCAATCAAAAAATAACTTATAACAAGTGTTATTGCTATTGAAGCCCAATTCCCAAGATCCAAAGCTGCCTGAACTTTAGATTCTTTTGCATCATTATTAGATATTTTAACAAAAAAAGTTCCAATAATTGAAGCTAATATTCCTATACCGGCAATAACAATTGGAAGTAAAATCGGTCCCATATTATTAAAGTCATCTGTAAATTGTGTGTCAACTGACATGTCCCGTATTAAATAATTACCTAATACCATAGCAGCTAAAACTGTCGCAACATAAGATCCAAATAAATCAGCACCCATACCTGCTACATCTCCAACATTGTCTCCAACATTATCAGCAATTGTTGCTGGATTACGTGGGTCATCCTCGGGAATTCCAGCCTCTACTTTACCAACAAGATCTGCTCCTACATCTGCAGCTTTAGTATATATCCCTCCACCTACACGAGCAAATAAAGCAATCGATTCAGCGCCAAGAGAGAAGCCAGCTAAAGTTTCTAAAACTACAGTCATTTCATCATAAAAAGAACCAGTGCCTTTCATAAACTGAGTCATAAAAAATAAAAATAAAATGGTTAAGCCAAACACAGCTAATCCAGCTACTCCAAGACCCATAACCGTTCCTCCTCCGAAAGAAACTTGAAGTGCTTTTGGTAAACTTGTTTTGGCTGCTTCTGCAGTTCTAGCATTCGCTTCAGTAGCAATTCGCATACCAATATTTCCTGCAAGTGCTGAAAAAACTGCCCCTATAACAAATGCAGGAACAATCATCCAACTTGTTGAACTAACTAAAAGAGAAATACTATATAAAGCTATTGAGGCTATGATTACAAAAATTAAAAGCAATCGATATTCGGCATGTAAAAAAGCTAAAGCACCGTCTTTAATGGATTTGGAAATTTCTTGCATTCTTTCACTTCCTGGGTCTTGTTTTCTAACCCAAGTTGCTCGAATAAACATATAGATTAGACCTAAAAGAGAAAAAAATAATGGTATGTAGATTATATTAGCTTCCATAAAATAAAATTAAGTTTTTTGTTTTCGCGCGTAAAAATACTAATTACCTCTGAATTAGATACAAGGAAACTAAGTATTATGATAAATTACTTTTTTTACTGCTTTTATTACATCTTTAAAATTTGGTAACCACTCCTCAAGCAGGACTGGCGAAAATGGAGCTGGAGTATCAGCAGTATTTATTTTTTCAATTGGAGCGTCTAAATAATCAAAAATTTGATTTTGAACTTGATAGGTGATTTCAGTTGAAATATTTCCAAAAGGCCATGATTCTTCTAAGATAACTAACCTATTTGTTTTTTTTACAGATTCAAAAATCAACTTGTGATCCATGGGTCTTATAGTTCTAAGATCAATTATTTCACAATCAATGCCATCTTTAGCTAGAACTTCAGCGGCTTTATAAGCTTCTTTAATTATTTTACCATAAGAAACAATTGTTACATCATTTCCTGGACGTTTTATATCAGCAATACCAATAGGCAATATATATTCACCATCAGGAACTTCTCCTTTATCTCCATACATTTGCTCAGATTCCATGAAAATTACAGGATCATTATCTCTTATTGCTGCCTTAAGTAATCCTTTAGCATCATACGGATTGGATGGAACAATAACTTTCAAACCTGGAGTGTTAGCGTACCAATTGTCAAAAGCCTGAGAATGTGTAGCTCCAAGTTGACCTGCGGAACCAGTTGGTCCTCTAAAAACTATCGGACAAGGAAATTGGCCACCTGACATTTGTCTTATTTTTGCAGCATTATTTATAATTTGATCAATTCCAACTAATGCAAAATTAAATGTCATATATTCAATTATGGGTCTAGCGCCAGTCATCGTTGAACCAACTCCAATACCAGAAAATCCTGCTTCAGAAATTGGAGTATCTATAACTCTCTTTTCACCAAACTCTTCCAACATACCCTTTGAAGCTTTATATGCGCCATTATATTCTGCTACTTCTTCACCCATTAAATAAATAGTTTCATCTCGACGCATTTCCTCGGTCATTGCTTCAGCTATTGCTTGTCTAAATTGTATGGTTTTCATTTAAACTTATTGATTAAGATTTCAAATTTAAACATTTCATTCTTATTAAAACTCTATGTTCATTATAGATTTCAATAAACAAAAACTAAATTTATATGATATATATACTATATTAAATATAGCTTCGTATTAAATGTTCTGAAACTCTTAAAATGAAATTAATAGAACTTAACGTAAAGGGAATTTCTTATAGCGAGACACAATCTGGCGCATACGCACTAATACTTAGTGAAACCAACGGTAATAGAAAGCTTCCAGTAATAATTGGAGGGTTTGAAGCCCAGGCTATTGCAATCGCATTAGAGGGAGAAATCAAACTAGCAAGACCATTAACTCATGATTTATTCAAAGACTTTGGAACTTGTTTTGAAGTTAATATTAAAAAGGTGATTATTCACAAATTGGTTGACGGAGTTTTTTTTTCCAACCTAATATGTGAAAGAGATAAAATTGAAAAAATTATAGACGCTAGAACATCAGATGCAATTGCAATGGCATTAAGATTTAAAGCTCCAATTTTTATTTATGATTCTATTATGAAATCTGCAGGATTTACTAGCTCTATTAAGACAAAAACAAATGTTTCAGAAGATAATTGGAGTAAAAAAACAGTTAAAGATTCTAAAGAAAATAAACTCCCAGAAAACATAGAAAATTTTTCAATATCAAAACTTAAAAATATATTAAAAAAACTTGTTGCTGATGAAGAATATGAAAAAGCAGTAAGAGTTCGTGACCTTATCACTAAAAAAAATATTTAAGTAAATATGTTAATTTTATCTTGATAACTGTTTGTTTGTTTATTTAAAACAGCTGCTCATTCAGTGTATATTTGAGCAATTTATATTTAAATATTAATGCAGCAATATCTTGATCTTATAAGTTACATTCAAAAAAACGGTGTCGAAAAAACTGACAGAACTGGAACTGGTACTAAAAGTGTTTTTGGTTATCAAATGCGGTTTGACCTCAACAAAGGATTTCCTTTGCTAACTACAAAAAAAATTCATATAAAATCAGTAGTACATGAATTATTATGGTTTTTAAAAGGTGATACTAATATAGATTATCTTAAGAGAAATGGTGTTAGAATATGGAATGAGTGGGCTGATGAAAATGGAGATTTAGGTCCTGTATACGGACATCAGTGGAGAAACTGGAATAGTGAAGGTATTGATCAGATAAAAGAAATGATTGAAACAATAAAAGTAAATCCAGATAGTCGTAGAATTATAGTAAGCGCATGGAATCCAAGTGTTATGCCAAATAATTCTAAATCATTCTCAGAAAACGTAGCCAATAATAAAGCAGCTCTTCCACCATGTCATGCTTTTTTTCAATGCTATATAGCGAATGGAAAACTTTCAATTCAACTTTATCAGCGAAGTGCTGATGTTTTTTTAGGAGTTCCTTTCAATATAGCTTCATATGCTTTACTGGCAATAATGCTGGCCCAAGTTACAGGATATAAACCTGGAGAATTTATACATGCTTTTGGTGATGCACACATATATTCCAATCACAAAAAACAAATTGAGGAACAATTATCTAGAAAACCAAAAAAACTTCCTAAAGTTAAATTAAATTCAAAAATTAAAAATCTTTTTGACTTTACTTATGATGATATTGAAATAACTGACTATGATCCATATCCTCTAATAAAAGGAGCTGTTTCAATTTAATTTTTTTAAAATTTTAATTAGTTTATTA
Organism: Candidatus Marivariicella framensis; assembly: GCA_905182735.1. GTDB lineage: Bacteria > Bacteroidota > Bacteroidia > Flavobacteriales > Flavobacteriaceae > Marivariicella > Marivariicella framensis. The sequence continues at coordinate 40,221 of CAJJCT010000009.1, forward strand.
ATTTCAAACTCTTCATTATAAAAATGAACAGCAACCCTTATTCCTCCTCCTCTTAATGCACATCTGACACCTTTATTTTGGAGTGTTTCATATAGAATTTGATCACCAGGAATAGTATAGATACTTGAATGATCTTCTCTTTTTTTGACTACTGGATCTAAAAGATTCAATACTTTTAATTCCTCCCTAAGGAAACATCCTAAGTCTTTTTTTATTTTAATTAGATTATTAAAATCATTATTTTGTAAAAATTTAATTGCAAAATCAAGAGAGGCTGATCCCAAAAAATTAATATGTCCAGTATAAACCTTTTTATATATATCTTTTGAAGAAGATTTGGTTTGTTTAAAAAAATTATGAGAAACGGCCATATATGCATTTCCAAAACCTGCCAACATCCATTTATACCCGCTTCCAATTACAACATCAAAAGGAGAGTTGTTAAAGTCGAAAAAATCTGAGCCTATAAATTGGGTTGAATCTCCTATTATAATAAGTTTAGGGTATTTTTCTTTGATTTTCCTTAAAGCACTAAAATCAACTTTAATTCCAGACAAAAATTGGACAAGTGAAATAGCTAACACTCCATATTCATTTTTATATAATTTTTTTTCAATTTGAACCTCAAAGTCTGATGTTATGGGGATGTAATCAACTAAAAAATCTCTTTCGTTTAGTCCTTCTATTAGAGAGTTGTAATCATTTTCTAAAGCCAAAACTTTTGATTCTTTTGGCAAAAGATCTAAAACATACCTATAGCCAGTAGAAAAGTTAGAAGTGAAAAAGGTGTTTTCTTTTGAGGAATTAATGAATTTTGAAATTGTTTCTCTAAAATCATTAATCCTTTCATGATTGTCAATTTTAAACTTATCGCCTTCTGTTAAATATTCCTTTTCTAATTTATTGCGAAATTCAAATAGTTGAGTTGACAATAGACCTACATAAGCTGTGTTTAAATATGTGCAAGAATTTAAAACTGGAAATAGTGAACGTATGTTATTATTCATCAATTAATCTTAGTTTTGCACTGTAAAAATAGATATTTTAATAAATCTTTTATTGTTTAACATAAAAAAATAAATACTATTGGATAATAAAACTCTTAACCAAAAATTATTAATGGAAATTGATGATAAAATAGATCCTATAAGCTTACCAAAAACAAATAAAGGTGTTACAATAATAGCAGCCGCAGGTGAAAATGATGCTTTAGGAAAAAATAATAAGTTAATATGGTATCTTCCAGAAGATCTACAAAGGTTTAAAAAATTGACGTCAGGTCATTCTGTAATTATGGGTCGAAAAACGTTTGAATCCATGCCTAAAGCTCTCCTCAATAGAAGGAATATTATTATTACGCGAAATAAAAATTATTCCGCAGAAGGAGCTGAAGTTTGTTCTAGTATAGAAAATGCATTATCTCTTGTTAAAGAAGACTTACAACCTTTCATAATAGGCGGAGGAGAAATTTACAGACAAAGTATGGCTCTAGCGGAACAAATAGAACTAACTAGAATTCATAAAGAATTTGATGCTGATACTTTTTTTCCAAATATTCCAGAAACCAAATGGAAACTGACTAGTGAAGTACAACATCCAAAATCTACAACTGATGGTTTAAGTTTTTCATATTTAACATACATAAAAAAATAAATGAAAGCATATTTATTTCCAGGCCAGGGTTCACAGTTTTCAGGAATGGGTGAAGAATTACATAAAATAAATGAAGGGAGTAAGCTATTTGAAATAGCAAATAAAATTTTAGGTTTTGACATTTCTAAAATTATGTTTAATGGGTCTAAGGAGGATTTAAAACAAACAAATGTTACCCAACCAGCAATATTTATTCATTCCGTAATTTTAAGCAAACTCCTTGGTGATTCATTTAATCCTGAGATGGTTGCTGGCCATTCTTTAGGAGAGTTTTCTGCATTAGCAGCAACAGGGTCTATTTCTTTTGAAGATGGATTAAGTCTAGTGCGTATCAGAGCTGAAGCTATGCGAAATGCATGCGACTTAGAATCTGGAACTATGGCTGCTGTATTAGGAATGGATGATAAATTAGTTGAAGAAATATGTTTTAATACAGCTGGAATTGTTGTTGCGGCTAATTATAATTGTCCAGGACAACTTGTTATTTCAGGAGAAATAAAAGCTATAGAAAAAGCGTGTGAGTCACTTAAAACCCAAGGAGCCAAAAGAGCTATCATACTTCCTGTTGGTGGAGCATTTCATTCTCCATTAATGGAGCCAGCAAGAGATCAGCTAGCTCAAGCTATTGATAGCATATCATTAAACGCCCCCTCGTGTCCCATTTATCAGAATGTTTCTTCAACTCCCACAAAGGATCCTCAAATTATTAAGACTAATCTTATTTCTCAACTAACTGCTCCAGTAAAATGGACCTCAATCATTAAAAAAATGAATATTGATGGAGCAAAAATATTTACTGAGGTTGGCCCGGGAAGTGTACTTCAAGGGTTATGTAAAAAAATTGAATCAAATTGCGAAACACAATCTGCATCAATTATTTGATTTATTTTAAAAATTTTATAATTTTTTCACAAATAAACTCAACCTGTTCATCATCAAGCTCTGTATGCATTGGAAGAGATATTACTGATTTTGATAAACTATTAGTTACCTCAAAATCTTTTTCTTCATATTTATCATTTTGATATGCTTTTTGTTGATGAAGTGGTATCGGGTAATAAACTCCACACGGAATTTGATTTTGATTTAGGTATTTGACTAGTTCATCCCTATCGGCATCCTTAATAATTAGAGTATACTGATGAAAAACATGCGAATCTTCATCTCCCAAAACCATAGGTGTTATAATGTTTTTGTGGTTTTTTAATAACTCGGTATATTTTAATGCTGATTTTTTACGAGAATTATTATAATAGTCTAAGTGCTTCAACTTTATATCTAAAATAGCAGCTTGTATAGAATCTAAACGAGAATTCACTCCAACTACATCATGCTGGTACCTCTCGTACATTCCGTGATTTACAATGCCACGAATTTTATGAGCTAAAGAGTCTTTATTAGTAAAGATTGCTCCTCCATCTCCATATGCGCCTAAATTTTTAGATGGGAAAAAAGAAGTTGTCCCAATAAGTCCGATAGTTCCAGCTTTTTGCTTACTTCCATTAGAGAATTTATAATTAGCCCCAATAGCTTGAGCAGTATCTTCAATTATTTCCAGGTTATGTTTTTTTGCTACTCGAATTACTTCATCCATATTAGCTACTTGTCCAAACAAGTGAACTGGAATAATCACTTTAGATTTCTCAGTAATTGCTGAATCTAATGAATCTATATTAATATTAAAAGTTTCAGAGTCAACATCAACTAAAACTGGTGTCAATTTTAAAAGAGCTATTACCTCAACAGTGGAAGCAAATGTAAAATCAACAGTAATCACTTCATCACCTGGATTAAGATCTAAAGACATTAAAGCAATTTGAAGAGCATCTGTTCCATTTGCACATGGAATTACATGCTTTACATTAAGATAATTCTCAAGGTTTTTTTGAAAATTAGCAACAGCAGGACCATTTATAAATGATGTGTTTTCTATTACATTGTTAATTACAAGATTAACCTCCTCGGCTATTGGTTTTAACTGTCCAGCCAAATCAACCATGCTAATTTTTTTCATTTCAAAAAATTTGATTCAAAAATAAGAAAAACAAAGTTCTAAAAAATAAATATCCCCGCATAATCAATCTTACAAACCATATATTTAAGTTAATTTTATAAAAAATATTTATTTTGAAATTTTTATATTCAAAAATAACTTCTTTTATATATTCATCAACAATCAGTTTTCTGAATATTTGTCTCCCATTTTTTTCATGTAAAATATTTAAAAATCAATTATTTAGCGACAAAATAAGAGCTTTTTATTTTGGTAGAAAAAAAAACATAGACTTAATTAAAAACAATCAATTCCATGTTTTTCGTACTTTAAAATCTTCTGTTATTTGGTTTCATTGTTCTTCATTAGGTGAATTCGAACAATGTAGACCTGTAATAGAAAAAATTAAAGTACTTCTTCCTGAATATAAAATTGCTCTTACATTTTTTTCTCCATCTGGATATAATGTAGTGAAAAATTCTTCATTGGCAGATTGGGTCGGATATCTTCCATTAGACATATCAAAACAAATGAACTTAATTGTCAAATTTATAAATCCTAAAATTCTAATCTTATCAAAAAATGAATTTTGGCCTAACCTGCTTTACTCCTTAAAAAAACATAAAGTCCCTGTTATATCAGTATCCAGTTATTTTAAACCTTATAATATTTTTTGGATTTCATGGGCAGTATGGTTTAAAGATGCTCTCAAAACTATTGATCATTTCTATTTAGCTAATAGTGATTCTGAAAAAATATTAAATCAAAACGGGATATCCAACACAACCTTAGTTGGTGACATGAGAATGGACAGAGTTTTAAATATTTTAAATGAAAAAAGAGATTTAAAAATACTTGATGATTTTTTAAAAAATGATGAATGTTGGATTGCTGGAAGCACATGGGATCTAGATTATTCTTTATTTATAGATTACATACATAAAAAAGAAAGTTCAAAAGTAATACTTGCGCCTCACGAGTGTAATGAAAAATCTATTTCATTATTAATTCAAAAACTAAAAATTCCATATGTTCTTTGGAGTAATTATTCTTATGAAAATGATAAATTAAAAAAAATACTTATTCTTGATAAAGTTGGGGTTTTAAAACATGCCTACAGGTACGCTAAGTGGGTTTATATAGGTGGTGGAATGGGTCGGTCAGGATTACATAACATTCTTGAGGCTGCAGTTTATGATATGCCTGTTATAATTGGGAAAAATTATAAAAAATTTCCTGAGGCAATAGATTTAATTAAAAAAGGAGGCTGTTTTTCAGTTTCTTCGAAAACTGAATTTGAAAAAATTGTCTTAAAAATAGATGAAGAATCAAGCTTTGGAAGAATGATTAACTTTAAATACATAAAAGACCAACAAGGTGCGGCTGAAAAGATTTTCATCGAATTAAAAAAATATTTGTAAGAGAATAACATTGTGTTAACTTTGAACGCTACGATGAAAAAAAGCATATGATTAAACACAATAAAAAATATATAATATTTATTTTATTAGCAATAGCAGCAACATCTAATATTTATTCTCAGGATCAAGAATACCCTAAATCATTTACTTTAGAAAGTTCAAATAAAAACCCTAATATAATTCTTATGATAGGAGATGGAATGGGTTTATCTCAAATTTCAGCAGGAATGTACTCTAATAAAAACTCAACTGCATTAGAAGATATGCAATATATAGGTCTGTCAAAAACACACTCATACAACCAACTAGTGACAGATTCGGCTGCAAGTGGAACAGCAATGGCATGTGGGGAGAAAACATATAACGGGGTTGTTGGTATTGACCCTAAAAATAAACAGCTTGAATCTATTCTTGAGTACTGTAATTCCAAAAACTTTTCTACTGCTTTAATTGCAACGTCTAGTATTGTTCACGCAACACCTGCTTCATTTTATGCTAATGTAAATTCAAGAAGACAGTATGAAGATATTGCTCTACAATTAAGATATAATAGTGTTGATTATTTCATTGGTGGAGGTAGAAAACACTTTAATCGTAGGTCGGATAAAAGAAATTTAATCGAAGAAATGGAAGAAGAAGGTTATGATATTGTAAATAACCTAGATAATTATAATAAATCAAGTAGTCAAAAATTAGGGTTCTTTACATATGCTGATGAGCCACCACCAATAAATTCAGGTAGAAAACCTGGACTAAAAGCCCTTGTTGAATCAACACTAGATAAATTAAAGGATGATAAAAAACCATTTTTTTTAATGGTTGAAGGATCTCAAATAGATTGGGGTGGGCATGCAAATGAGTTAGCTTATGTTATATCTGAGTTTAAAGATTTTAATAATGCCATATCAAGCGCTCTAAAATTTGCAAAAAATGATGGAAATACACTCATAGTGGTTACAGCAGATCATGAAACAGGTGGGCTTGCGCTAAAAAAAGGTAATTTAAAAAAAAGTACGGTTATTGGCGACTTTACTACTATAGGTCATAGCGGAAGTATGGTTCCCGTGTTCAGCTTTGGCCCAAATGCTGAATTATTCAGTGGTATATATGAAAATACCGCGATATTTAGCAAGCTAAAAACCACGGTAAATTAATTTAAAATTTGAATCTTAATTATTTTGTTCTAGCGGCATCAAGAATTTCAGACTTGAATTTTTTATCATTCTCTAAAACTTCATAAAAGCTATTTAGAAACTCATAAGTCTCCTTATACTCTCTTTCATTATCAAATTGGGAAGCATGGGCTTCTAATATTGAAGTTAATTCTGCTTTTTTACTTATGTAATGCTGTCTAACTGATTCAAGAATAGAACCATCTCTTTTAAATCCTCTATATACTCTATCCTTAACAGTTTTTATACCTAATGTTTCATTAACTGTAGCATAGCTTGGATTAACAAAGCCAGTCATGTCGAAATCATATGACAAAGGGATAAGTCTTTTTCCAATATAAAGTAATTTTGCATTGTGCTGATATGCTACTGAAATATCAGTATTTCCAATTAAAAAATTAAAAAATGCATTTTGAACAGATGTTTCAGCATCCATAGCTAAAGGATGAATAAATCTGTCTACAACTTTACCATCGAATCGCTTTGCGACTATATCGTCATCCTCTATTAAAAAGCCCTTTAATTGAACCATTTTTCTTTCCTTACCCTTTCTTCCATAGATTTCAGTAAAATCAACATCTACTCTTCTTGCATTGAAATGATATGGAGAAATTTGCTCATAAAGTTTATAAGCAATGTACTCTTTCATAATATTATCATTATTGTCTGGCTCTTTCATACATGGCAAAACAAGTTTTAAACTCTTGTTGCCCTCAAAAATAGTCCCTTTAGCTGCTGATTTTTTAACTTTAACTTTAACTGGAACCCAATAACATGTATTTCGTCTAAAATTCCCCCTGGATCTGAGTTTCACGTCTAAATCCTTCCAAACTCCATCTTGTTCATAAGAAATTTGTGAATCAAAAAGAATAGTATCAATAATTTCTTTTTTTAAATTTTTATTATGGTATTTTAATTTAATTTTTAATGGCTCTTCATTTTGAAAAAGAAGAGTGTATCCGTCAGAATTTTGTCCAAAGGAAAAAAGACCAATAAATAATAACAATAATAAGTTTACTTGTTTATTCATGATATAGTGTTTATTTTTAGGGAATATAAAAAAATTTATTCAGATGCTAAACCGATATCTTGTAATTATCAATTATAAAACATTAATAGCTGTTTTAATTTCTATTGGAGTTCTCTATTTTGCCGAAAAAAACAAAATAGATTATGAAATAGATCTGACGCTAATAAGTATTGCTATTATTTTTCCATTAGTATTTTGTATTCGATCTGCTTTTCGAAGACGAGAAAAAGCATTAGAACATTTAAGTCAATTCAGAAGTAACCTAAGAACAATCGAACATTATCTTAAGATGAGTAAACTTGGTGATGTTAAATCTAAAGAACTTTCTTTACTGATTTCGGGAGTTGAAAATGATTTCTTAAAAGAACTATCAAAGCCAGATATTAACTTAAAAAAAATAGATAATAATACTGAAGAGGTATTTAACTTTTTAAAAAACAACGAAGAAGATATTTCAGGAGGAATACGTCAAAAGGTGGTTCGTTTTTTAAGAGATGTTAGCGACAGTCAAGACAATTTGATCGCAATACACCTTCACAGAACTCCAATCAGTCTGAAGGCTTATTGTTTAATCTTTATTTATCTTTTTCCTCTAGTTTATACTCCTACTATAATTCATAAAATGGGAAACGAAGCAGGTGCGATGATTTTAACTTATTTTGTTGTTATTTTAAGCGAATTCATACTTATATCTCTTTATAACATTCAAGATCAAATGGAATACCCTTTTGATGATAACGGTTTGGATGATATCCAATTACAGAAATTTAAATTTAAAAGATAATTTAGAATAAAAAAACCTCACTTATAAGTGAGGTTTTTTTTTGTGCGGGTGAAGGGACTCGAACCCCCAAGCCGTAAAGCACTAGATCCTAAGTCTAGCGTGTCTACCAATTTCACCACACCCGCTATTGTTTAAAAAGGTGCACAAATATAAACAAGTTTTTATAAAAATAATTAGATCTTATTAATTTGATTACTAGCTTTTCTTATTTTTACAAACCAATAAAAAATTCATGTACAAACTATCTCAAAATAAACAAGACCAATATTTAAATGAATTAATTGATTTCCTTAAAATTCCCTCAATTAGTGCTGATCCTAAATATAAAAAATCTGTTAAAGAAGCAGCAGTTTGGCTAGCTAATTCAATTTCATTAGCAGGTTGTGAAAATATTGAAATCATTCCAACACAAGGGCATCCAATTGTCTATGGAGAAAAAATAATAAGTCCAAATCTTCCTACAGTTTTAGTTTATGGTCATTATGACGTGCAACCCCCTGACCCAGTTGATCTTTGGGAAAGCCCACCTTTTGAACCAATAATAAAAAAGACTGACATACACCCTGAAGGGGCAGTTTTTGCGAGAGGTTCTTGTGATGACAAAGGACAAATGTTTATGCATGTAAAGGCTCTCGAGTTAATGATAAGCAATAAAGATCTCCCATGTAATGTGAAGTTTATGATTGAAGGAGAAGAGGAAGTAGGAAGTGATAATTTAGAAATTTTTATTCGTGAGAATTCTAATCGTTTAAAGTCTGATGTTATTTTAATTTCAGATACTGGGATTTTAAACAATACTCAACCATCTATTACAACTGGTCTTAGGGGTCTAAGCTATATGGAGGTTAAAGTTACAGGACCTAATCGTGACCTACATTCTGGTTTATATGGAGGAACTGTAGCTAACCCTATAAATACTCTTTGTGATATGATAAGTAGTCTAAAAGACAGTGAAGGAAAAATTAATATACCTGGATTTTATGATGATGTTGTTGATTTAAGTGAAGAAGAACGAAAAGAAATGTCAAAAATACCATTCAATGAACAGTCATTTAAAGATTCTCTTAATATCAATTCAACATCAGGTGAATTAGGTTTTACAACTCAAGAAAGAAAATCCATCCGTCCCACCTTGGATGTAAATGGAATATGGGGTGGATATACAGGTGAAGGTGCTAAAACCGTGATTCCGAGTGAAGCATATGCTAAAATATCAATGAGATTGGTGCCTAACCAAAATTGGGAGAAAATAAGTTTACTTTTTGAAAACCATTTTAAAAAAATTGCTCCTTCTTCAGTAAAAGTAAGTGTCACTACTCATCATGGAGGACAGGCATATGTTACTCCAACAAACAATATCGCTTATAAAGCAGCTCATTTAGCCTATGAAAAAAGTTTTGGAAAGGCTCCTTATTCCGTTAGAGACGGTGGAAGTATACCAATTGTACCTCTGTTTGAGGAGGTTCTTAAATGCAAAACAATTTTAATGGGTTTTGGTCTAAATAGCGATGCTATTCATTCTCCCAACGAACACTTTGGATTATTTAACTTTTTTAAGGGTATTGAAACAATTCCATACTTTTACAAAAATTTTTCAGAATTATTTAAAAAAAGTAAATTATAAATCTATAATAAACAAGTCCGAAGCAATTCCATCAGATAAAAATTTAGATTTTTTAGTAACATGTAGATGACCTCTATCCCAATACAAGTCATTTGAAAGAATTCGATTTTTTGAGTTTTCCTCAAGATAATCTGCAAATTTATTCCCAAGCTTATCCCTTATTTCTTTTAGTGAAACCCCGGTCGATGTTCTTAAACCTGTCATAATTGTTTCATTGAATTTATCTTTTAAGCTTAAGTGTTCTTCTGTAAATGGCAGCTTGTTTTCCTTAATCGACTTTATATAAAGATTATTTTGATTAATATTCCAACTTCTTTTATTATTCCCATCAAAACTATGAGCTGAAGGCCCTATACCAAGATAAGGTTTACCTTTCCAATACCCATTATTATTAATTGAATGATTTCCAGGCTTTGCAAAACTAGAAAACTCATAATTATCATATTTATTTTTCTGTAAATAGTTAACCATATTTAAATACTGTTCTTCAACTTTAGACTCCTCAATTAATGAAGTCTCTCCAGAGTCAATCTGCTTTTTCAATAAGGTTTTAGGCTCTACTGTTAGGGCATAACATGAAATATGAGGAGGCTCATAGATGAGAGAGGTATTCAAATTAAACATCCACTTATCAAGATTACTATTTGGCAAACCATATATTAAATCGATTGAAAAGTTTTTAAAAACAGATTTCACCTTCTCTATTGAATCAAATGCTTGATCAGATGAATGTGCTCTTTTCATTAAATTTAAATCTTCTTCAATAAAAGATTGAATGCCCAAACTTGCTCTGTTAACTTCAATTTCTTTCAATTCATTTAAATATTCTGTAGATGAATCATCTGGATTTAATTCTACAGTTATCTCTACTAAACGAGAAACATTAAATAATTTTTTTATTTTTAAAATAAAAAATCCTAAAGATTTTGCTGATAAAAGAGAAGGAGATCCTCCTCCAAAATATATACTATCTATAATTTCATTTTTAAAAAATCTATTTCGTAATTCAATTTCTCTATACATTGATTCAATTAGGACATCTTTATTTTTTAATGATGTAGAAAAATGAAAATTACAATACGTACAAGCTTGCTTACAAAAAGGAAAATGAATATATATTCCAGCCATAATTAACTATTAAGGCCTTTTTTTAATAGAGAAGGGTTTTGACTCACATAAGCAGACCATCCTGAATATTTTTTTTGTGCGGTAGGAGAGTTTCGATTATAAAAATGACAAACTGCAGCAGCTAAACCATCTGTAGAATCTAAATTTTTTGGTAAAACTTTTATTTTAAAAATGTTCTGTAACATTTTTGCTACTTGTTCCTTGGATGCATTTCCACTTCCAGTAATTGCCATTTTAATTTTTTTAGGAGAATATTCTTTAATTATCAGTTCTCTGGATAAGCCTGCTGCCATAGCTACACCCTGCGCCCTCCCTAATTTCAACATAGATTGAACATTTTTTCCAAAAAAAGGAGCTTCAATTGCTAATTCATCAGGGTGGTATTTATCAATTAACTCTATTGTTCTTTCAAAGATTAGTTTCAGTTTTGTGTAGTGATCTTTTTCTTTTTTTAGTTGAAGCTCATTTAATTCCAATAAATTCATTTTTTGACCAGTTACACTAATAACTCCAAATCCCATTATAGTTGTTCCAGGGTCAATACCAAGAATAATTATCTCTTTCTCTGTCATTCTATTATACTTGCTTTAATTTTAATAGGTATAGTAAACTTAACATTAACATAAGAACCTACATTAGTTTTGATAGCCGGTAAAGCTTTTGGAAGGTTATTTACAATATTAATTATTTGTTTTTCTAAGCTCTTAATTTTTTTAAACACCTCATCAGAATCATGAAATTCAACAATACTAAATAATCCTTTTTCATCAATTTTAATGACAACAATTATTTCAGAAATAAAAGGTTCTAAGGATTCAAGTTTAAGCAATGAAAAACTCGAATAAATCGAGTTTAATAGATTTTCTTCAAAACACTTTTGTTGATCAATTAATTCTAACAAAACATCACATTGCTCGAAGGAAGGTGGCTGATCATTTTCCGACCAGGTAGAAGCAAGTTTAATTTCTTCATAAGAAACTTTTTTTGTGTCTATGAAATCGCAGCCAAAAGAAGAAAAACTAAGAACAGCAATGCTAATTCCTTTGATGATTTGCATTTATTTGAAATTTTTTTAGATTTTCTAAAATACAACTTTTACGTGAACTCTTTTTTTTAATATTTTTGAAATAGCTTACTTTTATCAATCAAATACATTAATGGACCTATTTTATTTTATTTTTAGTTTTTTGATGATGATTTTAGGATTGATTGGATGTTTTTTTCCTATAATTCCAGGACCTTTAACCGGATGGTTTGGATTTGTATTTTTATATCAAATTGAACATATTAAATCCAATAAAACACTTTTACTAATAACATTTGTAATAGCATTATTAATTTTTTTAGTTGATTATTTGTTACCCATATTAGGAACAAAAATATTTGGAGGGTCTAAAAAGGGTGTTATTGGAGCTAGTATTGGATTAATAATTGGAGTTGTTTTTTTAGGTCCTTTTGGGCTAATAATTGGCCCTTTTCTTGGGGCTTTCATTGGTGAATTGTTAAATGATATTAGAAAAATTGATTTAGCTATTAAAGCGTCTTTAGGGACTATGTTGGGATTAATAAGTGGATTTTTTTTAAAGTTTTCAGTAACATGTGTGTTTTTTTCAATATATATTTTTCAGGTATGGAAATTTAGGTTTTTTATTTTTTAATTTGATTAACCATCAATATCATATAAATATGTAAGCCTTAATTGATTTTTATATCTTTATACTATGAAATTATTTTTATTAACCTTTGTTTTATTGAGCTTTTGTTTTGCCGGTATAGCCATAAAGATATGGGCTAAAAAGAATGGAGAATTTGCTGGAACATGTGCAAGTCAAAGTCCTTTTCTGAATAAAAATAATGAGCCTTGTGGAATGTGTGGGAAACTTCCAAAAGATCAAGATTGCAAGGGCATAGACCCCCAAGCTAATTGAGTCTTCAATCTAGAAATTAAATTATGGAAGAAGAATTAATTTTTCAGGCTAAAAAAAATGATCAAAAAGCATTTCAAGTTTTATTTGATTTAAATTGGGAGTACCTATATAATTATCAACTGAAAAGAATTGGAAATAGTCAAATAGCTGAGGAAATATCAATTCAAACATTTACTAAAGCATTTGATAGATTAGATTCATTTGATCCAAAATTTACTTTTAAAACGTGGCTAATTACCATATCTAAAAACTTGCACTTAGACCAAATAAGGAAAGAAAAATCTTTAAAGAAAATACAATCTGATCATATAGATGATTCTAATACTCATATGATAATTGATAATATGCCCAGTCCGGAGGAAGGTATGATAATTAATCAAAATCTTGATGAGCTTTTAAATACAATTAAAAGCTTAAAAAAAGAATATCGGAAAATTTTACAACTTAGATTTTTTGAAGATTACAGTTATAAGGAAATAAGTTTAGAGCTTAACCAACCGCTAAACACGGTCAAGGTAAAAATACTTAGAGCAAAACGACTTTTAGCTGAAAAATTAAATAAAAAATGAATACTTTAAAGAAATTAGGTCCGGGTCTTCTTTTTGCTGGAGCAGCAATTGGAGTATCTCATTTGGTCTATTCAACTAGAGCAGGAGCTGATTATGGATGGAGTCTAATTTGGGCATTTATTCTCATAAATCTTTTTAAATACCCTTTCTTTGAATTTGGACCTAGATATGCAGTAGCAACAGGCGAAACACTATTAGATGGATACGCAAAGCTCGGTAAGGGTTATTTGTGGGGGTATGCTCTTTTAAATACTGCAAACATGTTCACTATTCAGGCAGCAGTAACTATTGTAACTGCCGGTCTTGCTGCCCATCTTTTTGGAATTAGTGTAAATCTAACCGCATGGGCCTCTACAATAATTCTAATTTGCTCTTTTCTGTTAATTGTCGGTAAATACAAATTATTAGATAACCTAATGAAGTTTATCATTGTTATTCTTTCTATTTGTACCATATTAGCTGTGAGTGTTGCTTTTGTTAAATCAAATACTTTTCCTCCTTTTGAACAAATACTACCTGAAGGCTCAGGATTATTATTTTTAATAGCGTTTATGGGTTGGATGCCAGCTCCTATGGATATTTCGATTTGGCATTCAATTTGGTCAGTTGAAAAACAAAAAAATTCATCTAAAATTAATCTAAAAGAAAGTTTGTTTGATTTTAATATTGGGTATGGTGCAACAATATTTTTGGGTTTGTGTTTTATGGGACTAGGTGCGCTAGTTATGTATAATTCTGATATTAGATTTTCAGATCAAGGTTTAGTTTTTGCAGGTCAACTAATAGAATTATATACTGAAAACCTCGGTACTTCTTTTGCTGTTGTTATTTCATTAGCAGCATTTACAACTATGTTCAGTACCACAATTACTACTCTAGATGCTTCACCAAGAGCGTTTTCAAAAACCCTACAAATCCTGATGAATGATAAAAGAGATTTTTACTTACCATTTCTTTTTCTTTTAGCATTAGGAACAATCGGAATTTTTGTTTTTTATAAATCTGAGATGGGACTTTTAGTTCAAATAGCTACAGTTTTATCTTTTTTAACTACACCTTTTTTTGCATGGGCTAACTTAAGGCTAGTGACAAGTAATCACATGCCTAAAGAATTTCAGCCAAATAAATTTATGATTTTCTTAAGCTGGTCTGGACTTGTTTTTTTATCAACTTTCACTATCGGATATTTATACAGCTTTAGAGAAGTTTTGTATATTTGAAAAAAAAACATTGAATATTTTAGAGAAAAAAAATGTTGAAGTACTTAAATCTAAATGGAATAAAATTTCTCTTCCAAAAGAAAACATCACTACCAAAACCTCTAAAAATCAAACTAGAGTTTCAAAGCCTAAATGGATTAGAGTAAAGTTACCTACTGGTAAAAAATATACCGATTTAAGAAATCTTGTTGATAAATACAAACTAAATACCATTTGCACGTCCGGTAGTTGCCCTAATATGGGAGAATGTTGGGCAGAAGGAACTGCAACTTTCATGATTCTTGGTAATATCTGCACCAGATCCTGTGGTTTTTGTGGAGTTAAGACAGGGAGACCCTCACAAGTGGACTGGGAAGAACCTGAAAAAGTAGCTCAATCCATTAAAATAATGAAAATTAAACATGCCGTTATTACATCTGTAGATCGAGATGATTTAAAAGATATGGGTTCGATTATTTGGGCTGAAACTGTGAATGCTATTAGAAGGTTAAATCCAGAAACAACTTTAGAAACTTTAATACCTGATTTTCAAGGTAATCAAAATATTATTGATAGGATCGTTAAAGTATCTCCAGAGGTTGTTTCACATAATGTTGAAACAGTTCGAAGATTAACACGTCATGTAAGAATTCAAGCTAAATACGATAGAAGTCTCGGAGTTCTCTCTTACTTAAAGGAAAAGGGAGCTAAAAGGACTAAATCAGGAATAATGCTTGGTCTAGGTGAAAAAGAAGATGAAGTATATGAGACATTAGATGATTTGATTAAAGTGAATGTAGATGTAGTTACCCTAGGTCAATATCTTCAGCCCAGTAAAAAGCATCTTCCAGTTACATCCTTTATTACTCCGGACATGTTTAAGAAGTTTGAGGATTATGCATTAAACCTAGGATTTAGACATGTTGAAAGTGGGCCATTAGTGAGATCTTCTTATAAAGCACACAAACACATACATTAGATTTTTGTCTAAAAGCCTTCACACTCTTAATTTTTAATTTTTATAAAAGATTTTATTTTTTCATTAAACTCATGTTCTTCATTTTTTGAAAAAAAAGTTAGATTAATTGGAATATAATAAAGTTTATTTGATTTTAATAACGGAAAAAGTCTTCCATAGTCTTTTTCAGTAGTAAGAATCAATGAGCTATTTGCTTCCTTTTTAATTTTTTTGATAGCCATTGTATCATAATTAAAATGATCTCTATATTTCAAGTGATTAAATGAAATATTATTAGAATTCAAAAACTCAACTAAAGGCTGTGAATCAGATATTCCAGTAACTAAAACTATTTTTTTACTTTTAAGATTAACAAAATCTAATTTTTCATTATTATTAAGAATTGTTTCTGAGTAATTTATTTTAGTAAAAAAAATATTTTGAGTGGACAACAAATTACATTTCTTTTCAAAATCTATTCTATTTTGTTCTGAAAAACTAGATGGACACTTAGTAACAATAATAGTTTGAGCTCTTTTTTTTCCAACTGCATATTCTCTTAGATTTCCAAAAGGGAGAATAAAATCATTAAAAAAAGGATTAGAATAAGTAGTTGTTAGTATAAGATGACTTGGAGTTATCCATCTATGTTGCATTACATCATCAAGGATAAGTAAGTTGATTTTAGGTTCATATTTAAAAATTTTATTTACAGCGCTAACCCTATTTTCTCCAACTACTACTTTAATATTGGGATATTTTTTAAAAAACTGAAATGGTTCATCTCCTATTTCAATAGCCGAACTTGAAGAATTAGCTATTTTAAATCCAGTAGACTTCCTTCCATAACCTCTGCTCAAAACTGCAATAGAATACTTTGAATGATATATAGAAATTAAATAATCAACAACTATAGATTTGCCAGTACCTCCTGTAGATAGGTTGCCTATACCGATTGATGGCAATAGAGTATGTTGACTTTTAAAAAATTTAAAATTAAATAATCCATTCCGAATTGATAATATTAAGCCATACAACATTGCTATCGGAATCAGTAATAATCGAATCAATTTCATCCCCTGAAAGATAATACTATATTTGTAGATTAAGATTATAAATGCAAATTCAAGATTTTATTGATACAATTGAAGAATGGTCTCCTCTATCTCAAGCAGAAGATTTTGATAACGTGGGTCTATTGGTTGGTAATGCTGATTTAAATTTAAAAGGAGTATTAATAACTCTTGATACTACAGAGGGAATTATAAACGAAGCTATTGAGAAAAACTGCAATTTGATTGTTAGTTTTCATCCTATTATATTTTCAGGAATAAAAAAATTAACAACAAATAGTTACGTTGAAAAAACAGTTATAAAAGCTATTGAAAATAAAATCTCTATATATTCAATGCACACATCATTAGACAATCACAATAGAGGTGTTAACTATAAAATATCAGAAAAAATAGGTCTTAAAAATTCAAAAATACTTGTTTCTAATAAGGAAAATATAAGCATTGGAATGGGTAGAATAGGAGAATTAGAAACCCCAAAAAGAGAAAAAGAGTTTTTAGAATTTATTAAAATTCAAATGAAAACAAATTCAATAAGACATAGTAAATTACTTAACAAAAAAATCAAAAGAGTAGCTGTATTGGGAGGTTCTGGATCGTTTGCTATAAAAGATTCAATTGAACAAAAAGCAGATGCATACATAACAGCAGATCTTAAATATCATAATTTTTTTGAGGCAAATGAACAGATAGTTCTGATTGATATTGGCCACTATGAAAGTGAACAGTTTACAAAAAATTTAATACATGACTATCTTCGGAAAAAATTCCCTAGTTTTGCCATCATTTTAGCTACTACAAACACTAATCCAGTAAATTATTTCTAGCATGGCCAAGAAAAAACAAATTTCAGTAGAAAAAAAGCTTAGATCTTTATTTGATCTCCAATTAATAGACTCTCGTATTGACGAAATCAGAAGCGTTAGAGGTGAACTCCCCTTAGAAGTTGAAGATCTAGAAAATGAAATTGCAGGTCTTACATCTCGTTTAGAAAATTTTAAATCAGAGCTCAAAGATTGTCAGGATGAGGTTGCATTACAAAAAAATAATATTGTAGTTGCAAAAGAAGCTGATAAAAAATATGAAACAAATCTAAAAAATGTAAGAAATAATAGAGAGTATAATTCTATTCATAAAG
The DNA here is from genome assembly GCA_905182735.1 of Candidatus Marivariicella framensis. GTDB lineage: Bacteria > Bacteroidota > Bacteroidia > Flavobacteriales > Flavobacteriaceae > Marivariicella > Marivariicella framensis. The sequence goes on from CAJJCT010000009.1 coordinate 57,891, forward strand.
AACAAGAATATCAAAAACTTGAAATTGAACTATCTGAAAAAAGAATTAGAGAATTCCATGCTAAGTCAGATCAAAAGTCATTAAGTATTGAAGAGGTTCAAGTTAAGCTGGATGAACGAACTGCTCATTTGAATGCAAAAAATGAAGAATTAAGTTCAATAATGAGTGAAACTGAAAAAGAAGAAAAATTACTTACAAAAAAATCTAAAGAATTTTCTGAAAACATAGAAGAACATCTGATGTCAGCATATAATAAAATTCGTTCAAGTGTTAAAAATGGTCTAGCAGTTGTTCCTGTTGAAAGAGGGGCTGCTGGAGGTTCTTATTTTGCAATTCCACCTCAAACCCAAATGGAAATTGCTTCTCGAAATAAAATAATAACAGATGAACACAGTGGTAGGATTTTAGTTGATGAAAAGTTAGCAGAAGAGGAACGAGTTAAAATGTCATCTATATTTAAGAAATCTAAATAACTCTTTATCTAGAAATGCAAAAACCCTCATTATGAGGGTTTTTTTATATAAAAATATTACTCAGCTAACTATTGATTTAGAATAACTAATAATGAAGGATTTTAGAGTTACTTACCTTCATTTTTAGTTCTTGGGGGGGGGGAGAGTGGATAATCTGAAGACCTCTTATCTCCTTTTTTAATTTTCCTTAATAGCTCTTTCTTAAAACCCTCTTCTGATTGGTGAAGTTCAATAATTTGCCTGTTAGAAATAATCTTCGAGAATTGTTTAAGGAATTTAATTTTTAATTCCAGGTTTTCTTTTTCTACTTTAAGAAGACCATCAATGATAAAACCTAACTCAGTATTATCCATAGAGGATTGGTTTTTATTATAATTTCTTAAAACTTTCTTTTTATTAACTCGAACAGAGTTCATTTCAGAACTATATAAATTATACATAGGCCAAAATAATTCGGCTTGATTAGGGGACAATTCTAGGTTGTCAGAAATATAAGCAATTTTTCTGCTTTGCATTCTTTTATGCTTTTCATTCTTATAAGTTTCATTTTTATCTTGAGAAAAAATGAAAAGTGGTAATGCAAGTATTATAACAAATTTAGTGATCTTCATTTTTCCTTTATTATTTATTTAATTATTAAATCGTAATCAGTGTTATTATCAATTAGATATTCGATTTCATCAGAAAAAGCATACTCTTCATCTGGTAAAAATTCAAATAAATATTCTTCATCAATATTTTCGATTTCAAACTCAACAAATTCAGTGTAAATTTCTTCACTAAGTACATTATCACTTTTTGGATCAAATGTTTTAACATAATTAAATGTAATTAATAATAAAAATACTGAAGCTAAGACGGGAACAATTGTTTTAATACTTAAATAATTTTTAAACCCAATTTTTGATTCTAGATTTTCAGTTTTAAACTGAATATCACTTTTAAGTTTAGAAAAATAATTTTCTGGAACAATAAAAGATTGTTTTTTATCAAATTGCTCTATGTTATTAGTTTGTTTCATCTCTATAGTAAGATAGTTAATTTATAAAAAGGTTTAATTTTCTTTTAAATATTTTTGAATTTTATTTTTCGCATGATGATAATTTGCTTTTAATGCACCTACAGATGTTCCTAAAATTTGAGAGATTTGCTTATATTTCATGTTGTCAAAATATTTCATGTTAAAAGTTAATCTTTGCTTTATTGGCAATGTAAGTATGGCTTTCTGTAATTTTTTTTCACCCTCATTTCCATCAAAATAATTTTCAGACGTAAGATTTGTTATTAAACTAGAAGACACATTATCTATAGACTCAAAAAAATATTTTCTATTCTTTTTTAAAAACGATAGAGATTCATTTGTGGCTATTTTATATATCCAGGTATATATTTTAGATTCTCCTTTAAATTTAATAAGATTCTCAAAAACTTTGATAAAAGTGTTTTGAGTAACATCATTAGAGTCTTCGTGAGATATCAATATTTTTCTAATATGCCAGTAAATTCTTTCCTGATAGAGATTGATTATGTAATTAAAAGCATAATTTTTCTTTTCAATGCTTTTAAACATAATTAGAAGATCATGGTCAGTATATTTTTTCATCTCTTATTTTAAAAAAATAATTTTTTAAATTTTATTATTTGACATCTACACAAGTTAAAGGTCTAATTTAAGAGTTTTAAATGGTATAATATAGTTTCTTTTTTATGGGACACATTATCCTCTTTCACTAAAAGAAAGTTTTGTACGTTTATAACATGAGATCTCTGACACTAATCACTTTTTTTTTATTAATTACAATTTCTAAGTCTTTTAGTCAAGGAACAAAAATAGACTTAAACGAAGTAGAAGTTAATATAAAAGCACTTCCAATTATAACTATTTCAGGAGTTGATTATTCATTTAAGGAAAGGGATTATTTTATAACAAGACTATTGACAGAACCTTTTTGGAGTAAAAATTTTAAGATCAAAATTGATTTAAGTAGTTTTTATGAAGACCGTAATTATAAGTTTATAATTGACGGTAAAACTATAGTGAAAGTTGATGGTGAAATTTTATTGAGAGGCCATAAGTATCATTCCTACAGGGAGGTAAAAAAACTACTTCCTAAAATAAAAGAAGTTTCAGTTAATGAAAATGAATCAACAGAGGTGGAAATTAAAACTGAAATAAGTAAAGATATTTTATTGATGAAACTACAAAAAGGAATAGTAAATCGTTAAGTTTATTTATTTGGTCACAAAGTTTCATGAATAAAAACCCTGCTTTCGGAGGGTCTAAACTTCAATCATAAATGATTTCTACATTTTAAAAAAAAGATCTGTTTCTATAACTATATCATCATAAATTAATTTATCTCCTAGATTTTCAAAAAAAGTTCCTGAACGGAAACGAACATCATACTTAGATCTATCAAAAATAAGATTGGCCTTCCAGTGATCATCAATAAAACTTATAGTAAAATCTACTGGATGAGTAGTGCCTTTAATTGTTAAATTACCTTGGATATTATATTCTACTGAGTTTTGAACCGATGAAGTCGTAAATTCTAAAATAGCTTCTGAAAATTTATCTACTGAGAAAAAATCATCTGATTTTAAATGACCTTCAAGTCTTCCTCGATAGTCTTCAGGTAAATCTTCATTTTTTAAAGTTATCATGTCAACTATAAATTTACCATATACTGGTTGGTTATCCTTTAGAGTCATTATTCCTGATTTAAAACCAATTGAACCATAATGCTCCTTTGTTGTCATTTCTTTTCCAGTCCACTTTAATTTACTTTCCATATTATTTAGAGTAAGACTCTGCCCCATAGTTAATGAAGTAATTAATAGGGCTGTAATTGTAAAAATTTTATTTATCATAGTTTTAAATTTATTATTATTAGGTGCTTTTAATTATATTTTCATTGTTCTTTTCAATTCTTCGGTTACACGCAAACCTGATTCTATAGCTCCATTCATGGAAGCTCTTTGAGTGGCCGTATGTTCACCAGCAAAATAAACAGATTCCTCAGTTTTTGCCAATATCTCTCTGAAACCTTTCTGATCAACTCCAGCAAAAGAATAACTGGCTTTTACCCAAGGATCTTCATTCCAATATTTTATAATTCCTTTCTCCCAGTATTGTGGTGCTTCTGACCATATGTTTTTACAAGTGTTTTTAGCAATCTCTAATCTTTTATTTTTATCAAGCCTTCCAAGTTTTATAGCATCTTCTCCTGAGGTAAAGCTTAATAATATTCCTCTTGGTCCGGGTTGATCAATAGAGAAATCATAAACTCTTCGTAATGGAGTATCTGTAAAAACTCGTTGTCCAATAGAATTCTTATTATTCCAAAATCGCTGACGATATTGCATTGCTATTTTCATAGCATGTCCATATTGTTGATTATTTATACATTTTGTCTTTTCTATAGAAAAACCGGGATTGATATTTATATTTTTTAATATCGTGGCTGGGATTGCTAGTACACATTTTGTTGCTGGAATTTGAATTAGTTTTTCATTCTCTTTAACAGTGGCAATAATAGAATTAGAACCATAATCAAGACGACACAATGATTGATTATACATAATTTTTGATTCTATTTTTTTTGCAAGTATTTTTGGCAACTGATCGTTACCTCCAAGAATTCTTCCCTCAACTGTATTTTCACTAAAACCTGATGTTCTTGTGTTAGACAGAACCATGTCCAAGGCAGACATCTTTGAAGGAACTGTTGTTTCTTCAGTTGCATTTGCATAGGCATATAAATCAATGATATCTTTTGGAGCTCCTCCTTTTATTAAAATCTCTTCAACTGAAATTTTATCTAACCCCTGAACTTCTGGGGAACTTATACCTTTTAAATTTACTAAATCTATCCACTTTTTAATGTATTGAACTTCCTGACCAAATAATTTACCTTTTAAAGTTCCTTTAAAAGGTAATGAATCTCTACCCGATCTTAACCCTTCCATGGTCAATCTTTGACCTTTTAAATAGACTCCATCATACTGTTTTGCTGGTAAAACTTTTAAATTAAATTTTTTACAATATTCATGAACGTACTTGTCTGAACTATCCACATATTCAGCACCCATTTCAGAATATAAATTATCAGAAAACAAATCGCGATAAGTACTGACTCTTCCACCTGGACGAGAACGAGCTTCAATCAACATCACATTATATCCAGCTTGGTCTAACTCATAAGCACATGATAAACCAGCAAGACCTGCACCTATAACAATTATTCGTTTGTCGTCAGTTGAATTGAAAAAAATCGATGAGATTGATAAAGGTGAAAAAGAAAATAAAGAAGCAGCAACTCCGGTTTTCTTAATAAATGATCTTCTTGTTAGTTGATTTTGATTTTTCATTAAATTCACAAAAATAAATATACAATTAAGATTTATATATTTTTAATGTTCATTTAGTATTAATTAAATCTAGAATAAAAACTATTGATGCTAAGCATGCTATAATTATGTTCAAAATAAACTTTAATCAATTTTGTTCATCTGCGGTAAATTTCCACCATTTTTACAATTCGTTTTGCTGCTGAAACTGCAGCAGAGTAATCCTGTGAAAAGTTGAGTCGGATACTATCCATACAAGCTGGATCAAATTCTGATCCAGGCGTAACTATCACCTTTGCCTGATATCGCAGTAAGTGTATAAAAGTGTATAAATCTATACGAAGCGGGGGTAGTTGTGGGAAAAGATAACTGCCAGCCTGTGGGGTTGCTGTATAGATATTACCAGCCCTGAAAGTTTGTAGTAATTCATCTCTTATTGATTCATGTTCTCGAATACGATTTTCAATCCAGCCCAAAGGTTCCTGAAACCAAGTATCAAGAACTGATTGATTGTATCCTGCAGCACGCAAAGAAACTATAGCTTGAAGGGATTCCATTCTTTCAATCAATTTTGGTGTGCCAAATGCGACTCCAAGGCGAAATCCGCTAAGAGATTCAGTTTTTGATGGCCCCATGATAGTAATAAGATTTTCAGGCTGAACATCACAAGAACGAAGATGAGTATAGACCTCACCACTATATAGCATTCTAGAGTACAGTTGATCCACAATTACACTAACATCATGGGTTGCTGCAAAATCTGCTATTTTAGTTATTGTAGTTTTTGAATAGACAAGACCTGTAGGATTATTGGGTGTTGAAAAGACTAAAACCTTTGCTCCTGCTTTAAATGCGTCTTCAATTCGATTTAGATCTGGGCTGTTTTCAAATTGAGTATCCTTGTAGTTTAGAGGAATTGGTAAAATGTCACCTCCGAAAAACTTAACAAGTTTGCGGTTGGCAAAATAGTCAGGTTCAACTACAGCAACTTTTGTCCCAGCATTAACCGTTGAAGCAAGTGCCAAAAATAATGCCCCTTGAGTTCCAGGAGTTATAATCAATTCGCTATTAGCTTCAATTGGCCTGCCAGTAAACTTCCCAAGTCTAGCAGCCAGTCTATTTCTTATTTCAGCCGATCCTCTATACTCAGTATACGCTTGAGATCCACCTCTACTAAAACCCTCTTTCCAAGCTTCATCAGAACCGGGTGTTGGAGGAAAGGCATCTACATCCCCATGAGAGAAATCAATATGAACTCCATCAAGTTTCTCGCCAAGCATAATGGTGTTAAGATCTCCTAGATTTTGTCGGACTTCCTGACCAGGAGCATTATTTGTACCAATAGCTTTAAATTTTTCATCAATTGTCATCATTGCGAAGATATAAAAACTCCGTCAAAGGTTCATTAATTACTTAGCTGTACCATATAACCCTTACTTGGATCTATTTGTCCTTTTAAGGATTTTAAATACAGTTCATGTAATTCTTTGGGATCATTAAAATATTTTAGTTTTATGTCATGTTTAATTTTCATAATAAATTCTTTCAATAAGACTTCAGCCAATAATGTGGTTTTTTTAACTCCCATTGTTTTGTATCTTTTTTCAGCATGATTTGGTGCAAAGAAAAATTTAGAATTAGGAATTGATTTAAAATTAGTTTTTGAAGACCAATCTGCTAATCCTATTAAACTGACGTATTTTAATGAGTCTGCTAAGTAATCAGATAATTTTTTTAGATAATCAGAGCTCCCAGCAAAATCAACTATTATTGATTTTGATGAATTAAGTTTTTCCTCTGCATTATCATAAGATAAAACGGTATCATAAAATTTAATTTTTGATAAAAATTTTATGTTTTTATCCGATGTAATACCTATAATTTTTTTTTTGTCTTCTAGTTTATTTTTAGATAATAAAAATGCCAAAGATAAAGCTGTTTTAGAAGATGCGCTTGTAAGAATTATCTGATCACATTCAAAAAATTTTTCATCTTTCAAAAAATAATAATTCAAAAACGAAGTTAAAAATAGAGGTTTTATTAAAGGATGATATTCTAGTGATTCATCTGTGTTCTTTGAAACATTTAGGTAATGATTGTATACTGAAGGAAGTTTTCTTCTATGATTAGAATCATCTATAAAGCCATGGGTGTTTACCTTTTTTGGTATAACTTTTAAGTATTTGCTCATAGGAAAATATCCATAAAACTTTTCTCCCTCAGAAACATTTTCATTTTGAGAAGAAATAACATTCGCAAAACCCCAAACTGGGACAATACCATAAGGTTCCTCAGCTGGAAAGAAATTCCAATAATCTAACGTATCCCCAATAACTGCATACGTAATATTATTTGTAGTAAAAGCATATCTTTCAATTTCTAATATGACTTCATCGGTTTTTGAAATTGGAATGCTGTCCTCTGAAAAAGCAGCTTCAAAAAGATCATACTTATTTACCAGAAAAGTTAGATTTTTTTTATTCATAAATTATTAGTCATTAAATCTAGGTGAAAGGTAATATTTTACTATATAAAATGATTTAGAATTTCTTTTGACTTTTGAAGTAAGAATAAAAAAGGGTACAAGTTAGATTAAATCTCAACTGGAAACAATTGATATTAAACATGATAGAATTGTCTTTAAAATCATAAAATAAAGTTTATTCATCTATTTTGAATTTCATCCCACTTTTAAAGTCTTAATTTTACTTATATATTTTCTTATTATTAAGGAATAGAACTTAAAGTTATGATAGCATGATTTGTATAAAAACCAATATTCCCAAAGAAATATGTGAAATTGATGATGAATTAAAAGCAATTTATCATAGTAGTGAAACTATTTGTATATGGGTATTTAAAACAAGAAATGATCGAAATAAATTTATGGATGAAACAATGGGAATGCTAAAAAAAGAAAGAGAAGATCATTACATTTCAAATTATAAATAAATAAACCTCACTTATAAAGTGAGGTTAAAAATGTGGGCGCTGAGGGATTCGAACCCCCGACCCTTTGGGTGTAAACCAAATGCTCTGAACCAACTGAGCTAAGCGCCCAATAATAGTGTTTACAGTACTTTACAAAACTTTTGTTAAACTGTTAATATAAAATGTACATTACTAAGTACATTATGGGTTATATTCTACACTAATTTTGAAGCACAAATATATAAGTTTTATCAGTTCTACCTAAACTAATTATTATTATTCTTTACTAGTGGCTGTTCTAACTTTTTTCTATCCCATCTCCAATCTACTTTAATATAAATTGTAAACTAATAAGTGGTATCTAATTGATGTTTTAATCTTTTATCTTTTATATCTTGTTCTAGTTCTTGAAATTACCTTCCCAGTTCTTGTGTCAATAATTATTTCTCTTATATTGCCACTATCCGCCACATTAGTAATTGCAACCTGATAAGTGCCAATTTCACCTTGATTTTCATTATTTGTAAATCCAGATACTATTGCTACAAATCCTATTATAGCAAAAATTGATATTGTTATGTCTTTTATATTTTTCATTGCTTTTGGTTTAAGTTTACACCCTACAAGTTAATAAAATGTTGTTAAGTTTTTATGCCAATAAAATCAATGCTTTCAAGCTGATTTAGTTCTTTTCAAAGATTAAACCCTTAACACTTTCACCTTCTTTTTATTGTATATGTGTACGTAGTTACTAAACTTCAGTCATAAGTGTAAGGCTGTTGGTTCAGGCACTTATTGAAATTTGTTTTTCTTGGGAGGCGTTTTCTTTTTTATATCACAGCCATATCTTCTTCAGTAAGTTCAGGTATTTTTAATTGATTACATTTAAGATAAACACATACACTATGAACATAAACAAAAGATTATTTTTCGGGATTGTTGTTGGATTTTTAATTGGAATGATCCTTTATTTGCTTTCAAAGTATTTTGAAATACTGTAAACTTCAGGCCTTACTGAAGAAGATATGGCTGTGGTTTGGTTTATTTTATATTATCTCAGCAACAACAAAGGTGCTACCAGAAACTATAATTAAATCATCAGGTTTTGAGTTTTCTTTTGCAGCATTTAAAGCATTGAAAACAGAAGTATGTGATGAATGACTAGCCGTGTAAGCTTCAGCTAGACAACTCAATTCTTCTAAAGGAAGTGCTCGCTCAATTGAAGGTGAGCATAAATAATAACTAGCATTACTTGGTAATAATTTCATAATAGATTTAACATCTTTTTCTTTAACAAAACCTAAAACAAAATGAAGCTTTTGATAATCCTCTTTTTCCAATTGGTCTATCATAAATTTGAACCCCTCAATGTTATGAGTAACATCAGCAACAATTTTTGGATTCACACCTATCACATCCCATCTTCCAATAAAGTTAGTAGGCTCTTTTACTTTTAAAATAGCTGAATCAATTTCAGTATCAGAAACATTAAAATCTGGCAATAATTTAATTGCATTTATAGCAGTATTTAAATTCTTCTGCTGATAAAGAGCTATCAAATCACTTTTATACTTTTTAGTTGATTCTTCTGAAAATGTAATTTGTGACTCTAAATCTTTGGCTTTTCTTTTAAAAACCAAAGCTGTTTCAGGGTTATACTCTCCAATTAAAACTGGAACACCTTTTTTTATAATTCCTGCTTTTTCATTAGCTATTTTTGAAAAACTATTTCCTAAAAACTCAGTATGATCAAATCCAATATTGGTTATAATTGAAATTTCTGGGTTTATAATATTAGTAGCATCAAGCCTTCCTCCCATTCCAACCTCTATAACGGCTATATCGACTTGTTGATTATTGAAATAGTCAAAAGCTAACCCTACTGTCATTTCAAAAAAAGAAAGTGTCTTAGATCTCATAAAATCATAATGACAATTAACAAAATCTAAAATATATTTTTCACTAATATATTCTCCATTAATTTTAATTCTTTCTCTAAAATCGATAAGATGTGGAGAGGAGTAAATCCCTACCCTTAATCCTTTAGATTGCAAAATTGAGGCTATTATATGAGAGACACTGCCTTTTCCATTAGTTCCAGCTACATGAATAGTTTTAATCTTTTTATGAGGATTATTAAGTCTGTTTACAAAAGACTCAATATTTGAAAGATCAAATTTTAAAACAGCACCACCTTGTCTTTGATAACAAGGAAGTTGATCAAATAAAAACTTTAAAGCTTGGGTATAGGAATCCATTAATTACTCTACTAATTTAAATTCAATAACAACAAAGCCAATTTGTTTTTCAGGCGCATTTGCATCAGGAAACCATCTGTGCATTAAAGCCGTATTTTGTGCTGGTTTGAGAAGACAAGGGTCATTATTTGTAGTTCCTTTTACTCCTGGTTTTGCTGAAACTACTTCACCCAGCTTATTGACAACTATTCTAACCACAACCGTTCCAGATTCATTACAATCCTGAGTTTCTTTTCCATTTACTTGGAGACTTCTTCCGCTTAATCCATAACCTACTCCTTGTCCTCCTCTACCTTCTTGACCGTAATACATGGTTGAATAGGGATCACCTTTAGATTTTCCTTGATCAGAAAGCCCCTCAGTCTCACCCTCTCCTTGGGTTCTTTCTGATTTACTTTCAATGTTCATTAAATTAGAAATGATTGATTTAGTAACATCACTAACTTTTGGTTTTTTAACTTCGTTATTCTTTTGCACAAGTCTGGGTTCGTTTTTTTTATTAATTGTTATTAATGAATCTTTGCTAGGCTTATCAACCACTTCTGAATTACTATTCTTTTGCGTAGCTACTTTACTAGGAGTTGTTTTTGATATTTCAGGTTTTTCAAGATTAATATCCTCTTTAGAGGTGTTTAATTTATCGGTTTTAGGATCAAGAACTTCTTCGTTTGCACTTTTTAACCCTTTGCCTGTGTAGTTAGAACCAAGATTAACTTCCATACCATACTCGATGGGAGGATCAATGTACTTTAGACCAATAAAAGAAAATAGAAAGAGTAATAAAATCACCATAAAAATGGTAATTAAAAAAGATTTTTGTTCATGTCGAGTCTTTAGAAATTCCATACTACTTAGCGTCTACAGCCAGAACAACTTTTATACTATTTTGATTAGCAATGTTCATAATGTAAACAACTTCATCTATTGGAACATTTTTGGCCGCTCTTAAAACAAGAGAAGGAGGCTTAATCCCTTCCATTTGGTTTAATATAGCTTCTTGTAAATTATATTTATTTATAATCTGATCATCTACGTAAAAAGTACTTGAAGACGAAATAGTAACCGCTACTGATTTTCTATTTTCAGTTTTACCCTTCGCTTTTGGTAACTCAACACTAATTGTATCAAGCTGTTTTGAGAGAGTTGAGGCGATCATAAAGAAAATTAAGAGTAGGAAAACTATGTCAGTCATTGATGACATATTAAACTCAGGGCTAATTTTATTTCTTCCTTTAAAATTCATTACCTAGGTTGGTTCGTTTAATAAGTCAAAGAAATCCAATGAAGTTGTTTCCATTTGGTATACAACTTTATTTGTTTTAACAACAAGGTGATTGTAGGATATATAACTTATTATTCCAACAATTAATCCAGCAACTGTTGTTGTCATCGCTGTATATAAACCATTTGACAGCAGTTGCATATCAATATTTCCTCCAGCTGTTGATATTTCAAAAATAGATAATATCATTCCAATTACAGTGCCTAAAAACCCTATCATTGGAGCAACTCCAGCAATTGTTGCCAATATGCTTACATTTTTTTCTAATTTATAAATTTCAATCCTTCCTGCATTTTCTAATGCAGAATTAATATCCTCGAGAGGACGACCGATTCTAGACACACCTTTTTCAAGCAACCTTGCAACTGGATTGTTATGTGATTGACATAAATTTTTTGCTTTGTCAATTTTTCCACTTAAAACATGGGTTCTAATTTCAGGCATAAAGTCTTTACCAACTTTTGTTGCAGCTTTAATTGCAAATAATCTTTCAAAATAAATATAAATAACAACTACAAGTAAAATAAAAAGAATACCTATAATTAACATTCCGCCTATTCCACCATTTTCAATTAATTCAATTACTGAAATTGTTTTTTCTGTTTGTAAAGTTGAGGGTTCTTGATAAAGAAACATATTGATTTAGGATATTATAGTTGATAACGAAAAAAAAGATTTAAAATTTTATTTAAGCTATAAAATTACGCAATAAAATAAAAGTACCTGATCCAGATAAAAAACCTAACAAAGCCAACCATGAAATATTTTTTAAATACCAGAAAAAATCTATTTTTTCCATCCCCATAGCAACTACTCCAGCTGCAGAACCAATTATCAACATACTACCACCTGTCCCAGCAGAAAAGGCAATAAAATGCCATAAGGGATCGTCTATTAGCTCAGAAAACATTCCCATACTAGCAGCAACCAAGGGAACATTATCTATAACTGCCGATCCAAAACCAAAAAGAATTACTACTATGTCCGTATTGGGAATCAAAGTATTTAATGATTCTGCAAATTCAAATAAAATTCCTAATGATTCTAGGGCAGCAACAGACAAGAGTATACCTAGAAAAAAAAGGATGCTTGGCAATTCAATCTTTGACAAAGAACTATGAACAGGACTATGACTTGAATGAGAATCACTTTCTTCATCAATTGAGCTAATATTAATTTTTGCGTTACTAAAAATTTCTGCAAATGTCGCAACTATAGCCAGAGAAAGCATCATACCCACATAGGGAGGTAAATGTGTTACAGTTTTGAAAACTGGAACAAAGACTATTGCGATTAGTCCTAAGTATAACATGATAGCTCCTTTTGGATGAGCGCTAACTTCATCCTCATCATCATGAGTTGAAATTTTTCCTTTAAATGCTGGTAACCATGAAGCTATTATAATAGGCACTAATATGCAGACAATAGAAGGAATTAATAAATATCCCACCAAATTAAGAGTAGTCACTTTATTTCCAATCCATAACATTGTAGTTGTGACGTCTCCAATAGGAGACCATGCTCCTCCTGCGTTAGCAGCAATAATTATTAGCCCTGTAAACCAAAGTCTGGAGTCACGGTCATGAACAATTTTTTGTAGTATAGTTATTAAAACTATAGTTGCTGTTAGATTATCAATTATAGCAGATAAAATAAAAGCTAAAGCCGAAAAAATCCATAAAAGCTTGATTTTACTTTTGGTTTTAATAAAAGTTTTGATTGTAAAAAATCCATTGAAATAATCTATTATTTCAACAATAGTCATTGCTCCAAGAAGAAAAACAATGATTTCAGCGGTTTTACCTAAATGATGTAATAACACCTCGTCAATGTGAGAGGGCTCTAATTGTTTTAAAGTCGCATTTACATCAAAAACTGGAAGATGCCAAAGAGCTATAATTGCCCAGAGAAACGCCATCATAGCAAGAGCAGGTATCAACTTGTCAATTTTCAAATTATGTTCCAGCGTTATTGCTAAATAGCCTATAGCAAAAATACTTATTATTATAATTTCCATATTTAAGGTGTAATTTTAATTCTAAATAGAAGGAGTTTAAAACTTGAATGATAACGAATGTATAAAATATAACTAAAAAGTTATTATTTCATATCAAAAATATTTCCTGAACAATGATCTCTGGAAGCACCTGTTACTGATGACAAGCAATTATTTATATTTAAAAACCTTAACAACCCTAGTAGTCCAAAAATTAACGCCTCTTTATAGTTTATTAAATCTCTTGAAGGAAGTATTATATCTGCTTTAGTTCTAGACTTTAAAATTTCAATCAGAAATTTATTGAGAGCTCCACCTCCAGTGACTAGCACTTTGTCATCATCTTGAAAACAATCAGTGATTTTTAAAACTATATGCATTAAATAAGTGTGAATTACATCTTCTAAATCACTTCTTTTAAGCTCTTCTTCAATTATTGGATAGATCTCTTTCACATTCCATTCTATTCCTAGTGATTTTGGATAGGGTAAATTATAAAAATCAATTTTATTAAGTTTATCGAATAAACTTGTTAGTAAATTTCCTGATCTAGCTAATTCACCATTAATATCATAAAGCATGGATTTTTTTTGAGCCAAATAATTGAATACCAAATTAACAGAACAAATATCATAGGCAATTCTCTCATGCTTAACCTGTTTGGAAATATTAGCAAAACCTCCTAAATTTAAACAAGCAGTATAATCTGAAAAAAGGATTTTATCTCCTATTGGGACCAGCGGAGCTCCTTGCCCGCCCAATTTAACATCTTGTTTTCGAAAGTCACAAATAGTAGTCAAATTGTATTGACTATTTATTGATGAGAGATTTCCTAATTGATACGATATTCCATCGGAGGGAATATGCTTAGCAGTATGTCCATGGGAACTAACAAAATCGATATCCTTAAACTGATTATCATTAATAAAATCTTTTATTGTTTTACCTAAAAAAATAGTATAAGAATTATCAATCTCGCGAATTTTTTTAATGTCTTGATTATAAATTTTTGTAAGAGCTTTAAACCACTTTTCCGGATAAGGCATAGTCACTGTTTTCAATAATTTAAATTTCCAAGACTTAATACTAAAGTCAATTAAAGCAAGGTCAACTCCGTCTAGGGACGTTCCTGACATTACACCCAAAACTCTAAATCTGTTTTTTTTCTTTATCATTAAATTATCAACTCTACAAAAATAAGAGTGTAATAATAATAAATTACCATTAATAATAGAAAAAAATTTGATTATTACTATTATCTCTCATTGATCAGTGTTTTATTATAGTTTAGGATTGCTAAAATATTAATTTAGGCTAAAACCAAACAAATGTATGTTACCAAAAAAACAGGGACTTTATAGTCCTGAGTTCGAGCATGATAATTGTGGTGCAGGATTCATTTGTAGCCTTCAAGGAAAAAAGACAAATGATATAATTCATAAAGCTATAGATATTCTTTGTAAGTTAGAACATAGAGGCGCAGTTAGTTCTGATGGTAAAACTGGAGATGGAGCTGGAATATTAATTGAAATTCCTCATGATTTTTTTAATACCAAATGTAATTTTACATTACCAAATGTAAGGGAATACGCAGTTGGTATGGTTTTTTTACCTCAAAAGGAAAACCAAAGAACCTATTGTATTGGTGTCTTGGAATCAGAAATTCTAAAACAGCAATTAAGTGTTATAGGTTGGCGAAAAGTTCCTGTCAATAGAAATGTAGTTGGCAAAATTGCTGCTCAAACCGAGCCATATGTGATGCAAATTTTTATTGGTAAAAATGAATTAGAGATTACAGAACATGAATTTAATATAAAACTATTTATAGCTAGAAAAGCCTCAGAACACACTATATCAAGTTCGAAACTTTCACAGGCCCAATATTTTTATTTATCAAGTTTATCAATAAACACTTTGATTTATAAAGGATTGTTGATTCCTGAAGATATTAAAGACTATTATCCAGATTTATCAGAACCAAGTGTTATAACTAGATTAGCATTAGTTCATCAAAGATTCTCAACAAACACTTTTCCTACTTGGGATTTAGCTCAACCATTTCGCTATATGTGTCATAATGGAGAAATAAACACATTTAAAGGAAATCTTAGTAGAATGCAAACTAGAGAAGAGCTCCTTGAAAGTCCTTTTTTTGGTCCTGATATAAAAGAAATAATACCAATTATTTTACCTGGAAAATCTGATTCAGCTTCAATGGATATGGTTGTAGAACTTTTACTTGCAACCGGCAGGTCATTACCTGAGGTCATGATGATGCTTGTTCCTGAGGCTTGGGAGAAACATTTGTCTATGAGTGAAGACAAAAAAGCTTTCTACAAGTATAATTCATGTATAATGGAGCCGTGGGATGGTCCTGCTTCTATTCCCTTCACAGACGGAAAATACATTGGAGCTATATTGGATAGAAATGGATTAAGACCTTCTAGGTATTCTGTAACCAAAGATGGTTATGTAGTTATGTCTTCTGAAACTGGAGTTCTTGATATTGCTCCAAAAAACATTGAGCGCCATGGGAGGCTAGAGCCAGGAAAAATGTTTCTTGTAGACATGGACGAGGGTCGTATAATTGAAGATGAGGAAATAAAAACAGAAATATCAAAAAAATATCCATATAAAAAATGGTTAGATAAAAACCTTCTAACCTTAAAAAATATTCCATATACAGGCAATGTAACTCCTAGTGAAAATGAAGATTTTGAAACTAGAATGAGAATGTTTGGATATACTCATGAAGACCTCAAGACTATAATAATACCAATGAGTAAATTAGCTAAAGAAGCTATAGGCTCGATGGGAACTGACACTCCATTAGCTGTCCTTTCCAATAAACCTCAATTACTTTTCAACTACTTCAAGCAGCTATTTGCTCAGGTTACTAATCCTCCTTTAGACGGAATAAGAGAGGAAATAGTTACTGATACAAGCTTAACAATTGGAAATGAATTCAACTTATTTAAAATAGCATCTAATCATTCAAAAAAACTTAGCATTCAAAACCCTATTATTTCTAATGAAGATTTAGATAAAATTAAATTTATTAAAAATGATCATTTTAAAAGTCTAACAGTTTCTATACTATATAATATTAATTCTGGATTAAATGGTTTAGAGGATACTTTGAATAAAATAGTCAAATCCATAGAAATTGAATTGGATAACGGAGTAAATATTATTATTCTATCTGACCGAGGAGTGTCAAGATCATTAGCTCCAATACCTATATTACTTGCAACAGCTCACGTGCACAACGCTCTGAAAAGACTTAAAAAACGATCTAAATTTGGTATAATTATTGAATCAGCAGAGCCAAGAGAACCTCATCATTTTGCATTATTATTTGGATATGGAGCTAGTGCAATAAATCCTTTTATGGTAAATGAAATAATTATTACTCAAGCATCCAAAGGAATTATCAATATCAAACCTAATAAAGCTATAATTAATTTTAATAAAGCGATTGCTAAAGGAATTGTTAAAATAATGAATAAAATTGGCATCTCTACACTCCATTCCTATAGAGGTGCTCAAATTTTCGAGGCACTGGGTTTATCTGAAAAATTTATAAACAGATTTTTTTGTAATACTGCAACTAGAATTGAGGGAATAGGATTATACGAAATAGAAAAAGAAATAAATTCTAGACATAAAAACGCATATAGCCATGATTCAAAATCTGGTCTTTCTCTAGAAATTGGTGGAGATTACAGGTGGAGAAGAGACGGGGAAGCACATTCAGTAAATCCTTTAACTATTGCCAGTTTACAAAAAGCAGTTAGGCAAGAAAATCCGAAAAGCTATAAAGCTTTCTCAAAAATGATTAATGATCAAAATGAAAGGTTAATGACTCTAAGAGGTTTATTTGAGTTTTCAAGTTTTGATCCAATACCGATTGATCAAGTTGAGCCTTGGACAGAAATAGTGAAACGATTCAAAACTGGTGCAATGTCACTTGGCTCAATAAGTCAGGAAGCCCATGAAAATTTAGCTATTGCAATGAATAAAATCGGAGGAAAAAGTAACTCTGGAGAAGGGGGAGAAGACACAAAAAGATTTACACCTGACAAGAATGGAAATCTTAGAAATTCTGCAATAAAGCAAGTTGCTTCTGGTAGATTTGGTGTTTCTAGTCATTTTTTAAGTTCAGCTCAAGAAATTCAAATAAAAATGGCTCAAGGTGC
Organism: Candidatus Marivariicella framensis; assembly: GCA_905182735.1. Lineage (GTDB taxonomy): Bacteria > Bacteroidota > Bacteroidia > Flavobacteriales > Flavobacteriaceae > Marivariicella > Marivariicella framensis. Next base: position 75,380 of record CAJJCT010000009.1, read on the forward strand.
GAAGCCTGGAGAAGGGGGTCAACTACCGGGATCTAAAGTAAATCCTTATATAGCGTCCGTTAGAAACTCAACACCTTATGTGGGATTAATTTCTCCTCCTCCGCATCACGACATATATTCTATTGAAGACCTTTCACAACTCATATATGATTTAAAAAATGCAAATCGTTTAGCTAGAATTAATGTAAAGTTAGTTTCTGAAGTTGGAGTTGGAACTATTGCTGCAGGAGTTGCAAAAGCTAAAGCAGATGTAATACTAATTTCAGGTTTTGATGGAGGCACAGGTGCTTCACCTCTCACCTCTTTAAAACACGCTGGCCTTCCATGGGAACTTGGAATTGCTGAAACTCAACAAACCTTAGTGATGAATGATTTAAGAAGCAGAATAGTTCTTGAATGCGATGGTCAAATGAAAACAGGAAGGGATGTTGCTATTGCATGCTTATTAGGTGCTGAAGAATTTGGATTTTCAACAGCACCGCTGATTGCTTCAGGTTGTATAATGATGCGTGCTTGTCATCTAAACACCTGCCCAGTTGGAATTGCAACTCAAGATCCTGAATTAAGAAAAAACTTCAAGGGTAAGCCAGAACATGTAATCAACTACATGCACTATGTAGCAGAAGAATTGAGAGAGATTATGTCAGAATTAGGTTATAGAACAATAGATGATATGGTTGGGCAATCTCAAAAGCTTAATATGAAGAAAGCTGTTAATCATTTTAAAGCTAAAGGTATTGATCTTTCTAAAATTTTACACAAACCTAATGTTCCATCTGGATATAGAGAGAGAAATATGATTCCGCAAGATCATAAACTAGAAAATGTTTTAGATTTTAAAATTATAGATCAAGCTCAACCTGCACTAACAAAAAAACATAATCAAAATTTAAAATTCCAAATTAAAAATACTGACCGAACAGTAGGAACTATATTAAGTAATGAAATTTCAAAACTTTATGGTGCAGAAGGACTTCCAAAAAATATTTTAAAAATTATTTTCAACGGTACAGCTGGTCAAAGTTTTGGCGCATTTTCTGTCTCAGGTCTTTTTATGAAGATAATTGGGACTGCGAATGACTACTTTGGAAAAGGCCTGTCTGGCGCCACACTAGTTGCTAAAGTTCCTGAAGAAGCAACATTTATTCCCCATGAAAATGTAATCGTAGGAAATGTGTCTCTATATGGAGCTACAAAAGGAGAGGCTTATATAAATGGAATTGCAGGAGAGCGTTTTTGTGTTAGAAATTCAGGAGCAAAAGCTATTGTAGAGGGAATTGGAGATCATGGCTGTGAATATATGACAGGTGGTATTGCAGTGATATTAGGAGATTTTGGACGAAATTTCGCAGCAGGAATGAGTGGAGGAATTGCTTATATATATAATGAAGATAATATTTTTGATGTGAAAAAGTTCAATTTGGAAATGATAGAATTAGAAGATTTACTTGAAGATGACACAAATGAACTTAAGGCTCTATTAAAAAATCATTTAAAGTATACTAAAAGTCCAAAGGCTAACTATATTCTAAAAAACTGGTCAAAATCAAAACATAATTTTATTAAAGTTATGCCTACAGACTACAAACGTGCATTAAAAATGATATCAAATAATGAAACTGAAAAAACTATATAGTTAATGGGAAAAACAAGAGGTTTTATTGAATTTAATAGACTTAAAGAGTCTGTAATCGCTCCCGATAAAAGAGTTAAAAATTATAAAGAATTTACAGCAGCTCCAGAAGAAAAAAAATTACAAGAACAAGGAGCTCGTTGTATGGATTGTGGGGTCCCCTTCTGTCACAGTGGATGCCCTTTAGGAAATATGATACCCGATTTTAATGATGCTGTATATGAAAATGAGTGGGAGCTGGCCTTAAATATTCTTCATAGCACTAACAACTTTCCTGAGTTTACCGGGAGACTATGCCCTGCGCCATGTGAAGAAGCGTGTGTGTTAGGTATAGTTAAACCTCCAGTATCAATTGAGTTAATAGAAAAATATATTGTTGAAAGAGGGTTTATGGAAGGTTGGATAACTGCAAACCCTCCAAAAAAACGAACCAATAAAACAATTGCAATCATTGGTTCAGGACCAGCAGGACTAGCAGCTGCACAACAACTAAATCGAGCTGGACATAATGTTACAGTATACGAACGTGAAAATAAAGTTGGTGGGCTTCTACGCTACGGAATTCCAGACTTTAAAATGGAAAAAAAAATTATTGATAGAAGAATCAAATTATTAATAGATGAAGGGATACAATTTGAATGTAATATTGAAATAGGTAGAGATATTAATTCAAACGAATTAGAAAGTAATTTTGATGCTATATTAATAGCAATAGGAGCATCTATTAAAAGAGATCTTCCTATTCCAGGTTCAAATTTAATAGGAGTAGTCCAAGCTATGGACTTTCTACCTCATAATAATAAAACAGTTGACGGACAAATTAAACGTGATAAAAATTATCTCGCAAAAGATCTAAATGTTGTAGTTATTGGAGGAGGAGACACAGGTTCAGACTGTATTGGCACTTCTAATCGTCAAGGAGCCAAAAGTGTAACTAATTTTGAAATAATGCCTAAGCCATTAGATCATAGGTCTGACGAAAATCCATGGCCATATTGGCCATTTAAATTAAAAACATCCTCTTCCCATGAAGAGGGAAGTCATAGAGAGTGGAGTATTTTAACAAAAGAGTTTTTAGGTGATGAAAATGGCAAATTAACCGCATTAAGAACTATTGAAGTTAAATGGGAAAAGAAACCTAATCAAAGACCAAAACTAATAGAAAAGAAAAGTTCAGAAAAGACATGGCCTTGTGAATTAGCATTATTAGCATTAGGTTTTAATGGTCCAGAAAAATCTCTTCCTCAACAATTTGATTTAATTTTTGATGAAAAAGGAAACATTAAAGGCTTAAGTGAATATCAAACAAATAAGAAAAATATTTTTGTTGCAGGAGACTGTAGAAGAGGACAGTCACTAATTGTATGGGCAATTTCGGAAGGTAGAGAAGCGGCTCATCAGATAGATGAATTCTTAATGGGCTCATCAATTTTACCAAAAAAGAATATGTCTGGGGACTTAATAGAATATTAAAAAAACCCTCCACTAAAAGTGAAGGGTTTTGAAGAAGGCGGCGACATACTCTCCCACCAAATGGCAGTACCATCTGCGCTAATGGACTTAACTTCTCTGTTCGGAAAGGGAAGAGGTGAGCCCCATTGCTATAACCACCTTAATTTTCAGAGACTTGCGTCCCTATAATAAGTTAACATATTGAAAAAATACAAATTAAAGAATACAAGGTTTTAAATTAAATTTTAAAGAAAAAGTCTGACGATAGGCTTACGGGTAATTAGTATCACTCGGCTATGACATTACTGCCTTTACACCTGTGACCTATCAACGTAGTCGTCTCCTACGACCCTTAAAAGAAATCTCATCTTGTGGTAGGTTTCGCACTTATATGCTTTCAGTGCTTATCCTTTCCCGACGTAGCTACCCGGCAATGCTCCTGGCGGAACAACCGGTACACTAGAGGTCAGTCCATCTCGGTCCTCTCGTACTAAAGACAGATCCACGCAAATTTCTAACGCCCACTACAGATAGAGACCGAACTGTCTCACGACGTTCTGAACCCAGCTCGCGTGCCACTTTAATGGG
>CAJJCT010000010.1 GCA_905182735.1 Candidatus Marivariicella framensis
TTTTTCATAGATTTCATATATGATTTTTTAAAGGAGAACCAATTAACAAAAATAGTTATTTGCAATTAATTATCATTGCATATGGTATTTAAGAAATTAAAAAGAAGTGAAACATAAATTACATTACATAATAGATAATGTAATAGATAGTATAGATATAAGTAAACTAGATGATAACCAAAAAATTAAACTATTACAGGTAGGTATTAAGTATCTAGTAACCAGGTTAAAACATACAAGTAATGATGATGGTTGGGTTGAACAACCTATATTTCCTAAAGTAGTAGATATTATAACACGTGATGGAGATGGTGAATTGCAAAACGATATACGTCCTATAAATAGTAATACAAATAAGGTTATTGATAAATAAGGTTTAGTGCCTTTGATTACACTATGAAATATTTATATTTGTCGCCTAGTAAATGATAAAAAGTTTACAAATGTGGTAACAATCGTGGTAACAAAATTATTACTTTACTTCATAAACCTTTGTTAAGTACTATAAGCGTTAATAACGGCCTCGTAGCATAACTGAATAGTGCACTTGATTACGAATCAAGAGGTTGTAGGTTTGAATCCTACCGAGGTCACAAAAAAATAGCAACAATATATTGTTGCTATTTTTTATTTACTCTGATATATTAAAATTATCTATTGAAGAAACCAATTAACAAATTATTCTTCAATTACAAAAGTCAAAAGTGTTTCAGTAATATCAGCTCCAAGCATCTTTTTTTTAGATGTGCTTTCATCTTTAAAGGTGAAACCACGTCTTTTCATAAATGATTTCCAAAATGCATTTTTCTTAGCAAACTCTGTAGTCTTATCTGTAATTTCTCTCTCACCATCTTGAATTTTCGCACCTTTTTTTATCATAATTTCATCATAACCATCACCCACTATTTTAACCCCTTGAAGTGGATTTGTTGATTTAGTTATTTCAATCATTTCATAATCAGTTACATCAATTGAGTATCCACTTTTATCAGTAATTGTTTGGGCTGTTGCACTCATGCCTAGCATGATAACTGCAAGTGTAAATAGTTTTTTCATAATATTTTGATTTCAATATAAGACTTTAATAATAGATTTATGTTCAAAACATAAACAATTATGGAAAGAAATAACTAATAAACCTCTAATTATTTAACTCACTTTTGGAAAGAAGTAGAGTTTCTTTATAGGAGTTATAAACATCATTTAATAATCTTTTATACATGTTTGAATACAATTTAGCTTGTGAAAGGATTCCGTAAAACTCGTCAGATAAATAAAAATTTTCATCAAACTTAAAACTAGTTAATGATGGACTTCCATAAAAATCTCCCTCAAGCAAGTTGTAATTAAATCGTATCCTAAACTTAGAATACGGTAAATTTCTAAAACTCAAATTAAATTCATCTATTTCTTTAGACTGAGCAATATTTCTTTCCTTTTGATGATTATACATTTCAAGAAGATTCATTTTTAAATCCCTGCTTGATATCAACTCAAAAGTCCCAGTTGAAATCATTTGATTAAATATTCCGTCTTGTGGAAAAAAAGAGAAACCAACTTCAATACCGATAAGCTTATTTATAACTTCTTTATCACTTATTAATTCATGATTAGAATCGATGTCATTTTGGATGTCATTGATATACTCCTCAGATTTATATAACTGATTCATCAATTCTTCAATTTGAATAATATCTTTTTTTAATGTACCGATCAGATCGTCAACGTATTGCTGCTTCTTATCAATATTTGCATTTTTTTCATTGAGATTTCCAACATAAAAAGAAAGAAAAACACTAAAAAATATAACTAAACCTTCTAAAAAATATTTTTTGTAGGACTTCATATTAAAAAATATGTATTAGTTTATGTTATTAAAATAACTTGAGATGAATACTTACATTAAAAAATCAATAACAGCAATAGCTCTCTTAATTCTAGTTTCTTGTAATAATTCATTTGACAACAATATAAAAAAAGATAATATAAAAATTAAGGGAATCGACGAAGTAGTTGAAGTTTTGAGAGATAAATGGGGTGTAAATCACATATATGCAAAAAATCAAAATGATTTGTTTTTTTCTCAAGGATATTTAGCAGCTAAAGACAGGTTATTTCAATTTGAAATTTGGAGAAGACAAGCAACAGGAACTGTAGCTGAAATCTTAGGAGAAAGTGAACTTAAAAGAGATATTGGAACTCGATTATTTAAATACAGAGGAGACCTTGAAGTTGAATTAAATCATTACCATCCTCAGGGATCTGAAATTATAAAAGCATATGTAAATGGTGTAAATACATACATTGAAGAAGTGAAAAAAAATCCTGAATCACTTCCACTTCCATTTAAAATTCTTGGAATAACACCAGAATCTTGGACTCCAGAAGTTGTTATTTCAAGACATCAAGGACTTCTAGGGAATATAGGCTCGGAATTACAGATAGGAAGAGCTGTTGCAGCAATTGGAGCAAAAGAAGTTAAAAAATTATTATGGCTTCATCCTCAAGACCCCCTTTTAAAGCTAGATGCAAAAATTGATAAAGATCTTTTATTTGAAGATATACTAGAGCCTTACTTTTCCTTTAGAAAGCCATTGTTATTTGGAGCTAATACTATTAAAAAAGAATTTACTTCTTCTCAAGTAGTAAATAACTTTTTAGAGATAAAAGAAGATTCTCTTGCTATAGGAAGTAATAACTGGGTTGTTAGTGGAACTAAAACATCAAACGGAAATACCTATATGGCCAATGATCCTCATAGAAAGATTGCTGTTCCGTCACTGAGATATATGGCTCATCTTGTTTCACCTAAATGGAATGTAATTGGAGGTGGTGAACCCGAAATACCAGGAATTTCGATTGGTCACAATAATTATGGAGCATGGGGACTAACTGTTTTTAGAACTGATGGTGAAGATTTATATCAATATAATTTAAATCCAGACAATCATTTAGAATATATGTTCAATGGAGAGTGGAAAAAAATGACAACTATTATTGAAGTTGTAAATATCAAAGGACAAAATCCTAAAGAGGTGAAACTTAACTATACTCATCATGGCCCTGTGACTTATATAAATAAAGAAAAAAATATAGCTTTTGGAGTTAAGTGTGCTTGGTTAGAGCCAGGGGGCTCTCCTTACCTTGCTTCTCTTAGAATGGATCAATCTAAAACATGGGAAGAATTCAGAGAAGCTTGTAATTTCAGCAATATTCCTGGTGAAAATATGATATGGGCAGATACAAAAGGAAATATTGGTTGGCAAGCAGTTGGAATTGCACCAATACGCAATGGATTTAGTGGTTTAGTTCCAATTCCTGGTGATGGATCATACGAATGGGATGGATACTTGCCAATTATTGAAAAACCAAATGAATTCAATCCTAAAAAAGGATTTATTGCAACTGCAAATCAAAATGTAACTTCCGAAAACTATAAAAACTGGAACGCAATTGGCTATTCCTGGTCAGACCCATATCGAGGAGATCGAGTTAATGAGGTTTTAAATAATGACAATGATTTAAATATGGAAAAAATGAAAAAACTACAAGTTGATGTAATGTCGTTACCTGCTAAAATTTTAGTTCCATTTTTAAAATTAATACCGTTTAGCGAAAATGAAAATGAAATTATAAACAGATTATTTAATTGGAATTTTAGATTAATATCTAATTCAGTTGCAGCTACAATATATGTTTCATGGGAAAATGAAATAAAAAAGCAAGCTTTTAATAATTTTGTTCCTGAGAAAGGAAAGAAATACATAACATCAATTCAATTAAAAAAAATAATTGACTGGATTCAAAACCCAACTAAAGATTTTTTTGGTGCAAATCCAATTACCGGTAGAAATGAATTTTTAAAAAAATCATTTCTTAAAAGTATTGATAATCTTAAAACTAGATTAGGTGAAAATATTGAAAGCTGGAATTATGGTCAAGAAAAGTTTAAACATATTCAAATAAATCATGCATTGGGTAAAATTGTTAATCAAGAAACTGCTAGTAAGCTAAATCTAGGACCTTTACCTAGAGGTGGAAATGCCTATACACCAGGATCTACTGGAGGAAACCTTAACCAATCAAGCGGAGCTAGTTTTAGAATGATAGTTAATACTGGAGATTGGGATGATGCTGTGGCAACAAATACGCCTGGTCAATCTGGTAACCCAGAAAGTCCATTTTACAGTAATCTTTTTTCAGATTGGGCTAAAGACAAGTATTTTCCAATCTACTACTCTAAAGAAAAAATTAAATCTGTAACATATAAGCAAACTTTCTTAACCCCTAGCAGAGTAAAATTGTTGATACATAAAATACTTAATTAAAAAATAAAAAAGAATGTATTTATCTACGCTTTTGTTTTTTATTAATTATATAAAAACTACTGAATACTAATTTCAACTCTCCGATTATTAGATCTTCCTTGAGATGAGGAATTACTTTGAATTGGTTTATCTCCCCCATGACTTTTTGTGTTTAGTCTAGAAGAATCAATACCTAATTCTATTAAAACTTTTTTCACCATAAAAGCTCTTTTCTCTGAAAGAATAATATTGTATTCAAAATTACCATCACGAGATGCATGCCCTTCAATATTAATTTTGACAGATGGATTAGTTAGAAGAAAATTCTTAATTTTAATTAATTTACTTTTTTCAGCTTCAGATACCATAAAATCATTTAATGAAAAAAATATTTTAGAAGATAACTTGTTCATTAACGAAAAGTGTGCTTTTTTATCTGCCTGAGCTTTGGTATCCATGTCATCATCAGTATCAGATGGACAGCCTTCATTCTCATGCGAACCGGCTTCTTTAGGACACTTATCTTCTTTGTCAACCAAACCATCACCATCTGTGTCCAGGGTTTGTTCAATAATTATAGCTTTTATAGCTTTATCAGTGCATTTTAAATATACTACTGAAGGAACTTTATCCCCCTCTTTTAATTTTATTGATTTTTCTCCGCAACCTTCTTTTTTATACGATATCATTGCAGGAAGATTCATTGAAGTAGTAACCTTATACTTTCCATTTTTTTTAGTCATAGTGCCTGTCCAAAAACCAGCACCTTTTTGGTTTACTGGTCTCAACTGAATCCTTACATCTTCAAGAGGTGTAAGCGTCTTTTCATCTTGAACAACTCCACCTACTGAAACTTGAGAAAAGGCATTCAACGAAAAAAGAGATATTATTAAATATTTGATTTTCAATTGTTTGAATTTTGTTAACAATGTAAAAAAAAAATAAAGAATTTGCAATTTATTAGTTTACTTCTTGATCAATTAATTTTATAATAATCATTTAATTCTTCCTCATATTTTTGTAAAACATCAATTTAGAAACCTATATAACTCATATTAGCTTCATGAAATCCAATTACTTTTTTTATTTGTAATAATTATTACAAATTAGATATGATGAAATATTTATTTTATGGTTTAGCGGTAATTCTTAAGTTTGACTGGAAATAAATAATTTTAAAAATATAATTTTTATTATCTATAAATTCATAATTTTAGGAATCACTATAATAAGCTCTCAATGATTAGAAAAGGATTGATTTTAACTCTATTGTTTATAACTACATCTTGTTTTAATAATAAAATAAAAGAAATAAAAGACTTGAGTTTTGAAAAATTAAAAGTCACTAAAAATGTTTCACAAGTAAATTCAAATTTCTTGGAAGGAATTATTCCAAAAGATTTAGAAGACTTTCTTTTAAAGAATAATTTTATTACTAATAAAGAAAACATCACAAATGATGAACCACATGAGTTTATTTTTAAAGAATCAGAAGCAATTTATTCGGTAATTATTGATGGTAACGAAAAGCTTAAAAAAATTGAATTCTATTCATTTTCTAAAACTAATTCTTTAGACAAGGCTATCATTTTTTTCAAACAAGCATCAAAAATACCAATACCTCAAGTAGATACATTAAGGATGAAAAAATGGACAGAAAGTAATATGAGTTTAATAAATGAAAACCTCTCTCGAGCTACAATTTTATCAAACATTCATTATATAATCGAACAAATTAATTCTAATGAATTTAAGCTTACAATAAAGAAATATAGTAGTTGATCTTTAAAAAAAGCTCTAATTACCCTGTTTATATTATAAATAGAAGCTTTTTTAGTATATTTGAAAATAATTAAATAATTGAAATGAAAAAATATATAACTCTCGCATTAGCTATAGGCGCTTGGATCTTTAATTCAAACACTATAACAGCACAAAACGCTCAAAACCCTTGGGCTATTGGTATTGGTGCAAACATTGTTAGTATAGATGATAACAACAGTGGATCTGGTACTGGAGTTCCAGCCCTAAGTCTAACTCGTTATTTAGGGGGGAATTTGTCTATTGGTGCTCAATTTTCGGCTAATAGTATTGATGGTTCTGCTGAGGATTACTACACTATTGACGGTATTGTTAAATATAATATTGTTAAAGAAGGAAAAGTTATTCCTTATCTTTTTGCTGGTTATGGATTATCTAGATTTAACAAAAATTCTAATTCAGAAGGAATGTTTCCATCTAAAGAATCAGCTAGAACAACCGTTGGTGGTGCAGGTATTAACGTTAGATTAAGCGATAAATGGGCCGCTAACCTAAGCACTTCAATGCGTAATGCTTCTGAAAAAGGAACTACTAATCAGTTACAACATGTTATTGGTTTCACTTATATGTTTGGAACAGGAGATGCTGATGGAGATGGAGTTTCAGATAAAAAAGATATATGTCCAGATGTTCCTGGATTAAAAGAATTTAATGGTTGTCCTGACACTGATGGTGATGGGATTCCAGATAATGAAGATGCATGTCCAGAAGAAGCTGGAACAGCTGAAATGAATGGTTGTCCTGACACTGATGGTGATGGTATTGCTGATGGAGATGATGCATGTCCTGAAGCTGCTGGTTCAGCAGAAATGGGAGGCTGTCCTGATAGTGATGGTGATACTGTTGCTGATAAAGATGATAAATGTCCTAATGTTGCTGGTGAAGCTGGAAATAATGGATGTCCATGGCCAGACACTGATGGTGATGGCGTTCTTGACAAAGACGATTTATGTCCAAATGTAGCTGGTGTTGCTGCGAATGGTGGATGTGAAGCTGAACCAACTAAATTGATAGAATTTATATCTAGTAGTGAATCCAAAATATATTTTGGATCATCTAGTGTCGATGTTGGAAAAAGTGGAGAGGAACTTGTAAATAATCTTAAATCTCTTTTAGATGAGTATCCAGATGTAAATATAATTATTCAAGGTCATGCTTCTGATGATGGATCTGAAAGTTATAATATGAAAATTTCACAGAAACGTGCTGATACAGTTGCAGCTGCTTTAGTAGCCGCAGGTATCGATGCTAGTAGAATGACAACTGAAGCATATGGAGAAAGTAAACCTCTTTCTGATAGAAAATCAAGTCGTAGAGTTGAATTTGATCGCGGTGTAAACTAGTCGTCAATCATGTACAGTTTATAAATAAAAAAACCTCCCATTGGGAGGTTTTTTTATTTATACATATGTCATTACTTAACTTCTTCTTCTTTTGTCTGAAGACTTTTTATCATTAGAAAACTTGAAAGGATTGGGCTTGCTTCTTCCAGAGGAGCTTCTTCCAGAGGAGCTTCTTCCAGAGGAGCTTCCTCTTGAAAAACTTCCACCTCTATCTCTAGACTTTAATTTTTTAGCCTTTCCTGGATTAAATTTCTCTGTGATAGACACTTCAATATCCCTATTATCTATATTTATAGACTTGAAACCTTCTAGTACTTTATCTCTTTCTTCAGGACCAGATGAAAAGAATGAAAAGTTTTTCATTACATCAACGTGAAAAATTTCATCACTAGTAAAACCAAGAGTTCCTTTTATAAGGTCTTTAAGTGTTCTCCAATCATAACTGTCTTTTTCTCCAATATTAATGTGATAACGAACTTCATCTTTTTTACTAACTTTAGATTTTGAATCGTCATCTGAAAAATCTTTTTTTGGAGTATCTAAGTTTTTTGCTTTTCCACTATAATAATTATAAAAACGATCAAGTTCAACAGTAACCAATCTTTTCAAAATATCTTCTTTTGAAAGATTATCAAGCTGATCTAAAAAAGAAGGAAGAAGTTTTTCAGCTGAATCAGAAGGTTCTACATCGCTTAGTTTTTTAGCTAGATGAAGCATTTGTGCATTACAAATTTCATCTGCATCCGGTATAGTTTTGTGAGTTATTTTAGATTGTATGAGTTTTTCAATAGATCTAATTTTACGTTGCTCACTCTGACTGACAATAATTATAGAGACGCCTTTTTTATCTGCCCTCCCAGTTCGCCCACTCCTATGAGTATAAATCTCACTCTCATCAGGTAATTGATAATTGATAACATGAGTAATATTATCAACATCAATACCCCTTGCAGCAACATCAGTAGCTACTAAAAGTTGAATTTGTTTTTTTCTAAAGGAATTCATCACAGTATCCCTTTGATTTTGACTTAAATCTCCATGAATTGCTGCTGCATTATAACCTGCCTCAATAAGGTTTTCAGCAACTCTTTGAGTGTCTCTTTTAGTTCTGCAAAAAATACAACCAAAAATAGTTGGGTGAGCATCAACTAATCGTTTTAATGCTTCAAAACGTTGACGACCACTTACAGTATAATATTCATGAGAAACATTTTTTGATCCTGAGTTTTTACTTCCAACAGTTATCTCTTTTGGAGAGTTCATGAATTTTTTAGCAATTTTTGCAACTGCTGAAGGCATAGTTGCTGAGAACAACCATGTGTTTTTTTCTTTTGGAGCTTCTGATAAAATTGCAGTTATATCTTCATAAAACCCCATATTTAACATCTCATCAGCTTCATCAAGAATACAATAATCAATTTTTCTAATGTCTACCATTTTTCGCCTTTGCATGTCCTGCATTCTACCGGGAGTAGCTACAATAATCTGTGCTCCTTTTTTAATTTTTTTTGATTGATCTTGAATATTAGCTCCACCATAAACCGCAACAACATTAACCTTTGGCATGTGCTTTGCATAAGTCTGAATCTCTTTAGTGATCTGCATACAAAGCTCTCTTGTAGGAGATAATATTAAACCTTGAGTATGTTTTGAATCAGAATCTATCTTTTGCAACAAAGGCATACCAAAGGCGGCAGTTTTTCCAGTTCCAGTTTGTGCTAAAGCAACAAGATCAGTGTTTTTATTCAACAATAACGGGATAGCCTCCTTTTGAACATCAGTTGGAATTTGAAAACCAAGATCTTCAACAGCCTGAATTAGAGTAGGTTCAAGACCTAAATCTTTAAATGTGAGCATAAAATATTTAAAGGCACAAAAGTAGCCTAATTATTCTTGCAAGCACTTATATTCTCTAAAATACTTTGTTTAAATTATCCTTCTAAATTTCAATTTGTTGGCAAAATACAAGTTGGATAGGAAAAAGCAGCTGTTTGAATCTGTAATGAATACTCATCAAGTAGCTAATTGTCACTCTCATCTTCAGTATAAGTTGATGAGAGTGACAATGAACTTCCGGATACACTTACAATGTTAATTAATTGAGCATACTCCCAATTTCCGCCATCTTCTTCGTCAATCACTTCAAATGCTGTAAAATCTTCATTAGTCCATCTCCATTGATCTTCTAAAAAATTAATAGCATTAGAATTACTATTATATGTAAAAAACCAAGTTCCATAATTTGTAACTACTAGAGTAACATCATTGATTGGTGATGTGATTAATTGATAATTTGGATCAAAATCATTAAGTTCTTCACTATTAACATTGATCTAGGTTTAGACTAATAAACCAACCGCAAAGACCTGATTCTGTAATTTTTGGAACACCATTTAGCGAAGAACTTACCTCCGTAAAGCGCTAATTTTTTCATTTAGTTAAGTTTATATAATGTTAAAATTAGCTATATTTATTTATCAAAATATTCATAATTATGAAAACAATATATTTATTCTTTCTAGTAACATGTACTTCTATTTTTTTATTTTCTCAGGAAAAAAAACTTCCTATTGACACTATTGTAGTTACTCAACATAAAACTATAATTAAAGGTCAAGCAATTAGTTACGAGGCTCAAACTGGAACTCAACCAGTTTGGAATGAAAAAGGTAAACCTATTGCGTCTCTTTTTTACACATACTATAGAAGAACTGGTATAAAAAACAATACTCAACGACCAATCATATTTTCTTTTAATGGTGGTCCAGGTTCAGCTTCAGTGTGGATGCATATTGCATATACTGGCCCTAAAATTCTTAAAATAGATGATGAAGGATATCCCGTTCAACCTTATGGCTTTAAAACTAACCCCTACTCTATTTTAGATGTAGCTGATATTGTTTTTATAAACCCAGTAAATACTGGATATTCTAGAATGGTTGAAATAGATGGAGAACTTCCAGATAGAGAAATATTTTTTGGAATTAATGCTGATATTGCATATTTATCAGAATGGCTTTCAACATTTGTAAGTAGAAAAAATCGATGGGAATCATCTAAATATATAATCGGAGAGAGTTATGGTGGCACTAGAGTAATGGGACTTTCACTAGCATTACAAAATCAACAATGGATGTACCTAAATGGTGTAATTATGGTATCTCCTGCAGACTATAAAACTTTTGATGATAACCCAATTTCATCAGCACTGAACTTACCATATTTTACAGCAACTGCGTGGTATCATAAACAACTTAAATCAGAATTACAGCAAAAAGATTTATTAAAAATATTACCTGAGGCTGAAGATTTTTCAATTAACACTCTAGTTCCTGCTCTAGCTAAAGGAGGATTTATTGATGATGATGAAAAAAAAGTAATTGCTCAAAAAATGTCTGATTTTACTAGTATTTCAACTAAAGTTCTTTTACAACACAATTTAGATCTTCCAACACAATATTTTTGGAAAGAGCTATTGAGGGATCAAGGAAAAAATATAGGTAGACTTGATTCTCGATATATAGGAATTGATAGAAAAGAAACTGGAAACAGACCTGATTACAGTGCAGAGTTAACCTCTTGGTTACATTCATTTACACCAGCAATTAATCATTATATAAAAAATGAACTGAAATTCAAAACTGACATCAAATACAATATGTTTGGACCAGTTCGTCCATGGAATGAGGAAAACGACAATACCAGGGAAAACTTAAGACAAGCTATGGCTCAAAACCCGTATCTAAACGTAATGACTCAATCCGGTTACTATGACGGAGCAACAACTTATTTTGCTGCTAAATACTCACAATGGCAGATGGATCCTAGTGGTAAATTACGTGATCGTTTTTCTTTCAAAGGGTATAGAAGTGGTCACATGATGTACCTTAGAAAAGAAGATTTGATAAAAGCTAATGATGATTTGCGTGAATTTATTAAAACAACAACAACTAACGGAAAACCAGCAAAGTATTAAACATCACAAATCTGAATTGCCTCAGCCAACCCTCCAATTAGATCTTCTTTAGTTGGGATAAACTCCTGAGCAACATAACCTTTAAATCCTGTTGACACTATTGATTCCATAATTGCTGGGTAATATAATTCTTGACTCTCATCAATCTCATGCCTTCCAGGAACTCCCGCAGTATGGTAATGTCCAATATGTTTGTGATTTTCAGTTATTGTTCTTATAACATCTCCTTCATTAACTTGCATATGATATATATCATAAAGAAGTTTAAAGTTCTCTGAATTCAATCTTTTACTTAACTCAACTCCCCATTTTGAATTATCACACATGTAATCTTTATGATCAATTTTTGAGTTTAAAAGCTCCATATGTAAAACAACTCCTAATTTTTCAGCTAAAGGAATAATTTTATTTAAACCATCAATACAGTTTTCAAGCCCCTGTTTGTCACTTATTTCTCTACGACTCCCACTAAAACATATTAAGTTTTTCCAGCCTGCATCTGCAACTAACTCTATATGTCTTAAATAATTTGATATTAGATCTTCATGAAATTTTTTATCACACCAACCATTAGTTAAGCTACGAGTTGATTTCCCCTCTAAGTCACCATAACACATTGTTGAAATTAAGTTGTGTTTTTTTAAAACGTCCCAATTCTCAGAACCAACAAGATCAACACCAACTAATCCTATTTTTTTTGATTGAATAACTAGGTCTTCAAATGGAATTTTCTTATAACACCAAGCGCTAACGGAATGGTTTATATTTCCCTTTAATTTTGAATAATTTGATTTCATATTATCTTGTGCACAAGCAATCGGCATTACTCCAACTCCTGCAATACCAGAACCAATTGTTTTTAGTAAATTTCTTCTATTCATTTTTCATAATTTTTTAAATTTAAGTACTTTTAATTAAAGTTACTTCTTGTTTTTTCCCAACTCCATGCTGATTTTAGCGCTTCAGATAACGAATATTTAGATTTCCACCCTAAGATATTTTTAGCCTTTTTAGCATCCGCATAGGCAACCACAATATCACCAGGCCTCCTTTTTCCAATTTTAAATGGAACTTTATTCCCAGTTACTTTTTCAAATTCTGATATTAATTCTAAAACACTTACTCCAGTTCCCGTTCCAATATTTATAGACTCTAAATATTTACTTCTTTGCATATTACTTAAATATTCAATCGCCTTACAATGAGCCTCAGTTAAATCCATAATATGTATGTAGTCTCGAATACCGCTTCCATCTTTTGTAGGATAATCATTTCCATAAACAGTAAGAATGTCTTGTTGACCATTAACAACTTGAGTTAAGTAAGGCATAATATTCTCAGGAACACTTTTAGGGTTTTCGCCAATAAGTCCACTAGAATGAGCACCTATAGGATTAAAGTAACGTAGAGATATTCCTTTAAATTTTGATTCAATTTTAAATTGGGCATCAATTATTTGCTCACAAATTTGTTTTGTATGACCATAGGGAGATGCAGGATTACCAAATGGAAGATCCTCGCTCATAGGTTGAGTTTTAGAGCTTCCATAAACAGTACATGAAGAGCTAAAAACAAAAGGGACACCATTGGGCATCAATTCTAAAAGGTTAATCATGCCAAGAACATTATTTTTATAATATTTTATAGGCTTACTAACACTCTCACTAACAGATTTCAAGGCTGCAAAATGAATAACACCTTCTATATTTTTGTGTTTTTTAAAAAAAAATGAAACATCATTCTTGTTTATTAAGTTAATTTCTTCAAAATCAGGTTTTGTATTTGTAATAGCTTGTATTTGATCTAGAACAGATAAACTTGAATTAGATAGATTATCAATAATAAAAATCTCGTGATTCTTCCTAATTAATTCAGTAGCTACATGAGAACCTATGTATCCTAATCCTCCTGTAATAAGTATTTTCAAAATATTAAATTAAATTTCCCATCCCGGACGATAATCCCTACCGACAAACTGATTAGCATCATCCATATTTGTGATTCGCATGTTATCACCATCCCATAAAAGTTTCTTACGAGCATAGAATTCCATATTACCATTACTAGTTTCTTTACGAAGCAAATAACTTCTAATAGCAATGTTACCCATTAAAACTGTTTCCGTAAGGGGTCCAGAATAATCAAAAGAGGAAGTTAAAGACATGTGTTCTTTACTATTAAATCCGGCTTTACAAGCATCAATCCATTTACGTGCATGACCAAACTCAGGTTCATCGGATTTATCTATAATAGATCCATTTACTGTTGGAACTCCCTTTTTATACATTTTTGGATTCATTCCGTAAACATCGGTAGTTATAATTCCTTTTTCACCAATCATCATAACTCCATTATAACCTCCTTTTCCAGCTAAATCTTCATTTGGAGGAATTAAATCTGGATGTGACGGTCTTATACCTCCATCTGTCCAAACCATTTCAATTTTACTTTTATTTTTTATTGTTGGATCAAAATGCAATGTTACTGAAGATGAAGGAGGACATCCCTCTGGAATATACTCTGGAGTCCACATTTTAGTAAAAACACTTCCTACACTACATTCTACATCAGTAGGGTATTTTAAACCCAGGGCTTTAAAAGGAACATCAATAATATGACATCCCATATCACCAAGAGCCCCTGTTCCATATGCCCACCATCCTCTCCAATCGAAAGGGTGCATTCCTGGTATATATTCTGTTTTAGGAGCTGGACCTAACCACAAGTCCCAATTAAGACCATTTGGAAGTTTACTGTTATCTGGTTTTGGCATATTAATTCCTTGTGGCCAAACTGGACGGTTGGTCCATACATGAACTTTCGAAACTTCTCCAATCTCACCTTCATTGATCCATTTTTGAACAGATAACTGTGAAGGATTTGAAGCTCCTTGATTACCCATTTGAGATACAATTTTTCTTTCTCTGGCCATTTCTGTTAAAAGCCGTGCCTCTCTTACGTTATGAGTTAATGGTTTTTGAACATAAACGTGTTTATTTCGTTCCATTGAATAAACTGCAGAAGGGGCATGAGAATGGTCTGGTCCAGAAATTGTTACTGCGTCAATCTCAGGGTGTTTATCAAGCATTTCTCTGAAATCTTCATAAAATTTAGCTTTTGGGAATTTTTCACGACTCTCAATTACACCATGAAGACCGTTAGGATCCACATCACACAAAGCAACAACCCTTTCTCTTCCGTTTACTGAAGCATTCAATATATCAGATCTTCCCTTGCCACCAACACCAATACCTGCAATAGCTAATTGATCACTTGGAGCTACATAATTTACCCCGCCTAAAACATGACGTGGAAGAATAAAGAAGGTTGAGGCTAAAGCAGATTTTTTTATAAAATCTCTGCGACTGTTATTTAAGTTTCGTGATTTTTTACTCATTTGATTTTAAATTTTTATGAAATTACAAATTTTATGATAATATATTTTATGGCGTCATAAAAAATCCTTTCCATTGGTCATTTAAATTAAAACAACTTCTAATATTTACTTCTTTTTTTAGATATAGAGCTTCAATCGACAGAGCTTTGAAGGTCAATTCACAAAAGTTAATTTCTTTACCGATAGGAACATAATAGGGATCATCAATTTTTACTCCTGGAGGTTTAAAAGAGGTGTAGTTTTTTTTTGAATGCTCAGGTTGAGCATTAAAAATATTTAAATCTGAATTTATATTTATTAATTCAGCTCGAACCGTAACTTGAAATAAAGCGGTTTTATCATAAAACAATAATTGAACGGATGAAGAGTTTTTCAAATCATTCACTTTTTTTGACCTCAAATCTGTATAAATAGTAAAACTCAATTTATTTGAATCAAAACTTCTTAAAATTACATTTCTGCTATTAGGCTTTCTATTGATATCAACAGTTGATAAAACAAAAGACCTGAAAGAATGATCTTTTTCTTCAATTGCCTTCAGCCATTGAGTTTTACATTCTGTAAATATTTCTAAAAGCTTCAATGATTATTATTATTCTTAAACCAAGCATTTAATCTGTCTTTAGAATTTTTTTTAATATCGGCCCAGAATAAATTAATATCGGCATAATGATAACTTTTTATAAAATTTAAAAGTATTCGATTGGGCACTTTTGGAACTGAAGTCCATAAAATTCCATCAGTTTTATAAACTTTTACGCTTTTAGGATATATTTTATCATCTATATATAATATTCCAAGATGCTCTGAAATATCTGATGATTGATCTGAGTTCCAGTTTATGGGGTTTGTTACAACTCCTCCCTTGAACCATTGGTTATATTTTTTTGGATATCTGTTTTTTTTATAGGTGTTCCAACTCACATATCCTCCTGTTTCCTCTTTTGACTCTAATGGTTTTAAATTTTTAAAATCATTTATTTTTATTTGTGTCCCAATTAAATAGGCAGCAACCAGCTCATTCTGTAAATCTGTTCCGTCAAAATATTCTTGTAATAGCCTCTTCGCATGTATCGCTCCTTGACTATGAGAAGCTATAATTATTGGACGATTTTTTCTGTGATATTTCAAAAAATATTCAAAGGACTTTTTTAAGTCTGAATAAGCAAGCTCCCATGCCCTTGATTCATTATATGGACTTGTAAAAATTCTAATATGAGCTTGACGATAGAATGGCACGTATAATTCACCAGCACTTGCCCATGCCGAAGCTTGATATTTAACAGCCTTATTAATTACATCATCTCGTATTTGTTTTTTATAAATATCTGAATTCCAACTAATATCCTCTGGATCTAAGAGTAAAGTGGGGTAAATGTAAAAAACAGCTGCACTATCCGGTTTTGTATTTCCAATAATTTCGATAAGAGGCTTTGGGTATTTGGAAGGTAATACAGCCCATGAATTGTCTAAGGAGTAATCTGGGGGAGCTGGAATATTTTCCTCTGAAAAAGGAATTGATTTATACTTTGAAGAAGTAAAAGAGTTTAATGAATAATTTTTAATTACAGAACATGCATTTGTAAAAGTTATAGTCATTATTATTATTAATATTTTTTTCATAAAAATTGTAAAACACAAATATGATATTTTTTTGAGTGAAATAAATTGAATCTGTTTATTATCTTTATTTTTTAATTACAAAAATATGAGACTTTTTTTATTATTCTTTTTTTTAATCTCGATCAATATTATCAATGCACAAAGTTTTGACCCTAAATGGTTAAACAGCACTCCTGCAAGAAATATTGGTCCTGGAGGAATGAGTGGAAGGACAACAACCATTGATGTAGTTCATGATGATCCCAAAACAATATATATTGGAACTGCTTCTGGGGGTATTTGGCGCTCAAAAAGTGGAGGTGTTTCTTGGGAGCCTATTTTTAATGACCAAATTACTGCTTCAATTGGCTCTATTGCAATTCAACAGTCAAATCCTGATGTAATTTGGGCTGGAACTGGAGAGGGAAATCCACGGAATAGTTTAAATGGAGGTTTTGGTATATATAAATCATTAGACGGAGGAGATAGTTGGAAAAGTATGGGTCTAGAATACACTAGACATATTCATCGAATCATTATTCATCCCGACAACCCTAATGTTTTATATGTAGCTGCTATTGGATCTCCTTGGGGTGAACACAAAGAAAGAGGGGTTTATAAAACTGTTAATGGAGGTGAAACTTGGATGAAAATTCTTAGTGGAAATCTGAATACTGGTGCAGCTGACCTTGTTATGGATCCAAAAAATCCTAATAAATTAGTTGCTGCTCTTTGGGAACATAAAAGAGAGCCTTGGTTTTTTAAATCAGGAGGACCAAAGAGTGGATTATTTATAACAATTGATGGAGGCAAGAATTGGGTTAAAAAAACTGAAAAAGATGGTCTTCCAAAAGGAGATTTAGGAAGAATCGGCTTAGCTTTTGCCACCAATAAAAGTGAAATATTATATGCTTTAATTGAATCTAAAAAAAATGGTTTATACAAATCAATAGATGGAGGTAAAAAATGGAAATTAATTAATTCTAAGCCTGGAATTGGTAATCGTCCTTTTTATTATTCTGACTTATTTGTTGATCCTAAAAATGAAAATAGGGTTTATTCAGTATTTACATATGTTAATGTTTCAGAAGATGGTGGAAAATCTTTTTCAGAATTAATGCCTGCCTATGGAGTTGATAATGGGGTTCATCCTGACCACCATGCTTGGTGGATTCATCCAGAAAATGGAAATTTTATAATTGATGGAAACGATGGAGGAATGAATATTTCTAGAGATGGTGGAAAATCATGGCGATTTATTGGAAATATTCCCGTTGCTCAATTTTATCACATTAGTATAGATAATGAATACCCCTATAATGTTTACGGGGGCATGCAAGATAATGGATCTTGGAGAGGACCAGCTTATGTCTGGAAAACTCAGGGGATTAGAAATTCTTATTGGCAAGAAATTGCATTTGGTGACGGTTTTGATGTTGTACCTGATAAAGATAATTCTCAATTTGGGTTTGCAATGAGTCAGCAAGGGAATGTTTCAAGATACGACTGGAAAACTGGAAATAATTATACTGTTCGTCCAACTCATCCAGATCCAGAAATCAAATTAAGATTCAACTGGAATGCTGCAATAGGACAAGATCCTTTTAATAATAGTACTGTTTATTTTGGAAGTCAATTTGTACATAAAAGCTCAGACAAGGGCCTTACTTGGAGGTTAATATCTCCAGATTTAACAACAAATAATCCCGAAAAACAAAAACAATCTGAAAGTGGAGGATTAACTTTAGATGCCACGGGTGCAGAAAATCATTGTACATTAATTGTAATTGAACCTAGTCCTTTAGAAAAAAATATGTTATGGGTGGCTTCTGATGATGGAAGAGTTCATATTACTAAAGATGGAGGGGGAAACTGGGAGGATGTTACTAAAGGGCTCAAAGGTTTGCCAAAAGGAAGCTGGATTCCTCAGATTAAAGCTTCGAATAAAAATAAAGGTGAAGCATTATTGATAGCTAACGATTATCGAAGATTTAATTACGAGGCTTATGCTTACAGAACAAAAAATTATGGAAAAACATGGGAAAGAATTGTTGATTCAAATGATGTGTCATCATACACATTAAGTATAATTGAAGATATTGTCAATCCAAAATTATTATTTTTAGGTGCTGATGATGGTTTATATTTCTCTTTAAACTCCGGCGAAAATTGGCAGAAATTTGATTCAAAAACTTTTCCTACTGTATCTACTAAAGATTTGGCTATTCATCCAAGAGAACACGATCTAATAATTGGAACATTTGGAAGAGCTGCTTGGATATTGGATGACATTAAACCCTTAAGGGCAATGGCAGACAGCTTGTCCTTAACTAATGAATTATTTAAACTATTTGAACCTCCAACTGCTTACATGGCGTCTATACAACAACCTACTGGAAGTAGGTTTGGAGGTGATGCTTTATTTAATGGAGAAAATAAAGGCTTTGGTGCCCAAATAAAATATTTTTTTAATCCAGATTTTTCTGAAATAAAAGACCTTAAAAAAGATACCATTTTACTAAAAGTATATGATAAGGAAAGGCTTATTAGAACTTTAAAAATAAAATTTCCAGACAAAAAAGGATTTCATAAAATTAGTTGGAATATGGATGAAAAAGGTCCAAAATATCCAAAACGAAAAATTAGAAAAAATAATAGTGAAGGGTCTGGGACCCAAGTAAAACCAGGCGAGTACAAGTTAATCATGGAAGTTGGAGACATTAATGATGAAACTTTTATAATTGTTAAATCAGATCCAAGATTATCTATTTCTAAGAAATCAATTGAGAATTCATATAAAACATCAAAAACTTTAGAAAAATACATCAAAATTATTGACAAGGCATCAAATCAGCTTGCTAAAAGTATTTTGATTGCTAAAGATTTTGAAAATATTTTAATTAAAAATGATTCTTTATCATTTAAAACTCAAATTGAGTCATCTAAGGAAGTGATCAAAAAAATTAATGTTATTCAGGATTTGTTCTTTGGTAAAGTTGATAAAAGACAAGGTATTATTAGAAGTACAAAAGAAACTGTTTTATCTAGAATAAGAAAAGCTTATTATTACTCAAGTTCTAGACCAAACGGAACAACTAAGACTGAAGAAATTTTAACAACTCAGGCAGAAAATGAATTAAAATCTGCTTTAGATAAGGTAAATATGTTTTTCAATGAAGAATGGAAACAATATCAATTAAAAATGGAGAAAATATCAATTTCTCCTTTTACACCATCTGAAAAATTCAATATTAATAATTAAACACATTTAAAATGAA